>JBNKGB010000013.1:0-69079 GCA_050289605.1 Roseibium sp. | reverse complement strand
CTTCCTTGCCGATGCCTGTCCCGAGTGCCGTGATCAGTGTGCCGATCTCGTTGGAGGACAGCATCTTGTCGAAGCGTGCCCGTTCCACGTTGAGGATCTTGCCGCGCAGCGGCAGCACGGCCTGGTTCTCCCGGTGCCGGCCCTGCTTGGCCGAGCCGCCTGCGGAATCGCCCTCCACCAGGAAGAGTTCGGCCTTGGAGGCATCGCGTTCCTGACAGTCGGCCAGCTTGCCGGGCAGCGAGGCGACATCGAGCGCGCCCTTGCGCCGCGTCAGTTCGCGCGCCTTGCGGGCGGCTTCGCGGGCGGAGGCCGCTTCCACCACCTTGGAGACGATGGACTTCGCCGGCGCCGGGTTTTCCTCCAGCCATTCGCCCAGCATCTGGGAAACGAGGTTCTCCACGACCGGGCGCACTTCCGAGGAAACCAGCTTGTCCTTGGTCTGCGAGGAGAATTTCGGGTCAGGCACCTTCACCGACAGCACGCAGGTCAGACCCTCGCGACAGTCGTCGCCCGACAGCGACACCTTTTCCTTTTTCATCAGGCCGGTCGATTCCGCGTAGCCGGTGATCTGGCGCGTCAGTGCGGCCCGGAAACCGGCAAGGTGCGTGCCGCCGTCGCGCTGCGGAATGTTGTTGGTGAAGCACAGCACATGCTCGTGATAGCTGTCGTTCCACCACATGGCGGCTTCCACCGTGATGCCGTCGCGTTCCGAACTCATCGTGATCGGGTTTTCGATCAGCGGGTGCTTGGCCCGGTCCAGGAAGCGGACAAAGGCTTCCAGTCCGCCTTCGTAGAAGAGTTCCTCGACCACGGCTTCCACGCCGCGCTTGTCGGTCAGGATGATGCGGACGCCCGAATTGAGGAAGGCGAGTTCGCGCAGCCGGTGTTCCAGCGTGCCGAAATCGAACTCGGTCCTGGTGAAGGTTTCCGGCGAGGGCAGGAACGTGACTTCGGTACCCTTGCGGCCGTTTGCCGGGCCGGTCACCTTCAGCGCGCCCTGGGCTTCCCCGTGGGCGAAGGACATGGAGTGTTCCTGGTCGTTCCGCCAGATGCGCAGGTCCAGCCGGGTGGACAGGGCGTTCACCACGGAAACACCGACGCCGTGCAGGCCGCCCGAAACCTTGTAGGAGTTCTGGTCGAACTTACCGCCCGCGTGCAACTGGGTCATGATGACCTCGGCCGCAGAAACGCCTTCTTCCTGGTGAATGTCCGTGGGAATGCCGCGGCCGTTGTCCGACACGGTAACGGACCCGTCCGGGTTCAGCGTGACCGTGACATGGTCGGCATGGCCGGCAAGAGCCTCGTCGATCGCGTTGTCGACCACCTCGTAGACCATGTGGTGCAGGCCCGAGCCGTCATCTGTGTCGCCGATATACATGCCGGGCCGTTTGCGAACGGCATCGAGGCCCTTGAGGACCTTGATGGAGTCGGCTCCGTATTCGGCGCCGTTTCCGGTTTCCGGGGTCTGTATGGGGTCGGGCGTGGACATGTCGCTCATGCGAATCAATCACCAATCGGTTTGTCTTTTCTAACCCCGTTATACGGGGTTCCGGCAGGGGTTCAACCGCACGCGGGCGATCGTGAGGCCTGCGAAGGGATTCTGGTGGAAAACCACAAGAATCCGGCGGATTTAAGGGGCGTTCGCACCGCGCAGCAGGCGGCTCTGGTGGTCCCTGATCTCGAACACCTCGGCGGTGTCCGGCAGGGCCTTGAAAAGGGCTTCGTCGGTCCCGGTCATGAAGACCTGTCCGCCGAGGGAGTCCAGCTTGGCAAACAGCGCTGCCCGCCGGTTCGGATCGAGATGGGCCGCGACTTCGTCGAGCAGAAGGAGCGGCGTCATTCCGGAGACCTTCGCGGTCAGTTCCGCATGCGCCAGGATCAGCCCGATCAGCAGGGCCTTCTGTTCTCCGGTGGAGGATTGCGCTGCCGGCATGGCCTTCGCAGCATGCATCACATTGAGATCGCTCAAGTGCGGACCGTTGAGCGTCCGCCCTGCAGCCCGGTCGCGCGGGCGCCCCTCTTTCAGCATCTGCCGGTAGACGTCTTCGCGGTCGGAGGCGCTGAGGCCGATGGTCTCCGCCTCGAAGGCACCTTCGAGCGCGACCGTCGCATGGGGGAAGGGAAGGTCCTGGGCGGCCTGGTCCGCAATCATCTGCGCCAGCAGGCCGACGGTTTCGCTCCTGGCGATGGAAACCGCGGTGCCGAGTTCGGCGACCTGCTGCTCCAGTGCGGAGAGAAAGGCGTCGGAACCGCCCTGCTCCAGCAGCCGGTTGCGTTGTCTCAGAGCGTTCTCGAAATCGCCAACCCGGCGGCCATGGGCCGGGTCGATCGCCAGCGTCAGCCGGTCGAGAAACCGCCGCCGGTCGGATGCCGGACCCGTGAACAGCCCGTCCATGCTGGGGACCAGCCAGAGGACCCGCATGTAATCCAGCAGGCTTTCCGATCCCTTGACTTCCTCGCCGTCGATACGGACCTTGCGTCCGGGCGTACCCGCGACCAGGCCGGTGCCGATCTTCGTTTCCATCCCGTCCAGCAGCACGGTGGCCGCAACGCTCCAGCTGCCGTCACCGTCCTTGCGGGCGATGTCGGCAAGGGCGGCCCGGCGCAGGCCTCGGCCGGCGGTCAGGAACGAGATCGCTTCCAGGATATTGGTCTTGCCGGCCCCGTTGGGGCCGACGAAGGCGGTCATTCTCGACGATAGCGACAGGGAAAGCGCCGCGTAGTTGCGGAAGCCGGTCAGGGACAGACGGGTCAGCTGCGCCGTCCGGAACTCTGTCATCATCCTGCTTCCGCTTGTTTCGGGCCGACGATCAGACCCGCATCGGCATCAGGACGAACAGGCAGTCCTCGACCGTGTTGTCCTGGATAAGCGTCGGCGATCCGGAATCAGCCAGCCGGAACAGCGCGGTGTCACTGCCGAGCTGGTTGGCGATATCGAGGAGGTAGCGGGAATTGAAGCCGATTTCCAGAGGTTCGGCATCGTATTCGACCGCCAGCTCTTCCGTCGCACTGCCGGAATCCGGGTTGTTGACGGTCAGCACCATCCGGCCTTCGCTCAAGGAAAGTTTGACGGCGCGGCCCCGTTCGGAGGAAATCGTCGACACGCGGTCGACCGCTTCCTTGAACTCGTCGCGATCGACGCGCATTTCCTTGTCGTTGCCCTGCGGGATCACCCGGCCATAGTCCGGGAAGGTGCCGTCGATCAGCTTGGAGGTCAGTACGATGGAGCCGGTCGTGATCCGGATCTTGGTGTCGGACAGCTCGATCTGCACTTCGGCTTCCGGAACTTCCAGCAGCTTCTGGATTTCGCCCACGGTCTTGCGCGGCACGATGATGCCCGGCATGCCGGAAGCACCCGACGGGGCCGGAACCTCGGCCTGCGCGAGACGGTGACCGTCGGTCGCGACCGCCCGGAACATCTGTCCATTGCCCGCGTCCACCGTGTGCAGGTAGATGCCGTTGAGATAATAACGGGTCTCTTCGGTGGAGATGGCGAACTGAGTGGTGTCGATCAGCTTGCGGATGTCGGCAGCGGTCAGTGTGAAACCGTGGCTGAAATCGCCGGCCGTCAGGTCGGGGAAGTCGGTTTCAGGCAACATCTGCAGCGTGAACCTGGAGCGTCCGGCCCGGATTTCCAGCGTGGCGTTGTCGCTGGTGGTCTCCAGGACGACCTGCGAGCCTTCCGGCAGCTTGCGCACGATGTCGTAGAACATATGTGCGGGCACGGTCGTCGCCCCGGGCAGGTCGATCATGGCGGGGACGGTTTCGACGATCTCCAGATCGAGATCAGTTGCCTTGAGGTTGAGCGCACCGCCGTCGGCACGTAGCAGGACGTTCGACAGGATGGGAATGGTATTCCGGCGCTCGACCACCCGGTGAACATGGGTCAGGGACTTGAGGAGGTCGGTCCGCTCGAGGGTCGCTTTCATACTCTCGTTCCGTACTCGTGAAAGGCCGGGCGGGGCCGCCCGGCAAACTGGACATTATTGGCTCCGGGAAGGAGCGGGGGGACGACACTGCCCTTAACCGGCGCCAAAAGCAAGGGGGCGTCCGCCCGGAACGCCCCCCAAATTGGTAGAATATGGTTTATTTCAACGCTTTCCCGCCGGCCTGATTCCGGGCAGCGGCGGGAAACCGTCCGCTCCGGACGGCTCAGGCGTCCAGCATGCGCTTCAGCAGTTCGAGCTCCTGCGCCAGCGCGTAGTCGGCACGGGCCATTTCCTCGATCTTGCGCACGGCGTGCAGGACCGTCGTGTGGTCGCGGTTGCCGAACCGACGGCCGATTTCCGGCAGCGAGCGCGGGGTCATGACCTTTGCCAGATACATCGCAATCTGCCGGGGACGGACGATCGTGCGGGTCCGGCGAGCGGACAGCAAGTCGGCCTTGGTCACATTGTAGTGCTTGGAGACGATCCGCTGGATGTCCTCGATCTTGACGCGGCGCGGTTCGCTGGAGCGCACCAGGTCGCGCAGGGTCATTTCCGCCATTTCCTGCGTGATCGGCTGGTTGGTCAGCTGATTGTGCGCGATCAGGCGGTTGAGGGCACCTTCCAGGTCGCGGCCAGAGGAGGCGACATGGCGGGCGACATAATCCAGGACGCCATCGGGAACGTCGAACTGCGGATAGGTCTTGCGGGCCATTTCCACCCGGGAGGCCAGGATGTTCCGGCGCAGTGCGAAGTCCGGTTCCATGATGCCGACGACGAGGCCGCCCGACAGGCGGGATCGGACGCGGTCATCCAGCGTGTCCAGCTCGGACGGAGCCCGGTCGGCGGCCACGATCACCTGGCGTGCGCCGTCGATCAGCGCGTTCAGGGTGTGGCAGAATTCCTGCTGCACCTGTTTGCCGTGCAGGAACTGCATGTCATCGATCAGCAGCAGGTCGATGGTCCGAAGCGTTTCCTTGAAGGCAAGAGCCGACTGGGACTTCAGGGCCGCGACGAACTTGTACATAAAGTGCTCGGCCGTCAGGTAGAGCACTTTGCGGCCGGAGGCGCGCGCCTTCGCCGCGACCGCCTGCATCAGGTGCGTCTTGCCGAGGCCGACGGAGGCATGCAGGTAAAGCGGGTTGAAGGTTACCGATCCGCCTGCGGCCACCTGCCTTGCGGCAGCAAGCGCGAGGTTGTTGGACTCGCCTTCGACGAAGGTCTCGAAGGTGTATTTGGGGTCGAGGGCTGCGCCCTGAAGGACGTCACGCGGCGTGTCCTGCGTGGTTTCACCGCGGCCGACTGCGGCCGTCGCCGCCTGGGCTCGGGTGACCTGGGCCGCATCGGCGAACGTGTCGCCGCGGCCTTCGAGGGTCGCCGGCTTCGTGGTCGCCGGTGCGGCAAGGCTCGGCGTGCTGACCGGTGTCTGACGCGGCCGGATTGCGCTGCGCACCGTCAGTTCGATGCGATGCACGTTGTCGCATTCGCGCTGCCACAGCCCCATCAGCTGGTCGTTGTAATTGTTCTGAATCCACTGTTTCAAGAAACGCGTGGGTACGGACAGGCGCACGGTGCCGTCCTGGTGTTCCTCAAGGTCAACCCGTGCAAACCAGCTGGTAAACACGTCGTCGCCGAGTTCTGCGCGGAGCTGTTTCTTAACACGCTTCCACTGTTCGGAGCCGCCTGCCTCCTGAACCTGCATATCATCTGCCTCCTGTCATTATGAAGAACAGTCCGCCACAGCCGTTCTTCAACGCCTAAGCTGCTTTTGCAGCATTATTGAGTCCCTTTTGGGACGGTTATGGTATTGGCGGCGGGAAATTCCTGCCACCTGACCCCGTCTTTTGCGGGGTGTTCAGCCTTGTATCCAGGGCAGCCCGGAGGCTTTCCAGCCGGACTGGGTCCCGCGATGGCCGTCCGCATCGTGCGGTCCTTCGAAGCCATCGGAGACATTGAAGCACTGTGTGTAGCCGGCCTGCGTCAGGGCGATCGCGGCGGCCCGGCTGCGTGCTCCGGAGCGGCACAAGAAATAGATCGGGGCGTTTTGGTCAAGCCCTTTTTTTGCCAAATGTTCGGAAACGTCTGCGACAAATTCGGGACGGGGTCCCGAAGACGGGAAACTCTGCCATTCTGCCAGAATGGGTTCCTTCCCGATCGCGCGCAGATCAGGCAGCCCGACAAAGGACCACTCCGCCTGCGTTCGCACGTCAACAAGCACTGCCTGTTGCTGGCCGGAGAGATTGTTGAATGCTTCCTGCGCACTCACATCCCCGGCATAGCCACCCTCGTTAAACACAATCGCCCCCCTTCAATAGCCATGAGCTATTGATTTAAAGTACTTTGAATAATGGTAGGAAGAATAATTAGTCTGTCGCGGCGCTAAGCGCCGAAGATACTGAACGCGGGAATGTGTCCATTCCCAAGTCGCATAGTGACGTGCTCAGTTTTGTTTCGACTGGACTTATTCATTGTTTATCCAAGCACCATTTTTTGGATTGCCTGCTGGTCATTTCGTGCCAGCTGAGTGTTAATATACAGACCGCGACGGATGGGGCAACCGCGTGTTTTTACAAATCTCGAAACTTGCAGGATTCTACCCCGGCGTGAGCGTTTTTTGGCCTGCTGTGGGCGAGCAAGCAAATGCGTTCTGTCGCAATGACTTTTGGCTCTCCGGCACGCTGTCACATTCAAAAAACGGCAGTTTCAAAAAAAATTTCGGTACTGGTGGCTTGACTCGTATCGAATCCGGTTTGATCGGGTTAACAAACCCCTACATGTTGATAAGGCGTTGGTTTTAATCAATTTTTCCTGACATTATCATACATGGCAAAATTTACGATATCGCACGTACCGGTTGCCGATTTCGGTCATCCACAAAATTGCACGGCTAAAAAAAACCCGGCACTGGGGCCGGGCTTCTTTACGGTTATGTGACGGGGCTGTTTAAGCGCCGAGCGCCTTGATGCGAGCATTAAGACGGGAAACCTTGCGGGAGGCCGTGTTGGCGTGCAGAACGCCTTTGTTTGCTGCGCGCATGATCTCCGGCTGCGCGGCCTTGAAGGCTTCGTTCGCAGCAGTCTGATCGCCAGAAGCAATTGCCTCTTCAACCTTGCGCAGGAAGGTGCGCACGCGGCTCCGGCGAGCTTTGTTCGTGGCCGTCCGGCGGGCAATCTTGCGGGCCGCCTTCTTGGCCGATGGTGTGTTGGCCATGGGCTCAATCCTGATCGGTAATTGGGACTAGTGTCCGGTGGCGATCGGGACCGAAGCGCGTTGGCGGTAAGACCCGATCAAAAAACAACGGCGGCAGAAGACCGCCACCGATTGGGCGCTGCTTATAATCTTGCTTGGCGTTGCCGTCAACGGCTTTATCGCCAATTGCGGCAAGATTATTTGTTCTGGAACTGCGGTGCGCGTTTCTCCGCAAAAGCGTTCATTCCCTCACTCTGGTCTTCCAGCGCGAACAGCGCCTGGAACACCCTGCGCTCGAACCGGACGCCCTCCGAAAGGGTCGTCTCGTAGGCGCGATCCACGCTTTCCTTCGCCATCATGACGACGGGCAGCGAGAAGTCGGCGATTTTTTCGGCAACCTTCAGCGCCTCGTCGATGAGCGTGTCCGCCGGAACGATCCGGCTGACGAGCCCGCTGCGTTCGGCTTCCTCGGCATCCATCATGCGGCCCGTCAGCACCATTTCCATGGCTTTCGACTTGCCTACGAAACGGGTCAGGCGCTGGGTACCGCCAGCGCCGGGAATGACGCCGAGCGTGATTTCGGGCTGGCCGAATTTCGCCGTGTCGGCCGCGATGATGAAATCGCACAGCATGGCCAGTTCGCAGCCCCCGCCCAGCGCATAGCCGGCAACGGCGGCGATGATCGGCTTGCGGTTCCTGGAAACCCGGTCGAAAGGCGTGATGAGGTCCGTCTGGTAGGCGGAGGCGAAATTGTGCGGCTGCATTTCCTTGATGTCCGCACCGGCGGCGAAGGCCTTTTCCGATCCGGTGATCACCACGCATCCGATTTTTTCGTCGGCATCGAACCCGTCCAGGGCGGTGCCGAGTTCGGCGACGAGAGCCGAGTTCAAGGCGTTCAAGGCCTTCGGACGGTCCAGGGTGATCAAGCCGACCTTGCCGCGTTTTTCAACACGGATGTTTTCATATCCCATCTTGCCCGCTCCCAGTGCTCCAGGCTGTTGATTTTCCGCGACATGCCTAACCGACGGAGCGCCGGTCTGGCAAGCTTGGCAGAAAGGATAGCAGGGTTCCGCGGGATGCGCTCTAGCCCTGGCAGGACGGACAGTAGAAGGTCGAGCGGCCCGACTGGACCAGCCGCGCGATCGTGCCCTTGCAGCCCGGTGTCCGGCAGGCTTCGCCCTCGCGGTCGTAGACGGCAAAGGAATGCTGGAAATAGCCGAGAGACCCGTCGGCCCTGGTGTGGTCGCGCAAGGTGGAGCCGCCGGCGGCGATGGCTTCTTCCAGGGTCGCCCGGATGTTGTCGGAAAGCTCTCCGGCTTTCTTTGTCGGCCGTCCCGATTTCGTGGCCAGGGTGCCCGCGGCCCGCTCCGGATTGAGGCCGGTCCGCCACAGCGCCTCGCAGACATATATATTACCGAGACCGGCGATCAGTTTCTGGTTGAGAAGGGCGGCCTTGAGCGGCGTCCGGCGTCCTGCGAAGAGCCGCGCCAGGGTATCACCGCTCAGGTCGTTGCCGAGCGGTTCGATCCCCAGGTCCCGGAAATAGGGGTGATCGGCGAGGCTCCCACGCGGAACGAGGTCCATGAAGCCGAACCGGCGCGGATCGTTGTAGATGATGCGCGCTGCCGTGTTGTCCGCCGCATGCAGGTGGAACACCACGTGATCGTGTTTGGGATCCTTGCCGCGCTCGTGGGCGAACTTGCCCGGCGCGGTCGCGGCGGCATCGTTCTCGATCTGAAACGATCCCGACATTCCCAAATGCATCACCAGCACGTCGCCGGTGCCGATATCGGCCAGAAGATACTTCGACCGCCGCGAGAGGGCGATGACATTTTGACCCGCAAGCCGCTCGGCAAACTTTTCGGGAAAGGGAAACCGCAGGTCGGCGCGGTTCTGGTCGACCCTGACGATCCGCGCGCCCTCGAAGGTCGGCGCCAGGCCCCGTTTGACGGTTTCCACTTCCGGTAATTCGGGCATTCAGAACCTTCCGATATCAAATTGAAGCACTGGTCTCGGCGCGATTTGCGCGCTATAGGCCTGCGGCATATGGCTTTCCATGACCGGCGAAGATAGCGCTCGACGGACGCTTGTACTATGGTCCGGCGCACTTTGTAGGTAAAATGAACAGGTTCCGCCAGGAGGCGCATTCATGACGCAACAGGCACAGACCGGCACATCCGGCCGCGCGCCGGAAGACATGCCGACCAGTTTCGGCTTCACCAGGGTCGCCGAAGGGCAGAAACAGGCCCTGGTCGATGACGTCTTCCACAAGGTTGCCCAGCGCTACGACCTGATGAACGACCTGATGTCCGGCGGTTTTCACCGCGTCTGGAAGGACGCGATGGTGTCCTTCCTGGCGCCTCCGAAATCAGGAGCCTCGGGCTGGCTGCTGCTGGATGTGGCCGGCGGCACCGGGGACATCGCGACCCGGGTCGTGCGCCGCTCGAACGAGACGGTGGAAGCGGTTGTCTGCGACATCAACGAAAGCATGCTGGGCGTCGGCCGCGACCGGGCGGAGAAGGCGGGCCTTTCCGATCTCATCACCTTCAGCCAGGGCAACGCGGAAGAGTTGCCCTTTCCGGACAGAAGCTTCGATGCCTACACCATCGCCTTCGGCATCCGCAACGTGCCGGACATCCCGAAGGCCTTGCGCGAGGCGCGCCGCGTGCTGAAGCGGGGCGGGCGGTTCCTGTGCCTGGAATTCTCCGAAGTCGACGTGCCACTGCTGGACAAGGTCTATGACGCCTTTTCCTTCAACGCCATTCCGGCCATCGGCAAATACGTGACCGGCGACGGCGACCCCTACCGCTACCTTGTGGAATCGATCCGCAAGTTCCCGAGCCAGGAACGGTTTGCCGAAATGATCCGCGAGGCCGGCTTCGAACGCGTGAGCTACCGCAATTATTCGGGCGGTATCGCCGCGTTGCACTCCGGCTGGAAACTCTGATTGATGGGCGTACCTGTGATGCCCTTCTTCCGCCTTGTGCGGGCTGGCTTCGTGATGGCGCGCGAAGGCGTGTTCGGGCTGGTGTCCCTGCCGGATCTTCCGACCGGACCGCGGCTGATGATCGCCACGGCACGCCTGCTGGAACGAAGGTCCGTCAGGAACAAGAGCGCGGAACTGCGCCTGTCGGACGCGCTCAACAAGCTCGGGCCGTCCTACGTCAAGCTCGGCCAGTTCCTGGCAACCCGAGCCGACGTCGTCGGCAAGGAAGCGGCCCGCGAACTCGCCCTTTTGCAGGACAGGCTTCCCGCTTTCGCCCATGAAGAGGCACGCGCGGCCGTTTCCGATCAGCTCGGCCGGCCGGTGGACGAGATCTTCACCGAATTCGGCGAGCCGGTCGCCGCCGCCTCCATTGCCCAGGTGCATCCGGCGGTCCTGCTCGGCCGGGACGGCGTCGAGCGCAAGGTGGCGGTGAAGGTGTTGCGGCCGGGCGTCGCGCGCCGGTTCCAGCGGGACTTGCAGAGCTATTACCTGGTCGCCCGGCTGGCGGAACGCTTCCACGCGCCGTCCCGGCGGCTGAGGCCGGTCGCCGTGGTCGATACGCTGGCGCAGTCGGTCGCAATGGAAATGGATTTCCGCCTCGAAGCGGCGGCCCTTTCCGAAATGGCGGAGAACACGCAGGAGGATCCGGGCTTCCGGGTGCCGGGTGTGGAATGGCTGCACACGTCGAAGGGCGTGCTGACCATGGAGTGGATCTCGGGCAGGAAAATGTCCGACGTCGACGGGCTTGTCGAAGACGGTCATGACCTTGAAGCGCTCGGCGCCATGGTCATCCAGAGCTTCCTGCGCCACACGCTGCGCGACGGCTTCTTCCATGCGGACATGCATCAGGGCAACCTTTTCGTCCAGACGGACGGCACGCTGGTCGCGGTCGACTTCGGCATCATCGGCCGCCTCAACAAGCGCGAGCGCCGGTTCCTGGCCGAAATCCTCTTCGGCTTCATCACCCGCAACTACAAGCGCGTTGCCGAGGTCCATTTCGAGGCCGGATATGTGCCGCCCAACCAGGATGTCGACATGTTCGCCCAGGCGATCCGCGCCATCGGCGAGCCGATTCACGGCCACGACGCCAGCGAAATCTCCATGGCCCGGCTGCTGACCCAGCTGTTCGAGGTCACCGAACTCTTCGACATGCACACCCAGACGCAGCTCATCATGCTGCAGAAGACCATGGTGGTGGTCGAAGGGGTGGCCCGCTCGCTCAATCCCAATCTCGACATGTGGAAGACCTCCGAGCCGGTGGTCGGCTCCTGGATCCGTGACAATCTCGGCCCCGTCGGCAAGGTCAGGGACGCGGGCGATGCCATCGCCGCGCTCGCCCGCATCGCCAACGACATGCCGCTCTTTGCCAACCGCATCGGCCGCATGTCGGAAGAGCTGGAAAAGATGACCCATCAGGGTCTGAAGTTCGACGAGGAAACCGCCGAGGCCATCGGCAAGGCGGAAGCCCGCCACACGCGCTCCGGCCGCGTCGCCCTCTGGGTGATTGCCATTTCGCTCGGCGTGATCGCCGCAAGGATGTTTTTCTGATCTTTTCGCTTAAGCGCGTCCTTCAATGATCCGCTTTCCGTTGCCTGGGACGTCCGGGAGTCAGCCAACCTCATGCTGAGGAGGGCCTTGAGGCCCGTCTCGAAGCATGGGCGTCATACTCCGAGCAAGCAGCCCATCCTTCGAGACAGCGCTTTGCGCTTCCTCAGGATCAGGCAGCGGGGAGTTTCGCAGAATTGAGACCAATGGCCGGCTGCCGCCAGGCTGACCGTTGAATTTTCACAGCCGGGACTCGCCCTTGTCCGGCAGGGCGGCCAGCAGGGTCTGGCAGGCATCCTCGATATGGGCCTTGAGGATGCCGACGGCCCTTGTTCCCTCCCGGTCTTTGCAGGCCTGTACCATGTCCTCATGATCCTTCAACCACGCACTGGTCCGCCGTGGCAGGACACCGTAGCCGGCGATATGAATGCGGCAGGTGCGGCGCAGCTCCTCGATCATGGCAAGCTGCCGCGGACGGTTCGCAGGCAGATAAAGACTGCGGTGAAACGCCCAGTCACCTTCCGCCCAGCTGTCGGTCGCCGCATCGATGTTCGAATGGGCAAGTGCTGTGGAAATCCTGTCGATATCTTCTTCGCCCATTCTCAGGATCGCCTGTGACAGGCTGTCCGTCTCCAGCAGGATACGCAGATCGTAGACCTCGCAGATTTCGGCAGGAGTCAGCCGGATCACCCGGGCGCGGCGGTTGGGAACAAGGTCAATCAGTCCGCGCGCGGCCAGAAGCTGGAGTGCGTCGCGCACGGGAATGCGGCTGACGGCAAAGCGCCTGGCGATCTCGCCCTGTTTCAGCTCCTCGCCGGGCTTGAAGAGACCGCCGACGATCTCGGTTTCCAGTTCGGCGGCGATCTGTTCGGCGGACATGGGGTCTCCCCGGGGTGGCGCGATGACGAAGTCCGACTTGTATCTTGACAGAAGAACAAATTCAAGAAATGTATAAATGTATACATTTTGGAGTGTCAGCATGAGCATCGAGCATACCTATACCTCCACGATCCTGTGGACCGGAAACCGGGGAGAGGGCACAAAAACCTACCGGGGCTATGATCGCACCTGGGAGATCAGGACACCCGGAAAGCCGGTCGTTTCCTGTTCGAACGATCCGCTGCTCGGTGGCGACCCGACCCTGCACAACCCGGAAGACCTGCTGCTGTCGGCGCTCGCAAGCTGCCATATGCTCTGGTACCTGCATCTGGCGAGCAATGCCGGCATCGCGGTGATTGCTTACGAGGACGCGCCGGAAGCTGTCGGCGAAACGGAACGCAGCGGCGCCAGCCGGTTCCTGCGCGCCACCCTGCGCCCGAAAATCACCGTGCCGGCCGGTACGGATCTTCAGAAAGCCGGCGCCATCCACCACGAAATTCACAAAGTCTGCTTCATCGCCCGCTCGGTGAATTTCCCGGTGAGTTTCGAGGCGAGCTATCTGGAGGGATGAAGCGGACGACGGAGACGGTATTGAAGTTGAAGCGTTTTCCGCGAAATCCGAATTTCGCAAAACTGGAAGTTACAAAGAACTGCCCGGAGCTGAACCTGCTTATCTATGCCGCTTTCGATGAGCATCAGCCTGCCTCTGCTCTTTGCTTCCGCGAGGCAGGTGTTCTCGTTCAGAAAGCAACCGCTTCACGTCTTCAAACGCGGTTTTCCATTTCTCGGAGTTCTTGAACGCGATCAGCCCGGCTTTTTCTGCTACGTCTCTTTCTTCCTGCGACCAATCACTTTGCGCGAAAGAATCCGGCAAGCTTCTCAAGCGTTTCAAACGGCTCAGCAGGCTGCCTGTATGGAGTTTTTCCAGTTCCACAACAGGTACGGGTTCAACCGTTTTTAAGTGCTCGATTCTCGTGCTCATGATCGCCCTGAGTGTTCTAGGGCTGCATCTAAACACGGTGTCACCCGCCGCAGTGTCAGATTGATCCGCCCGCCGTTCTTCAAGAGTGTAGACGTGCCCTTCAGCACCCGGTCGATGCCGTGAAAGGCGAGCCGCGCCTCACCGCCCAAAACCACTACATCGCCTGATTGCAGGCGGAAGGACTGCGTCGGGTCTTTTCTGGAAAACCCGCCGACCCGGAAGGTCGCCGTGTCGCCGAGGGAGACGGAGACGACCGGCGCCTCAAAAGTCTGCTCATCCCGGTCCTGGTGCAGCCCCATCCTGGCAGACGTATCGTAGAAGTTGATAAGGCAGGCTTCGGGAGGCGGCGCGTCCGGCGCGAGATCCCGCCAGAGCTGCGTGAGCGTCTCCGGCATCTCCGGCCAGGGTCTGCCGGTGTCGGGATGGGTCGGCTGATAACGGTAACCGTTGATGTCGGACACCCAGCCGAGCGGACCGCAATTGCTCATCCTGACCGAAAAAGGCTTTCCGGTTTTCGGCATGACCGGCTGAAACAGCGGCGCTTCGGCGACGATCGCCCGGATCTGTTCGAGCAGGATTTCCTGCGCCTCGCGGTCGAAATATCCGGGCAGATAGGAAAGGCCGGTCAGGCCGTTGAGGAGAATATCCTTCATGAGGACTTACTACCGCGTCCCGTCAGTCACCGCCACAGCCGCCGCAGCCCGAGCCGCAGCCGCTGGCCCCGTCCGACCCGCAGCTTGAGCCGCAGCCGGAAGAACCGCCACCGCTGGCCTTGTTGAAAAAGGAATAGAGCACAAAACCAATCACGGCGATGCCGATCAGGAAGTTGATCGTGTGCTGGGTGGCCCAGTGCCAGATCATGTTCTGCAGCTTTTCAAACAGCGTGTCGCCTTCGGCTTGGCCATGGGCGAAGGCGAGGCTGGTGCCGATGAGCAGGCTGAGGGCGGCGAGCAGCAGGGCGGTGGCGGACGCCGGAACCGATTTCAGGCGCCGGACCGAACGGACCGCGACAGCGGGCCATTTTGGTTTCGGAACCAGCCAGACGTCCCGGGTATTGACCCGCCGGAAATGCGGTGCCTTGCCGAAGCGGATCTCGGCCGGCGGCCAGATGTCTTCGGGCGGCTCGCCGAATTCTTTCCGGTAGAGGTCGAGGGTTTTTGCGTAGGCCTGGCGGAAGAGGTCCGCCTGGTCCGGGCCGCCCTTGGTCGGCATGTGGTGCAGCGCCCCGCCGAGGGCCTGTTTGAACGGCCCCCAGTAATGTCGGGTGTAGGTCAGGTGCAGGTGCCAGGCCTGGTCCACTTCGTCGCTCGGCGTCACCATGCCCGCCTGGAGACGGCTGAGATAGGCAAAGCGCTGGTATTCGATGACCACGCGGGCGGCAAAGTCCCGGCTCCAGCAGTTGTCGCGGGCAAGCCTGACCGAAAAGGGAAAATCCGCCTCGACATCGTCCGGATGACAGGCCTTGATCCTGTCCCAAAGCTGAAAGTCCTGCATGTCTTGCCTCCCCGGTCCCGGCGCTTTCCCTTGCGCTCCGTAATGGCTAGTCCGGCAGGGCCGGGCTTGCAATGTCTTCTTTATGTTGGGTAACGAACCGGCAAGAAATTTCGGCCAAGAACTGTGCGGTCTGCAAAATGTCGGTGGACAGATGTCTTGCAGGCAAAGTTTCATCCACCTATATAGCGGTCAAGCTTCGCGCCAAATCCCGAGTTCTTACTCCGGTGCGATGTCCGGGACCTCCCGGAACTTAAGTGAGAGGAGCCGGATCGACGCCTTCTAGGGTCCTTCCGGTTTGCTAGAAAGAGAGGCAGATATGGCAAAGGTCATTGGTATCGACCTCGGCACGACTAACTCGTGCGTCGCCGTCATGGACGGTAAAGATTCCAAAGTTATCGAAAACGCTGAAGGCGCCCGCACCACCCCGTCGATGGTCGCGTTCTCCGACGATGGCGAACGTCTTGTGGGTCAGCCGGCGAAACGCCAGGCGGTCACCAACCCGACGAACACCCTTTTCGCCGTCAAGCGCCTGATCGGCCGCCGGTATTCCGACCCGACCGTCGAGAAGGACAAGAAGCTCGTTCCGTTCGAGATCGTCAAGGCAGACAACGGCGACGCGTGGGTGGAAGCAAACGGCGAGAAATATTCCCCCTCGCAGGTCTCCGCCTTCATCCTGCAGAAGATGAAGGAAACCGCCGAGAGCTATCTTGGCGAAACGGTCACCCAGGCGGTCATCACCGTTCCGGCCTACTTCAACGACGCGCAGCGCCAGGCGACCAAGGATGCCGGCAAGATCGCGGGTCTTGAAGTCCTGCGCATCATCAACGAGCCGACGGCGGCAGCGCTCGCCTACGGCCTCGACAAGAACGACGGCAAGACCATCGCGGTCTATGACCTTGGCGGCGGTACCTTCGACGTTTCCATCCTGGAAATCGGCGACGGCGTCTTCGAGGTGAAGTCCACCAACGGCGATACCTTCCTCGGTGGTGAAGACTTCGACATGGTCCTGGTCGACTACCTGGCTTCCGAGTTCAAGAAGGAACAGGGCATCGACCTGAAGAACGACAAGCTGGCCCTGCAGCGCCTCAAGGAAGCTGCGGAAAAGGCCAAGATCGAGCTGTCCTCTTCTTCGCAGACCGAAATCAACCTGCCGTTCATCACGGCCGACGCTTCCGGTCCGAAGCACCTGACGCTGAAACTCACCCGCGCGAAGTTCGAAGCGCTGGTGGACGATCTGGTCAAGCGCACCATCAACCCGATGAAGGCCGCTCTGAAGGATGCCGGTCTTGCAGCCGGTGACATCGACGAAGTGGTTCTGGTCGGCGGCATGACCCGCATGCCGAAGATCCAGGAAACCGTGAAGAACTTCTTCGGCAAGGAACCCCACAAGGGCGTGAACCCGGACGAAGTGGTCGCCATGGGCGCGGCCATCCAGGCCGGCGTTCTGCAGGGCGACGTCAAGGACGTCCTGCTGCTCGACGTGACCCCGCTGTCGCTCGGCATCGAAACCCTCGGTGGCGTCTTTACCCGCCTGATCGACCGCAACACGACGATCCCGACCAAGAAGAGCCAGGTGTTCTCGACCGCTGAAGACAATCAGACGGCCGTGACCATCCGCGTCTTCCAGGGCGAACGTGAAATGGCTGCGGACAACAAGATCCTCGGTCAGTTCGACCTGGTCGGCCTGCCGCCGGCGCCGCGCGGCGTGCCGCAGATCGAAGTCGCCTTCGACATCGACGCCAACGGCATCGTCAACGTGTCCGCGAAGGACAAGGGCACCGGCAAGGAACAGCAGATCCGCATCCAGGCCTCCGGTGGTCTCAGCGACGCTGACATCGAACAGATGATCAAGGACGCCGAAAGCCACGCCGACGAGGACAAGAAGCGCAAGGAACTGGTGGAAGCCAGGAACCAGGGCGAATCCCTGGTCCACTCCACCGAGAAGTCGCTCAAGGATTACGGCGACAAGGTTTCCGCGGACGACAAGTCGGCGATCGAAACCGCGCTCGAGTCCCTGAAGTCTGCGCTGGAAGGCGAGGATCTGGAAGGCATCAAGGCCAAGACGCAGGCGCTCGCCGAAGCCTCCATGAAGCTTGGGGAGGCCATGTATCAGGCAGCCCAGGCCGAAGCGGAAGCCGAAGGCGGCGACCAAGGCGAAGCCACGGCGGAAGATGACGTCGTCGACGCAGACTTCGAAGAAGTCAAAGACGAAGACGACAAGAAGTCCGCCTAACCCGTAAGTTGCAGCCAGCCGGTCACCGGCTGGCTGTTCATTTCCAGCGCCGGATGCCTGTTTGCCTGATGACAAGGGCACCTGTGCCCGGCGCTTTCGCTGTAGGAGCCTCCGTTTTCCGGGCTTCGGGCAGCGCAACAACAAGACCGAGAGATCTTGATGTCCAAACGTGATTTCTACGAGGTGCTGGGCGTTTCGCGCGATGCGGACGACAAGGTGTTGAAAAGCGCCTACCGCAAGATGGCCATGCAGTTTCACCCGGACCGCAACCCGGGCGACCATGAAGCCGAAGCCAAGTTCAAGGAAGTCAACGAAGCCTACGACACGCTGAAGGACGGCCAGAAGCGGGCGGCCTACGACCGTTTCGGCCACGCGGCCTTCGAAAACGGCGGATTCGGCGGCGGGGCCGGTGCCCACGACTTCTCCTCCACCATGTCGGATATCTTCGAGGAATTCTTCGGCATGGGCGGTGGCCGCCGCTCGGGCGGGCGCGAACGCGGCGCGGACCTGCGCTACAATCTGGACATCACGCTGGAGGACGCTTTCACCGGCAAGACGGTGGAAATCGAGGTTCCGACCAGCATCACCTGCGACGCCTGTTCCGGTTCCGGCGCCAAGCCGGGCACCAGCCAGGCCACCTGCCGCACCTGTGGCGGCGCAGGCCGCGTGCGCGCGGCGCAAGGCTTTTTCACCCTGGAGCGGACCTGTCCGAGCTGTCAGGGCCGTGGCCAGGTGATCACCGACCCTTGCGAAGGCTGCAGCGGCTCGGGCCGCAAGACCCAGGACCGTACGCTGTCCGTCAATATCCCGGCGGGCATCGAGGACGGCACCCGCATCCGCCTGGCGAGCGAAGGGGAAGCCGGCGTGCGCGGCGGTCCTGCGGGCGATCTTTACATTTTCCTGTCCGTCCGGCCGCATGACCTGTTCCAGCGCGACGGCGCCGATCTTTACTGCCGGGTCCCGATATCCATGTCGACGGCGACATTGGGCGGCCAGTTCGACGTGCCGACCGTCGATGGCTCGACAAGCCGCGTGAAGGTGCCCGAGGGCACTCAGACCGGAAAGCAGTTCCGCCTGCGCGGAAAGGGCATGCCGGTCATGCGCTCCAACCAGCATGGCGACATGTATATCCAGGTGACGGTCGAGACGCCGACCAACCTGACCAAGCGCCAGCGCGAGCTGCTCGCCGAGTTCGAAAAGGAATCCTCCGGCGAGAATCACCCCGAATCCGCCGGCTTCTTCTCCAAGGTGAAGGATTTCATCGACAATCTCGGTGCATAATCCGGGTTTATTCGGCAAAAATGCCTATCCGCCGGATGCCGCTGTAGCATCTCCGCAGGAAGGTTCCTATATTCCGTTGGTGGATGTCAGGTGAGGTAACATGCTGAAGCGCAACGGAAATCGTGGTGAAGCCTTCCGGGAGAAGCTCAACCGGGCCAATGCGGTCCGGACCAAGGTTCTCGATGAGGTCAAGTTCATCCGTTCCTGGGCGCAGAACCCGTTGCGCACCGGAGCGGTGACTCCCTCCGGTCCGGACCTCGCGGCGAAAATGGCGTCTTTCCTGACGCCGAGGCCGCATTCCTGCGTTGTGGAACTGGGACCGGGGACCGGCGTCGTCACCAAGGCGCTCATGGAGCGCGGTTTCTCCCACCAGCACCTGAACCTGATCGAGTACAGCCCCGATTTCTGCGAATTGCTGAGCCTGCGCTATCCCGGGCTGAACGTGATCCAGGGCGACGCCTACACGTTGCGCGCGACCTTGAACCGGGCGGGCGTCTTTTCGCCGGCTGAAGCCGAAACGGGCGGCAAGCTCGACGGTATCGTTTCGTCGCTGCCGCTTCTCACCCGCCCCGAACCCGTCCGCAAGGCCCTGCTGGCAGAAGCCTTCGAGCTGCTGAAGCCGGGCGCGCCCTTCGTCCAGTTCTCCTACGGGTTGGTCGCGCCGGTGAAACCCCGCGGTCACGGCATATCGGTGGTCAGCTCCGAGTGGGTCTGGAAAAATCTGCCGCCGGCGCGCGTCTGGGTCTACCGGAAGGGTCATTGAGCGGTTGCCAGCGGAAACCGCCCATGCAAGTCGCCGCCAACTGATCGAAATCGAACGGAAGTCTGCTGATGCGCAATCCGAAAATCCTCGTCTTTTCAGGTTCCACGCGCGCCGGGTCCTATAACGGCAAGCTGGCGGCGCTTGCCTCCAAGCGGCTCGCCATCCTGGACGCGGATGTCACCCATATTTCGCTCAAGGACTATCCCTTGCCGATCTATGACGGCGACCTGGAAGCGGATAAGGGCGTCCCGGAAAACGCAGCAAAGCTCAAGCGGCTGTTCGAGGCCCAGGACGGCCTTTTCCTGGCCTGCCCGGAGTACAACGCCGGCATTACCCCGCTGATGAAGAACACACTCGACTGGATCAGCCGGGTCAAGGGACCGGGCGAAGCCTACAAGGGCAAGGTCTTTGCGCTCGGGGCGGCCTCTCCGGGCAAATTCGGCGGCATGCGCGGCCTGATAGGCACACGAACCATTCTCGAAGTGGGTATTGGCGCGACGGTGATCCCGCAGATGGTCAGCGTTTCCTCTGCGGCAAGCGCCTTCGACGACAAGGGCGGCCTGACGGATGAGCGGACGAACGGTCAGCTCGACAAACTCGTCGAGGCGCTCCTGCGCGCCACTCGGCTGGAAATGACGCGCTGACGGGTTCCATGCCTTCCAAGGGCTTCATCGTGCGCCCGATGGGCGCATCGGCGGATTGATTGCTTGGAAAAGCCGCGATTGGCGCCTACATAGGGCGGCAGATATTGAAGCCAATTGGATGACCAAGAGGATTGAATGAACGAAACGCGCGAACCGGCCCAATGGCATGGCACGACGATCATGATGGTGCGCAAGGGCGGCAAGGTCGTGATCGCAGGTGACGGCCAGGTGTCGCTCGGCCAGACCGTGATCAAGCACACCGCCCGCAAGGTGCGTCCGCTTGCCAAGGGTGAGGTGATCGCCGGTTTTGCCGGAGCGACGGCCGATGCCTTCACCCTGTTCGAGCGCCTGGAAGCCAAGCTGGAACAATACCCCAGCCAGCTCATGCGGGCCTGCGTTGAACTGGCAAAGGACTGGCGGACCGACCGATATCTGCGCCGCCTGGAAGCCATGATGCTCGTCGCGGACAAGAACGTTTCCCTTGTCCTGACAGGCACGGGCGACGTTCTGGAGCCGGAAGGCGGCGTCATGGGTATCGGCTCCGGCGGCAATTATGCCCTGGCTGCCGGCCGCGCCCTGGTCGACACGGACCTTGACGCTGAAGCCATCGCCCGCAAGGCCATGGCGGTTGCGGCCGAAATCTGCGTCTACACCAACTCCAGCGTCACGATCGAATCGCTGGATTCCGCCGAATAGACAGCCATGATCGCGTTCCGCCCCGTCACGGCCGTGGATCTTCCGATGCTCGCCGTTTGGCTGGAAAGGCCGCATTGGCGCAAGTGGTGGGGCGATCCTGAAAGGGAGCTGGAGTATATCCGCGACATGATCGAGGGGCGCGACACGACGCTGCCCTTCATTTTCATGATCGACGGCAAGGATGCCGGTTACATTCAGGCCTGGTTCGTCAAGGACCAGCTGGATGCGCAGAGCATCGAGGAATATCCCTGGCTGAAATGGCTTCCGGCAGAGGCCATTGGAGTTGACCTGTCGATTGCCGACGGGGCAATGCTGTCACAGGGATTGGGAACAAGGGTTTTGCAGGCGTTTGTCCGCAAGTTGCGGCAGGAAGGATACGATCGGATTATCATCGATCCGGATCCGGACAACCTGAGAGCCGTAAAGGCCTATCGCAAGGCCGGTTTCCGCGAGATACCGGACCTTTTGGGCCGGACAGGCGGCAGCTTGCTGATGGAGCATATGAATAAAGAAGGCGCGTCTTAGAAAATGACCGATTTTTCCCCACGCGAGATCGTTTCCGAGCTCGACCGCTACATCGTCGGCCAGAAAGATGCCAAGCGCGCGGTCGCGATTGCGCTTCGCAATCGCTGGCGGCGCCAGCAGCTGGAAGGCCAGATGCGCGAGGAGGTCCTGCCGAAGAACATCCTCATGATCGGCCCGACCGGCGTCGGCAAGACCGAGATTTCGCGCCGCTTGGCGAAGCTTGCGAACGCGCCCTTCACCAAGGTCGAGGCGACAAAGTTCACCGAAGTCGGCTATGTCGGCCGCGACGTGGAGCAGATCGTCCGCGATCTCGTGGAAGCCGGCATCACGCTGGTGCGCGACCAGAAGCGCGAGGCGGTCAAGGCCAAGGCGCACATCCTGGCCGAGGAACGGGTGCTGGATGCGCTGGTCGGCAAGACCGCCAGCCCGGCGACCCGGGACAGTTTCCGCGCCAAGCTGCGCGGCGGCGAACTGGACGACAAGGAAATCGAGGTCGAGGTACGGGCGCAGCCGCACATGCCCAGCTTCGACCTGCCGGGCATGCCCGGTGCCAGCGTCGGTGTCATGAACGTGTCGGACCTCCTCGGCAAGGCCTTCGGCGGCCAGACCCGGACCAAGCGGACCACCGTCGGGGACTCTTACGGCCTCCTGATCAACGAGGAATCGGACAAGCTCCTGGACGAGGAAAAGGTTGTCGAGGAGGCAATCTCCCTGGTGGAGAATTCCGGCATCGTCTTCCTGGACGAGATCGACAAGATCTGCGCCCGCGAGGGCCGCGCCGGTGCCGACGTCTCCCGCGAGGGGGTGCAGCGCGACCTGTTGCCCCTGATCGAGGGCACGGTCGTCTCCACCAAGCACGGTCCGGTCAAGACCGACCACATTCTCTTCATCGCAGCCGGCGCTTTCCACGTGGCCAAGCCCTCGGACCTTTTGCCGGAGCTTCAGGGCCGCCTGCCGATCCGCGTGGAACTGCGCGCGCTCAACAAGGAGGATTTCCAGGCCATCCTGACCGAACCCGAAGCCAGCCTCATCAAGCAGTATGTGGCTCTGATGGCGACGGAAAACGTCACCCTTTCCTTCACCGAGGACGCGATCGAGGAAATCGCCTCCGTCGCGGTGGAGCTGAACGCCTCGGTCGAAAACATCGGCGCGCGGCGCCTGCAGACGGTCATGGAGAGGATCCTTGACGAGATTTCCTTCACCGCCCCGGACCGGCCCGGAGATTCCGTCGAGATAACAGCAGGGTTCGTGAAGGAAAACATTGGCGATCTCGCCAAGAATGTCGACCTGTCGAAATTCATCCTGTAGCGGGATCGTTCGCGTACCTGAAGCTGCCGACAGCCTTTGGAGGCAGCATCAGGCAGGCACGCGCTCGCAAGTGTCGAACCTGTTGAGCTCCACCCGGTTGCGGCCGTTGCGCTTGGCAAAATAGAGCTGCTCGTCCGCTTTCCTGTAGAGGTCGCGGAAGCTCGGACATTCCTCGAAAATCACACCCCCGATACTTATGGAGAGCGGATGATGCTCGCCGCCGGGTGCAAAGGTCAGATTGTCGACGGACGCCCGGATGCGCTCCGCGATAAGGGACACGCTTTCGGGAGCCTTTCCGGGCAGGAAGACGCCGAATTCCTCTCCGCCCAACCGTCCTGCAAGGTCCGCCTCGCAGATCGCCGAACTGATGGTGTTGGCGACCAGCACAAGCGCCTCGTCGCCCACGTCGTGCCCGTAGCGGTCGTTGACCGTCTTGAAGTGATCGACGTCGATGACGAGCAGGGCGTCGGACGTTTGTCTTGAAAGTTCTTCCATCCTTCGGATGTAGCCGTCCACGACTTCGGTGAAGGCGCGGCGGTTGAGCAGGCACGTAAGGCTATCCGTGGAAGCGACCTGCGCAAGTTCCTGGTGGGCGATTGAAAGCTGTCGCATCTTTGCAAGAAGCATGAAGAAGAACGGAGGGGCGACCAAAAGCGGAATGATCAGGTTGTTGATCGGATCGCTCCCCCATCGCCAGGTCCAGGTGGCAAAGGAAAAGCTGTCGACTGCGAAGGCGATGGCGATGCAGATGAGCGTTCCGAGAATGGTGGCGGCGAAAACGCGCGCCCATCCTCTCGCTGACCAGTCAGGTTTCCTCATAATGCGGAAGGATAGGGAAATTGTTTTAATGGCCGCTTAAGTCAAACGCCGCTCGCCCCTGTTACAATTACCAAGATATAGTAAAATATAGCCAATATTCGGCAACTTTTTACCTGCCCTGCGCCTTCCCGTTGCAGGCGGAAATTTCGCGTCTTGCGATACGCGAGGACCGGTGGCAGCATGCGCCCATGGTAGCCATTCGAAAAAGCAACGAGGAAGGCCACCGCCGGAAGTTTCTGGTCGTGGTCGATGATACGCCCGAGTGCGATCGGGCGATCGTCTATGCCGCCAAGCGGGCGGCGCGGACCGGGGGGGTCGTGACACTGGCCTACGTCATCGCACCCGGCGACTTTCAGCATTGGCTCGGCGTGGAGGACATTATGCGCGCCGAAGCCCAGGAAGAGGCCGAGGCAACGCTTGCCAAGGCGGCCGAACGTGTACGGGCCGTCGCACGGACCGAACCGGAAACCGTCGTCAGGGAAGGTACAAAGGCGGAAGAAATCCTCGATCTCATCGAGGCGGACGCGGATATCGCCATTCTGGTTCTCGCCGCCGGTACCGGCTCGGAAGGTCCGGGCCCCCTTGTTTCCTCCATTGCGGGCAAGTCCGCGGGATCGTTCCCGATTCCCGTCACCATCGTCCCCGGAAACCTCGACGACGATTCGATTGCCGCTCTTGCCTGAGGCTGCGGCAACTTTTCTGCACGAGTGATCGGGCAGGCCGGTTGACTGGACGCCGGCCGGTCCTATCTAGTTTTTAACTGTTCCAAACTGACGGAAGATGGGTTAGATAAACCCATCGGTGTTTTGCGATGCGGAGAGGCGCGGAACACAGCCGGCAACAGGGCGCGTTGAACGAGCGCAAGGACAAACGAGATGTTCATTCAAACGGAAGCAACGCCGAACCCGGCGACGCTGAAATTCCTTCCGGGCCGCGTGGTCCTGCCTGAGGGCACCTACGATTTCCGTTCCAGGGCGGACGCCGGGGCGTCCCCGCTCGCCGAAAAGCTGTTCGACGTGCCGGGCGTCGTTGCCGTGTTCTTCGGCCACGACTTCGTGACGGTGACCAAGGACGACACCGACTGGCAGCACATGAAGCCGGCCATCCTCGGCGTTATCATGGAACAGTTCATGTCCGGTCAGCCGGTCATGGCGACCGGCGAGAGCGAGAATACCGAGGAAGGCGAGTTCTTCGAGAAGGGCGACGAGGAAACCGTCAACACCATCAAGGAACTCCTGGAAACGCGGGTGCGCCCGGCGGTTGCTCAGGATGGCGGCGACATCACTTTCAAGGGCTTCAAGGAAGGCATCGTCTACCTGTCGATGCGCGGCGCCTGCGCCGGCTGCCCGTCCTCCACGGCCACCCTCCAGCACGGCATCCAGAACCTTCTGCGCCACTTCGTGCCGGAAGTCGAGGAAGTCCGCCCGATCTGATCGGGAAATTCCCGAAGATTTTCAAAGGCCCGGTTTATCTGCCGGGCCTTTTCGTTTCGAATCCCCATTCTTTGTGGAAGGCAAGCCCCCCATTGGGCTTAGGTCCAAAGCGCGGGTCGACTCCGGGCCGGTCACGCGGTACTGGCAATTGGGGCCAGTTGCTCCGGATCATGGAAACCTTCAATCGGTGTGGTATGCGCGTCCTTGCCATCGACACAGCTTTAGCCAATTGCTCTGCCGCCGTTCTCGATAACGGCGCGGAGACGGCCTGCTTCGGCGCTTGCGGCGAAGAGATCGGCCGGGGCCACGCAGAAAAGCTGATGGACATGATCGGCGAAGTCATGGCCGAGACCTCGACGGCCTTTTCCGACCTCGACCGCGTCGTCGTCACGATCGGGCCCGGCAGCTTTACGGGGCTTCGCGTCGGGCTTTCCGTGGCGCGCGGTTTCGGACTGGTTCTGGGCAAGCCGGTCGTCGGCATCACCACCCTTGCGGCCATCGCCCGGTCCTCGGCGCCGGACGACGGCGGGACACCGTTTCTGGTGGCGCTGACGGGCAAGGGCGACGAGGTCTACTGCCAGGAATTTTCCGCTTCGGGGATACCGACGGGAGAGGCCGGTGTAAGGACACTCTCGGATCTTGCGGCGACGCTTCCCGAAGGCATAAGATTGGTGGGTTCCGCCGCCGACAAGGTTGCGGAAGGATGCGGCATTCCCGCGGACAGGATCCTGTCCCGCCGCGGGTTCCCGGGGATCCGGGAAGTGGCTGAACTCGGACTTGTCGCGGAGCCGGCGAAATCGTCGCCGTCGCCGCTTTATCTGCGTCCGCCCGACGCGACGCCGCAGACCAGAGGAAGGATTGAACGGCAATGAGCTTTTGGTGGTTCTGGACCCAGCCGCCGGTCATAGAAGAGGCGCTGGACGAGGACCTGCAAAAGCTGGCCGATATCCACGCCGCCTGTTTTTCGCACAAGTGGAGCGCCGGCGATCTTGCGCGCATGAAGGCGCAGGACGGCGTCGTGATTCTGGTCGCCCGCAGGGCCAGCCCCTATGGAACGCGGGCTCCGCTCGGCTTTCTTATCCTCAGGACAGCGGCCGACGAGGCGGAAGTCATCACGATCGCGGTGCATCCGCGCCAGCGTGGCAGGGGCATCGGCAAGAAGCTGATGGAGGCAGGCCTGTTCCGCCTTTACGGCGAGCGCTGCGAGCACGTTTTTCTCGAAGTCGATGCCTCGAATGAAGCGGCTCTTCTGCTTTACAAGGCACTCCGCTTCAAGGAGGTCGGCCGGCGCAAGGGCTACTACAGCGACAGCGAGGGAGACGGTACGGCGCTTGTCATGCGTCTCGATCTTCGTTAAGGCCTTACGCTCAAGGCAGTATCGCGGAACGCGTGGAGACAGGCAGCAGGTGGCACCTTAATGACGGAAGAGCGGCATACATCGCTGGCGGAAATGTGCGTTGAGAAGGGCATGCGCATGACCGAGCAACGCCGTGTCATCGCAACGGTCATCGAGGAAGCCTCCGACGAGCATCCGGACGTGGAGGAGCTCTACCGCAGGTCCGTCGCGATCGATCCCGGCATCTCCATTTCCACCGTCTACAGAACCGTCAAGCTCTTCGAGGATGCCGGCATGATCGAACGGCACGATTTCCGCGACGGCCGTTCGCGTTACGAGACCGTCCCCGACGAGCACCACGATCATCTGATCGACCTGCGCAGCGGCCAGGTGATCGAATTCCGCAACGAGGAGATCGAGGCCCTGCAGGAATTCATCGCCAAGAAGCTTGGCTACAAGCTGGTCGACCACCGGCTGGAACTCTATGGCGTCCCGCTGGAAGCTGCCAAAGGCGAAAAGGGCGATGGCTGAAATCAAGGCCTCTTTCATCATCCTTGTCCTGACGCTCGTCTCGCTGGTGCTGATCCCGCTGCAGTGGATCGCGATCCGGCTCCGGCTTCCGGTTCAGCGCAACCTTCCGCATGTCTGGCATCTCGTTGCGACCCGCCTGGTGGGGATCCGCATCCGCCAGGTCGGCGCTCCGGCGCGGGACAGACCGCTTCTGATCGCCTCCAACCATGCCTCCTGGGTCGACATCACCGTCGTCGGGTCGCTGATGCCGCTCTCCTTCATTGCCAAGTCGGAGGTTTCCGGATGGCCGATCTTCGGGCTTTTCGCCAAGCTGCAGCGCACCGTCTTCGTCAACCGGACTCGGCGGACCGAAACCGCCCAGGTGGCCGACGTCATTGCCGAACGCATGGCGCTCGGCGATGCCATGGTGCTCTTTGCCGAAGGCACCTCCAACGACGGCAATTGCGTGCTGCCCTTCCGCTCCGCACTCCTGGGAGCGGCGACAAGGGCCGTTGCCAACGGCGACGGCTCAAAGGTCTGGGTGCAACCGCTGTCCGTGGCCTATCAGGGCTTCTACGGCCTGCCCATGGGCCGGGCACACCGGCCGCATGTCGCCTGGTACGGCGACATGGAGCTGGCCGGTCATTTGTGGGGCATCTTCACCCATGGCGCGCTCGACGTGATCGTGCGCTGGGGCGAGCCGGTTCTGGTTGACGAGATGTCCGACCGGAAGACCCTGACGCGCCATCTGGAAACGGAGGTCCGGGCCATGACGGTCGCCTCGCTCCTGCAAAAGCCGGTCGAGACCGTCGATTCCCGCGAAATAGAGCCATCCGAGTTCTTCTCAAACGAGGAAAAAACCGTTAAAGCTGGCGCCTGAATTTTGAAAGGTCGCCGTCCGCCGGAAAGCTTGTGCGGAAAGAGGGCGCGTGATGGATCCGAGATCCCGCTCCAAGGCACCGACTTATCTGACATGCCGGCCGCAGATGAAGGCCACGAGGAGCGAATGACAAGCCGCCCGGAAGACCAATTGGAAACGACCCCGTCCGCCGTTTCGGAGCTCGACAAGACCGCTGCCGCCGCACCGAAGGCAAACACCCGCAAGGTGTTCGTGCGCACCTATGGCTGCCAGATGAACGTCTATGACAGCGAGCGCATGACGGACGTGCTGGCGCCGGAGGGCTTCGAGGCGACGGAAGACCTGGAAGAGGCCGATCTGGTCCTTCTGAACACCTGCCACATCCGCGAAAAGGCGGCCGAGAAGGTCTATTCCGAGCTTGGCCGCATCCGCAAGGTCAAGGAAGAGCGCGCCAGGTCCGGCAAGGAGATGATGGTGGGCGTCGCCGGTTGCGTGGCGCAGGCGGAAGGCGAGGAGATCTCCCGCCGCGCTCCGATCGTCGATCTCGTCGTCGGCCCGCAGAGCTATCATCAGCTGCCCGCACTGCTTGAAAAGGCCCGTGAGGGGACAAAGGTCGTCGAGACCGAATTCGACATCGACGCCAAGTTCGACCGCCTGTCGGCGGATGCCGCGAAGCCGGTGCCCAAGCGCGCGCCGGCAGCCTTCCTGACGGTTCAGGAAGGTTGCGACAAGTTCTGTACCTTCTGTGTCGTGCCCTATACGCGCGGCGCGGAAGTCTCCCGCTCCGTGGAGCAGATCGTCACCGAGGCCGAGAGCATGGCCGCCGGCGGCGTCCGCGAGATCACGCTGCTCGGCCAGAACGTCAACGCCTATCACGGCGAGGCGCCGGACGGGTCCGTCTGGGGACTTGGCCGCCTGTTGCGCCGCCTGTCCGAGATCGATGGTCTCGACCGGCTGCGCTACACCACCAGCCATCCGCGCGACATGGATGACGATCTCATCGCGGCCCACCGGGACCTCGGGACCCTGATGCCCTACCTGCACCTGCCGGTGCAGTCGGGTTCGGACAAGATCCTCAAGGCGATGAACCGCAAGCATACGCGAGAGGACTATTTCCGCCTGATCGAACGCATTCGCGAAGCCTCGCCCGATATTGCCCTTTCGGGCGATTTCATCGTCGGCTTCCCGGGCGAAACGGACCGGGATTTCGAGGATACGATGGACCTGATCCGCCGTGTCGGCTACGGCTCCGCCTTCTCGTTCAAATACAGCCAGCGCCCCGGAACGCCGGGCGCGACCATGGACGGCCAGGTGCCGGAAGACGTAAAATCGGTGCGTCTCGCGGAGCTTCAGGCGCTCGTCAATGAGCAGCAGAAGGCCTTCAATGCCTCCAGGCTCGGCATGACCTGCGACGTGCTTCTGGAAAAGACAGGCCGCAATCCCGGCCAGCTCGTCGGCAAGTCGCCCTGGCTGCAGGCCGTGCAACTGGATGCACCGGAAGATCTGATCGGTTCCATACAAGCGGTGGAAATCGTCGAGATCGGATCTAATTCGCTGTTCGGGCGGCTGATTGCGGGGCAAGATATGCTTGTCAGTTCCGGGGCCATCCCGGCCTCGGCGGCCCAGCACGGATGAAACCGGGCCGGTTGAGAACAGGAGACGTCGTTTGACGCGCAACAGCCAATCTTCTTCCCGCAAGCCTTCGGATCAATCCCCTGCGCCCCAGTCGGCCTCAGACATGACCCATATTGTCCTTGCTTTTGAAGACAACCGGCTGATTGGCGACCTGTTCGGCCAGTTCGACCAGAACCTCGCTCTGATCGAGCAACGGTTAGGCGTGGACGCGATCGCGCGCGGCAACCAGGTCACGCTGAAGGGCTCCCACGCAGGATGCGCCCAGGCGCGTACGGCGCTGGAGGCCATGTACCAGCGGCTGCTGCAGGGGCACGAAATCCATCCGGGCGATGTCGACGGCGCTCTGCGCATGGCCGCCGCTGCCGAGGCACAGCTGCCGCTGCCGACGCTGGAGCCGAGGTCCAGGCTGGCCTTTGCGCAGATCTCCACGCGCCGCAAGACCATCGTCGCCCGCACGCCGACCCAGGACGCCTATATCCGCGCCATGGACCGGGCCGACCTCATCTTCGGCACCGGCCCGGCCGGTACCGGCAAGACCTTCCTGGCCGTTGCCTATGCAGCGGCGCTGCTGGAGCGCGGCGACGTCGCCCGGCTGATCCTGTCGCGACCCGCGGTCGAGGCGGGTGAGCGGCTCGGCTTCCTGCCCGGCGAGATGAAGGACAAGGTCGATCCGTATCTGCGCCCGATCTACGACGCGCTCTACGAGATGATGCCGGCGGAAAAGGTCGATCGCGGCCTGCAGTCCGGCATGATCGAGGTGGCGCCGCTCGCCTTCATGCGTGGCCGCACGCTGTCGAATGCCGTGGTCCTGCTCGACGAGGCGCAGAACACAACCTCCATGCAGATGAAGATGTTCCTGACCCGACTCGGCGAGGGCTCGAAAATGATCGTCACCGGCGACCCGAGCCAGATCGACCTGCCCTCGGGGCAGAAGTCCGGGCTGCGGGAAGCGCTTGGCCTGCTGACCGACATCCAGGAGGTCTCCCATATCCGGTTTACCGAAACCGACGTGGTCCGCCACGAACTGGTGGGGCGCATCGTGACCGCCTACGACAACGCCTCCCGGGAGGAATCGGAGGCCCGTGAACGCCGCTACGCGGAACGCCAGCGCACGTCCCTGCAGGACGACGCCGCGCCGCGCAGCCGGGAAGCGGCGAACAACTGAAGCTGATTTGACGACGATGCCCGACGCCTTGCCAGACGGATTTGTGATCGACCTGTCGATAGAGGCAGGAGGCTGGCCGGATGAGGACCGGCTCGCGGGCCTGGTAACGCGGGCAATCTCCGCCGCCTTTGCCGTTGCCGATCTCGAGGTCCTGGAAGATACCGAAGTGTCGCTGTTGTTCACGGACGACGCGTCCATCCGCAAACTGAACAGCCAGTGGCGCGGCAAGGACAAGCCGACCAACGTCCTGTCCTTTCCCGGCGGCGATCCGCAGGGCGACGTCTACGGCCCGCTTCTGGGAGACATCGTCTTTGCATTCGAAACGGTATCAAGGGAAGCGGACGAGCTCGGAATTGAATTTGACGATCACCTTTCCCATCTGACTGTTCATGGTTTGCTTCATCTTTTCGACTATGATCATCAGGATAATGAGGAAGCAGAACTGATGGAGAGCCTGGAGAAGGCCATTCTGGCATCTCTCGGCATCGATGACCCTTACGCGGAAAGGCCTCTTGTGGCCGATGGCGAATAAGTGGCATCATGGAGCAAGAAGTTCTTGTATTGAAGGCACATGAGCGCAGTTGAACCGCAAAGTCCCGCCGGCGGGCCGCAGGCCGCCGCAGCTGGACAATCCCAGGATGGGGAAGACCCGCAACAGACCAGGCCGCAGCGGTCTGCGGCCTTTCTTGACAATCTCAAACGCATCCTGCGCTTGGGGCGCCAGTCTTCGACACTGCGCGAAAACCTGGAAGACGAGCTGGCACGCGGAGGCGGCGACACGGCGTTCTCGCCGGAAGAACGCATGCTTCTGGGCAACATTCTGCGCCTGCGGGAGCTGCGCGTCGACGACGTGATGATCCCGCGCGCCGATATCGATGCGGTCGATCTGGACACGAGCCTCAGCCGGTTGATGGAATTGTTCCAGACCAGCGGCCATTCGCGCATGCCGGTTTACGAGGACACCCTCGACGACCCGCGCGGCATGGTCCACATCAAGGACCTGATGGCGTTTATCGTCGAGCGCGCGGCCTCCGGGCGTGACATTCCCTCAGTTGACGACGAGTCCGAGGGCGGCGAGGGACGGAAGTTCAACGGCTCGGCTGCGAGCGGTCACAACATGCCGGACCTCGATCTTGCCTGCGTCGACCTGTCCGTCCCCCTCAAGGAAACCGATCTGCTCAGGGATCTGCTGTTCGTTCCCCCCTCCATGCCGGCAACCGACCTGATGGCGAAGATGCAGGCCGATCGCATGCAGATGGCCCTGGTGATCGATGAATACGGCGGCACCGACGGCCTCGTGTCGCTCGAGGACCTGGTCGAGGAAGTCGTCGGCGACATCGAGGACGAGCACGACGAGGACGAGGAAGCGATGCTGGCCGTGGCGGGAGAGGGGATCTGGATCGCCGATCCACGCCTGCCGCTGGAGGATCTCGACAAGGCGCTGGGCACGCAGCTGAACGAGGCGGAAATTTCCGAGGATGTCGATACGCTCGGCGGATTGCTCTATCTGTCCGTCGGCCGTGTTCCGGTGCGCGGCGAATTGCTGTTCGTGCCGGGTGAGGTGCCTGGCTACGAATTTGAAGTGATGGATGCCGATCCGAGACGCATCAAGCGGCTGAAGATTAGGCGCCGCAGGACCGAACCCCGGCTGCAGGACATGCGCCGCCGGCCGAAACGCCCGGACGCCCCGCGAGGAGAGGCCGCGGCCGAGCCGGACAAGGCGGCTGCGAAAGGCCGCGCCGGCTGATCTCCGGCGGCGGGCGTTCGCATCCGCCCAATAAATCTCCTTGACCACCAAGCTGTGAGCCGACAAACCTCCTGACCGCGAACAGGAGTTGATCATATGCATTGGTTGTCACAGCGGCTGTCTGTCCTGCCCAACACCTTTCTTCTGGCGTGGGGCTGGCAACGGCAGGTTCTGTGCGTTGTCTGCGGCGCGGTCACGGCCTTCGCCTTGCCGCCCTACAACCTGACGCCCCTCCTTTTGCTGACGTTTCCCTGCCTTGTCTGGCTTCTGGACGGCGCTCTCGAACCGGGGTCAGGGGCATGGTTGCGCAGGTTGCGCACAGGTTTTTTCCTGGGGTGGCTGTTCGGCTTCGGCTATTTCCTTTCGGGTCTGTGGTGGATCGGGTCGGCCTTCCTGGTCGAGGCGGACAAGTTCGCCTGGCTGATGCCTTTCGCCGTTCTGGCCATGCCTGTCGGACTTGCGCTGTTCACCGGGCTCGGGGTCGCCCTGGCCTCGCTCGTGTGGACCGACCGGTTCCGCCGCATTTTTGCCCTGGCGGCCGGCCTGACACTGACGGACTGGCTGCGCGGTCACGTGCTGACAGGCTTTCCGTGGAACGCTTTCGGCTACGGCGTGTCGGACAGTCTGCAGATCATCCAGCTGGCAAGTCTCGTCGGGATCTACGGCCTGACCTTCGTCGTGATCGCTGTTTCCGCTGCGCCGGCCGCGCTGGCCGACGCGCGTCCCTTCCGCCACCGGATGACGGCCCTGTTCCTGGCCGCCGGTGTCCTCGCCGCCGTTTTCGCCTATGGGTCGGTCCGGATCTGGTCGCTTGAGACGAAGGAAGCGGGCCTCGATATCCGTATCGTTCAGCCCGCCGTCGACCAGAAGGACAAGTGGCGGCCCGAACTCAAGGAGGAGATTTTCCAGACCCTGCTCGACATGACCGAGGCGCCGCTCGGGGGAAATGCGCGGGTGGGGCAGCAACGGCTCGTCGTCTGGCCGGAAGCGGCCGTTCCGTTTCTGCTCAGCTCGGAGCCCGGGGCCCTGTTCCGGATCTCCAAGGCCCTCAGTCCGAACACCGAGCTTGTCACGGGCGCCATCCGCGCCGAGGCGGGGCCGGAAGGGCCGCTCTACTTCAACAGTGTCTATGTGCTTGGGTCGGACGGTGCCGCACGCGGTATCTACGACAAGGTGCGCCTGGTGCCGTTCGGCGAATATGTGCCCTTCAAGGAGCTGATGGACAGGTTCGGAATCACCAAGCTCGCCGGCCCGTTTTTTGGCTTCGGGGCCGGTTATCAGCGACGTGTGCTGACTACCTCCGAAAGTTTTAGCTTTCTACCGTTGATTTGCTATGAGGCAATTTTTCCGGCACCGCTTCCGGACAAGCCGCAATCCCCGGTTTTCTTGCTGAATGTTACCAATGATGCCTGGTTCGGCCGCACGCCGGGACCGTCCCAGCATTTCGCTCAGGCTCGGATGCGGGCGGTCGAGACCGGCCTGCCGCTCATTCGAGCAGCAAATACAGGTATTTCCGCAGTCGTGGATGGCAAAGGTGAAGTTATCGAATCCTTGGGCATTTTTGAAAAAGGCGTGATCGATGTCAGGCTTCCGCAGGGATTAGGTACTACACCCTATGGTATTTTAGGCGATGTTCCTGTGCTTGTTGTTTCGATTTTCTTCGTAATTTTCGCAAGTGTTTCACGTCACAACCTGAACTCGCGCTTAGATAGATAAAAATTGTTTGAGTTGAGTGAAGGAAGTGTGATACAACCGTGAAATAGCCGATTGAAGGCTGCTTCAAGTACTAGTGAGGGGTTGCGGGTACACCCGATCTCCATGGACCTTGTGGGAGGGCTTCTGGGGGCACTGGTGCCAACGAAACCGGGCGGAACTTTTCCGCATTAAGAAGAAAGAGCAACGGAAATGCCCAGTAAGAAGTCTCCAAATCCGATTGATATCCATGTCGGCAGCCGCGTCCGGCTGCGCCGCATGATGCTTGGCATGAGCCAGGAAAAGCTGGGTGAAAGCCTCGGCATCACCTTCCAGCAGATTCAGAAATACGAAAAGGGAACCAACAGGATCGGCGCAAGCCGTCTGCAGCACATCGCCACGGTCCTGAAAGTGCCGGTGTCCTTCTTCTTCGAAGACGCCCCCGGCACGCCCGAGGAAGCCGAAGGTTTCGGCGAAACCCAGCCGACTTCCTATGTCGTCGACTTCCTGTCCTCTTCGGAAGGGTTGTCCCTGAACAAGGCCTTCGTGCGGATAGAGGACCCGAAAGTCCGCCGCCGGATCGTCGATCTCGTCCGGTCTCTTGCGGGCGACGACTGAGAATTTTTCATCTCGCGCTTGACGTGGCGGGGATCTTCTAAGATTGATGCAGTCGAAGCGGCGATGTCATTCGCCGCTTCTGTCTTATTCATTCCCAGAAGGACGATCGCCAATGGCACGTCAGAATTACCTCTTTACTTCCGAATCCGTGTCGGAAGGACACCCGGACAAGGTCTGCGACCGCATCTCCGACGCCATCCTCGACGCCTTCCTGCAAGAAGAGGCCATGGCGCGCGTCGCCTGCGAGACTTTCGCTACGACCAATCTGGTTGTCATCGGCGGTGAGGCGGGGCTTTCGTCGCCCGAGAAACTGGAAGATTTTCTGGGCCATGTCGAAGGCATCGCGCGCGATTGCGTGCGGGACATCGGCTACGAGCAGGACGGCTTCCACTGGGAGAACTGCGACATCGCCGTTCACCTTCATGCGCAGTCCGCCCATATCGCACAGGGCGTTGACGCGGGTGGCAACAAGGACGAAGGCGCGGGCGACCAGGGCATCATGTTCGGTTATGCCTGCCGTGAAACCGACGAGCTGATGCCGGCTCCGATCCTTTACTCCCACAAGATTCTCCGCCTGCTGGCGGAAGCGCGCAAGTCCGGCAAGGAGCCGGCACTCGGTCCGGACGCGAAAAGCCAGGTGACCGTGCGCTACGAAAACGGCAAGCCGGTGGGCGTGACCTCCATCGTCCTATCGACCCAGCACCTCGATCCCTCGCTGACGTCCGGTGACGTGCGGGCGATCGTCGAGCCCTATATCCGCACCGCCCTGCCGGATGGCTGGATTTCCGCCGACACCGACTGGCACGTCAACCCGACCGGCGCCTTCGTCATCGGCGGCCCGGATGGCGACGCCGGCCTGACGGGCCGCAAGATCATCGTCGACACCTATGGCGGCGCGGCGCCCCATGGCGGCGGCGCCTTCTCCGGCAAGGACCCGACCAAGGTGGACCGCTCGGCGGCCTATGCGGCGCGCTACCTTGCCAAGAACGTCGTGGCCGCTGACCTTGCCGACCGCTGCACCATCCAGCTGTCTTACGCCATCGGCGTCTCCGATCCGCTGTCGGTCTATGTCGACCTGCACGACACCGGCCGTTGCGACGAAGCCAGGCTCGAGCAGGTGCTGCGCGAAGTCATGGGCCTCAGCCCGCGCGGGATCCGCCAGCACCTGAAGCTCAACAATCCGATCTACGAGCGCACCGCTGCCTACGGCCATTTCGGCCGTGAGCCGGAAGCGGACGGCGGCTTCAGCTGGGAAAAGACGGACCTGGTTGACGCGCTGCGCCCGCTTGCCGGATAAGCTTCGGCTCGCACGATTAACTGCAACTGTGAAAGAGATCGCCGGTTCCGTGCCGGCGATCCGCATTTTGACATGACTGACCGATACGAAGGTTCCTTTTTCGGCCGCCGCAAAGGCAAGCCGCTGAGCCCGCGCCGCGAAGCGCTGATGAAGACCGAATTGCCACTGCTGGCGTTCGACCTGACGAAGGCCGCGCCCGCGGACCTGAAGGACCTGTTCCGGGCCGACGTCCGGGAGATCTGCCTCGAGGTCGGCTTCGGCGGTGGCGAGCATTTGCTTCACCGTGCCAGGACCAATCCCCGGACCGGCTTCATCGGTGTCGAGCCCTTTGTCGGCAGCATGGCCAAGGCCGTGACCGCCGTCGTAGAGGAAGGCCTGACGAATGTCCGCCTTTACGACGACGACGCCGTCAACCTGCTGGACTGGCTGCCGGAAGCCTCAATCGACCTGGCCTACCAGCTCTATCCGGATCCCTGGCCGAAGGTCCGCCATTGGAAACGGCGCTTCATCAACGAGCAGAACCTGAGCCGATATGCCCGCGTCCTCAAACCCGGCAGCGAGTTCCGCTTTGCCAGCGACATCGACACCTATGTCGACTGGACACTGCGCCATTGCCGCGCCCATCCCGCGTTCGAATGGACCGCGGAAACGGCAAGCGACTGGAAGACGCCATGGCAGGGCTGGCCGGGAACCCGCTACGAGGCCAAGGCCATCCGGGAAGGCCGCATCGGACGCTACCTGACGTTCCGCCGCCTCTGATGGAGCCCGCGCCGGCGGCCGGCCGGCGCGCCGGAACTTCTTTCAGGGAATTCGGCCACCGGTACTTGCATTTTTGTCGGGTTTGGCGTTATACAGCCCGTGTTTCACCTCAAACGGCTTATCTGGGCATTTTGAGAGTGGGCCCGTCGGGGACCCGCTCTTTTTTGCATACAGAGACCGGAAACAAGAGAATTCGAGCAGGACTGCCCTATGTAAATCGACAATCAGGTGCATCTCTTGCTCATGGTCAGCGTCGCTTTTCCGTCAAGGCACGGACAGGCGAATCCGCTGAACGAACTGAACATACCGGAGCTGGTTGCTCCGGAGCCGGCAACGGCATGAACAGGAGCCAGGTGTGAGCGCACACGAACCAAGGATTGTTACGGAGCAGGGGCTCGACGCCCGCGTCGCCGCGATTGTGGAGCCGGTCATCGAAGACCTCGGCTACCGTCTGGTGCGCACCCGTATCAGCGCTCAGAACGGCTGCACTCTGCAGATCATGGCCGAACGGCCCGACGGCACCATGACCGTCGAGGATTGCGAAACCATCAGCCGCGCCGTCTCTCCGGCCCTGGACGTCGAAGATCCGATCAGCCGGGCCTATCATCTGGAAATTTCCTCCCCCGGGATCGACCGCCCCCTGGTACGGGCCGGCGATTTCGATCGCTGGGCCGGTCATGAGCTGAAGGTCGAGATGACCGTCATGCAGGACGGCCGCAAGAGGTTCCGCGGCACGCTTCTGGGCACGGAGGACGGCAAGGCGAAACTCCGCCTGCCCGACGCCAAGCCGGGCGAAGAGGATACCGTCGCCCTGCCGCTGGAGGATATCGGCGAGGCCAAGCTGGTCTTGACGGACGATTTGATTACCGCAGCTCTTCAGGCCGAAAAGGCGGCACTGGCCGCACGGGGCGGGGATGACGAGCTGGCTCAGGACAACGCGCCGAACTAGGCATCTGGTTCAGCGGCACAGGAAACGCGCCCGAGGGAAACGGCGCAAGAGGAGTGGAATATGGCAATCAGCGCGAACCGGCTGGAACTGCTGCAAATCGCTGACGCGGTCGCTCGGGAAAAGTCCATCGACCGGATGATCGTCATCAACGCGATGGAAGATGCTATCCAGAAAGCGGCCCGCTCTCGCTACGGCACGGAAACGGAAGTGCGCGCCGAGATCAATCCGAAAACCGGCGAGATCCGTCTCCAGCGCCTGCTGCAGGTCGTTGACACCGTCGAGAACGTTTCCACCGAGATTGCGCTCACCGATGCGCAGGCCCGCAACCCGGAAGCCGGTCTCGGCGACTTCATCGCGGAACCGCTGCCTCCGCTTGACTTCGGCCGCATCGCCGCCCAGTCCGCCAAGCAGGTCATCGTGCAGAAGGTGCGCGAGGCCGAGCGCGACCGCCAGTACGAGGAATTCAAGGACCGGGTCGGCGAAGTCGTCAACGGCGTCGTCAAGCGGGCCGAATACGGCAACGTTATCGTGGACCTGGGCCGCGGCGAAGGCATTGTGCGCCGCGACGAGCTGATCCCGCGCGAAATCTTCCGCACCGGCGATCGCATCCGCGCCTATATCTACGACGTTCGCCGCGAGCAGCGCGGCCCGCAGATCTTCCTGTCGCGGACCCACCCGCAGTTCATGGCGAAGCTCTTTGCCCAGGAAGTGCCGGAAATCTACGACGGCGTCATCGAGATCAAGTCGGTTGCCCGTGACCCGGGGTCGCGCGCGAAGATCGCCGTGATTTCCAAGGACAGCTCCATCGACCCGGTCGGCGCCTGCGTCGGCATGCGCGGCAGCCGCGTTCAGGCGGTTGTCGGCGAGCTGCAGGGCGAGAAGATCGACATCATTCCGTGGAACGATGAGGCGGCAACCTTCATCGTCAACGCGCTGCAGCCGGCGGAAGTTGCCAAGGTCGTTCTGGATGAAGACGCCGAACGTATTGAAGTTGTCGTTCCCGACGACCAGCTGTCGCTTGCGATCGGCCGCCGCGGCCAGAACGTGCGTCTGGCCTCGCAGCTGACCGGCTGGGCCATCGACATCATGACGGAGCAGGAAGAATCCGAGCGCCGTCAGAAGGAATTCCTGGAACGCTCGCAGCTGTTCATGGAAGCCCTCAACGTGGACGAGATGGTCGGCCAGCTTCTGGCGACCGAAGGCTTCGCCTCCGTCGAGGAAGTTGCCTATGTCGAACAGGACGAGATCGCCGAGATCGAAGGTTTCGACGACGACACCGCGGTCGAGATCCAGGCCCGTGCGCGCGATTACCTCGCCGAACTCGAAGCCAAGCTCGACGAGGAGCGCATCGAACTCGGCGTTTCCGACGAACTCCGGTCGATTGATGGCCTGACAACGGCTATGCTGGTTGCGCTCGGCAAGGACGGCATCAAGACGATGGAAGACCTTGCTGGTTGCGCGGCGGACGATCTCATCGGCTGGACGGAGCGCAAGGACGGCGAGACCAAACGGTTCGACGGGGCGCTCTCCGGGTTCGAAATGTCCCGCGCGGAAGCGGAAAACATCGTCATGGCGGCGCGTCTTGCCGCCGGATGGGTGACCGAGGAAGAACTCGCGGTCGAGGAAGAGGCCGTTGACGAGGACGTGGCGGAAGCCGAAACCGTCGAAATCGTTGAGGAAGACGCGCCTGGCGGCGCAATCCTGAACGGTTAAGGACAAGGCTGAAAGTCTCCGGGGCCGGCCGAAACGGCGATCCCGGAGAAAGGACGAATGGCATGTCGGCCGGACCTGCATCCGCAAGGCGCCGGCTGATCGAAGGGAGTGGCAGCGTGCCCAGGAAGAATGAGCCGACCGAACGGCAGTGTGCCGTCACCCGGGAGGTTCACCCGGTCAGCTCGCTGGTCCGGTTCGTTCTCGACCCCGAGGGGCAGGTTGTTCCGGACCTGAAGCACAGGCTTCCCGGGCGCGGTGTATGGGTAACGGCGGCGAAGGATGTCGTGGCCGTTGCCGAAAAGGACCGGAAGAAGGTTTTCGGCAGAGGCTTCAAGACGGAAGTCGCCGTCGAGCCGGGACTGGCGGAGCGGGTGGATGCGCTCATGGAACGGTCTGCGCTGCAGGCGCTGTCCATGACGCGCAAGGCCGGAGAGGTCATCACCGGCTACGCGAAGGTTGAAGCGGCCTTGCGGCGGGATCCTGTCGCAGGCCTGATCCACGCCTCGGACGCTGCGGAAGACGGGGTGAGGAAGCTGGCGGCGGTGGCTGCCGGCGGAAATGAAGCGGCAAACGGGTGCCAAATCGTCCGTTTGTTCGATTCGGCGCAATTGGATTTGGCATTGGGCCGGTCAAATGTGATACATGCTGCACTGCTTGCGGGGCAGGCGAGCGAAAACTTCCTGGCACGGGTGCGTGACCTGGAGCGTTTTCGCGGTTTGGCCGGGAACGCAGACAGCGAAATAAGCGACGCTTGATGAGGGCGTTTGCGCAGGACTGAAGGCAATATGAGCGATACGAAAAATCCGGGCGACAAGACAATCAGCGTTGAGCGTGGCAAGACGCTTGGCCTCAAGCGAGGTGGCGATCAGGGAACTGTTCGGCAGTCCTTCTCGCATGGCCGGTCGAAGGCCGTCGTCGTGGAAAAGAAGAAGCGCCGTGTCGTGATCCCGGGGCAGGAGCCGAAGCAGGATGCCGTGGCGACGCAACGCCTCGACACGCCTTCCGAGGCCCCGCAGAAGCCGCAGCAGCAGGACCCGGCAGCCGCCCGGCAGGCGCGTCGTCCCGTTCCGGGCCAGCGTCCGAAAGGCAATGGCAACGTTCTTCGGTCCCTGACCAAGGAAGAAGCCGCAGCACGTGCCGCAGCGCTTCAGATGGCCAAGGTTCGTGACGAGGAAGAACGCGTACGCCGCGCCGAGGACGAAAAGCGCCGGGCCGCCGAGGCCGCGCAGCGTCAGGCCGAAGAGGCCGCCCGCGCCGAGGCCGAGGCTGAAGAGCGCGCAAAGCGCGACGCCGAGGAAGCCCTCGCCGCGGCTGAACAGGCCAGGACCGCGCCGGTTGAGACCGCAGCTGAAGAAGCTCCGGTTGCCGCCGAACCCGTTCGCGAAGCACCGCAGCAGTCTCATGGCGAGACGGCGCGTCCGTCCGTTCGCAGACCCGCGCACGCCGATGGTGGCAAGCCGCCGAGCCTGGACGACATGGGCAAGCGCAAGGCGCCTGCCGCGGACCGTCCGAAGCCGGAAGCGCGCGAAACCAGTGAAGAAGACGACCGCACCAACAAGGGCCTGCGCGCCGTCAAGCGGCCGAAGCAGGCTCCGGCTCCCGCTGCCCGTCCGCGTGCAGGCGAGGATCGCCGCCGGTCCAAGCTGACCATCTCCACCGCCACGGGCGGCGACGAGGGCCAGCGCGCCCGGTCGCTCGCCTCCATGCGTCGCCGCCAGGAAAAGGCGAAACGCGGCCAGCAGCAGGTGGTGCGCGAAAAGATTTCCCGCGAAGTGATCCTGCCCGAGGCGATCACCATCCAGGAACTCGCCAACCGCATGGCCGAGCGCGCTGTGGACGTGATCAAGTTTCTGATGAAACAGGGTCAGATGCTCAAGATCAACGACATCATCGACGCCGACACGGCCGAGCTGATTGCCGCGGAAATGGGCCACACCGTCAAGCGCGTTTCGGAAGCGGACGTGGAAGAGGGCCTCTTCACGCAGGAAGACGATCCGGCGACGCTGCAGTCCCGCCCGCCGGTCGTGACCATCATGGGTCACGTCGACCACGGCAAGACCTCGCTTCTCGACGCGATCCGCAAGTCCAAGGTCGTCACCGGCGAAGCCGGCGGCATCACCCAGCATATCGGCGCCTATCAGGTCGACCAGGACGGCAACAAGATCACCTTCATCGACACGCCCGGCCACGCTGCCTTCTCGCAGATGCGTGCCCGCGGCGCCAAGTCGACCGATATCGTGATCCTGGTCGTGGCCGCCGACGACGGCGTCATGCCGCAGACCAAGGAAGCGATCGCGCACGCCAAGGCTGCCGATGTGCCGATCATTGTCGCCATCAACAAGATGGACAAGCCCGGCGCCGATCCGAACCGCGTCCGCACCGAGCTTCTGAGCGAAGAGCTGGTCGTTGAATCCATGGGCGGTGATGTCATCGACGTGGAAGTGTCCGCAAAGAGCGGCATGGGCCTAGACAAGCTCCTGGAAATGATCCTGCTGCAGTCGGAAGTTCTGGAACTCCAGGCCAATCCGGACCGCACCGCGGAAGGTGTTGTCATCGAAGCCCAGCTCGACAAGGGCCGTGGTCCTGTCGCGACGGTTCTGGTGCAGAAGGGGACCCTCAAGCCGGGCGACATCCTTGTCGCCGGTGCCGAGTGGGGCCGCGTCCGCGCCATGCTCGACGAGAACGGCAACCAGGTGAAGGAAGCTGGCCCCGCCAAACCGGTCGAGGTCCTTGGCTTCCAGGCCACGCCCGAAGCCGGTGACATGGTCGCCGTGGTCGAGAACGAGGCCCGCGCCCGCGAAATCACCGACTATCGCCAGCGCCAGATCCGCGAAAAGGCCTCCGTGGTCGCTTCCGGTGCGCGCGGCTCGCTCGAGCAGATGATGAAGGGCCTGCAGGAAGCCGGCAGGAAGGAATTCCCGCTGGTTCTGAAGGCAGACGTGCAGGGCTCGGCCGAAGCCATCGCCCATGCGCTTAACGAACTCGGCAACGAGGAAGTCGGCGCGCGCATCCTGCTTTCGGGTGTCGGCGGCATCACCGAAAGCGACGTCACCCTGGCGCTCGCTTCCAAGGCGCCGATCCTCGGCTTCAACGTTCGTGCCAACAAGCAGGCCCGTGAATCGGCCGCCCGCGAAGGCATCGAGATCCGCTACTACAACGTGATCTACGACCTCGTCGACGACATCAAGGCGGCCCTGTCGGGCATGCTGTCGCCGGAACGCCGCGAAACCTTCCTCGGCAACGCGGAGATCAAGGAAATCTTCCACATCTCCAAAGTCGGCAAGGTTGCGGGCTGTCTGGTCACCGAAGGTGTCGTGGAACGCGGCGCCAACGTTCGCCTCATCCGCGACGACGTCGTCATCCACGAAGGCGAACTGGGCACGCTCAAGCGTTTCAAGGACGAGGTCAAGTCGGTCGAATCTGGTCAGGAATGCGGCATGAACTTCGTGAAGTACCAGGACATGCGTCCGGGCGACATCATCGAGTGTTTCCGCGTCGAGCAGATCGCGCGTACGCTCTGATCCGAACGCCGGTTCACGTCATTCCGGACAGGCGCGGCCAGACCGCACACCGGTCCGGAAACAGGATATGAGGGCGCGCGAAAGCGCGCTCTTTTCTCATTTGGCGCCACTGCGGCGCGCTACATTCGCGGAAGGCCGGGAAAGCTCATCCCCTGTGGTACGCTGAACCGGCCCGATGGCGGCAAGGACAACAACAATGGCAAGACATCACGGACAGGACAGCCGTGGCCCGTCCCAGCGCCAGTTGCGCGTGGGCGAGACGGTGCGCAAGGAGCTGTCCGACATTCTGACACGCGGCGGCTTCTCCGATCCCGATCTCAAAGGGGTCATCGTCACCATTCCGGAAGTGCGCATGACGCCGGACCTGCGCCTGGCGACCTGCCTGGTCATGCCGCTCGGCGGCAAGAACGTGGAGAATGTCGAAAAGGCGCTCAACCGCAGCGCCAAGTTCCTGCGCGGCCAGGTCTCCCGGCGGCTGACCATGAAATACATGCCGGACCTGCGCTTCGTGCTCGACACCCGCTTCGACGACGAAGACCGCATCGGCACCCTGCTGCATTCCCCGGATGTCGCCCGGGATTTGGCAGCGGACGAAGAAGAATAAAGCAGATTTTTTGAGAGTGCGGAGCCGCACTCTCTGTTGTCATCCCGGTTCGAGCGAAGCGAGAGACCGGGATCCAGTAATCGAATGCGGGCGTGAGATCACGGGCAGCTTCGGAAACCAATGAATACTGGATCCCCACCGGAGTTTATGCCTGCGAAAGCGGGTGCGGGGATGACAAGGGGAGTGGACAGTGCTCTTGCTTCCGAAAACTGATGGAAACGCAAGCGGACCCATGGCACGGCAGAGACAGGTCAAAAGAAAAAAGAACACCATCAACGGCTGGCTGGTGCTGGACAAGCCCTATGGGCTGACCTCCAACGAGGCGCTGGGGCGGATCAAGCGGATCTTCTCGCCCGAGAAGGTCGGCCATGCGGGAACCCTCGATCCGCGTGCGTCCGGACTGTTGCCGGTTGCCTTCGGCGAAGCCACCAAGACGGTGCCCTTCGTCATGGACGGCCGCAAGGTCTACCGCTTCGAGGTGACCTGGGGCGCGGAAACCAACACGGACGACACCGAGGGCGAGGTGACCGCGACCTCCGATGTCCGGCCCGAACCGGAAGCCGTTCAGGCGGTCCTGCCCGAATTCGTCGGCACCATCCTGCAGGTACCGCCGAAATTCTCCGCCATCAAGATTGCCGGCGAGCGTGCCTATGATCTTGCCCGCGGCGGCGAGGAGGTCGAGCTGGAAGCTCGGCCCATCGACGTCCACCGGCTGGATCTTGTCGACTGCCCCGATGAAAACCGCGCCGTCTTCGAGGCCGAATGCGGCAAGGGCACCTATGTGCGCGCGCTCGCCCGCGATCTCGGCCGGCGCCTCGGCACCTGCGGCCACGTGACGGAGCTCCGCCGCCTTCTGGTCGGCCCCTTCGGCGAGGACGACCTGATCGAGCTGGACGAGATCCTGGAAGCCGCCGAGGCTCTGGAAGAGGGAGAAGGCATCGAGGCGCTGGTGGAGGAATTCATCCTGCCCGTGCGCGATGCCATGGACGAGCTGGTCGAAGTGCCGGTCTCTCTCGACGATGCGGCGAAGATCCGCAAGGGCATGGCCATACTGCTGCGCGGCCGCGACGCGCCGCTCAATTCTGAAGTGGCCTTCGCCAGCCACGCGGACGTGCCGGTCGCCATCGGTTCAATTGACAAGGGCCGCTTCCAGCCGACGCGGGTGTTTCATCTCTGAAACCGGCATTGGCCGCCATATCTGAGAAACCTCTGGCTTTTTCCCTTGTTTTCTGCCATATACCGCCGCCATTGGGCACTTCAGTCCAATTCGTCCGGACGGATCCTTTGCTGAACGACATCTCGGCTCTGGAAACATCCGGATCAGGCCTTCGGGCAGTTCAATGCGTCCGGTCAACGGACCACCACTCTTTGAAAGGAAAGAGCGATGTCGATTTCTGCAGAGCGCAAGGCTGAGCTCATCAAGGAATACGCAATCAAGGAAGGCGACACCGGTTCTCCGGAAGTCCAGGTTGCGATCCTGACCGAGCGGATCAACAACCTGACCGAACACTTCAAGGACCATGGCAAGGACAACCACTCCCGCCGCGGCCTTCTGAAGATGGTTGCGCAGCGCCGGTCCCTTCTGGACTACACGCGCGGCAAGAGCGAAGAGCGCTACAAGTCGCTCATCGAGCGTCTTGGCATTCGCCGCTAAGATCTTAAAACCTGAGACGCGGTGGGTGAGATTGCCCGCCGCGTTTTTCATAACGAGCGTTTCCGGAGAAACGGCTGCGGCCGGGATCGAAGGGACCAACGCGAAACGGTATTCTTGAGCGTTTCCATTTGATTGCAAACGCTCTATAGAAGCCTCGTGGCACGTCATGGGGCAGGATTGCCGGCTTCTTTTGCATTTCTGCCGAAAGCAGCCCGTTGTCTTGCCCGTGACCTGTCAGCCGGTAACCGGCCCATCCGGGGCCGACCGGGAATGTGTCCGTTCCAAACGCGCCGTACCGAAAGCGGCCGGGGCGGGCAAAGCTGTAAGGACAGATGATGTTTAATGTACATCGTGTAGAAGTCGAGTGGGGCGGACGCCCGCTCGTCCTCGAAACGGGCAAGGTTGCCCGTCAGGCCGATGGCGCCGTTATGGCGTCCTATGGCGAAACCAAGGTCCTGGCGACGGTTGTCTCCGCCAAGGAACCCAAGCCCGGCCAGGATTTCTTTCCGCTCACCGTGAACTACCAGGAAAAGGCGTTTGCCGCCGGTAAGATCCCGGGTGGCTACTTCAAGCGCGAAGGCCGTCCGTCCGAGCACGAGACGCTGACTTCCCGCCTGATCGACCGTCCGATCCGTCCGCTCTTCGCCGACGGCTACAAGAACGACACCCAGGTGATCGTCACCGTCCTGTCGCACGATATGGAAAACGCACCGGACATCCTGGCAATGGTTGCTGCCTCCGCAGCCCTGACCCTTTCCGGCGTTCCCTTCATGGGCCCGATCGGCGGCGCACGCGTCGGCTACATCAACGGCGAATACGTTTTGAATCCGCTGGTCGACGACATGCCGGAATCCTCGCTGGACCTGGTCGTCGCCGGCACCAACGACGCCGTTCTGATGGTGGAATCCGAAGCCAAGGAACTGGACGAGGAAACCATGCTCGGCGCGGTGATGTTCGGTCACCGGGGTTTCCAGACCGTCATCGACGCGATCATCAAGCTGGCGGAAACCGCTGCCAAGGAACCGCGTGACCTGGTCCTGCCGGATCACTCGGGCCTCTACGCCCAGATCAAGTCCATGGTCGAAGGCGACCTGAGCGCTGCCTACAAGATCACCTCCAAGACCGAGCGCAAGGCCGCTGTCGACGCTGCCAAGGCCAAGGTTGTCGAGGCTCTGATCACCAATGCCGCAGAGGGCCAGGCGGTTGAAGCGACCGTCCTCGGAGACCAGTTCAAGAAGCTGGAAGCCTCCATCGTCCGCGGCGCCATCATCGAGACCGGCACCCGCATCGACGGCCGCGACCTTTCCACTGTCCGCGCGATTTCCTCCGAAGTCGGCATCCTGCCGCGCGCGCACGGCTCCGCTCTCTTCACCCGCGGTGAAACCCAGGGCCTCGTCGTGGCCACCCTCGGCACCGGCGAAGACGAGCAATTTATCGATCTTCTGGAAGGCACCGTGAAGTCCCACTTCATGCTGCACTACAACTTCCCGCCCTATTCCGTCGGTGAAACAGGCCGCATGGGCTCCCCGGGGCGCCGCGAAATCGGCCACGGCAAGCTGGCATGGCGCGCAATCAACCCGATGATGCCCGCGCATCACGAGTTCCCCTACACCGTGCGTGTCGTTTCCGAGATCACCGAATCCAACGGTTCGTCCTCCATGGCCACCGTTTGCGGCACCTCGCTCTCCCTGATGGACGCCGGCGTTCCGCTGAAGGCACCGGTGGCCGGTATCGCCATGGGTCTCATCAAGGAAGGCGACCGTTTCGCGGTTCTGTCCGACATCCTTGGTGACGAAGACCACCTCGGCGACATGGACTTCAAGGTGGCCGGTACCTCCGAAGGCATCACCTCGCTGCAGATGGACATCAAGATCGACGGTATCACCGAAGAGATCATGAAGGTCGCTCTCGGCCAGGCCAAGGACGGCCGCATCCACATCCTGGGTGAAATGAGCAAGGCCATCACCGAAGCACGCTCCGAGCTCGGCGAACACGCTCCGCGCATCGAAGTCATGAAGATCCCGGTCGACAAGATCCGTGAAGTCATTGGCTCCGGCGGCAAGGTCATCCGCGAAATCGTCGAAAAGACCGGTGCGAAGGTCAACATCGAGGACGATGGCACCGTCAAGATCGCCTCCGCCGACGGCAAGGCCATCAAGGCCGCCGTCAACTGGATCAACTCCATCGCCGCAGAGCCGGAAGTGGGCATGATCTACGAAGGCACGGTCGTGAAATGCGTCGACTTCGGCGCTTTCGTGAACTTCTTCGGTGCCAAGGACGGCCTGGTCCACATCTCCCAGCTGGCTCCGCGCAAGGTTGCCAAGGTCACCGACGTGATCAAGGAAGGCGACAAGGTCTGGGTCAAGCTCATGGGCTTCGACGAGCGCGGCAAGGTTCGCCTGTCCATGAAGGTTGTCGACCAGGAAACCGGCAAGGAAATCGAGAAGGAAGACGCTGAATAAGCGTCAATCTCTTCCGATACGAACACGAAACGCGCCAGGGCAGCCCGCTCTGGCGCGTTTGTCTTTGAAACGGAATATGCTTTAGACCGCTGTCGCCATGTTCCGGCGGCCGCGGTCGGGGCTGCGCAGGAATTCGCGCAGGGCAACTTCATTCATGGGGCGCCCGAGCGCGAAGCCCTGGATCAGCGAGCAGCCGCTCTGCCGGATGAGGTCGCATTGTTCGCGGGTTTCGGCTCCTTCGCAGATCACGTTGATGCCGAGCGAGGCTGCCATGTTGACGATCGCCTTGACGAGTGCGAGGCCGCCAGGGTCCTTTTCCAGCCCGAGGATGAAGGAACGGTCGATCTTCAGCGTGTCGATCGGCAACCGCTTGAGGTAACTCAGGGATGAATAGCCGGTCCCGAAGTCGTCCAGCGATATCTTGATGCCGAGGGCGTGGATCGCCTCCAGGATCTCGACCGGATTGACGCGCTGGTCGTCGAACATGACGCTTTCGGTAATCTCCAGCTGCAGGCGGGACGGGTCCATGCCGGTCTCCGCGAGAATCTCCGCCAGCTTCCCCACGAATCCCCTGTCCCGGCATTGGCGCGGGGATATGTTGACGCTGATACCCGCCAGCTCCAGTCCGCTGCGGTTGCAGGTTTGAAAGAAGGTGCAGGCCTCGCGCAGCACCCATTCTCCCAGAGGGATGATCAGTCCGCTGTCTTCCGCAACCTTGATGAATTCGTCCGGTGAAACGGCGCCCAGGCGTGGATGGGTCCATCGGGCAAGGGCTTCGCAACTGACGACCCGGCCCGACGGATAGTCGATGATAGGCTGGTAGTTTACGTGCAGCTCGCCGTTCGCGATCGCATCGCGAAGCGACGCCTCTATCTGACCGGCCCTCGCGGCCTGATCGTTCATGCGGGTGGCGAAGAAGCGGTAGGAGGATCCGCTTTCGGCTTTCGCCTGATACATGCTGGTATCGGCCTGGAGGAGCAGCGTTTCGTCGTTCTCGCCGTCGTCGGGGGACACGGTGATGCCGAGACTGCCCGCCATCACGACCCGGATGTTCTGGCCCAACTCGATCGGCCTTTCGATTTCGGCCAGGATGCGGCGCACGGTCTGGTCTATCTGCCAGCGGTCTTCCGGGTCGGCGATAAGGATTGCGAATTCGTCGCCGCCAAGCCGGGCAACGGTGTGATCCGGACCCAGAACGCCGGTCAGGCGGTCCGCGACGGTCTTGATGATCCTGTCGCCCAGTGTCGGCCCGTAGGTTTCGTTGACGGTCTTGAACCGGTCGAGATCGAGAATCATCAGGGCGGTGGTCCCGCCCGTGTGCCTGTTGCGCTGAACGGCCTGGTGCAGGCGGTCCATCAGGAGGCGCCGGTTCGGCAATCCCGTCAGCAGGTCGAAATTGGCGTTCCTGGTCGCCAGCTCCTCCTGCCGCTTGCGCTCGCTGATGTCGGTTATCGTCGCGTAGCGGGCCGTCATGCCGTGCCAGTCCGTTTCGCGCACATGCTGTTCCAGCCAGATGGTCTGCCCATCCTTGCGCAGCCCCTTGATCTCATAGACCCGGGGGGCGCTGCTGCCGGGGCCGGCGTTATAGTAGCTCCGCAGCCGCGCACGTTCTTCCGGGGCGTAGAGCTTTTGTGGTGACGTTCCGATCAGTGTTTGCGCGGCCCTGGTGTCGTGGCCGAGCATCTTCAGCAAGGCGTCGTTGACGTAGACGATCTGCTGGTCGGTGTGGACCAGCACTCCGTGCATCGACCCGTCGATCATTTCCCGGAACTGGGCTTCCCGGTTGCGAACGGCTTCGAAGGCAGCCTGGAACATCCTGGCAAGCTTGTTGAACTCCACGATAAGACCCGGAGGCGGCGATGAAACCACCTTGTCCTGCCTGAGGCTGGTCGCGTAGGCTACGAGGCGCCCGAGGCCCGTGCTCGTGATCCGGTTGACCAGGAACGCCGCTCCGATCGAAAGGGCTGCGGTATAGATCAGGAACGGCGTGAACAGGCGGCTGTAGGTTTCCTCGACCTTCTGCAGCGTGTCGACCGGCTGTTTCGTCACCACGTTCAGCCAATGGCCGTCCAGTCCCTGTATCAGCGGAGAGGTTACGAAAAGGCTGTCGTCCCTGAGGGTGTAGCCGGTTTCGTTAGGCGTGTTCAAAAGATCGGGCGGCAATATTTCGCGGGTCAGGTCTCCCAGCCCCGAAACGACGGCGTCGTCATGGTAGAGAGCGAGGTTCTCCACCTGTAGCGTCTTGGCCAGGGCACCGGAAAGGGAAAAGGAATCCGTGATCGTCATGCCGCCAAAGACCCTGCCGAGAACCCTGCCGGTCTCCGGTTCCAGCACCACGACGGAGAGCGCCGCGGTGACCTCAATCGGGTAGGTGTCATGGTTCGAATGAACGATCCAGATATCGGGCGGGGAGGCGGTGCGGATAGTTTCGGGCAACTGATCGCCGATATTGATCAGGCCGAGGCTGCCGTTCACCCAGCCTTTTTCATCCGGACGGTCGATCAGCAGAATGTCCAGGACGGCACTCGTCATGCCTTCGCTCGCATGTTCGAGCGCCCTTTTCGCCTCCAGCTTGTCGCCGGCAACCAGGGCCGCCCGCAGGTCCGGGGCGGAGCTGACCGCCCGGATCTGGCTTTCGAGTTGATCGAGATGCTGCGTGAAGGCCAGCCGGGCGAGGGTTGCCTTCGATCGGGCCGAGCGTGCGATTTCGTATTCGGCGATCGACACGCTGCCGAGATAAGTGATCCAGAACAGTGCCGCCGCAGTCCCCACGAGACCGGCGACAAAAAGCGCCACGACCAGCCTGCTGAAAGGAATGGAAAACTGTTCTTTCAACAAGACACTCCCGTTGCCATGCCCCCGGCCAGAAAGGGCTGGTCGGGCGTGGCTCTGCTTCCCGTGCGATGAAATTCGCAGGCGGCTTTTCGCCGGTTGTTCGCCGATCGTGTCATCGAACCCTTGTTCCATTCTGAAATGGCAGGCCGGAGTGTCCTCCGGAATACAATAAGCCGGAGCAGTTTATCTTTGATGAACCGGCATGGTGAAATTTGCGGGTGGCCCCGCCGCCCGACTTCGGGTTTTGGTTCCAGGGTGCAGGAAGCGGCCGGGCCCGGCATTCGTGGCCGCTTTGAGTCCGTTGCCCGTGGATCAGGCGTTTGCCTCTTCGAGCGAACCTGCTATACCGCCTGCGAAAGTTGCTAATGAGGATCGCCATGGGCCAGATGCGCTTGGTAATCGTCGGGGCCGGAGGCCGCATGGGCCGCGCCCTGACGCGCGCCGTGACCGAAACCGCCGGTGCGGAAGTGGTTGCCGCCGTCGAGCGGGAAGGGTCGGAGCTTCTGGGCAAGGATGCCGGCGAACTGGCCGGAACGGGTGTCCTGAACGTTCCGCTGACGGACGATCCCCTGACCGCCTTCGCCAGGGCGGACGGCGTGCTCGACTTTACGGCGCCGACGGCAAGCCTGTGGTTCGCCGAACTGGCGGCGCAGGCCCGGATCGTTCATGTCATCGGCACCACCGGCTGGGGCGAGGGCGAGGATACGCCGCTCCACGCCGCGGCCCGTCACGCCAGGATCATCAAGTCGGGCAACATGAGCCTTGGTGTCAACCTGCTGGCAAGCCTGGTACGCAAGGCCGCCGCTGCCCTCGACGCCGATTTTGACATCGAAATCCTGGAAATGCATCACAAGCACAAGGTCGACGCGCCGTCCGGAACAGCGCTGATGCTGGGACAGGCGGCCGCAGAGGGACGCGGGATCGACCTTTCGGCGCATTCCGTGCGCAGCCGCGACGGCATCATGGAGCCTCGAAGGCCAGGCGACATCGGCTTTGCCACGATGCGTGGCGGCTCCGTCATCGGCGAGCATACCGTCGTCTTCGCCGGCGAGGGCGAACGCATCGAGCTGACCCACAGCGCGCTGGACCGGCAGCTGTTCGCGCGCGGCGCCGTCAAGGCGGCCCTTTGGGGCTTCGATCAGAAACCCGGACTTTATTCGATGGCCGATGTACTCGGCCTGAACACATAGGCCTGAACACCCAAGCTTGAGGATTAACGCATGGATCGCCTTCTTGTGCTTGTTCGTCACGGACAGAGCGACTGGAATTTGAAGAACCTGTTTACCGGGTGGAAGAACCCGGATCTGACCGAGCAGGGAGTGGCGGAAGCCCACAAGGCGGGCGAGCAGCTGAGGGACCTCAAGCTGGTCTTCGATCTTGCGTTCACCTCCGATCTGTCGCGTGCGCAGCGCACCCTCGACATCATTCTGGAAGAACTCGGCCAGACCGGCCTGGAAACCCTGAAGGACCAGGCGCTGAACGAGCGCGACTATGGTGATCTGACGGGCATGAACAAGGACGAGGCGCGCGAGAAATTCGGCGAGGAGCAGGTTCACATCTGGCGCCGGTCCTACGACGTTCCGCCTCCGGGCGGCGAAAGCCTCAAGATGACCGCGGAGCGCGTCCTGCCCTATTACAAGGCGGAGATCCTGCCGAGGGTTCTCGCCGGCAAACGCACCATCGTCGCTGCGCACGGCAACTCGCTGCGTTCCCTCATCATGGAGCTGGAAAACCTCACTCCGGAAGAAATCCTGAAGCGGGAGCTGGGTACAGGCACGCCGATCATCTATCGCCTCGACGAAAACGGCGGCATCATCAGCGTTCAGGATCTTGCCGATTGACCGGATCGGCACGCCGGCAAAAGGTCAAAAGAGACGGTTGCGAAGAGGGCGGTTTTCGCCCTCTTTTTTTGACGCCTTTCGGATCGACAATTGGGCAGCCCAACGAACATCGATTGGAATTTCGTTGCAATACAGATCCTGATATAAGAATATTGTAATATAAATTCAAATAATAACGGACTATATTTTCGCCACTTATTGAGCAAAAGTATCTATAGAATTCTGTTGATTGTCATAAAACAGTCATATTTCACCGGATGGCGAATTATTTACTTTGGATTCATTTGTTGTGCCCAGCATCCGCGCAAACTTTAGTTTTGTTTGCAGGAGTTTGGTGTGTTCACTCGGCGATTTCAGAACATGAAATTTGGCTACAAGCTCTGGGGCGGATTTTCCGCCGTTCTGGTGCTGACCGGTGCCGTGGGTGTGGCGGCGACGGTGACGATCTCAAATCTTTCCGACCGGTCCCAGCTCGCCGGTTCCGCGACGGAAGCCATGGCATTGTTGCAGAAGGTCGGCGCAGGCAAGGAGGCCTATCTCGCCGCGCCTGCCGAACCGGTCGCGGTGCGGGTCGAAGAGCAAACGGCCGCATTGAAGACGCAGCTTGCCGCCATGGAGGCACTGGCGTCGGCTAAGGAAGATCTGAAGGCCGGCCTTTTCGAAGCAACCCGGGAAGTGGAGGCCTTCGGCACAGCTTTCGAGGCGCTCAAGTCCCGAAAAGCCGGTCAGGTCCTCCGCCTGCAAAACCTTGGCGATGCCAGCGGACGGCTTGCGGACATGACCGATCTCATCAGCAGTGTCGTCGGTAAGGTTCAGCAGGAAGCGGCGCAGGCGGCAAAGGCAGCCGGCCTCACCCAGGAGGCCGCGCGCGAACTCACGCGACAGGCCGAAGACCTGCATTCCGAGGTGGAAAAACTGACGCCTAAGTTCGGTCACGGCGCTTCCTTCAAGCAGAAGGACATGACGGACGAAATCCGGGTGGAGATTGAGGCGGCGCTTGAAAACATGGCGCGCGCGGCCGCTGTGATCGAGGACACCAGGGTGACCGGACTGGAAGCCGGACAGGTTGAAGACACTGTCGGGCAGACCAGATCGCTGCTTGCCGCGTTGCCGGACCTGCTGGCGGAGACCAATCTCTTCAACCGCATGGGCAAGAAAAAAACGGTGGCGGACCTTGTCGGCAGCGTGGAGCAGAGCTCGCAGGACCTGCGTTTTGCATCCTACGCGATCCTTGACCGGGAACTGGCGGATGCCGCTGCCGGGCAGCGGCGCCTGAGTGATCTTCTGGAACTGAGCGGCCTGGCAATCAAGCTGGCCAATACGGCATCCTTCGCCCGTGCCGGAACCTATGATTTCCTGGCGGACTCCGATCTGGATCCCGCCCCGATCGACGAGGCGCTGGCCCGGCTTGCCAATGTGGCCGACCTGCTGGATGCCCGGACGGAGCTTGCCGCAGCGTTGCAGACTTCAGGTTCAATCGAGGCGACGGTGGGCGAGTTCAGGCTGGCATTTGACGAGATCGAAGCGACACAACGCGAACTGGTGGCCCTGCAAAAGCGGATGGAAACCGCCTCGGCGACAGCCGGTCGGCTGATCACGGAACTGGCCGCGGGCCAGGGCCGCGACATGCAGCAGGCCGCCAAGAAGGCCCTTTCCGTCATTTTTGCCTCGGTGCTGGCCGCCATCGCCCTTGGAGTGTTGCTGGCGGCCGTCCTGAACCGGGCGATCACCCGGCCGATCAGGTCGCTGACCTCGGTCATGGCAAGACTTGCGGAAGGAGACAACCTGACCGGAATTCCGGGTATCGACCGCCGGGACGAAATCGGCGAGATGTCCCGGACCGTTCAGGTGTTCCGGGAGAACGCGCTGGAAGGCGAACGGCTGGTCGCGGAACGGGAGGTGGAGGAGACGCAGCGCCGACGCCGCCAGCAATCGGTCGAGGCGATGATCGCCTCCTTCAGGGAAACGGTGCGGGACCTGCTTGCCTCGGTCGGCCGGACGGCGGACGGGCTGGATGAAACCGCCCTGGTGCTGACCGCGGCGGCCCAGGGCAGCTCAGACAAGGCCGGCGATGCCACGGAGGCGGCCGGTATCGCCAGCGGCAATGTGAACATGGTTGCAGGCGCGGCGGAGGAACTGGCAAGGTCCATCGCCGATATCAGCGGGCAGGTCGGCCGAACCACTGAGGTCGTCGATAGGGCGACGCAGGACACGCGCCAGACCAGCGCCCGGATCGCCGGTCTGGCGGAAGCCGCTTCCCGCATCGGCGAGGTTGTCACGCTCATCCAGACGGTCGCCGAGCAGACCAACCTGCTTGCTCTCAACGCGACCATCGAGGCTGCCCGGGCCGGGGAGGCCGGACGCGGCTTTGCGGTCGTTGCCGCGGAAGTCAAGGAATTGGCGAACCAGACCTCGAGGGCGACCGTTGAAATTTCAAGCCAGATCTCGGCGATCCAGACGGCAACCAAAGGCTCCGTCGAAGCGATCGCCTCGATCGCGCGCACGATGGAAGAGGTCAACGCCTGCACCGGCACGATCGCGGCGGCCGTCGCCCACCAGGGTGCCGCGACGGGCGAAATTTCCCGCAACGTCCAGATGGCCGCCCAGGGAACAGCGACGGTCACGGCCAATATGGCGGATCTTTCCGGCGCGGTGGGGCAGACGGCGTCGTCGGCGGAGCATGTCGTTCGCGCCGCCGACGAACTGGGCGGCAAGACCGAGGAGCTGCGCCGGGAGGTGGACCGCTTCCTGACGGAAGTCGCCGCCGCCTGAGCGATGCCGGAGTTTGAAAAAGGACGGTTCCGGGACCTGCAACCCCTGACTTCAGTGTGGTTGCAGGCAAATCGGCTTTCGCGTCCTTTACGAATGTGACGGCATGTTGGGTAGCGCTGCAATCGAGACAATTTCCACTCCGATATGGAGGCGCTTCAAAAGCTCGGGCCAGTGTCATTGCGAAAAAAAGGTACAATCTAAAGAAGTACTATCGAGATTCTCAATTTATAAATCTGTTGCTGATACCCGGACTTTCCCAGGCAAGGGGGCGTTGGATGTTATCCGGCGCTGATTGAAGGCTCCAGGTATCTCATATGAATTCGTTTCGACAGATAGTCAGCTACATTGATCAACCAAACCTCTTATTCAGCGGATGTCTGGCCGCTTTAATTTTCTTTTCTTTCTTTGGATCTGTTCGACGTATTCGCTTTAGCTTGGCATGGATTTCAGTTTTAAACTTCCTGATCGCCGCAGGTATTTCATTTGCTGTTCCGGACTATCTCGCCGTTGATTATTATGCCGTATCATTCTTCGTCATGATTTCTGTTGTCGGTTTTGCATCCTCACTCTTTATAAAGTCCAGCGCATGGATGTTGAGGGCGGTATTGATCGTAATTTGCGGTATACTAATTGCGCTAATTCTCTACTCAAAACTATTCGCGAAGGGTGGGCTTTACGGAGAGTTTTTCGTTCCTTGGCCGTTTGAAGCACGCATTCTTGGATATTATGCCACTGGTACACTTTTATCTGCTTTGATCTTATTCACTGCCGGCTATTCATTGCGTGCTCCAGGTCAGCGTAAGGAGCGATTGTTCAAGTCCATAGCTATCTCGGTATTCGTGTTCTGGACAGTATTTGTGTGCTATCCGTTCTTTCCCGCAAGAATTCCAGTCAGAATTTATAATTCATACGCTTTTGATAATATTACCCGGAACTTTTTCTTTGGATTTGAAGTTGATTCGATAAACAGACGTTTCGAAACGCGCCTTCATCTGGCTGCCGAAAACGGCGACTTGGTCAAAATAAAGTCTTTATTGAAGGCTGGGGCCAACCCATATGCCGAAACCAGAACCGGCAACTACCGATTGCCTTTGCACTACGCTGCCAAGGCAAACAATTTGGCGTCGTTTAAGTTGATTTTGGATTCAATGGACAACGTCGATTTTCGTGACGCAGATGGCAAGAGTCTGGTGCACATCGCAGCGCTGGGGGATAACTCGGAGTTTCTTGAGTACGTAATGCGCCGGGAACCGAGCGTAGACAGCATCAGGGCGCCTGACTCTCTTTTGCATCTCGCTCCCATTCACGTAGCCGCAACGAGTAGAGGCAGCACCAGAGACAACGTTAAGAAGAATCAAATCTTGTTGCGGGCGGGCGCAAATATAAACTCAGAAGACGGGATTGGGTTCACACCGCTTTATTTTGCAGTGATATCAGCAAACGTTGGCGTTGTTAAGGAGTTTTTGAAAAACGGCGCGGATACCAATAAAACCTACATTAAAGACAAGACGATTCTTCAAGTCGCGCTGGAAGAGAAGCAAAAATGCGAAACCAGGTGCAGATTTTACATGGACGACCCCGTTGTCGTCGTGAAAAAACTCACCGAGATAATAAATATTCTGGAGAGACATATCTCGCAGAGAGAATAAACCAGAACCAATCTCAAGAAATCGCTAAAAAATCAAAAGTGTAAGCCTGCCTACGCCTCAGTTTCTAATGACGCAGAGAAGAAAAACTCAATATGTTGCTGTTTCTTGACGCTATTTTTGGACTTTATCTAATATCAATGTTTTTCGCGGGCCGATATTTTCAGAGGCTACTTTGGCTTTTTCCACTCGCTCTGGCGGGTGGATTTATGAAGGTTATGATTGACGCCCATGAATTAATAAGTTCCCGAAACTGGGTCGGAGAAGGGCCCGGTTATTTTGACGATCGCATTTGGCCGGTGATGACAATCACGCATGCAGTCGTCCTTTTAGGGATTGGACTAATTGGCCGCTTTTTCAGAAGCAGAGCTCTAAAAGGCAAATGACCTGAGCCGCTAATACGTCTCGAGTACCGCCGCTTAAGCTCTCGAAAATCCCATTTTGCGTGGGCTTGGCGGCTGCAATCGAGCTTTGTTACCCTAGGGGTAGGGGCGGTTCCGGGAACCGCCCTTTTGATCCATCAGATTTCGAAGCCGCTCTGTTCCGCCAGGTGTTTAAGCGGCCGTTCCGGCCGGGCGCCGACATGGCCGATGACGTTGGCAGCGCACAGGCAGCCGAGTTCGGCGGCATCCTTGAATTCGAAACCGCGGGCAAGCCCGAACAGGAAGCCGGAGGCGAACAGGTCGCCCGCCCCTGTCAGGTCGACCACGTTGTCCACCGTCTGCGCGGACACCTTGATCGTTTCTTCCCGGCTGATCGCCATGGCGCCCTCCTTGCCGAGCGTCAGCGCCGTCAGGGCGCCGGACTCACGGGCTGCGGCGATGGCCGTATCCAGATCGGAGGTCTGGTAAAGCGCCTTCAGTTCGTGCTCGTTGGCGAACATGAGGTCGACGACGCCGTCGGAGAGCAGGCCCTGAAACTCGCTGCGATAGCGGTCGACGCAGAAGGAGTCGGACAGGGTGATGGCAACCTGCCGGCCATGGGCGTGTGCGACTTCCGCCGCTTTCAGGAAGGCCTTCTTGGCTTCTTCCGGATCCCACAGATAGCCTTCCATGTAGGTGACCGCGGAGGCGGCGACCACTGCTTCGTCGACATCGCTCGGGCTGAATTCCGTGCAGGCGCCGAGATAGGTGTTCATGGTGCGCTCGCCGTCCGGGGTGATCAGGATCATGGAGCGGGCCGTCGGCTTCCTTTCGCGCAGGCGCGGCGTGTTGAAATAGACGCCGGTGCCGTTCATGTCGTGATAGTAGCTGTCGCCCAGCTCGTCTTCCGCCACCTTGCCGAAATAGGCCGGCTTGCCGCCGAGGGACGCGATCCCGGCAGCCGTGTTGCCCGCGCTGCCGCCCGAGATCCTGACGGTCTGCCCCATCTTTTCGAACAGGCGAACGGCTTCGTCCGTGTCGATCAGGCGCATGGAGCCTTTGACAAGATTTTCCTGCAGCAGGAAATCTTCTTCCACATGCGCGAACACGTCGCAGATCGCGTTGCCGATGCAAAGCGCGTCAAATCTGGTTTCGGTCATTTTGTCCTCTGGTCTGCCAGCGGACCCGGAGCCGGTTTCGGCCTGGTACGGGTCAGGAAAGGGGATTGGGGCGAAGGGCGCGGTTGGATTCCGGTTCCCTGATCTTGTCCCGGAAGGGGCTGGCGCGATAGACACCGAGCACGTTCAGTTCGGCGCAGAAGAAGGCAAGCTCCTCAAGCGCCAAGCCGACCGCGGGGTCGTCCGGGTGCCCCTCGACGTCGGCATAGAACATGGAGGCGAAGAACTGGCCTTCGAGCTGGTAGGATTCCAGCTTGGTCATGTTGACGCCGTTGGTTGCAAAGCCGCCGAGGGCCTTGTAGAGCGCGGCCGGCACGTTCCGGACCCGGAAAATGAAGGTGGTGATGACCGGCTGGCCGTTATGGGCCGCCTCCATCTTCTCTCGCGACAGGATGACGAAACGGGTGGTGTTGTGCGCCTCGTCCTCCACGTCCCGGCGCAGGATGTCGAGACCGTAGATGTCGGCGGCCATCTCCGGCGCGAGGGCGCCGACGGTGGGATCGGCCAGTTCCGCGATCTGCCGGGCGGACCCGGCGGTGTCGCCGCCGACCACCGCCGTCAGGCCGAGTTCGCGAATGACGTTCCGGCACTGGCCAAGCGCGTGGATGTGGCTCTGCACCTTCTTCAGGCCTTCGATGGTCGCGCCCTTGGGGGCCATGAGCTGGAAGCGGATCGGCATGAAATATTCGCCGATGATGTGCAGATTGGACTTGGGCAGAAGATGATGGATGTCCGCCACGCGCCCGGCGACCGAGTTCTCGATCGGGATCATCGCCAGATCCGCGCTGCCGTCCGCCATTGCCGAAAAGCAGTCCTCGAACGTCGCGCAGGGGATGGCTTCATAGTCGGGATAGACGCTTCTGCACGCCATGTGCGAATTGGCACCCGTCTCTCCCTGGAACACGATTTTCTTTCTGTCGGTCATGGCTCTTTCCGCCTGGATTACGCTGCTTTCGGGCAAAATTTCCGGAAAGCAGAAAATTGTTCGTTCTGAATGATCCGGGGTCTACCGCGTTCGGGCGGCCGCGGAAAGCCCCGGCGGCAAGGATTGTCAGGAAGACCGGTAGGCCGCGCGCGCGCGCTCCAGGTCTTCCGGGTTGTTCACGTCCAGCGGCGCGCTGTCGATGATCGACACGTCGATCCGCATACCCGCCTCCAATGCGCGCAATTGCTCCAGCTTCTCGCGCAGCTCCAGCGGTGACGGCGGCAGCTTCACGAACTCGGAAAGCGCCGTGCGCCGATAGGCATAGATGCCGATGTGCTGGTAGAGCGGACCGTCGCCGGTCGGCGCCGTCGCACGGGTAAAGTACAGCGCGCGATGCTGCCCCCGGCCGTTCGGGGTGGTGACGGCCTTGACGAAACTCGGATCGTCCCGGAAGGCCGGATCGGTGATTTCCGTCATGATGGTGCCTATGGAGACCTCGGCGATGGCGAGCGGCGCGAAGGCGGCGCGAATCGCCTCCGGCGCGATCAGCGGCACGTCGCCCTGCACGTTCAGGATAAATTCGAATTTCCCGTCCGGATCGATCAGTCCCGCCGCTTCATGGATACGGTCGGAGCCGGAAACATGGTCCGGCCGTGTCATGATTGCCTTGCCGCCGTGATCCTGTACGGCCTCGAGGACCTCGACGTCGTCGCAGGCAACGGTAACCGGTCCGATGTCGGCATTCAGGGCCTGTTCGAGAACCCGCACTATCATTGGCTTTCCGCAAATGTCCGCCAGAGGCTTGCGCGGCAGACGGGAGGCCGCCATTCGGGCGGGAATGATGACGAGAGCAGCGGTCAAAAGGAACTCCATTCAGCCGGAATGCGTGGCCGGAACACAAAAATCGGCCGCCGCGTCCGTTTGTCATATCAGATGCCCTTTTAAAGCTATGGACAGCAAGGTCAAAAAATTTGTAGGTTCCGGAAAATTTGAAAAAGCTGATAGGGCTCGCGGTCTTCCGCCGCGGGCTTGGACGCGTATGAGCTTGGAGCCGGAGAGAATGGATTCCTTCACGCTGAACAAGGCCGCCGGGGCGGTCCTGATGGTTCTTATCCTGACTATGGGTGTCGGCATCGTTTCCGACATCATTTTCCATCCGACGATTCCCGGGAAGCCGGGCTATGAGATCGTCGTCGCCTCGGAGGGGGATTCGACCTCTGAAGTCAGCGCGGTTCCGGAAGTTGCCCCGATCTCCGAACGTCTGGTCGAAGCATCCGCTGAAGACGGGGCAAAGGTTGCCAAGAAATGCGCCGCTTGCCACAACTTCGAACAGGGTGGTGCCAACAAGGTCGGCCCGGCCCTCTGGAACATCGTCGGTCGCAAGCCCGGCAGCCACGAAGGCTTCGGCTACTCCGCCAGCATGACCGCGTTCGGCGAAGAAAATGCCGAATGGACCTACGAGGAGCTGGATAAATTCCTGATGTCGCCGAAGGACGTCGTCGATGGAACATCGATGGGCTTTGCCGGCCTGCGTAAGCCGGAAGATCGGGCGAATATCATCGCATACCTGCGGGAGCAGGCGGACTCTCCGATGCCGCTTCCCGCTGAGTGAGGCACGCAAGCTCAATCACGGGTTGTGTGAAGATTGAAATAGCCGGGTCCTGGACCCGGCTTTTTTCGTTGGCCGCGTGAAAAATTAACATTTTCAATGCTATACTGCCGGGCAGCTACTCAGATTGAAGTTGGACAAGAACTTTATGAGTTTGCACCGGTTGCGAAATGTCTTTGCAAGATCGAACGGCACCTGGGCGGCCTCCATCGTCGCCTTTGTCTGCTTCCTTGCGGGCATCGTCGTGACCGCCCAGGTCGGGCAGCTGGTCCGCATGGACCTCATCGAAAAACACAAGCGTGAAGTCGTCTCCGGGCTTTCGGAGGCCCGAACCCGCCTGGAAGGCGAAATCAACACGACCGTCGCCCACGGTTTCGGAATCCGGGCCTATGTGGCGCAATTCGATGACAAGCCTTTCGATCCGGAGGACTACCGCGGGATCGCGACAGACCTGATCGAGGAAACGCCCGCCATACGCTCCATCGGCATCGCGCCCAACAACATCCTGCGAGCCGTGTTTCCGCTTGAGCCCAATCAGTCCGCGATCGGCCTGAACTACCGTATGAACACCACGCAGTGGCCCGCCATCCGCGAAGCCATGGTGACACGGGATGTCGTCATTGCCGGGCCGCTGGAGCTGGTCCAGGGCGGACGGGCGCTGCTGATCCGCATTCCGGTCTTTCCGGCGGCTTCCGCAGGGCAGCCCCTGAAGGAACGGGCCTATTGGGGAGTGATCACCCTCGTTCTCGACGAAGGGGAGCTGCTCGCCTCCGCGGGCCTGACGGACATGATCGACGGCGTGCGGATCGCCCTGATCAACAAGGATACCGTCGACGGTGCCAACAGTGTCCTCTTCGGCGACAGGGCAATCGTAGAGCATGACTATGTTTCGCTGGAACTGCATCTTCCAGGCGGCCTGAACTGGGATCTCGTCGGCTATCCGGATACAGGCTGGATCGCGTCCGGCAAGGGCGTGTGGATCACCCAACTGGTCGGCAGCCTGATCTCGCTGATCTTTGGCGCCATGGCGTTTCTGCTCATCAACGAAGTCTACAAGGTCCGCTCGATGGCGCTCCATGACCCGCTGACGGGTCTGGCGAACCGCCGGCTCCTGGAAGACCGGATGCGGCAGCTCGCAAGCCTGTGCGAACGTTCCGGCGCCGGGTTCGAGATCTTCTATGTGGACCTTGATGCCTTCAAGCCGGTGAACGACAATTACGGTCATTCGGTCGGCGACAGCCTCCTGGTGGAAGTGGGCCGCAGGCTTGAGGGCCAGATCCGGCAGACAGATACGGTTGCAAGGGTCGGCGGCGACGAATTCATCGTTCTGACCCCGGGCAGCATGCGGCGTCCCGAGAAGGAAGCCTTCCTGCACCGGCTGACCGACCATGTTTCGAAGGTGTTCGAATTCTCCGGCGCAAGGATCGATGTCAGGGCCAGCATCGGCAACGCCAGCTACCCGACGGACGCAACGTCCGTGGACGACCTGATGCGCGTGGCGGACGGGCGCATGTACGCGCAGAAGGCCAAATCCAAGCAAAACCCGCAAGACTATTCCGGCAAGGGACTTCCCCAGACAGGTTAAATTTCTGTCATAACGTCAACCAGCACGTGACGATTGCCCTGCCGGTCCCTACACTGCAATTCAAACGCATTGATTTGAAATGTGGAACGGGACGGAGAAGCCGATGGTGTTCGGAAAGCGCGCATTCACACAGATGGCGGCGGGACTTGTGCTGGCGGGGACGGTCGGCCTCACGGTTTTCGGTCCCGCGGCCGGACAGGCGGCTGAACCCGAATGGCAATATGCGGCCGCGCTGAACGGCACCCCCAAATACGGTCCCGAAACCAGCCATTTCGACTATGTCAATCCGGATGCGCCCAAGGGCGGAACGGTCCGGCTGGCAAGCAGCGGCGGCTTCGATACCTTCAATTTGCTGGCGCAGAAGGGGCACCTTGCGCCAGGCATTCTGAACATCTACGAAAACCTGATGGAAGGGTCGCTCGACGAGGCGGACATCAGCGCCCAGTACGGTGTTCTGGCGGATGCGATCCGGTTTCCCGACGACTATTCCTGGGTGGAGTACCGGATCAATCCGAAAGCCAGGTGGCATGACGGCGAACCGGTGACGGCGGCGGACGTCGTCTGGTCGTTCGAAAAGGCGATAGAGCTGGACCCGCAGCGCAAGTTCTACTTTCAGAACGTGACTTCGGCGAAGGACGTCGGAGACGGTGTTGTCCGTTTCGAATTCGACACCACCGGTAACCGGGAGCTGCCCAAGATCATGGGCCAGCTGGATGTCCTGCCGAAACACTGGTGGGAAGGCAAAGATGCCAAAGGCGAGCCGCGGGACATATCCCGCACGACCCTGGAACCGCCGCTCGGGTCCGGTCCCTACCGGATCAAGGACTTTTCTCCCAACCGGCAGGTCATCTACGAGAGGGTCGACGATTACTGGGGCAAGGACCTGCCGATCCGGGTCGGCACCAACAACTTTGACGAAATCCGCTATGTGTCCTTCCTGGACGATTCCGTTCAGTTCGAGGCCTTCAAGGGCGACCAGTACGACTATCACGTCGAGCGCAGTTCCAGCCAATGGGCCAAGCGCTACGATTTTCCCGCCATCAAGGACGGCCGGGTGGTCAAGGAAATCTTCCCTGACAAGTCCTCCGGCGTAATGCAGGGCTTCTTCCTGAACCTGCGCCTTGAAAAGTTCCAGGATCCGGACGTGCGCAATGCGCTCAACTACGCGTATGATTTCGAGACCACGAACGAAATCGTGTCGGCCAATCTCCTGAAGCGGATCAATTCGTATTTCGCCGGCACCGAGCTGGCCTCCTCCGGCCTGCCGCAGGGCAAGGAACTTGAGATCCTGGAGGAAGTGCGGGACGAGGTCCCGCCGGAGGTCTTCACCGAGGAGTACAAGAACCCGGTCGGCGGAAACCCCAAGAACGTGCGCGCCAACCTGCGCGAGGCCGTAAGGCTTTTCCGGAAGGCCGGATACGAGTTGAAGGACCGCAAGATGGTCAACACGAAGACCGGAGAGCAGTTCAGCGTCGAATTCCTTTATACCGACAAGGGCCGTGAACGGACCCTGCTGCCATACGCGAAGAACCTGGAAAGCATCGGTGTCAAACCCGTCCTTCGCCTGATCGACGTGTCCCAATACATCAATCGAGTCCGGGGCAGGGATTTCGAGGCCGTCGTGCTCGCCATCGGCCAGTCTTTGTCTCCGGGCAACGAGCAGCGTGAATATTGGGGTTCGGAGGCTGCCGACAATCCGAGTTCGGCCAACTATGGCGGCATCAAGAACCCGGCCGTCGACAAGTTGATCGACAAGGTGATCTATGCGGAAGATCGCGAGACCCTGGTTGCCGCGACCCACGCGCTCGACCGCGTGCTTCTGGCCCACAACTTCGTCATTCCGCAATGGTACCTGGATGTCGACCGCACCGCCCGGTGGAACCGGTTCGGCCATCCGGACAAGATCCCCGAGTACATGCACGGTTTTCCGACCATCTGGTGGTACGACCAGGCAAAGGCGGCCAAGACGGAGGCGATCAAGTGAGCAGCCGTTTTACCCCGTCCAGAAGGCAGATCCTGAAACTCTCCGGGGCCACCGCGCTCGCCGCGGTGACGCCTTTCCACCCGCGCTTCGCCTTTGCCGAAGGCGGCCCTGTACATGGGCTCTCCGTTTTCGGCGACCTTAAGTATCCGGCGGATTTCACCCATTTCGAGTTCGCCAACCCCAATGCGCCCAAGGGCGGAACTTTCTCATTCGGGCCACCGTCCTGGTTCTTCAACCAGAACCCCCAGACCTACAACACGTTCAATTCCTTTATCCTGAAGGGTGACGCGCCACCGCGCATGCAGCTTTGTTTCGACACGCTTATGGTGCGCGCGTGGGACGAGCCGGATGCCGTCTATGGTCTGCTCGCCGAAACGGTCGAGGCTTCGGACGACTGGAATGTGTTTACGTTCAACCTGCGTCCAGAAGCCCGGTTTCACGACGGCTCCAAACTCACGGCCGAGGACGTCGCCTTTTCCATCATGCTTTTGAAGGCCGACGGCCATCCTATGTTGAGCCAGCCGCTTGCCGCGCTGAAAGATGCGGAAGTGCTGGACGACTATCGCGTGGCCCTGCGTTTCGACGGCACCCAGGCGCGCCAGCTGCCCCTGGAAGTGGCTTCCGATTATCCGATCTTTTCCAAGCGCTATTATACAGCCTATGACTTCAAGCAATCGACGCTGACACCACCACTGTCCTCCGGTCCCTACAAGGTCGGAAGTCACGCCGTTGGCCGCTATGTGGAATATCACCGGGTCGAAGATTACTGGGGAAATGAGCTGCCTGTGGTCGCGGGACGTTTCAACTTCAACGTCATTCGCGTGGAATTCTACCGGGAGCGGCAGGTGGCGTTCGAGGCGTTCAAGAAGGGGGACGTATTCTACCAGGAGGAGTTCAGCTCCAAGAACTGGGCAACCGAATATAACTTTCCTGCCCTTGAAGAGGGAAAGGTGGTCCGGCACGAATTTCCGGACGGACTGCCTTCCGGCGCGCAGGGCTGGTTCATCAATACCCGCCGAGGGAAGTTCAAGGATCCGAAACTGCGCGAGGCGCTGGGTTATGCCTTCGATTTCGAATGGTCCAACAAGAATCTCTTCTATGGGCTCTACGAGCGAACCCAGTCGTTTTTCGAAAATTCCGACATGAAAGCCGAGGGGCTGCCGTCAGAAGGCGAACTGGCGCTTCTGGAGCCATTCCGGGACCAGCTTCCGGAAGCGGTCTTCGGCCAGGCGATTGTGCCGCCCGTGAGCGACGGTTCCGGCAGTGACAGGGCGCTGCTGCGCAGGGCAAACGAACTGTTGCAGGAAGCCGGTTACCGGCGGCAAGGTGGAGACCTAATCGGCCCGGACGGCAACCCGCTGGAGATCGAGTTTTTGAACAATACGACCGTCTTCGAGAAGATCACCAATCCGCTGATCAAGAATCTCGAACGTTTGGGCATCAAGGCGAGCCTGCGCATCGTCGATCCGGCTCAATACCAGTCACGCATGAACGACTACGACTTCGATATCGCCAGCCGGCGCTTTTCTCTTTCGCCGACCTTGTCCGACTTGATCCGTGAAATCTGGGGTTCAAGAGCCGCCGATACTCCCGGCACCTACAATATCGCCGGCATTTCCAGTCCTGTAATCGATGCGTTGATCGACAGGATAATCGCCGCTCGGAGCCGCGAGGAAATGAATACCGCCGCACGCGCGCTCGACCGGGTTCTGCGGGCGGGTCACTACTGGATCCCGCATTGGTTCAAGAACATCCACACCGTCGCAATGTGGGATGTTTATGGATATCCCGAGGAAACGCCCCGGTATCGGTTTCCCATCGAGGAACTTTGGTGGATAGACCAGGAAAAGGCGGCAAAACTCGGCAAAGCCGGTTAGATTCTGCACAAGAGAATAAAGACAAAAGGACCGTGCGACCTCAATGGGTGCCTATATCCTTCGACGCCTGCTTTTGATGATACCGACGCTGGTCGGCATCATGGCCATCAACTTCGCCATCATCCAGTTCGCCCCGGGCGGCCCGGTCGAGCGCATCATCGCCCAGCTGCAGGGAACGGACGTGTCCGCGACCTCGCGCATCGGCGGCGGTGGTGGCGGCGACATGATCGGCGGCAGCAACGATACTTCGGGCGGAAGCGGAGTCGCCTCCGACGCCGTGACGTCCAAATACCGGGGCGCCCAGGGGCTCGACCCGGAATTCATCAAGGAACTGGAGGCCCAGTTCGGCTTCGACAAGCCACCGCTGGAACGCTTCCTCACCATGTTGTGGAACTATGCCAGGTTCGATTTCGGCGAAAGCTATTTCAGGGACGTGAAGATCATCGACCTGATCGCGGAGAAGATGCCCGTCTCGATCTCGCTCGGTCTCTGGATGACGCTGATCTCCTACATGATCTCCATTCCGCTGGGGATCAGGAAGGCGGTCAGTGACGGATCCCGCTTCGATATCTGGACTTCGGGCGTCATCATCATCGCCTATGCGATTCCGGGTTTTCTCTTCGCCGTTCTCCTGATCGTGCTTTTTGCTGGCGGCTCCTTCTGGGACATTTTCCCGCTCCGTGGCCTTGTCTCGGACAATTGGGAGCAACTCTCCTGGCCGGCCCGCATCGCCGACTACTTCTGGCACCTGGTGCTGCCGCTGACCGCCATGTCGCTGTCGGCCTTCGCAACGCTGACGCTCTTGACCAAGAATTCGTTCCTCGACGAAATCCGCAAGCAATATGTGGTCACCGCCCGCTCCAAGGGTCTCAACGAACGCCAGGTGCTCTACGGCCACGTCTTCCGCAATGCCATGCTGATCGTCGTCGCGGGCTTTCCGGGGGCCTTCATCTCCTCGTTCTTTGCCGGTGCGCTCCTGATCGAGCAGATCTTCTCGCTCGACGGTCTGGGCCTTCTGAGCTTTGAATCCGTCATCAATCGCGACTACGCCGTGGTCTTCGCGACACTCTACATGTTCTCGCTGATGGGCTTGCTGGTGAACCTGATCTCGGACCTGACCTACACCTGGATCGATCCCCGGATCGATTTCGAGAGCAGGGAGGTCTGAGCGATGGATTCCCGCCTGACAAATGATTTGGAGACCGGTGCGCGCGGCGCGACGTCCGCGCCGGCATTCCGCAAGAGCCGCCTGTCACCGATCAACCAGCGCAGGCTGGCCAATTTCAGGGCCAACAAGCGCGGCTTCTGGTCCTTCTGGATCTTCCTGGTCCTGTTCGTGCTCGCCATGGGCGCCGAATTCATCACCAACGACCGGCCGATCCTCGTGTCCTACAAGGGCGAGCTTCTGGCGCCGGTTTTCGTGGACTATCCGGAAGAAAAATTCGGCGGCTTCTACGCGGTGACCGACTACCGGGATCCGGTGATCCAGGACGAGATCAACGACAACGGCTGGACGCTGTGGCCGCCGGTGCGCTACTCCTACAGGTCGGTGAACCTGGACATACCGGTGCCGGCACCCGCGCCGCCCTCCTGGATGATGGACAAGGAAAAGCGCTGTCAGCGCTACCCGGAGGGCGCGAATGATCCCAATTGCACGCTCGGCAACTGGAATTGGCTCGGGACCGACGACCAGGGCAGAGACGTTCTCGCCCGTGTCGTCTACGGCTTCCGGATTTCCGTCCTGTTCGGGCTGATCCTCACGCTTGCCTCCTCTCTCATCGGCATCGCTGCCGGTGCCGTTCAGGGCTATTACGGCGGCTGGCTGGACCTAATCTTCCAGCGCTTCATCGAGATCTGGTCGGCGGTTCCGACGCTTTACCTGATCCTGATCGTCTCCTCTTTCCTGGTGCCCGGCTTCTGGACGCTGTTTGGCATTCTGCTGGCGTTTTCCTGGGTGGCGCTCGTCAGCGTGGTGCGGGCGGAGTTCCTGCGCGGACGGAACTTCGAATATATCTCGGCGGCCCGCGCGCTCGGCGTTTCAAATCCGGTGATCATGTGGCGGCACCTTCTGCCCAACGCCATGGTGGCAACGCTTACCTTCATGCCCTTCATCCTGAACGGGTCGATCTCCACGCTGACGGCGCTGGACTTCTTAGGATTTGGCCTGCCGCCCGGCTCCGCCTCGCTCGGGGAACTGCTGGCGCAGGGCAAAAACAATCTTCAGGCCCCGTGGCTCGGCATAACCGGCTTCTTCATCGTCGCATTGATGCTGAGCCTGCTGATTTTCATCGGCGAAGCGGTGCGCGATGCGTTCGATCCGCGCAAGAGCATGGCGTAAGGAGGGCAAACCCATGAGCAAAGAAACCCTCCTTTCCGTCGAAGACCTGTCCGTCGCCTTCACTCAGGGCGGCCGCCAGACCCTTGCCGTCGACCGGATCTCCTTCGATATCCGCAAGGGCGAAACGGTAGCGCTGGTCGGCGAAAGCGGCTCGGGCAAATCCGTCTCGGCCCTTTCCGTCCTGAAGCTACTGCCCTATCCGGCCGCGTCTCACCCGTCCGGCCGGATCCTGATGGATGGCAAGAACCTGCTTGAGGCCGACGAAAGCGAGATGCGCAAGGTGCGCGGCAACGCCATTTCCATGATCTTCCAGGAACCGATGACCTCGCTCAATCCGCTGCACACGGTGGAAAAGCAGATCTCGGAGATCCTGAAGATCCATCGGGGCATGGGCGATACCGCAGCGCGCACGCGGGTGCTGGAGCTGCTCGACCAGGTCGGGATCCGGGAGCCGGAAAAGCGCCTGAATTCCTATCCGCACCAGCTTTCCGGCGGCCAGCGCCAGCGCGTCATGATCGCCATGACACTGGCGAACGAGCCGGACCTCCTGATCGCGGACGAGCCGACGACCGCGCTGGACGTGACCGTGCAGGCGCAGATCCTGGAACTTCTGAAGAAGCTGCAGCGCCAGCACGGCATGGCGATGCTGTTCATCACCCACGACCTTGGCATCGTGCGCAAGTTCGCCGACCGGGTCTGCGTCATGACCGACGGCAAGATCGTCGAGCAGGGGCCGGTGGCCGAGATTTTCGACAATCCGCAGCATGCCTACACCCGGCACCTGCTGTCGGTCGAACCGAAGGGCGAGCCGCCTGCGACCGACAAGAACAAGCCGATCGTCGTCCAGGCGGACGATCTCAAGGTCTGGTTCCCGGTCAAGCGCGGGTTGTTGCGCAAGACCGT
>JBNKGB010000012.1:0-69790 GCA_050289605.1 Roseibium sp. | reverse complement strand
GCGCCGATCGGCCTTATCCCGGTCGACAGCCTTTACTCTCCGGTCAAGAAGGTCTCCTACAAGGTGGAAAACACCCGTGAAGGCCAGGTTCTTGACTATGACAAGCTGACCCTGACCGTCGAAACCGATGGTTCCGTCAAGCCGGATGATGCCGTGGCATACGCAGCGCGCATTCTGCAGGATCAGCTTTCCATCTTCGTCAACTTCGAAGAGCCGCAGCGTGAAGTCGCCGAGGACACTGTCCCGGAACTGGCGTTCAACCCTGCGCTTCTGAAAAAGGTCGACGAACTGGAACTGTCTGTCCGGTCTGCAAACTGCCTGAAGAACGACAATATCGTTTATATTGGCGATCTCATTCAGAAGACCGAAGCGGAAATGCTGCGGACCCCGAATTTCGGCCGCAAGTCGCTCAACGAGATCAAGGAAGTTCTCGCTCAGATGGGTCTCCATCTTGGCATGGAAGTCGCCAACTGGCCGCCAGAGAACATCGACGATCTCGCCAAGCGCTACGAAGACCATCAGTACTAAGGGGCGTACGCGTCCTTAATGGATCAACCGGGCAAGTGTCTTAAAGAGAGAACAGACTGCCTGACAGAAAAAGGAGAGGGCCATGCGCCACGGTAAATCCGGCCGCAAGCTCAACCGGACCTCTAGCCACCGCAAGGCTATGTTCGCCAACATGGCAGCGTCGCTGATCAAGCACGAACAGATCGTGACGACCCTGCCGAAGGCCAAAGAAATGAAGCCGATCATCGACAAGCTCATCACCCTGGGCAAGCGCGGTGATCTTCACGCACGCCGTCAGGCCATTTCGCAGATTCGCGATACGGCCATGGTTGCGAAGCTGTTCGACACCCTCGGCGAACGCTACAAGGACCGCAGTGGCGGTTACTCCCGCGTTCTGAAGGCCGGTTTCCGCTATGGCGACAACGCCCCGATGGCGGTCATCGAACTGGTCGACCGTGATCCGGAAGCACGCGGTGCTGAAGATCGCGCAAGGGTCGAAGCAGAAGAAGCTGCGGAAAACGCAGCGTAAGTTTTGCAAGTCATTGCAGGACACACCAAAGGCGGGCATCAGCCCGCCTTTTTTGTATTTGGTAGCCGCGAGCAAGGTGTGTTTGAGCCGCTTCCCGATGAAGCCTGCGATTATCAATGATTTAAGGAAAAAAAGCTTATGTTGCCGATACCTTTGAGGAGAATGGTATGGGGCGGGGAGCTTTACAGTGATTGGCAAATTGAATTCTGGCTCGAAGAAGTTTTCACTCTCTCTTCGGCTTTCCTTCGTTATTCCGGCATTGATGATCGTGATCACGGTCGCCGCCTGTACGGCCGTCGGCGTCATCGGATACATGACAGGACGGGACGGTCTGCAGAAGGCCGCCGAGGCGGAACTCGGCATGGTCATCACGGCCAGATCGGCTCTGCTGGAAACGAGACTGCACTCCGCCGAATCCCAAACCGTGAACCTCGCGTCGAGCGTTGCGGATCCACTTGCCAATCTGAGCAATTCGACCATGAACCTGGACAAGGAAAAGGTCGAGATCCTCAGCCTGTTCCAGGGCGTCAGCTCCCCGGCGGAACGGGCGGCAATCACCGGCAAGGAACAGAAGACGATGTATGCCTGGCGGCACTCGGAAGTGCACCCGGCCTTCTACAATGTCTGGAAGAACGGCGGGTTTGCCGACATCTATCTCATCGATGGGTCCGGTCTGGTTCTCTATTCGGTGACCAAGGGCGGGGAGTTCCTGGCCAAGTTCGGTGAAGGCAACGTTGCCGCCGGCACCGGTCTCGAGGCCGCCTACAATGCCGCCAAGGGACTGGAAGCCGGCCAGATTGCAGCAACCGCCTTTGAGGCTTATGAACCTGCCGGTGGTGATGCCTCGCTTTTCCTGGCGTCTCCCGTGTTTATGGATTCCTTTGGCACCATTTCCTTCGCCGGTGTCGTTGTCGTTCGCCTCGATTCTTCCTTCCTTAACGAGGTAGTCGCCAACCGTGAGGATCTTGGGGAAACGGGCCAGGTTTTCGTGATCAATCAGGACGGAGTCGCGTTGAGCGACATGCCTCTGGCCGGCGAGCGGACGGCACTTGTCGCCAAGATCGGCGCGGAACCCGCACTTGCGGCCGCCGGCGGGGCTGAAACAGCCGCAGTCGTGACCGGTGCAGATGGCGTCAAGGATCTCATGGTGGCGCGTCCGCTGTCCTTCCAGGGACAGAACTGGGCCGTCGTCGCGGAAAAAAGCCTGACGGAAACGCTTGGAGCCGTTACCAACATGCGAGACCAGATGGTAATCTGGTCTCTCGCAACCATCGCCATTGCGGCCGTGATCGCGCTGCTCTTCTCCCGGTCGATGACCCGGCCCCTGTCCACGCTCGTGGGTGCATTGAATGCGATTGCCTCCGGCGACCTCGGCGCGGAAATCAAGGCAGCAAGCCGCAAGGATGAAATCGGCGACATCGGCCGTGCCGTCCTGCAGATCCGGCAGAACGCGGCGGAAGAGAACGAACGGCGCGCGGCGGAGGAAGCCGACGTTGCCCGGCAGCAGGCCGAGCAGCGGCAGGAAATGCTGGCAGGCCTTGCGAGCGAGTTCGAAGCGAAGGTCGGTACGGTCGTCGACAAGGTCGCAAGGTCAGCGATGACCCTGCGCGAATCGGCCAGCAAGATGCGTGACATGACCGATACCGCGGGCGAGACCTCCGCAACGGCCGCCACCATGTCGGAAGAAACTCTTGCGGAAGTGGAAAGCATTGCGGCTGCGTCAGACCAGTTGTCCAGTTCCATCCAGGAAATCTCGACGCTGATCGAGCGCTCCTCGGGTGTGGCGGCTGCCGCGACCAAGCGCGCGGAGACCACCAACGAAACCGTGAAGTCGCTTGCGGAGGCTGCGAACCGCATCGGCGAAGTCGTCACGCTCATCAGCGACATCGCCGACCAGACCAACCTTCTGGCCCTGAACGCCACGATCGAGGCCGCCCGGGCAGGGGAAGCCGGCAAGGGGTTCGCGGTCGTCGCCGCGGAAGTCAAGGAACTTGCCTCCCAGACCGGCAAGGCCACCGGAGAAATCCAGCAGCAGATCGACGCGATCCGCAATGCGACGGAAGACGCTGTCGGGGCGATCGGCGACATCCAGAAGACCATCGACGAAATCACCCAGTCCGTCAGTGACGTTGCCGCTGCCGTAACCGAGCAAAGCTATGCGACGCAGGGGATCGCGGAGAACACTCAGCGGGCCGCGGGCAACACCTCGAAGGTGACCGAGGACATCCGCAACGTGTCGGCTCTTTCCAACGACACCAACATGGCCGCGCAGAACTTCTCCGAACAGGCGGCGGACATGGCGCGCGACGCGGATCAGCTCAACAACGAGGTGAGCAGTTTCCTGGCGGAAGTCCGTTCCGCATAAGGCTCATACCCAGTCAAGTCGAAAGCCGCCGGAATGCCGGCGGCTTTTGCTTTTGTATTGCCTCTTTTCCTCCCTATCTGCCATGTATCGCCAGAAGAGAGAAAAGATTCGATACAGAGGCAATGGATATGCGCCTGGACTATTCCCGCAAGACACGCTTCCTGATCAGGGCCGCGCTGGTCGGCCTGACCGGCATCTGGGCGGTGACAGCCACCGCGCAGACGGCTGATCCGGCTCCTTCGGACCTGCGGCTTGTCCCCCAGAGCCAGGCGCAAATCAAACTTTCCTTTGCGCCCATCGTGAAGAAAGTCGCACCGGCGGTCGTCAACGTCTACGTCAGCAGGAAGGTGGTCGAGCGCCGTCGCGTTTCTCCGTTTTTCGACGACCCGTTCTTCCGCCGTTTCTTCGGGCAGCAGGGCGGACGGCTGGACCAGCCGAGGCAGCGGGTGGAATCGTCCCTCGGTTCCGGTGTGATCATTTCGGAAGACGGCACGGTCATCACCAACCATCACGTCATCAAGGACGCGGATGAAGTCCGGGTTGCGTTGAGCGACCGGCGCGAATTCGACGCGGACATCGTCCTGAAGGACGAACGGACGGATCTGGCCGTGCTGAAGATCCGGGGCGAGGGACCCTTCCAGACTGTCGACTTCGCCGATTCCGACAGCCTCGAGGTGGGGGACATCGTTCTTGCGATCGGCAACCCCTTCGGTGTCGGCCAGACCGTGACGCAGGGCATCGTATCGGCGACGGCCCGAACCCAGGTGGGCGTGTCGGACTTCCAGTTCTTCATTCAGACGGATGCAGCGATCAATCCGGGTAACTCCGGCGGCGCGCTGGTGGACATGAGCGGCAAGCTGGTCGGTATCAACTCCGCCATCTATTCCCGGTCCGGCGGTTCCAACGGCATCGGTTTCGCCATTCCCGCGCATATGGCGCGGTTCGTCGCCGATGCCGTCGATCACGGCGGCAAGGTCCAGAGGCCCTGGCTTGGCGCGACTGTCCAGACCGTCAATTCGGAAATTGCCGACGCACTCTCCCTGGACCGTCCGCGCGGCGTGTTGGTGACAGCCGTTTTCGATGGCTCTCCGGCACAGGAAGCAGGTCTTGCGGTGAGCGATCTGGTGACGGCTGTCGACGGCAAGGAAGTGCTGGATCCGAATTCCTTCGGTTACCGGTTCGCCACCAAGATGATCGGCGAAAAGACGACGTTCCTCGTCTTGAGGGACGGCAAGGAACTCGAACTCAGCATTTCGCTGGTTCCGGCGCCGGAAACCGTTCCTCGGGACACACGGGAATTGACCGAGTATTCTCCTTTCGAGGGAACGACGGTCATGAACCTGTCGCCGGCGGTTGCCGAGGAACTCGGGCTTGAAGGCACCTACGAAGGGGTCGTGATTGCCGGCGTCAACCGGGGAAGCACGGGCGACAGGGTGGGTCTGCGGCCCGGCGACATCGTTCGCGGCGTGAACGAGCAGAGCATCGAAACTACGAAGATGCTGGAAAACATCACCAGGTCGCCGCAGCGCGTGTGGCAGCTCGATATCGAGCGGGATGGCAAGGTGTCCCAGATCATTCTGCGCGGGTAAGCAACAGGTGAGCGATCTGTTTGAAGCCTCAGGGGTAACGCACAGCGGTCCTCGGCCGCTGGCGGACCGGATGCGTCCGGCCCGGCTGGAAGAGGTGGTCGGCCAGGATCATCTCCTCGGCCCCGACGGCACGCTGTCGCGCATGCTCAGAACCCGAACCCTCGGTTCGCTCATCTTCTGGGGTCCTCCTGGCACGGGCAAGACCACGATTGCGCGCCTGCTGGCGAACGAAACGGATTTGGCGTTCGAGCAGATTTCCGCGATCTTTTCCGGTGTCGCCGACCTGAAGAAGGTGTTCGAGACGGCCCGGGCGCGCCGCATGGGCGGCCGGGCGACGTTGCTGTTCGTCGACGAGATCCACCGCTTCAACAGAGCCCAGCAGGACAGTTTCCTGCCCGTTATGGAAGACGGCACGATCACGCTGGTCGGCGCGACCACCGAAAACCCGTCCTTCGAGCTGAATGCCGCTTTGCTGTCGCGCTCCCACGTCATGACCTTTCATTCGCTTTCGCTGGAAGCCATCGAGAAGCTGCTGGCGCGGGCGGAGGAACAGGAAGGCAGGAAGTTGCCGCTCGACGGGGAGGCACGCCAGGTCCTGATCCGGATGGCGGACGGCGACGGCAGGTCGTCCCTGACGCTGGCCGAAGACGTCTGGCGGGCGGCAGCGGACGGCGAAGTGTTCGATGCGGAGCGATTGCAGGAAATCGTGCAGCGGCGTGCGCCGATCTACGACAAGAGCGCGGACGGCCACTACAACCTGATTTCCGCCCTGCACAAGTCCGTGCGCGGATCCGACCCGGATGCTGCGCTCTATTGGTTCTGCCGCATGCTGGATGGCGGCGAGGATCCGATGTATCTCGCCCGCCGGCTCATCCGCATGGCCGTGGAGGATATCGGGCTCGCCGACCCCAACGCGCTTGTGCAGGCGAACGCGGCCAGGGATGCCTATCAGATGCTCGGGTCTCCGGAAGGCGAGCTGGCGTTGGCGCAGGCGGTGATCTATCTGGCGACGGCGCCGAAATCCAACGGCGCCTACGTGGCCTACAAGGCCGCTCTGCGCGACGCGAAGACCAGCGGTTCGCTCTTACCGCCCAAACATATCCTCAATGCTCCCACCAAGCTCATGAAGCAGGAGGGCTACGGCGAGGGCTATCAATACGACCACGATGCCCCGGACGGATTTTCCGGCCAGGACTATTTTCCGGAACAGATGGGCCGCAGGACCTATTACGACCCGCCCCAACGCGGCTTCGAGCGGGAACTGAGGAAGCGCCTGGAGTATTGGGAGAAGCTGCGCAGGGAGCGAGGCTGACCTCCACCTTCGCTTTCGCCGGTGCGCGCAAATGTGAACGGAACTGATCCGGCTTTCCCTGTTTTGTCCTTCCCGGGATCGCCTTCGTGGCCACATAAAGAATTCGACCATTCTTTTGTGCTAGGAGTTGAGAGCAACTCTTCCGGTGACTCCATGAAGGAAATCGAACTCAGACTTGCGCTCGTGCTCTATGGCGGCGTTTCGCTGGCCATCTACATGCATGGCGTCAGCCGGGAGATCCTGAACCTGGTGCGGGCCTCCAGCTATCGCCTTGACCACAAGGGTAATGGCGCAGGTCCGGCGGAGCCCGGGCAGGATGACGACAGCGAGCCGCTGCCGCCGGTCCAGGGAGCCTTCAAGGATCTTCTCGACCTGTTGTCGCCGGTCGCCGACGTCCGGATCGTCGTTGACGCAATCGCCGGGGCGTCGGCCGGTGGGGTCAACGGCATCATGCTGGCCCGGGCCATAGCCCACGACCTGCCGCTGGAAAGCCACAGCCAGATGTGGCTGGAAAAAGCAGATGTCACCCGGTTGTCCCGGCCGCAATCGGGCCTTTCCCGATATCTGAAAATCTCGATTTCCCCGGTCCTCGACCAGCTCATCTCCTCACGCCTCGACAAGAAAATCGAGAGTACCGAGACGCGGGAAAAGCTGCGCCAGTTCATGCTGGCGCGCTGGTTCACGCCGCCGTTTTCCGGAGAACGGTTCATCGGCTGGATGCTGGATGCCTGCAAGAAGATGGAAATCGGCGGAGAGGCTGGACGCACGCTCATTCCACGCGGGCAGACGCTCGACCTGTTCGTGACGATCACCGACTACAACGGCATCAAGCGACGCATCCATCTGGACGACCCGGCGTTCGTGGAAGAATGGGATCACCGGCGGATCCTGAATTTCCACGCAGCGCACCGTACGCCGGGCAACCTTGAGAGCCAGTTCGGCAGCGAAAACATTCCCGAACTTGTTTTTGCCGCCCGGGCGACTTCCTCCTTTCCGGGAGCCTTTCCGCCGGCGACCGTCGCGGAAATGGAACGCGTGCTGTCGCGCAGCGGGGACGCCTGGGTGCATCGGGATGTCTTTCTCTCCCGGGGGCTCGGCTTGACCCCTGAAACGCTCTCGCATCATTGCTTCGTTGACGGCAGCGTGGTCATGAACAAGCCCTTCGCACCGGTCATAGAAGTCATTCAGGACCGGCCGGCGGCCAAGGAAGTTGCCCGACGGCTCATCTACGTGGATCCGGCGCCCGTCGAGCCTCAGGAAGCCGATGGTAACATGCGCGAACTGCCCGGTTTCTTCAGGGTTATCCTGGCGTCGCTGGCGCATATTCCGCGCAACGAGCCCATTGGCGACGACCTGAAGGAACTCGAGCAGAACAACCGGCGCAGCCGCTGGCTGTCGCAGCTGGTCGATGCCGCCGGTCCGATGGTCGAGCAGGCCGTCATGGGGCTATTGCCGAAACGGAAACTGGTAACGCCCGAAATCCTGTCCAGATGCCGGAAGAGCGCGACAGTCGCCGCGTTTGAACAGGCCGGCTTCGCGTTCCTGAACTACCAGTCCCTGAAATTGCACGCGCTTGCCGAACGGCTTTCAAGCCTGACCGTCGAGATCAGCGGAGAACCCGGGGCGCAGAAACAGGAAGAAGCCGTTCTCGCGCTGTTTTCCCAGCACTTCCAGAAGCTGACGTCCGAAAGTTCGGATCAGATCGGACGTACGGATCCGGACCTAATAGCGATCCTGCGCGGTCTCGATGTGGACTACAGGATCCGCAGGTTGCGCTTTGCCATCCGCAAGCTCAACGGGTTCTACCACTTCCTGCGCGGCTCGACGCTCCCGCCGCCCGATACCAGTGCCCTCGACAGCATGAAGGGAGAGCTCTACCAGCAGATCGACCATCTGAGCTGGCGCTGGAACAGCCAGTTCTTCGGCGGCCATATCCGGGATCTAGCAAGTGGAATGGTCCGGCGTCTGGAGGAGGGCAGGTCGAACGCCGGCGATCTGGTCGTGCCCATGCTGGCGGATCTGACACAGATGATGGGGCTGCCGGATCTCGACCGGTTGCATGACGAAATGTTCGCGGACACGGGGCGGAGCCTGCTGGACCACGATCGGCACGCTTCCCTGATGCAGACCTATATCGGTTTCGGTTTCTACGACCTGATTACGTTTCCCGTTCTCCAGCGCAATGACTTCTCCGAGGTAACGGAAATTCTGGTCGACCGGATCAGTCCCAGGGATGCCTTCAGTCTCTACACCGAGGGCTTCGACCTGAAGGGTAAGTCGTTGAATTCCTTCGGAGCCTTCTTCAACCGGGGCTGGCGCGAGCACGACTATCTCTGGGGACGGCTTAATGCCGCCGACAGGCTGGTCAGCATCGTGCTGTCCGCCGCCGGAGAGGGAGCTTTGCCGCAGTCCGAGGTCAATCAGGCCCGGGCGCGGATCTTCCTGGCGATCCTGTCGGAAGAACGCGAGAAGCTGAAGGAAATTCCCAAGGAAATCGAACGGATCGACATGCTGGTCAGGTCGATCTACCCGGATTTCGCCCACATTGCTGAAGAAATCTAGACGGTTGCCTGCAATTTTTGTCAGTGTTTTCTTGACGTGACGATTGCCGTTTGGCTACGCACGGTAGTCATGGCGTTCCGTCGTTGGCGAGCGTTGTCCTGTTTGCGGCCCGCGGGGCCGGAAAGGCATTTGTCCTGCCGCTGTCCAAGACCTGCGCCGGGCGATTCTGGGGATTGGTTTTGAAGCATCTACTTCTCATCATGCTTGGTGGCGGTATCGGCGCGGGTGGACGGCATCTGGTATCCCTGGTCACGCTGCGCCTGTTCGGGCCGGGACTGCCGCTTGGAACGCTGACGGTCAATATCGTCGGTTCGCTGGTCATGGGTCTCTTTATCGGCTGGCTGGCAAGGCACGAGACCGGCTCTCACCAGGCCCTGAGGTATTTCGTGGCGACCGGCATTCTGGGCGGATTTACCACCTTCTCCGCCTTTTCCCTTGATACCTCCGTCCTGTGGCAGCGCGGCGACACGCATCTAGCGCTTGCCTATGTCGCCCTTTCCGTCGTGCTGTCGATTGCCGCCGTCTTCACCGGCCTGATGGTCATGCGGCAGGTGTGATCCCGGGCGCGATCAAGGTTTTCCTTTCTTTTCGGGGCAAATCCGCCTATACGCTCCGGAACGATTTTCGCCCGGTGGCAAAGCCCGGGCATTGAGGTTTGCACGGCCGATGTGGCCGGCTACCGGGTTTGAGAAAAACATGTCCGCGATTGAACAGAAAAAAGTGAACGCCGACGAGGCGGGCATGCGCCTCGACCGTTGGTTCAAGGCCCACTATCCGGGGCTCGGGTTCGGGCACCTGCAGAAGCTGCTGCGCACGGGGCAGGTGCGCGTGGACGGCAAGCGGGCGGAGGCCAACACGCGGATCGCCAAGGGACAGATGATCCGCATCCCGCCGCTTGGTGTCGAGTTGCCCGCGGACGACAAGAAAAATGCCAAGCCGAAGTCGACCAAGCTGATTGCCGACGACCGCAAGGCCATCGAGGACATGCTGCTCTACGAGGACAACCAGGTGATGGTCCTCAACAAGCCGGCAGGCCTTGCCGTGCAGGGCGGATCGGGCCTCAAGCGCCACCTGGACGGCATGCTGGACGCTTTCACCGACCAGAAGGGCAACAAGCCCCGGCTCGTGCACCGGCTCGACCGCGAAACCTCGGGCATCATCCTGGTTGCGCGGACCCGGCAGGCTGCCCAGGAACTCACCAAAGCGTTCCGCCACCGCAATACACGCAAGATCTACTGGGCGATCCTCGCGGGCGTGCCCAAGCCGTTCCAGGGCCGGATTTCGACATTCCTGGCCAGAAACGAGGGCGAGGAACGCATGCAGATCGTGCGCCAGGGCGACGACGAGGCCCAGCACGCCGTGTCGCTCTATTCGGTTTTCGAAAAATCAGGCCAGAAGCTTTCATGGGTGACCATGAAACCGGTGACCGGCCGCACGCACCAGCTCAGGGCCCATGCGGCTCATATCGGCCATCCGATCATCGGCGACGACAAATACTTCAACATCGAGAACTGGGAACTGCCGGGCGGCATCCAGAACCGTCTGCATCTGTTGGCGCGCCGGATCGTCATTCCGCATCCCTCCGGCCATGGACAGATCGACGTGTCGGCTCCGCTGCCGCCGCACATGCAGCAGACCTGGAATCTTCTGGGCTTCGACGCAACCGATTACGATCCGGATGTGGACGATCCGGACGAGACGCTGATCAAGCGTTAACCGCCCTTTATCCCTGCGAGGCTGCCGGCGCTATAGTCCGGAGCATGAACGGCTCCTAACCCGGCGACGACATCGCTCTCAGCCTGACCGATGCCGTTGGCCCCGCATTCCCGCAATCCGAGGCGGTGTGTTTCCGGTTTTCCATTGACCTGCCTGCTTTGCGAGGCGACAGCGGCTCCATGGGCGTTGAAACCGGTGGGGCCAAGACCAGCTTCTGGCTCAATCCCCGGACAGCCGCTGCACGAGAATTTGCGGCGCTGGAAAGGCGGATGCCTGAATTTGGCGAAAAGCAGCGGCAACTGGAAACGGCGCCGTCGGGCGCGATCCGGTCTGGGAGTTGCCTACTTTCGGCTGCGCTCGGCGTGACCGATCGCAGAATCATGCGAGTGATCGACCGGTTTCTTTCGGAGCCGGATTGAGGACATTCAATGACAGACCTTGCCGATCACGCGGCCCTGTCGCCGCTGTCCGGGAGGGCTTTTGATACTGGAGGAAATGGACCAAGGGCTGCTGGAAACCGAGCTCAAGTCCGGGCATTCCATCTCCATCCAGGCCGGCCGCTGGCACCGGGGCGTTGCGGTGGAGTCCTCCAGGATCATGTTTCTGACGCCGCTGAAGGGGGCTGTCACCCGGGACTGACAAGAGACCAGGACTGCCAGACGAGGCGGCGGTCAGGTGTCCCGTCCCGGCGAAAGACCTGGAGGGATCAGTCCGCCGCGTGGCGCACCAGGATAAAACCTTCCGCCTCTTCGGGAGGCTGAAAATGGCTTGAAATCCTGTCGAAGTCCGCATCCGATACCGAAAACTCGTGGTTGCCGGAGGCATTGCGTTTCCGAAGCCGAGCCTTGCAGACGTCGTCCGGCACGTCGAACACGTGCAGTTGGTGATCGCACCCCGCGGCCTCGAAAAGCTGCCGCATCCACAGCCTGTTTTCCCTGGTATTGGCGGGAAAGTCGAGAATGACGGTCAGTCCGGCCTGAAGCAGGCTGACGATGTGCGGGGTAAGCGTTTGTTTTAGCCGCCCGGAACAGCGCACATAGTCTTTCAGCGACACGAGTTCCTCTCCGAACAGACCGGAAAGCCAGAAATCTTCACGCAGAAGGATCGTGCCCGGTTCCCTGGCCAATGCGTTCGCCAGGGTCGACTTTCCGGCTGCTGCCTTACCGCAGAACAGGTGAAGGGTTGGTGGGGCGTTCATCGAAACCATCCTTGGAGAACTTTGGGGACCTAACCGGCGGTTTGGGAACCCGGCTTCAAAATCCCCGGAAAAGGGCGGTCAGAACAACGAATGAGAAAACAATGCCGACGACGCCGGCAACCAGCTTCCAGGCGTCTGACCGCTTTTTCAAGCCTGGCCAGCCGAGTGGCTTGATCACCTGGACAGCGGCGATCAGGAGGACCAGAAGCAGGAAGATCTTGGTCAAGGAAGGGCTCCGGCGGGCAGGAAACGGCAATGCCCAAGCGGCATAGCCAATCTTCCCGCCTGCTGCAAGTCTGCTCAGGCGCCGCGGCTCTGCTCGAGTTTGGCCATATAGGTCGGCAACTTGTTCATGGACGGGACAACGATCAGCGTCTTGACCTTGCCGGATTTAAAGGCATTCAGGAACTTGTTGTAGTTCTTGAAAGCAACGCAGCCATGCGAGCCGATAGAGCTGCGCAGCAGACGCGTGTGGGTCAGCATGCCGTCCCGGCCCTTCATGGCGGCGCGGTCCTGGGGCAGCATCCGGATGGCTTCCACACCGTGGAACAGAGATTCGCGCATGCGCAGCTTGTAGACATTCGGAGGCGTCGGCCCTCCCATCCTCACGTGGGTGTATTTGGGATTGTCCATTTTGCTGCCGATGCCGGAATGGGCTTCCAACTTGGTGCCGTCCGGCATGTGAACGGTCGCCGTGCTGATATCGTAGACGGCAATCTTGCTGCCGGGACCCGGTAGACCACCCTTGCCGCCACCGAACAATTTACCAATGCCGCCAAAGACACCGTTTTCGTCGTCTTCCGGGTTGCCGGGGTTCGCATAGGCAAGCACCGGCGATTTGACTTCGGGCTTTTCGTTTTTCGGGCTTCCATCCCGGTTTGCGACGACGGGTTTCGTTTCGACCGCCTGCGCCTGTCGCGGCGGTTCCGGCTTGACGGCTGGTGTGCGCGGAACGATGGCGCCCGGTTTCACCGGGGCGAGGGAAGCTTCCACCGGTTGCTCAAGCGAGGCGACGGCAATGGACGCATTTCCCGACGGGCTGGCGGGAGCCGGTTTCGCTTCGGCCGGGGCTTCAGCGACAGTCACCTGCGGAGCCGCCGCGGTGTCGACGGTCCGATCCCGCTGAGCAGACTGGGCCGCCAGCAGGACGCGGGCCAACTTTAGGGCTGCAAGCTTTTCAGCGAGGGTTTTCTTGGCAGCATATTCAGCCTTGGAGGGCCTGGCTGCCTCGATCGGGTTTCCGGCGACTTCCTGCGTCCTTACTTCCGTAGGCTTGGCGGCGATGACCGCGACCGGCTGTGCCGATTGCGCGACGGCCCGATTATCACTGGCCGTTGCCTGTGCGAGCGCAACAGTGGTTGCTGCCGGTTTGGCCGATGGCAGGGCAGCAGGAAAGGACTGCACCTTGCCGGCTGTGGTAATCGGCAAATTCTTTGATTTAGATTTTGCAGACTCACCTGAAAATGGTAGCGATGCCGGGCTCATCAGGGTGGCCGTTGCCACGAGACCTGAAACCAGGAAGGTCGCGCCGGCCAGAAACACGTACAAGGTCCGGTTGTTTCCGGCTTTGGCCGATTGGGTCTTCCGGTTAATTCGCTCTTTACTCTGCTGCATTCAGGCAAACCACTCTTGCGTCCGCGGTTGCATCAACCGCGGGTCAAAAAACTGTTTTCCTTGGCGACAAAGTGCCCCCAACGATCATGCCCACCCGTGCGCACCATTATTACCAAACGTGGTAACCAAGACGTTTACAGGGTCGCGCGCTCCGGACCTGACATTCGGGAAACACTCTAAAGAGGCATTAATCGGGCGTTTTTGCGAATTCGCCGATATCCAAAGATAGGTGGTCGAAATGTCGCAGCCTGTGGATCGCTTCCGGAAAGGTTGGGCCTTGATATTTTTACGGAGTTGCGGGGTGCGGATTCGCGTTTTTCGGCCTTGACGCCATCTTTCCTTGACCCAGCGGGCAAAACCCGGCACATGCGGGCTCTTAACGGATGCCCGTTCCGGAAGGCTCTTCATGTATCTGATTGTTTTCGATGTCGACGGCACTCTGGTCGACAGCCAGAACACTATCCTGCACGGCCTGCAGGTGGGTTTCGAGGCAGCCGGCCTGCCGATGCCTGACCGGCAGACGGCCCTGTCGATTGTCGGCCGGTCCCTCGAGGAGGCCTTTGCGGATCTTGTCGGTGCGCAGCATCTGGACAGGGTGCCCGTCATGGCCGAGGCATACCGGCAGTCGAAGATCTTCCGGCGCCAGCAGGGGCTGGACATCGATCCGCTCTATCCGGGCGCCATGGAGGCGATCGACCGGCTTAGCGTGCGGGACGACGTCCTCCTGGGCGTTGCGACCGGCAAAGCGATGCGCGGCGTCAGGCACATGCTGGATACGCATGACCTGCATGGCCGGTTTGTCACAATACAGACGGCAGACACGTCGCCGTCGAAACCGCATCCGGACATGATCCTGCGCGCCATGGCGGAAACCGGTGCGGAACCCCGCAGGACGCTCATGATCGGGGACACCGGTTTCGACATGCTGATGGCCAAGGAAGCCGGTGCACATGCGCTCGGAGTGACCTGGGGCTATCACGACCAGTCAAGGCTTGCCGCGGACGGCGCCGACCGGATCATTCACCGTTATGCAGAGCTGGATCAGGCTCTAATTGATTTATTGAAATTCGACGAGGAAACAGTCTGATGCGTGATTTTCTTGAAGTTCTGCAGGAAGATGCCGCCATGGATCCCGAACAGCGCGCACGCGAGCTCTCCCGGCGCGAATTGCCCAAGCGGTTCTATGAGGCTGCCACCCATGTCGCGAGCGGGGACGGCTTCGCAATCCATCTGGATGGCCGACCCGTCAAGACGCCGGGCAAGGCAACCCTGACACTTCCGGGCAAAGCGCTTGGCGCAGCCGTCGCTGCCGAGTGGAACGCGCAGGAAAAGGTCATCAATCCGGCAACCATGCCGCTGACCCGGATCGCCAATTCCGCCCAGGACGCGGTTTCGGTACGGTTTGGCGAAGTTGCGGACGAAATCACCCGGTTCGCAGGCAACGACGCATTGTGCTACCGCGCGGACGATCCCGAGAGCCTTGTCGAAACGCAACGGCTGCTCTGGGATCCGGTGGTCGACTGGGCCGGAAAACTGCTTGGCGGCAGGTTCGTGCTGATCGAGGGCATCATTCACTCGGACCAGCCGGAAGCACTCACGGCGGCGTTCCGGGAGCGGCTTTCAAGCGAAACTCCGCTGCGACTGGCAGCGCTGCACACGATCACCAGCCTGACCGGTTCGGCGCTCCTCGCGCTTGCCCTTCGCGAAGGGCATCTGGACGCGGACGACGTCTGGACAGCGGCGCATGTGGAAGAGGACTTCAACATCGAACGCTGGGGCGAAGACGCTGAAGCCGCCCAAATCCGGGCCTACAAGCGCAAGGAATTCGACGCAGCCGTCCTCATCCTGCGGGAAGGGTGAGGTAACCTTTTTTCGCCAAGAACCTTCGCGAGACCTCTGGGAAACAAGAGCGATGATTGAACAAGTGCGGCCATTGGCTCCACGAATACCGGCACTGGGAGTACTGGGCCCCTGCCTGCGCAGGGGCGGCAAGATTTCAGTTTGCTGCTAGTCCAGGATAACGGTCGATCCAGTCCGGATTGTTCTCCTCAATCAACCTGACTTTCCAGGCACGCTTCCATCGCTAAATGTTTCGATCCCGCTGCTATGCTTCTTCAGGTCGTTCGAACAGCTCATCGACAACGTCGTCGGGGAAATCGTTCAGAATTTCGACCGCGTCTTCCGGATCGAGCCTGGCGAGAATGTCGCGGAATTCGGGCCTGAGTTCTGCAACGAACTTGATGGAGGGATTGGCCGGAAGCCACCAGAAGAGCTTGTTCGCATGCTTCAGGCGCAACCTTGTCAGAAGCTGCATGACGTCGACGGGATCCCAGCGCTTGAGCTGCTCGACGACCTCCGTGCGGCTGCCGTTCCTGATCAGGTCTCTCACGGCGGCAAGAGAAGTGTCACTTGCCTCCAGCGGTTCGTTCGCCGGTTCCCGTGTCCAGGCAAGCGCCGCGGGGCAGGCAACGTGCTGGCAGGGCTTATGGGCAGGTTCACCGAATTTGGCTGGTTAGCTTCTAATGCGGATGTGTGACGCCGTCCTGACAAGGCAAACCGCTGGTCAGACGTCGAATTCCTCGATTTCGGAAAAAGCTGCGCGCAACTTGTCCGACCAGCCGTGGGACAGTTTCTGGAAATAGGGATCATCCTGCTCGATCCGGACCTGACGGGCGGAGGAAAACGTGTCCGTGTTGTAGAGCAGCATGTCGATCGGCATGCCGACCGAGAGGTTCGAGCGCAGGGTGGAATCGAACGACAGCAACACCAGCTTGGCCGCTTCGCCAAGGCGCATGTCGGCGCGCGTAACCCGGTCGAGAATCGGCTTGCCGTATTTGTGCTCACCGATCTGCAGGAACGGCGTGTCCTCGCCCACTTCGATGAAGTTCCCGGCCGCGTAGATCTGGAAAAGGCGCGGGGCTTCCCCCTTGATCTGGCCGCCCAGGATGAAGGTGACAAAGAAGTTCTCGGCGCTGGCCGCAAGAGCTTCGCCGTCGATTTCCTTGACCTCGCGCACGGCGCTGCCAACCAGACGGGCAACCTGGAACATGGTTCGCGCCGTCATCAGCGTTCCCCGTTCTCCGTCGCCGGAAGTAATATGCTCACTGAGGAGCGAGATGACCGCCTGGGTTATTGCGAGATTGCCGGCGGACAGGAGCGTGATGACGCGTTCACCCGGCTCTTCCCAGACGTGAAGCTTCTTGAAAGTGGCGATGTTGTCGACGCCGGCATTGGTGCGCGTGTCGGCGGCAAATACCAGTCCGCGATCCAGTTTCAAACCGACACAATATGTCATTCCTGCCCCACAAAAATTCCTGCCGCCGTCCGGCGGGCATGCTTACGGCGACCGGAAGATGACAGCTATTGCTGCTGTTGAAAAGCGGCCTGCGCGACATCGACCTCAACGTGCAGGTTCTCATCCAGTCCGCCGAAACGAATGCCCCTGATCGGTGCAGCAGAACGGGAATCGAGCCCCACAGTCAAGCGGACATATCGGTCGGTAGGGCACATTGCGTTGGAAATATCGAAACCGGTCCAGCCGAGCCCGTCGATGAGGACCTCCGCCCAGGCGTGATGGGCTTCCGAGGCTTGTTCCTCTTCCAGAAGCAGGTAGCCGGACACATAGCGGGCGGGAATGCCAAGGGAACGCGCGGCCGCGATGAAAATGTGGGCGTGATCCTGGCAGACGCCTTCGCCGGCCGCGAGTGCCGTTGTGGCCGAGGCGTGGGTTTCGGTGACGCCGACCTTGTAGTCGACCTTGTCGCGAACGGCGTGCATAAGGGCATGAAACCCGGCAATCCTGTCGTGAACGTCGGCTTGCGCCGCCAGTTTGCGTATTGCCTGGTTGGCCTCGGTGAGGGACGTGACCCTGGTATATATCCGTGTCGGTGTTGCGGCGTCCGGTTCGTGGCCCAGAATGCCGTTGGTGTCGGTCGTCTCGACGATGCCGGAGGCGGTGATTTCAACCTCCTCGACCGTGCCGCCACCAGAGACCATATGCACCTGATTGCCGAAGGCGTCCTTGTAGGTGGTTGCCCGTTCGATCCCGGGTGCCTCGATCGACCATTCGACGATTTTCTGCGTCGGCCCGTCTTCCGGCGTCAGGCGCAACTGCTGCATGGCGTTGGCAAGCGGCATGTCGTAGCGGTAGCGGGTGGTGTGTCGGACGGTCAATCGCATGCGGCACCGGTGGGATCGTGTTCCAGATCAGCGGACGTTCGATCCGAATTGATTGAACGTCCTAAAGCTGATCGCTGTTAAAGTGCTGGAGCATCTTGAATGAGTTCGTTTGAACGCAGGATGCTCCAGGGTCAGGCGAAATTGTAATCTTCACTCAGTTGATGGGCGAACCTGTTGTTCCTGTTCGTGAAGTCCATCAGAAATTCGTGCAGTCCCTCCTGGTAGACGTCACTCATCTTCTTTTCCGAAAGGTCCTGATAGATACCGGCCGCCAGGTCGAGGCTCGGCTCGCGGGAGCCGTAGAATTGTGCCAGGTCTTCCGCCGTGTCTGAAAGCCAGTCGTAGCAATGCACGAGCGAACGCGGCATTTCCTGCCTGAGAATAAGGAATTCGGCTATGTTGAAGGCCTTGAGACGCGCATTCGGATAGGCGAAGCGGTAGCTTCTGCGCCCGGACAAGGCTCTGAGGATCGCCGACCACTGGTAGCGTTCCAGGGATCCGTCATCGACGATGTCGTTGTCCGGCAGCAAGGTCCAGTAGTAGGTGTTCAGGATCCTTGCCGTGTTATCTGCCCTTTCGACGAAATTGCCCATCTGGCTGAAGAAATAACCGTCATCGCGAAGCACCGTGTTCAAAAGCGCGCCTCTGAACAGATGCGCCCGCTGATTCACCCACGCGAGAAAATCAGGGAGCTTTTCCTGGGTGAGCGTCTGCGGGTTAACGTCCGTGAATTCGATCCAGGTCGTGTTGATGGCTTCCCACAGTTCCGTGGTAATGCCGGTGCGCACCGCCCTGGCATTGTTGCGGGCCAGTTCCAGGCAGTTGCGTACGCTCGACGGATTGTCCTTTGAAAAGATCAGATAGGTCGACACGTTGCGGTTGTTCAACTCATCATACCGCTGTTTGTAACCGGCTTCCGAACCGGAACACGCCAGCGCAAAGGTCCAGTGGGTGCCGTCCTCCTGGCCGGAGTGGGAAATGATGGCGCCACGATAGGCGACTTCCAGCAGGCGGGACACGTTCTGCGCACGCTCATGGTAGCGCGACATCCAGAACAACGAAGAGGCGGTTCTTCCGAGCATCTGATCCTCAGTCCTCCAGTACCCAGGTGTCCTTGGTGCCGCCGCCCTGGCTGGAATTGACGACAAGGGAGCCTTTCTTCAAGGCAACGCGCGTGAGCCCGCCCGGTGTGATCCGCACCTGGTCGCCGATGAGCACGAACGGGCGCAGATCGACATGGCGTGGAGCAACGCCGGAGGCGACGTGCGTGGGGCAGGCGGAAAGGGCGAGGGTGGGCTGAGCAATGTAGTTGCTCGGATTGCTTAGCAGCACCTTGCGGAATTCGGCGATCTCGCGCTTTGAAGCGGTCGGGCCGATCAACATGCCGTAGCCGCCCGAGCCGTGCACTTCCTTGACGACGATCTCCTCCAGGTTGTCGAGGACGTAGGCCAGATCGTCGGGCCGCGAACAGTTCCAGGTCGGAACGTTGTTCAGGATGGGCTTCTGGCCGGTATAGAACTCGATGATATCCGGCACGTAGGCATAGATCGCCTTGTCGTCGGCAATGCCGGTTCCGGGTGCGTTGCAGATCGTGACGTTGCCCGCCCGGTAGGCATCGAACAGGCCCGGGACGCCGAGCATGCTGTCCGGATTGAAGGTGAGGGGATCGAGGAAGGCATCATCAATGCGGCGATAGATCACGTCTACCTGCTTCGGGTCGCGGGTCGTGCGCATGAATACCTTGCCGGCATCGACGAAGAGGTCCCTTCCTTCCACCAGCTCCACGCCCATGGAATCGGCCAGGAAGGCATGTTCGAAATAGGCCGAGTTGTAGATGCCCGGCGTCAGGACGACGATGGTCTGGGTCGACTTGGACGGATCGGGCGCAACGCTTTCAAGTGTTTGGCGCAGATTCTCGGGATATTGTTCGACCGGCGCTACCTTGTGGGTCTGAAACAATTCGGGGAAGAGGCGCATCATCGTCTCCCGGTTCTCCATCATGTAGGAGACCCCGGAGGGCGTTCTTGTGTTGTCCTCGAGCACGTAGAATTCGTCTTCCGACACGCGGACAAGATCGGTGCCAATGATATGGGCGTAGACCTTTCGGGCCGGGGTGAAGCCTGCCATCTCGGGCAGGAAAGCCTCGTTCTGCATGATGAGATCAGCGGGAATCCGGCCGGCCCGAAGGATTTCCTGCCGGTGGTAAATGTCATGCAGGAAGGCATTGAGCGCGCGCACCCGCTGATCGATGCCTGCGGAAAGCCGGCGCCATTCCGAAGCGGATATGACGCGCGGGATCGGGTCGAAGGGGATGAGGCGCTCGGTAGCTTCCTCGGCGCCGTAGACGGCAAAGGTAATGCCGAGCCTTCGGAAAATGGTCTCCGCGTCCCGGCTCTTCTTCGTCAGGAAGTTGGAGGGCTTGGCATCGAGCCATCTGGCAAGCCTGGCATAGGGCTGGCGCGGTTTGCCGGCTTCGTCGAGCATTTCATTAAAGAAAGTGCGTACGTCCGCCATTGCCTCCCCTTTTGCTGTGCTTGCTTGTTAAGCAATCATGGCAAAAAACGGAGTTGTGTCAAAGAGCAATCTCGCGGCTTCATTGCCTCAGGATTGTGCAGTTAGGGAGTTAGTCCCTGAAACCTGCCGTTCCGTCCACCTTGACAAACCGGCCTTTGCCGTCGACGTGAACCGTCATGGTGTCATCCGCAGACCAGTAGGGATAGTTCCCGAATTTGAAAATACGAGGATACACCGTGAGTTTGCCGCTCTTCTTGACCTCACTGGTCTGGGTGACCGTCAGCATGCCGGTCTCGCTGCGGCCGGATGGCTGCAACTGGCTGAGATTGATACCCCGGCCGTTGTTCCGGTTGTGGCTTTGATAAAGCTCGCCTCCGTAAACTGCACACTCGATGTGCAGTTTGCTCTGTCCGATTTTCGGTCCGGACGGGGTCTGGGTCCATTTGATGTCCGGGTCGATCGAAAACCATTCGTCGACGGCAAAGCCAAGATGGATGGTCGTGCCGTCTTTCACGGGGATGTCCTTCATGTGCATGAAGACCGAGCCTGACCGGTTTTCGACCGAGTATTTGGGCGAGATGTAGTTCCAGCCGATTTCACCGTCCAGGACGTGCAGCGTCTGCCATTCGTAGAAGATGCCGGCGCCGGCGGAAACGGAAAGCGGCGTGGGCAGGAGATTGAACTGCCGGCCCGGCTGGACGACGCCGAGATCGTTCATGATGTATTGGGCCAGCCGCTTGCCGGATTCGTTGAGCGCCCATTCGCCGGTTTTCTTTCCTGCCGCCTTCATGACCTCCTTGAACACTTTCACCCCGGACTTCACCGCCGCATCCGCGTCGCCGCCAAAGGAAAGTTCCCAGTCGATGCCGGAGGAAGTGATTCCGTCCATATCCCGCTCGCTCTTGCATCCGGTTACAAGAAGGATCGCCATGGCGGTTCCTGCCTCGGCCATGACGCCTGCCCGTTTTCCGGTCACAAGCACCTGTACCGGCAGCCGCTTGGTGCCCATGTTCCAGAGGTCGAATTGAAAGACGCTGCCGCCTGCGAGCACGGAGCCTGAAAATCCGCCGCCCAGGAGTGCAATCCAGGTTGAATCGGGACTGTACAGGGACATGGCAGAACCTCCCGTCTGGTCGTGGCCGCGAGATCATGCCCGAAGGCTTCCGGCCTGCTGGAGCTTCCACCTTATTACGCCGCCATGGTTCTGCAAACGCCCGGCAGGGACTAATGCTGATGGAGATCTCGTTTGCGCAGCTGTGCGTTTTTCCGGGGCAGGTGCTTACCCCGCAAGATGACGTACTTTCCCCATAAGCCCATGTGCTGACTATTCCGGCCAGGAGGTTCATGCTAGGGCGTGAACAAGCAAGTTTTTGGAGGACCGGATGAAAGAAGTTCTGGCCGAGTTGGAGCACCGCCGGGAAACGGCCCGGCTGGGCGGCGGGCAGCGCAGGATCGATGCGCAGCACGCCAAGGGAAAGCTGACAGCGCGCGAGAGGATCGAGGTTCTGCTGGACGAGGGCTCCTTCGAGGAGTTCGACATGTTCAAGCAGCACCGCTGCACCGATTTCGGCATGGAGGAGCAGCACATTCCCGGTGACGGCGTCGTCACGGGCTGGGGCACGGTCAACGGCCGCACCGTCTATGTGTTCTCCAAGGACTTCACGGTTTTCGGCGGCTCCCTTTCCGAAACGCATGCGGAAAAGATCACGAAGCTGCAGGATATGGCGCTTCAGAACCGCGCGCCGATCATCGGCCTGTTCGATGCGGGCGGCGCCCGCATCCAGGAAGGCGTCGCGGCGCTGGGCGGCTATGGCGAAGTGTTCCAGCGCAACGTGCTGGCCTCCGGCGTCATTCCGCAGATCTCGCTGATCATGGGCCCCTGCGCGGGTGGCGACGTCTATTCGCCGGCCATGACGGACTTCATCTTCATGGTGCGCGACACGTCCTACATGTTCGTGACCGGACCGGACGTCGTGAAGACGGTGACCAACGAAACGGTGACCGCGGAAGAGCTGGGCGGCGCCTCGGTGCACACCACCAAGTCCTCGATCGCCGACGGTGCCTTCGACAACGATGTCGAGGCCCTGCAGGAAATGCGGCGGCTGATCGACTTCCTGCCGATGAACAACCTGGCCGACTTGCCGGAGTTGACCAACTACGACGATCCCGACCGGATCGACACCAGCCTCGACACGCTCATCCCGGACAATCCGAACAAGCCCTACGACATGAAGGAGCTGGTTCTGAAAACCGTCGACGAAGGCGATTTCTTCGAGATCCAGGGGAGTTTCGCCAAGAATATCCTGACCGGGTTCGGGCGGATGGAAGGACGCACCGTCGGGATTATCGCCAACCAGCCGATGGTGCTCGCCGGCGTTCTCGATGCCGATGCCAGCCGCAAGGCGGCGCGTTTCGTGCGCTTCTGCGACTGCTTCGGCATTCCGATCGTGACCTTCGTCGACGTGCCGGGCTTTCTGCCGGGGACATCGCAGGAATACGGCGGCCTCATCAAGCACGGCGCGAAACTGCTCTTTGCCTATGCCGAAGCGACCGTTCCGAAGATCACGGTCATTACCCGCAAGGCGTATGGCGGCGCCTATGACGTGATGAGCTCCAAACACATCCGGGGCGACATCAATTACGCATGGCCGTCGGCGGAGATCGCGGTGATGGGCGCAAAGGGAGCAGTTGAAATCCTGTACCGCTCGGAGCTGGGAGACAAGGACAAGATCGCGAAGCGAACCAAGGACTACGAAGACCGTTTCGCCAATCCGTTCGTGGCTGCCGAACGCGGCTATATCGACGACGTCATCCGGCCCCATTCGACGCGCCGCCGGGTCGCAAAGGCCCTGGCATTGCTACGCTCCAAGAAAGTGGAAATGCCCTGGAAGAAACACGACAACATTCCGCTGTAAAAGGTTGGGAATGAATTCGGGCCGGAAAGTTTCCGGCCCATTTTCGTCAGTTCCAGCGATTGAAACCGCCTCGCGGGAACAGGGGTTCCTTGCATTCGTAGGCGACGGGGCACTTCGGAGTGTCTTTTGTGCGGCCATACTGAACGAACAGGACTTCGTTGTAGTCGCAATAGCTCCTGTTCGAGACGAACTTTGAGTAGGTGTACTGGCCGGTCGTGAAAACGACGGCGCCGTGCCTTTGCACTAGGTTCTGTGCCTGGGCGCAGGTCATCGTTCTGAGGTCCGGGCGTGCTTCAGCCGAGGTTGCCACAAGGGTTCCCGCGAGCGCCAGCGAAGCTGTGATGAGATGGCATTTCCGCATTGTTGCCTCCCGTGATTGCCGGCCTTCCGGCAAAAATGAGCCGTTGAAATCTGCCACCGGAACACAGCAATCAAACCTTAACCGATGACTGGTGGCAAGTTTAAGATGCCGCAAGCAGGCGTGCCGGAGTGTGACGGGGGCCACATCCGGTTGCTTTCCGCGCCAGGGACATCAGGGCAGGCGATTTGCTGGACGGATGACTACTGCGTCCGGCCGGCCATCTGGCTGGCGCACACGGAATAAGGCGTCGTTTCCATCGCCCCGTTCAGCGAGAACCCGGCGTAGCTCTTGTTCTCAAACTGAACCGCGAGTTTCCCGGCTGATCTCATCAGGTGCCAGAAATAGGTCAGATTGTCTGTGCAGGCCGGGCAGTCGTTGCGGATGTAGCCGTTGGAATCGGCCCGGAACCTGATCAGTTTCTGGTCCAGCTGGATCAGTACCTCAGACCCCGGCGGCGGTAGCTGACCCTTGATGTCGATGCCGATGAGCGTTCCGCGCGGACTGTGGTTCGGCGGACACCAGATGGCGAACCTGGCGCCACTGGCGTTTTCCGTCCAGTACCGTTCGTAGCCTTGCGCGAAGTCCTTGCGCCATTTTCCGTTGGTCTCGGAAAAGGCATGGCCCGGCAGAAATGCCGTGAGTGCCAAAGCAGCAAAAAAATGCATTTTCATCGTAATTTCCCCAGTCCCACTCAAAAAATACGTAGATAAATTTAAGGTGGTATTAAACTCAGGGGTGTGACGGCGGAAATCGGGTTGCAGAGGCCGCCGGCGGGGCGTCCGACAAGCGAAAGCACGGCACGGGGAGAACAGGCGGATAATTTTCGACGCCTTTAAAGGCGTTGCAGGAGAGTAGGGCGCGTTCGGCTGACTGTTACCGCCCCTCTCGGCTCAGGTGCCGGAGTGGTTCTTTTCCCAGTCCGTAGGGCAGACCGGTCCGGGAAGGATTTCCTGCGCTCCCCTCAAGGAAAAGCCCGCGAACTGATCGTCCGGAAACTTGACCACAAGCGAGTGCGAGGAACGCAGCATGTGCCAGACGTAGCCGAAGCTGTCGGAACAGGTGGCGCAGTTGGTTTCAATATACCCCTGCTTGTTGACTGGCATGTCCAGTGCCTGCCTGTCGAGAATAACCGTAACCCGCGAATTCGGAGGAGGAAACTTGTTGTTGATCAGGACCTGCAACAAGGTTCCGTTGAGCCGCCTTTTCGGGTGGCACCAAACGACGAAGCTCGACCCTTCGTTGTTCGTGGTCCAGTAGCGTGTAAAGCCGTCGATCTCGCCGCTGTTCCACTTGTCGACCGTGGCAGCCGAAGTGGAGTTCGAAAGAAACGAAGCAGCAACAATGGAAATTAAGTACAGCCTCTTCATGACTTCTCCCAGGTATCCTTGGGAATTCTAGCCGTCGGAATATTTAAAAAACATAAAACAGTAAAAATTTCTGCAACCTCAGGCGGAATGAAACCATCAATCGGCGGGTATCGACAGGGCTGTCAGCGCATCCGCAAAAGCACGTCTCGCCATTTGGATAAGTTGCAAGGGTCGGGGGGGCGTCCTAAAACCTTACAAAACGATCCTTTGGGTGGAATGCATGTTCTCGAAAATACTTATCGCCAACCGGGGCGAGATCGCGTGCCGGGTCATCAAGACCGCGCGCCGGATGGGCATCAAGACGGTCGCGGTCTATTCCGACGCCGATCGTGATGCCCTTCACGTCGAGATGGCCGACGAGGCTGTGCATATCGGCCCGGCGGCGGCCGCCGAATCCTATCTGATCGCAGACAAGATTATCGCGGCCTGCAAGGAAACGGGCGCTGAAGCGGTTCACCCCGGCTACGGTTTCCTGTCCGAGCGCGCCAGTTTTCCGGAAGCGCTCGCCAGGGAAGGGATAGTGTGGATCGGCCCGAACCCGCGCGCCATCGAGGCGATGGGCGACAAGATCGAATCCAAGAAGTTCGCCAATGAAGCTCGTGTCAGCACGGTGCCCGGCTATCTGGGGGTGATCGAAAGCCCGGACCAGGCGGTCCAGATCGCCGGGGAAATCGGCTATCCGGTGATGATCAAGGCATCCGCCGGCGGTGGCGGCAAGGGCATGCGCATCGCCTGGAACGCGGAAGAGGCGCGTGACGGTTATGTCCGCTCGAAATCGGAAGCCGCTTCCTCCTTCGGCGACGACCGGGTCTTCATCGAGAAGTTCATCGAAAACCCGCGTCACATCGAGATCCAGGTTCTCGGCGACAAGCACGGCAATGCGATCTATCTGGGCGAGCGCGAATGTTCGATCCAGCGGCGCAACCAGAAAGTCATCGAGGAAGCGCCGTCGCCGTTGCTGGACGAGGAAACGCGCCGCAAGATGGGCGAGCAGGCCGTCGCGCTTGCCAAGGCCGTCGATTACGACAGTGCCGGCACGGTTGAATTCGTCGCCGGCCAGGACAAGAGCTTCTATTTCCTGGAAATGAACACGCGCCTGCAGGTGGAACATCCGGTGACGGAACTGGTCACCGGTGTGGACCTCGTCGAGCAGATGATCCGGGTGGCCGCAGGCGAAAAGCTGAGCCTTTCGCAGGACGAAGTGAAGCTGAACGGTTGGGCCGTGGAAAGCCGCATCTACGCGGAAGACCCCTATCGGAACTTCCTGCCGTCCATCGGCCGTCTGGTGCGCTACAGCCCGCCGGAGGAGATTGTCTCCGATGCCCTCACCATCCGCAACGATACCGGGGTGGTGGAAGGATCGGAAATCTCCATGTTCTACGACCCGATGATCGCGAAGCTGATCACCCATGCGCCGACCCGCGCGGAAGCGATCGAGGGCATGAGCCTGGCACTGGATGCCTTCTACGTTGATGGCATCCAGCACAATGTTCCCTTCCTGACAGCGCTGATGAATCATCCGCGCTGGCGTGCCGGCGAACTGGCCACCAGCTTTATCGCAGACGAATATCCGGACGGATTTGAGCATGCCGTTCCCGATGATGCCGCCTATTCGGTGCTTGCTGCGGTCGCTCTTTCCATGGGCGCCCTGGAACGCGAGCGGCTCGACCATCTTCCCGGCCGACTGCGTCCGCATTCGGGTGCCGTTCGGGAGCACTGGGTGGTGAAGCTCGACAAGACCTATGTTCCGATCCGGCTGGCAGCCGGCTATCCGGGGACCCCGGTGGAGCTGGATGTCGCCATCGGCGACGGGCCGGTCATGAACGTTGAATCGGACTGGGCTCCGGGAGAGCCGCTCTGGTCCGGCAAGGTAGGGTCGCGTCAGGTCACGGTTCAGGTGCGCAAGGTGAAGGGTGGCTACCGGCTCGACTGGCAGGGCTATTCCGTCGTCGCCAGGGTGATGACACAGCGGATTGCCGAACTGGACCGGGTGATGCCGGAGAAATTGCCGCCTGACACGTCCAAGATGCTGCTGTGTCCGATGCCCGGACTGGTCGTTTCGATCGCGGTTGCCGAAGGGCAGGAGGTCAAGGCCGGAGAACAGCTTGCCGTGGTCGAGGCCATGAAGATGGAGAACGTGCTGCGGGCCGAACGCGATTGCGTGGTCTCCGCCATCAAGGCAGCGCCGGGCGACAGCCTGGCGGTCGATGCCGTGATCATGGAATTCTCCTAGAAATCATTCTCACGGATCTGCTCGAGTTTGACAGCGCCCCGGCCGGAAGACCGGGGCGTTTGCTTTGTTCTGCCATTCGACCTGTTTGTATTCAGGATCACACTTGCTGCGAGCGACAAGAGGTAGGTTCGCGCCGGTTCAATCAGAACATGCGGCGCTTTTTTCGAACCGAAACCTTGGAGCTTTTATTATGCCTATCAACTCATCAATCGGAATTTTCGGCTCTGTGGGCAAGAACGGCACCAACAATGCGCAGGATGTGCGCGCCGTTCAGCAGCGGCTCAATGATCTGATGCGCCCACCTCGGATCCCGCTTGCCGTCGACGGCAAGTCCGGATCGAAGACACGTTCGATGATCCGCGACTTTCAACGGTCGGTGCTCGCGTTCCGTTGGCCCGATGGCCGGGTCGATCCGATCGGAAAGACAATCGTTGCGCTGAACGATCCCGAATCCGAGGGGATCTGGGCGCGTATGTCGATCCCGCCCGATACGCCGGACAAGCCGGACACGCCGTCCGGAGGGAACAAGACGTCCGATGAAACCGACGAAATCATCGATGACCTGAAGGCCGAGTTCGGCATGTCCGAAGGGGAAGAAAAGGCGATGCGTAATCTTATCGCCGAGTTGCTCAAGGGCAATCACCCCGAAGGACCGACAACTGCCGACAAGGTCGGGAGTTACGGACGCCTCGCTTTTCAGGCGCTTCGCGGCGGACTTGTTTTCGCGGCGGCAAACAGCACGTTGTGGGTGGTCGCGGCGTTCCTCAACATGGCGGCGCCCTTTGTAATGCTTTACGGCTTTCTGAAGGCGCTCGACAAATCCATGGAGTCGGGGTCACGCGTCTATGGAGCGGTTGGCGCCGCCTATGCCACCGCCTACTGGGTTCATGGTGGCCTGAAACCTTATGGCTGCCAGACGCTCATCAACCGAAACAAGGCCAATCCCCCGCAGTGGCAGCAAAAACCTGAAAACATGGAGAAGTGCTGGCGCGCAGGCTGGAAATCGGCCTGGGATGCGATGGAGAAAATGTGTGCCGACGAGGCGCGGCGCGCCGGCTGTTCCGTCGATGAAATGCGCAAGGCGCTCAAGATGTTCATGGGAGTGAACAGCGCCGCCAAGATCGCCCGTAGCAGCTTGGAGCAGATCGCAAAGGATTTGCGACTGAAGGACCCGAATGTCGCGGACGTCGTCGGGCGTCTGGCGAACGAGCTCAATTATCCTCATTGACCGGCGCCGGACGTTTGTCTGGCGGATGGTGCGGTGGGCCTGGATTTTCTTGAGGGTAGATGCCCCGTGCCAGATTTGACAGGTCCTTGCAGCAAGAGTTACAGCGGCTCGTACTGTTCAGGTTGCGAGCCGTTTTCAATTATCTTTGCCGGAGGGGCCATGCCGTATTCCACTGCCTTGTTCGATCTTGACGGAACCCTGACCGATCCCTTTGAAGGGATCACACGGTCGATCCAGTATGCGGTGGAGAAAATGGGCGGGACTGCGCCGGCCCCGAACGATCTGCATTGGTGCATCGGGCCGCCGCTCTGGGAGAGTTTCAGCGTGTTGCTCGGTACCGACGACAGAGTGCGTCTCGATGAGGCCGTTGCCTACTACCGCGAGCGCTTCACGGTAACGGGTCTTTATGAGAACACGCTGATCGATGGAATTCCCGACCTGCTGCAGCGTTTGCACGAGGCGGGGGTTGCCATGCATGTCTGCACGTCCAAACCTCATGCCTATGCCGGCAAGATCGTGGAACATTTCGGACTCTCGCGCTATTTCGGCAAGGTATACGGAGCCGAACTCGACGGCACCCGTTCGGCAAAGTCGGAGCTGATCGCCCATGTCCTCCAGGAGGAAGGTATCGAGGCGTCCCGGACCGTGATGATCGGCGACAGGAAACACGATCTGATTGGAGCAAACGCCAACGACGTTGCCGGCATCGGTGTCCTGTGGGGCTATGGCAGCCGGGAGGAACTCGAAGCGGAACGCCCGGTGTTGATCGCACAGGCCCCGTCCGAGATTGCAAGTCATCCCGGAGCTTTTGCCCTGCCGGAGACCTGACCGCTTCCCTTGCGGTCCAGTCCACCATCCGCCCGGCCGCCTGGGTTCGGACATGCAGCACCGTGCAACGGGAAGTGACCGCGTCGACCGGAAAGTTTAACTCCGGATTCAGATGATGGACGTATTTATGGGACGCAACTCTGATCAAGGCGGCATTAATGGACGCAACGGCTACCGGAACTATGACGGTACCGTCTCCGAAGGCGGTAGGCGTAGGGTTTTACGCGCATACGGGAAAAATGCCTCCGGACCTGCCGTCCGGATATGATCTTCACCCGATTGATCCCTATCTTCATGCCGAGATCAGCACGTTTCAGATTTGCCTGGTTGCGGCCGGGCTGGAGGAGCTGAAAGAGCTCCTGAACGATGCCGTATCGCTGCTTGGTGAAGACTGCATGCTTGTTGCCTGTACGGACGAACAGCCTTCTTCTGATGTCCAAAAGACGCTTCTGGCTGCCGGTGCGGACGATGTTGTGCACGCTGACGACGCCGAGGCGATGGCTCTTGCCCTCAAAAAGGCCGAGCGCGTGATCGAGCGGCAGAACAGGCTACTCCGGGAGTGCCGGAATGTCCGCGTCGAGAGGGACAATCTTCAGGCGGCGATCGACAATCTGCCTTCGCCGATCTTCTTCAAGAACCGTGCGGGGATCTACAGCGGCTGCAACACGGCCTTCGAGCAGTTTATCGGCCTTCCTGCAAGCAAGGTATGCGGGGCGAGCGTCTATGATGTCGCCCCCGAGGAACTGGCGAAAGTCTATGAGGCTGCCGACGAGGACCTGATGCAACGCGGCGGTATCCAGATCTATGATGCCGAAGTGCGCTACGCGGACGGGGAATTCCGGCATGTGAACTTCCATAAGGCGGTAACGCGCGACAAGGTTACCGGGGAGGTGAATGGCCTGGCCGGCGCAATGCTCGACATCACCGAGCGGAAGCAGCTCGAAAAACGGCTCAAGCGGGCCGCCGAACGGGACGACCTCACCAACGCCCTCAACCGGCGTCGTTTTTTCGAACTCGCCGGCGAGATCGAAACCAAAGCGCGGCGAGAGGCAATCGGCCTCTGCGTGCTGGTGGTGGACGTGGATCATTTCAAGCAGATCAACGACCATTTCGGACATGCCTGCGGTGATGCCACGCTCTGCCATCTTGTCAGGATCTTCGAAACCGAGATTGTCGAGCCGAATCTCTTTGCGAGGGCGGGAGGCGAGGAATTCTATTGCCTGCTCTACGATTGCAAGCTGCAGCAGGCCTACGAGATGGCTGATCGGCTCCGCAAGAGGGTCGAAACCAGCCCAAGCCTCTTTGACGGACTGGAAATCGCCTTCAAGATCAGCATCGGAGTTGCCGATGTCGGGGTCGGTGAAAAACTGAGCCAGGCCCTCATCAGGGCGGACCAGGCCCTCTATCAGGCCAAGGAAACCGGACGCAACCGGGTCTGCACGGCCTGAGTTCCGGTGTTGGACGGTGGGCGATGCGTCGTTGCCCGCCACCTTGCAAACCAAAATTTCCATTGCTCTCCAACATTTTCAGCGATACTGAAAATTAATGGGAACAGTTCTCGGGGCGGGGTGAAATTCCCCACCGGCGGTATCAGGGAGACCTGGAGCCCGCGAGCGCCTTGAAAGCCCTTTGGCAGACAAGGGACAGCAGATCCGGTGAGAGGCCGGAGCCGACGGTTATGGCATTCCTTTCAGTAAGTGGGTGTGCCTGAAAGTCCGGATGAGAGAGAACTTGGCTGCGGTCTCTTTTGGGGACCTGCAGGCGCGTGTCTTTTGAGACTGTTCTGGAACGTCAACCGGAACGGAGCTCGCATATGACCGCCGCAATGACCAAACCATCGCAGAAGCCCATTTTCGCCGCGCTCGCCATGATCGGGGCCGGGGCTTCTTTTGCCCTTGTCAACGGAGCCCTGCAGGCGTCGACCATGAAGCTCGGTGTCAGCTCGACCTCAGCTGCCTTCTGGCAATATGCGCTGGGCCTCCTCTTCGCCTTTCCCTGGGTGATGCGGCGTGGCCGGTCCGCCCTTAAGACCCGGCAGATCGGTCTCCATCTGCTGCGCGGGGCGCTCGCCGTCATCGGTATCCAGATGTGGGTCGCCGGTCTCGCGCGCGTCGAGATCTGGCAGGCGATCGCCCTCGTCATGACCTCGCCGTTTTTCGTCATCCTCGGCGCCAAGATCTTCCTTGGCGAACGGGTAGGGGCCTTGCGCTGGCTGGCAACTGTCGCAGGTTTCTCCGGCGGCATGGTGATCCTGGCGCCCTGGAACGACGGTTTCACCTGGGCGGCCGTGCTGCCGGTGGCCGCCGCCGCCTTCTGGGCTGGAACGTCGGTGGTGACAAAGAAGCTCACGGAAACGGAACATGCCGATTCCATCACACTCTATCTGCTTTTGCTGCTGACGCCGGTCAACGCGATCCTGGCGATGGGCGAGGGCGGGATAGCGTTATCCGGGGAAGCTGTTTGGCTGCTGGTCGGGGCCGGTCTCCTGACCGTTCTGGCAAACTACCTGCTGACGCTGGCATACCAGAAGGCGGACGCCGCCTTCGTGCAGCCGTTCGACCACCTGAAGCTGCCGCTCAACATCGCCGTCGGTTTCTTCGCCTTCGGTTTTGCGCCTTCCGGGGCTTTCTGGCCCGGTGCCATCGTTATCGTCGGAGCGTCCCTTCTTGTCATGGCGGACGAGCAGAAACGCGTCTCCCGGCAGGCTGCATCCGCCGCGGACGTGTGATGCGTCCTCCGGCGGCGTAGGCAGACATTCCCGTTTTGCAAAACATGCAATAAGCTGGGGAACGACGACCGCCAGGGAGTGCTGGATGACGAAGGATCCTCTGACCGTTCACGTGCTTGTTCAGGGCCGGGTTCAAGGGGTTGGCTACCGGGCCTGGTGCGCCGACGAGGCGCAGGCCCGTGGCCTTTCCGGCTGGGTGCGAAACCTGAAATCCGGCGAGGTCGAGGTCGTGCTCAGCGGTCCTTCGGATACCGTGGTGGATATGATGGATGCGCTCTGGATGGGGCCGTCCTTTGCCCGCGTAAGCACGATCAAGGATCTGGAGCCGGAAGAGGCGGTGCCCGGAGACTTTGCCGTCCGGGAAACGGTTTGAAGCTTCGGCGGTAATGCGGCACACTGGTTCAATTGCTATGGTCCGAGTTGAGTTGTCATTGAATTATCGCAATGTTCTGGTCTCAACTGTGGATCAATCGGGTGTATTTCAGCTCGTTCGGATTTGCGGAACCCAGGGAGATTTCTTGTGAAGATTGCGATTCTCGGTGGCGATGGCTTCGTCGGTTGGCCCACATCCCTGCACCTGTCCGACAAGGGGCATGAGATTCACATCGTCGACAATCTCAGCCGGCGGTGGATCGACGCGGAACTCGGCGTGCAGTCGCTGACGCCGATGGATTCGATCCAGGAGCGGACGCGCATCTGGAAACAGGAAACCGGCAACACCATCCGCTTCCATCTCATCGACATCGCCAGGGACTACGAGGTGTTCAAGGCCTGGCTGTCGGAGAACAGGCCGGATGCGATCATCCACTTCGCCGAGCAGCGCGCCGCGCCCTATTCGATGAAGTCCGACCAGCACAAGAACTACACCGTCAACAACAACGTCAACGCCAGCCATCATCTTCTGAATGCCATGGTGGAGCTGGATCTGGATGCCCATCTCATCCATCTCGGAACGATGGGTGTCTACGGCTATTCCAGCGTCGGGGCCGCTATCCCCGAGGGCTATCTGAGTGTCGATGTCGAAACGCTGGCCGGTGAGAAGGCCGCCCAGGAAATTCTCTATCCGGCCAATCCCGGTTCCATCTACCACATGACCAAGTGCCTGGATCAGCTGCTGTTCCAGTTCTACGCCAAGAACGATGGCCTCAGGATCACAGATCTGCACCAGGGCATCGTGTGGGGCACGCATACGCAGCAGACACTGCGCCACAAGCAGCTCATCAACCGCTTCGACTACGACGGCGACTACGGCACGGTCCTGAACCGGTTCCTCATCCAGGCCGCCATCGGTTATCCGCTGACGGTCCATGGCACTGGCGGCCAGACAAGAGCCTTCATTCATATCCAGGACTCGGTCCGTTGCATCGAACTGGCTCTGAAAAATCCGCCGAAGAAGGGCGACAGGGTGAAAGTGTTCAACCAGATGACGGAAACGCACCGGGTGCGCGATCTGGCGGAGCTGATCTCACGCCTTACGGGTGCGAAAGTGGCTTATCTGCCGAACCCGCGCAAGGAAGCGTCCGAAAACGACCTCGTCGTGAAGAACGATCAATTCCTGGAGCTCGGCCTCAATCCGATCACGCTGGAAGAGGGGCTTCTTGGCGAGGTGGTGGATGTGGCCAAGACTTACGCTTATCGCGTCGACCGCAGCCGGGTGCCCGCTGTCTCCGCCTGGACCAAGGAAATCGCCGGCGAGATCGAGCATGATCCGGAACACCCGCGGCTGAAATCGGTCTCCTGAGTCCAGTGATGGTCGATGCCCCCGAGTTCGACACCGCGCCTGCCGGGTCCTTTGCCTATGTCACGCTGGTGACGAACCGGGACTATGTGCTCGGGGCATCGGCCCTGCTATGCTCGCTCCGGCGCACAGGCACAAAGGCCGATCTGGTGGTGCTCTTCACGCCCGGTGTCGATGAGGATGATCTTTCGCTCCTGAAGCCGTTCGCACCGAGGCTCGGCCGTTGCGCCCGGCTGCCGACTTCCGAGGCTTTCAACGAACGCCACGAGCGCGGGCGGCTGCACGGCGCCGCGCCGTTCACCAAGGGCGGCAAGCCGGTCTTTCACACGCCGCTCGACAATTTCGTCAAGCTGCGGCTGTGGCAGCTCTCGGACTATGAAAAGGTCGTGTTCATCGACGCCGATGCCCTGGTTCTGAAGAATTGCGACAAGCTGTTCGGCTATCCGCAGTTCTGCGCCGCGCCCAACGTCTATGAAAGCCTGACCGATTTTCACCGTATGAACAGCGGTGTGTTCACGGCAGCGCCCGACACGGCAACCTTCGAGGCCATGATGGCCCTTCTGGACCAGCCGGACGTTTTCTGGCGGCGCACGGACCAGACTTTCCTGCAGAGTTTCTTTCCCGACTGGCACGGCCTGCCGGTCTTCTACAACATGCTGCAATACGTCTGGTTCAACCTGCCTGAGCTTTGGGACTGGAGTGAAATCCATGTCCTGCATTTTCAGTATGAGAAGCCGTGGCAGAGCGGTCATGAGAAAGCTGACCGTCTGAAGCCGTTGATAGATCTGTGGCAGGCCTTTGCAACGGGGGAGGGTATCCCCTACGATTTGGCCTCACTGCCCAGTCCGCGGGAATGGGCGAATCAACAGGCTTCGTGAATGCATCTTGTTTTAACGGGCGCCAGCGGCACGCTTGGCCGCTTCATTGCGTCCAGATTGTCAAACGACGGACAGGACCTGACCCTGCTTGGCCGGATGGCTCCGGAACAGGCGGGTTTTCACCATCTGGAATGGGATCTCGAGGATGCTGCCGTCAACCTGCCGGAAGCCGACGCGTTGATCCATTGTGCCTTTTCCCACGTTCCGGGAAAGTACCGGGGCGGGGAAGGTGACGATCCGCACGGCTTCATCGAGCACAATGCGGAGGGAACCGTCCGCCTGTTCGAAGCTGCTAAGTCCGCCGGGATAAGGCACTGCGTGTTCCTGTCCAGCCGAGCGGTTTACACGGATACCGGCGACTGGGCGGTCCTGACGGAGACTGCGGCGACGGAACCCGACAGTCTTTACGGTCAGGTCAAGCTTGTCTGCGAACAGGCGCTTCAGTCGCTGTGCGACGACGGTTTTCGCGGGACTGTGCTGAGGGCTACCGGCATCTACGGCTGTCCGCCTGGTGCGCTTGACCACAAATGGTCCGGCCTGTTTGAGGCGTTCGAGCGGGGCCAGAAGATCGAACCGCGCCTCGGTACCGAGGTGCATGGGGACGATCTCGCCGACGCTGTTGCCCTGGTTCTGGAAAGACGACCCGGGGAAGGCGAGGCCTTCGAGGTCTACAACGTGTCGGATTTGCTTCTCGACCGGCAGGATCTCCTGAAGCTCTATGCGGAAGCCAGAGGGTGTTCGTCGGCATTGCCTGGACGGGCTGCGGGGCCGCTCGGGGTCATGGATACGGGCAAGCTGAAGGTGCTCGGCTGGACGCCGGGGGGCATGGCCCGCCTTCGAACCTTCCTCGATACGCTTGCCTGATTCAGGGCGGTTTGTGGCGGAAACGGCCCGCTAGCCGGAAACGGTCTCGCCGAAGATCTTTTCGAACTCCGCGCGCAGGACGCTGTCGTTTTCGGCCATGGTCACCGGAAAGCCGAGATCGACGAGGCTTGTGACGCCATGTTCGCTGATGCCGCAGGGGACGATCCCCGAGAAGTGCTCAAGATCGGGTTCGACATTGAAACTGATGCCGTGGAGGGTCACCCACTTGCGGACCCGGATGCCGATGGCGGCAATCTTGTCCTCGACGGTTGCGCCACGATCGGGCCGCCGGACCCAGACGCCCACCCGGTCCTCGCGGCGTTCGCCCCTGATGTGGTAGTGCCAGAGCGTGTTGATGACCCAGGCTTCCAGCGCCGAGACGAAGGCCCGGATGTCCTTCTGCCGCCGCTGCAGGTCGAGCATGACATAGGCAACCCGCTGGCCGGGCCCGTGATAGGTGTGCTGACCGCCGCGGCCGGTGCGATAGACCGGAAACCGGTCCGGAGACACGAGATCGCCGTCGTCCGCGCTGGTGCCGGCGGTGTAAAGGGGCGGGTGCTCCAGAAGCCAGACGAGTTCCGGCGCTTCGCCGGAAATGATTCTCCGGACCCTTTCGTCCATTTCCTCAAGCGCGGTCTCGTAATCGACGAGATCGTCGGAAATCTTCCATTCGACCGGATTTGAGCCTGAAATCGGCAGAAAACTCACGGAAATGTCGTTTCGATCGACAGGTGACATGTGGAAGAAACTTCTTTGCTTTTTGAGCTGGCTTGCCTTGCCGTGGTATGGTCAAGCGCTGGCGGGTATCGCCCTATTTAAGGATTCGAGCGTGTGATGACCACCTTTGATGAGATCAACGTCGATATTTCCGTGGTGCTTGGCGAGTCCGAAATGCCGGTGCACCAGCTCCTGCGCATGGGCCGCGGCGCGGTGATCGACCTCGATGTCTCCGAGGACGATGACGTGAAGATCTACGCCAACAACACGCTCGTCGCCAAGGGGCAGGTGGTGCTTCTGGGGGAGCGGATCGGCATCTCCATCACCGAGGTCCTGATGCGTGCGCCCGAGATCCGTCCCATGCGCACAGACGGGCCGCTTTGAGGTCTGTCCACAGGGGCGGCGCAAGAAAAATCGCGTGCCTGTGAATTATTGCATATTCGGCTCTTGCGCCCCCAAATTTCCTTTGCTACATGGAGCGCCTCGACGCTGAGAGGCGCCGGGAACAACAGAATATGCGGTCGTGGCGGAATTGGTAGACGCGCAGCGTTGAGGTCGCTGTGGGGTAAAACCCGTGGAAGTTCGAGTCTTCTCGACCGCACCATATTCGGAGCATTCCTACCGATGCTTCATCAAAAGGCTGCCCCAGGGCGGCCTTTTTGATTCCGGTCTCCGCGGCTCTTTCCAGCAATCGAACTTCAGGCGGAAGAGGAGACCAGGATCGCGTCTCAGGCATTCTTGCTTGTCGACCTATTCGCAGGCTTGTCCCTCGCCGGTACATGAAGGCATATTGCCACTTGCAGCTCGTTTCATCCGGGGGACCAAGGTGCGCAAATCCGTTTCTGTTCTGGCATCGCTCGTGTTTGCAGGCTCGTGGATTCTTTCCGGGGCGGGACAGGCGGCAGCGCAACAATCCATGGTTCCCGCAGCGGCCATTGCCGGGTCCGCAACCGTGCCGGTCGACGGCGACATCGTTCGCTACCGGGCAACGCTCGTGGAAACCGAAGATGGCGCGGACCTTTACATCTTCACGGATGCCGGCAGTGGTTGGGAGCAGAAGGTTCATGCACCGAATATCGTCTGGCGCGGGGCCGTGTACGGCCAGGAGCCCTGGATGGAGGTGAACGAACACGGTTCGTTCAAGATTCATTCCGAAAACTCCGCCATCGGCCGGGAACGCTGGGAGCAGTCCCTGACGATTGCCTATCGCAAAGGGGCATTCGTGGTCGCCGGATATACCTTTTCGCACTACGACACGCTCGATCCGGATACCGCCGGGGAGTGCGACGTCAATCTGCTGACCGGCCGGGGCGTCAACAGCGGCAAGACGTTCAAGTCGAAGCTCGGTACCCTGCCGGTCGGAGACTGGACCATGGACACAAGGCCGCCGGAATGCGAGAGCCGATGAGACGGCGGCGGGCATTCGCAACCCGATGTGTCCGTTAAGACGGTTGTCGGCCTTTCTGATGCCGTCTTTGGCGTCGAGGGTGTCTGCAGCAAGATACAGCCCCTTGGAGCCATGATCATTTTTCAGCCGACGTACCGACCCTGTTCGCTTTCCATGGCCGCTTGCGCCATGTTCTGTCTTTCAGCCTTGCCTGCTTCGGCGCAGACCCTTTCCGCCGATCCTGCCACTTTCGGGGCGATGACCTGCCAGCAGCTCTGGTACACCGAACAGGAAGTCCTGGCTGAAGGGCGAGTGTGCCTTAAGAGCGAACGGGCGAAGCGTGCCTTTCGGCGCGCCGAACGCTGTATTTCCGGGGATGAGGACATCCTCCCGAAAAAGGCGCGCTCCTATCTTGAGCGGCTGCGCGGGGTAGCCAGGGACAAGAACTGCGCGGGCTTTTGAGTAATTCCGCGGCGCAGGCGGTATTGCGGCTCTCGTCGCTGCGAAAAACCACTAACTCTGTGGACCGGTTCCGTTTTTCCTGTGGCGCTTTGCAAGAGAGGGAGCTAGTTCTGAACGGCAAGGACCGGTGCGCAGCAACGGTTAAGGATCACCGCGTGGGAAAGGGGGGCGCTGATGAGCGAAGCAGCTGAGCTTGATGTAACTGCCCCTCCCGAACCCCAGATCCCCGTCCGCGACGAGGAAGAGCATCTCAACCCGGAATTCATCTCGGCGGTCGAAACGGCGATCGAGGCGAATGACCGCTTCACGCTCAAGGCTCTCGCAGGCGATCTGCACGAAGCCGATACCGGTGATCTTCTGGAAACGCTGGACTCCGACGAACGTGCCGCCTTCGTCCGGTTGCTGGGCGACGATTTCGACTATACGGCGCTGACGGAGATCGATGAGGCAGTTCGCCTTCAGCTTCTGGAGGACCTGCCGAACGAAGCCATCGCCGAGGGCCTCGGCGAGCTGGATTCGGACGACGCGGTCTACATTCTGGAGGACCTGGACGAGGACGACCAGGCTGCCATCCTGGAAGAGCTGCCCTATGCCGACAGGGCGCAGCTGCAAAAGGCGCTCGATTATCCGGAAGAAAGCGCCGGTCGTCGCATGCAGAGCGAGTTCATCGCGGTCGCCCAGTTCTGGACCGTCGGCCAGACCATCGACTACATGCGCGAGGCCCGGGATCTGCCGGACAGTTTCTACGAGATCTATGTGGTCGATCCGGCCTTCAAGCTGCTCGGCTCGGTGCATCTGGACAAGATCCTGCGCACGAAGCGCAAGGAGAAGGTGATCTCCATCATGGAGGAGACCCGCCAAGCAGTTCTGGCGACGGAAGACCAGGAAGAGGTCGCCCGCCGGTTCGAGCGCTACAACCTCGTGTCCTCTGCCGTGGTCGACGAGAACGAGCGCCTGGTCGGTGTGATCACTGTGGACGATATCGTCGACGTGATCCAGGAAGAAGCCGAAGAGGACCTGCGCGCGCTTGCCGGGGTCGGTGACGAAGAGATCTCAGACAGTGTGATGACGATCGCAAGGTCGCGCCTTGCCTGGCTGGTGGTCAATCTCGGAACGGCCATTCTGGCCTCTGTCGTCATTGCACTCTTTGAAAGCACCATCGAGGCGATGGTCGCGCTCGCCGTGCTGATGCCGATCGTCGCGTCCATGGGCGGCAACGCGGGTACGCAGACGATGACCGTTGCCGTCCGAGGGATCGCGACCCAGGAACTGGGTGCCCGCAATCTCATGCGGGTCCTGAACCGTGAGATCCTGGTGAGTGTGCTCAACGGTGTGACGCTTGCCATTCTGATCGGAGTGACGGCCTGGTTGTGGTTCGCCAATCCCGGCCTTGGCGTAGTGATCGCCGGGGCCATCATCATCAACATGCTGTTCGCCGGGCTTTCAGGTCTTCTGATCCCGATTGCGCTCGACCGGCTCAACATCGATCCGGCAATCGCGTCAAGCGTCTTTGTGACTACCGTGACCGATGTGGTCGGCTTCTTCGCCTTTCTCGGCATCGCGGCGTTCTGGTTCGGGCTCCCGTTCTAGCAATTTGCCGTACCCGGTCCTGGAAGCAGCTGTCAATCTGACAAGCCCGCCTGACGCAAGTTGTCCCGCAATTCCATGATCTTGCGCTGCAGCTCCCGCAACTGACCGGTCGGAAGTCCGGAAGCGGAGGAAATGCAGCCGGCAAAATGCTCGGTCTTCTTCTGCAAGGCGCGGCCCTTGCGGGTCAGTTTCAGGATCACCTGGCGCTCGTCTTTGGAATTGCGCGTGCGTGTCAGCAGATCCATGGCTTCCAGTCGCTTCAGCAGCGGTGTCAGCGTGTTGGTGTCGAGCTGGAGCTTCGCGGTGATGGCACCGACCGGGACATTGTTTGTTTGCCAAAGGACCGTCATGGCCAGGAACTGCGGATAGGTAAGGCCAATTTCCTTCAGCAGCGTCTTGTAGACGCCGTGCATGGCATGGTTCGCCGAATAAAGGGCAAAACACAGAAACTGGTCGAGCGGCAGGGAGGTCGGGCCAGAGTCGGAGTCCATCGTGTCAGGAACCGAAGACGGATTATCCGCCAGTGCTTCCTCCCGGCTTCCCGGCGTCACCGGGGCATCGCCTTCCGCGTCGGCCGCCTGGACGTCAGCCGGGTCTTCCGCTGCGTCGCCCGGTTTGGCCTTGCCTTTGCCCAGCTTCTTCTTGCCGGGCTTGGAGGCGCTGGCTGCGGTCTTGGCGGGTTTGTCTTTTTTCGGTTTTTTGGTCGTTTCCGGCGCGGAAAATCCGATCGCGTCGAGAAGCGACATCTGGTCGGTCGTCTCACTCATGCGCTCCTTATAAATCGCGCGCGATATGGTCGCAACGGGTTGTGCGCCATTCTCCGATAGTATATGTGGGCAAAATATATCGTGCACGATATAAGCGCTAGCGATAGAAACTCGAACCTGAGTTTTGCTTGATCGAAAAGGAGAAGACCAATGGCAGTTGACGTGAAATACGAAACCAGGGCCCGTGCGACCGGTGGGCGGGAAGGCGCCGCGGAAACCCTGAGCGGGTCCTTCAAGGTGAAGCTCGTCACACCGAAGGAACTCGGCGGTGCGGGCGGTGAGGGCAACAACCCCGAGGAACTGTTCGCAGCCGGCTATGCGGCCTGCTTCGTCGGTGCGATGAAATTCGTCGGTGGGCAGGAAAAGATCAGGGTTCCCGCCGAGACCACCATCACTTCGACCGTCGGCATCGGGCCGCGTTCGGAAGGAGGATTCGGACTGGCAGTCGCACTGGATATTTCCCTGCCCGGGCTCGATCGGGCAACGGCAGAAGACCTCGTTGCAAAGGCGCATCAGGTTTGCCCCTATTCCAATGCGACCCGCAACAACATCGATGTGAAACTGAACGTCGTGTGATGTCCTGCAGGCACAGCCGTTGAAAGATCCGGAGCCGGTCTGCGAAACCGGCTCCGATAACGCCAAGCAGAAAACCGATAGGTTCCAATGCCCCTTATTTGTGCCAATCAAAATCTCTTTGTGATCGATCTTCGCTACGTTGCTCCGATGGATAAGGTCGATGCCTTGCTGAAGGACCACCGGGACTTTCTGGAAGCAAATTATTCCGCCGGCCACTTTCTGGCGTCCGGCCCCAAGGTGCCGCGTACCGGAGGAGTCATTCTGGCGATGGCGGAGAAACGAGAGGCCGTCGAAGCGATTGTCAGGCAGGATCCCTTTCATGCCGCCGGTCTTGCCGAATACACGGTGACGGAATTCCAACCGCGCATGAGCGCTTCCGGCTTGAAGGCCTCGTGAGGCAAGACCCGCCTGGGAGTTTTTCGCAATCTGGGTGAGGCGGCACTTGTGCCGATCGGATGGGAACGCAAGAATGCTGACGAAGGGGCTGTCGTCGGGAGATTGCAATTCATGTCCAGGCCGAAAATCGACGGTATTCTCGAAACGGCGGTCTACGTGGACGACATGGAGGCGGCGCATGCCTTCTATGAAGGCGTGCTCGGTCTGAAGCGCATGGTGGCTGGAGAACGCCTTTTTGCCTATGACGCCGGCCCCGCGCAGGTCCTGCTTCTATTCCATCGTGGCCACACCGGCGAAGACGTTGCAACGCCGGGCGGGACCGTGCCCGGACATGACACCGAAGGCCACAGTCACTTTGCCTTCCGGATTTCACCGGACCAGCTTCAGCCCTGGCGCGATTACCTCGCTGGAAAGGCTGTTCCCATCATCAGCGAGGTCGTCTGGCCTGCCGGCGGCACCAGTCTTTACTTCAGGGATCCGGACGGAAATGTGCTGGAATTGGCCGCTGCGCCGCTCTGGCCGAATTTCTTATCGTGAATCTTAACGGGTTTGAGGCATCCTCGGTCCTGATTTCAGAGTTTCCGGGTAGGGCGAATGAATTTCTTGCAAGCCGTGTTGCGAACCCTGTTCTATGTCGCTGTCGGCGTGGTGATTTCAGTGGCAGGGGCGGCGTTTTTCTTTATGAACTGGGAACCGGACAGAGGCGATTACCCCGTGCGCGGCGTAGATGTTTCCCATCATCAGGGCGAGATCAACTGGGCTCAGGTCGCCGGCGACGACGTTGCCTTTGCCTACATGAAGGCAAGCGAAGGGGCCGATTTCAAGGATGGTGCCTTTGCGCAAAACTGGGCAGCGGCCGGAGCCGCGGGACTGGCGCGCGGGGCCTACCACTATTTCAGCCTGTGCCAGACCGGCCGCAAGCAGGCGGAAAATTTTCTGAGCGTATTGCCGGATGACCGCTCCATGCTGGCGCCGATGGTCGACCTCGAGTTCGAGGGCAATTGCGCCAGGCGTCCTTCCATCGAGGAGGTTCTCAAGGAAGTCAGCGATTTCACCGCACTCGTCGAACAGGTTCGCGGGAAGCAGGTGATCTTCTATGCGCCGGAAGACTTCTATCTGACCTATCTGAAAGGGCAAGGGCTGAACCGTCCCCTCTGGGCCCGTTCGATCTGGCATTCGCCCGTCTATGCGCCGGCCTGGATCGGCTGGCAATATCATGACCGCGGGACGGTGAAAGGCATTCCGGGCGACGTCGATCTGAATGTCCTGCACCCGGATACGAGTTTGGATGCGTTGAAATCATAGGATTAAGTTACTGTTATTTTAGATAAAAAAACGACGTATTGACTTTAACGTAAAAAGGCGGAATCGTGCCCTGGAAAAGGATGGGGCATGCAACGCTATTATACGATCACCCAGCTCACGCAGGAATTCGACATCACAACTCGGACCTTGCGCTTCTACGAGGCCCAGGGCCTTGTCCTGCCGAACAGGCGCGGGCGGCAACGGCTCTATACGCCCGGCGACAGGACGCGCATCAAGCTTATCCTGCGCGGCAAGAGGCTGGGATTTTCGCTGAGCGAAGTCAAGGAACTGATCGAAATGTACGGCACCGCCCCGGGAGAGGCGGGCCAGTTGCGCCTGTTTCTGGACAAGATCGCCGTCCGCCGCGCCGAACTTCTGGAAAAGCAGCGTGACATCGAACTGACCCTGCTTGAGCTGGACGAGGTCGAAGCGGGCGCGCGGGCTCGTATGGCGGAAATCGGCGCCGATGCCGCCAAGGAGGACGTGTAATGGATCTGGCACCAAGAGATCCTGACTGGCAGGCTCGCGTCCGGTCCAGCTTCGCCGCGCAGAAATTCATGACACTTCTCGGGGCCGAACTGGTTCACCTGTCACCGGGCGCTGTGGATCTGGAACTTCGGATGCGGCCCGAACTCACTCAGCAGCACGACTTCTTCCATGCCGGGGCAACTTCTTCCATCGCCGACAGCGCCGCCGGGTATGCAGCCCTGTCCCTGTTCGCACCCGGCTTCGGCGTTCTGACCAGCGAATACAAGATCAATCTGCTCAATCCCGCCAACCAACAGGTTCTGCTTGCGCGGGGCAGGGTGGTGAAACCCGGCCGGACCCTGACGATCGCCAAGGCTGACGTCTACGGCCTTGATGACGGCACCCAGGTGCATGTGGCAACCGGCCTGTTCACATTGATGAGCGTTTCGGGCGTCAAGGATTGAGAATATGACCGACATAACCATCAGGGCGCTTGCGCCGTCGGACAAAGCCGCCTGGCTTCCGCTCTGGCAGGCCTACCTGACCTTTTATGAACAGGATCTCCCTGCGGAATTGACCCAAAACCTGTTCGACAGGTTGCTATCGGACGAGGGGCATAACGGCTTCGTCGCCGAAAAGGCGGGCGAGCTTGTCGGCTTCGTTCATTACCTGTTTCATGCCAGCACCTGGTCGACGCTTTCGACGTGCTATCTGGAAGATCTTTTCGTCAGTGCCGATCTGCGCGGCGGTGGTGCCGGGCGCAAGCTGATCGAAGCGGTCTATGCCGCGGCAAACGCCAACCCGCAGGCAAGTGGCAATGTCTACTGGCATACACACCATCACAACGCGCGTGCCCGGCAGCTTTACGACCGGATCGGCGTCCTGAGCGAATTCGTAAGATATGACCGCCCCTGACAAATGCCAAAGGCATTAACGGGCTCTCGGAGGAAAAACCAATGATCCGCAACGACTTTCCGGGTTTCAATTTCGACCTCGGCGAAACCGCCGACATGCTGCGCGACACGGTCCGTTCCTACAGTCAGGACCGCATTGCACCGCTCGCCGAAAAGATCGACCGCGAGGACTGGTTCCCGCGCGAGATCTGGCCTGAAATGGGCGAGCTCGGCCTGCACGGCATCACAGTGGAAGAGGAATGGGGCGGTTCCGGCCTTGGCTACCTGGAACATTGTATCGCCATGGAGGAAGTCAGCCGGGCGTCGGCCTCCATCGGCTTGAGCTACGGCGCGCATTCGAACCTGTGCGTCAACCAGCTCCGCCGCTGGGGTAACAAGGACCAGAAAACGCGCTATCTCAATAAGCTGGTTACCGGCGAACACCTCGGCGCGCTAGCCATGTCCGAGCCGGGGGCCGGTTCCGACGTTGTCTCCATGAAGCTTCGGGCCGACAAGAAGGGTGACCGCTACATCCTGAACGGCTCCAAGATGTGGATCACCAACGGGCCGTCGGCGGACACGATGATCATCTATGCCAAGACCGACGCGAATGCGGGACCAAAGGGCATCACTGCCTTCCTGGTCCAGAAGGATTTCCCGGGCTTTTCCGTCGCCCAGAAGCTCGACAAGCTCGGCATGCGCGGATCGGAAACCGGCGAGCTGGTGTTCCAGGATTGCGAAGTGCCCGCGGAGAACGTGCTCGGCGAGGTCGGCAAGGGCGTCAACGTGCTGATGTCGGGTCTCGACTACGAGCGTGCCGTCCTGGCGGCAGGTGCCGTCGGCATCATGCAGGCGGCGATGGACGTGGTGATCCCCTATGTCCACGAGCGCGAGCAGTTCGGCCAACCGATCGGCACCTTCCAGCTCGTCCAGGGCAAGGTCGCGGACATGTATGTCACCATGAACGCCACCAAGTCTTATGTCTATGCGGTCGCCAAGGCCTGCGACAGGGGCGAAACCACCCGCGAGGACGCTGCCGGCGCGATCCTTTATGCTGCGGAAAACGCCACCAAGATCGCCCTCGACGCGATCCAGCTGCTTGGCGGCAACGGCTATATCAACGAATATCCGACGGGCCGGCTCCTGCGCGATGCCAAGCTCTACGAGATCGGCGCCGGCACGTCCGAAATCCGCCGCATGCTGATCGGCCGGGAGATCTTCAACAAGACGGCCTGATGCGGCCTGGCGAGGACAAGATGAAACAGACCAGACTGCCGGAGGTTTCGGATGCGAAATCTCCGGCGGGAGCGGACATCCGCTTCATCATGGACGGGCCGACCGGCAATATGATTCATTCGACGGTTCCGCCCGGCCAGATCAACCGTGCGACCCGTCACAAGACCGTATCCGAGTTCTGGCACGTTCTGGAAGGCAAGGGCGAGATTTGGCGTCGCGAAGGCAAAAGCGAAAGCGTGGTCGTCCTGGAAGCTGGTGTATCCATCGACATTCCGACCGGAACAGCCTTTCAGTACCGGGCCGCCGACACAGGGCCGCTCAAGTTCATTTGCATTTCCATGCCACCCTGGCCGGGAGACGAGGAAGCGGAGTATGTCGACGGTCCCTGGACCGCGACCGTCTCCGGTTAGGACGTCACGGTCCATCATTTGTGTGATCGTACCGAACTGCCGCCAGAGTTCGGGGATCTCGTGTCTTGTGTCCAGCGACACTCTTGCGCAGAGGCCGAGGTATCGGGTGCTGGGCCGATGCCTTCGACCCAGAACGGAGATTCCGGGCTTCAAATCGTCGATCATGTTGGCCGGTCCGGTTTTGGCAAGCCCTTCCAACGCCTTCTGTTTTCGCACAGAGGCCGGTGACCGGCCGAATTCCTTCATGAAGGCCCGGGCTAAGGCTTCATGGGATCCGTACCCGGCTTCCAGGACGACCTGCAGAATATCGGATGCCCCGCCCGCCAGCTGCGCCGGCCCCCGGGACAGCCGTCTTAATCGGACGTATCCCGTCAGCGAATTGCCGAGACATGCGCTGAACCGGTGCGAAAGATGTGCCGGCGTCACCTGACAGGCCTCCGCGATCGCCTCCAGCCTGTTGGGGCGATCGAGATGACATTCGATGATCCAGATGGCCTTGTTGACGATCGACATCTTCGTTGACTTCCTCAGCCGTTGGAGGTTTCGAACCGCAAATGCGATCCAATTTTCCGGCGACGACCCGCCGGTGTCGAAAGCGGTCATTGTTCTGGCCCTGCAATTCATTTGAATTGACAGCATACCAACTGGTCGGTATGTTTAATCTTGAGATTGAATCGGGTTGACGATGCGGATGGCCGCCATCAGGCGGAAAACCGAGGCTTCTGTGGGCTCTGGTCTGGCTGAGGAGCCGGCAACGATGGACGTCTTGGGATGAACGGAGGGGAAACCATGAGTGACTTTGAATTTCGAATGGACGGGCTGACGCTCGAGATCATCCGGACCATTCAGGCGCCCCGGCACGCGGTCTGGCGGTGCTGGACAGAAACGGACCTGGTCAAGCAGTGGTATTGCCCGAAACCGTGGACGGTCCCGGAAGCGGATTTCGATCTGCGCGTGGGCGGGCGGATGAACACGGTCATGGCCGGGCCGAATGGTGAGCGCTTCGACAATAACGGCATCTTCCTGGAAATTGTCGACGGCGAACGGCTGACCTTCACCGACGCCTATTCTGAAGATTTCGTGCCCCGGAAAAGCGCGTTTATGACCGGTTACGTGGAGCTGTCCGATACGCCGGACGGGGGCACGAGGCTTGTCTGGGGCGCGCGTCATTCAAGCGAAGCTGATCGCGACAAGCATCTTGAAATGGGGTTCAAGGAAGGGTGGAAAGCCGCTTCTGCTCAATTGGGCGACCTTGCAAGATCAATTGCCGCAGAAGAAACGGGACCGGTTGATGCACCGGCATTCAGCGCAAAGGTCAGGACTTGCCTGTTCTTCGCGGAGCGCGGCGAAGAAGCCGCCGCGTTTTACGTCTCCCTCCTGCCGGACAGCAGGATCGAGTCGGTTTTCCGTCCCGATCCCGACGGGCCCGTACTGGTGGCGGAATTCACGCTTGCCGGCAGCCCCTACATGATCCTGAACGGCAATCCCGACGTGCAGCCGAGCCACCTGTCCTCAATCTCCATCCTCACGGAAGACCAGCAAGAAACGGACCGGCTGTGGCAGTCCTTGCTTGCGGATGGCGGCGAGGAAGGCCACTGCGGCTGGATCAGGGACAGGTTCGGCATCCACTGGCAGATCGTCCCGAAAGCCTTGCCCCGTCTGATGCGGGGCGACGATCCGGAACGGGCCGGACGAGTGACCGCGGCCCTGATGCAGATGAAGAAGATCGACATCGCCGGTCTGGAGGCCGCAGCCTGACAATCCGATCATTCAACGGCAGCTGACCAGGGAAACCCGCCGGAGTTGGTGGAATAGGGATTGCGTGTGTGACTGCAATGCTCGTATCCCTACTTACCTGACTTGACGAACGGTGCCCGCCATGACAGCCGCTTCAGCCGAGATACATCCGCTCACGCCGGATCGCTGGTCCGATCTTGTGGATCTGTTCGGGCCGGAACGGGGTGCCAATTCGGGCTGCTGGTGCATGTGGCCGTTCCTGCGCGGCAAGGATTGGAATGCCCTGAGCCGGGACGAACGCCGCGAGGCATTCAAGGCAAAGGCAACCGACGGACCAGCGCCCGGGCTTCTGGTCTATCGTGACGGGCAGGCCGTCGGCTGGGTCGCTCTCGGACCGCGCGAGAATTACGTCCGTTTTCAGCTCAGCAAGGTGACAAGGCCGCTGGAATCCGATGATCGCGAGCTGATCCGATCAACATTTGCAATCACCTGTTTTTATGTGCGTAGCGGCTACCGGAAGTCCGGATTGATGTCGGAACTCCTTGCAGCAGGCGTCGATCATGCCGTCGAAAGGGGCGCAAAGGTTGTGGATGCATGCCCCATCGACACGGACAGGCCCTCACAGTGGGGCGAAGGATTTGTAGGTTTTACACCGGTCTTCCGACACGGCGGATTTGAGGAGATTGCCCGCCGGAGCCCCCGCCGGCCACTGATGCGCCGGTATCTTTCAACAACTTGATGAGTAGCGGTATGTCCGGCGAAACCGATTTGAACACCCTGATTTCCCAGATGCGGCCGATGCTGGATCCGGAGCCCTATGTGTTTTGCACTTTCGCATCGAAAAGCCTTCAGGACCTGGCGGACTACGAGCCGATCGGCCTGTTTGCCGAGACGGAAGGCCTGACGGCAATCTTGCCGGTCGAGCGGGCTCGCGAACTCGGGTTGGCGGATGCCGAATGGTTCCGGCGCATTACCCTGACCGTTCATTCCTCACTTGAAGCCGTGGGACTGACGGCGGCTATCTCCGCGGCGCTCGCTGAACAGGGGATCTCGGCAAATGTGGTTGCCGCCTTTTTCCACGACCATGTCTTCGTTCCGCAGGAACGGGCTGAAGAGGCGCTTGAGGTCCTGCGGGGCCTGGCGGACCGGTGAGGGGAAGCCGGACCCTTCGGTCGAATTCTTAGAGAAATCCTGAATTCAGTGGATTGCTTCTTGCATTTCCACACGGAGGTTCCCATTCCTATGGCAGGCCGTTGCCCGTCTCCGAGGGCTATGGTCTGAGCAGTCAGGGGTAAGAGGATGCAACGGGTGAAGCGCCGTCTCGCGGCTATCATGTGCGCGGATGTGGCACACTATTCCAAGCTCATGGAGCGGGACGAAGACGGCACCCTGAACCGACTGAAAGCCTACCGGGAGGTGATGTCGTCGCTGACGGAGCGGCACAACGGTCGCATCGTCAACACGTGGGGCGACGCGGTCATCATCGAGTTTTCCTCCGTGATCGAAGCGGTGCAATGTGCGGTCGACATCCAGAACGAACTGTCCCTGCGCAACGCGGACGTGCCCGACGGCAATCGAATGGAATTCCGCGTCGGCATCAATCTCGGCGACATCATGGTGGAAGGAGACGACATCTATGGCGACGGAGTCAATGTCGCGGCCCGTCTCCAGGAGCTCGCCCCCAAGGGCGGCATCATGCTATCGCAATCCGTCTACGACCAGGTCAAGTCGAAGCTCGCGCTCGGCTTCGAGCCGCAGGGTCCGCGCCAGGTGAAAAATGTGACCGATCCGGTCGAGACCTATTCGGTGCGGCTGGGTGGCCGAAACGCACCGCCGGACCTCCCAGACGCCCCGGTTGCTGATGCTCCGGAAACGCCGGTGCAGGGGGGTGTTCACACTTCTCCCGCATGGGAAAAGGATACCCAGGCTGTCGCAAACGGCTTCGAACAGACCCGACGCTGGCTGAGGGCACAGCCCCGGCGGGTGCGCAGCTGCGTCTTCATGATCGGCTTTTTCTTTCTCCTGAACCTGTTCACGTCGGGCCTCGGCACCTTGTGGTTCGTCTGGCCGTCGCTGCCGTTCCTGCTGATGCTGATCTGGCATGTGGTCGCAGGCAGGCGGGAAAAGCCGCTCAAGAGACATGTGCAGTAGGGGGAATGAAGCGGGGCGGGCTCTGCGTTGCCTTTCTGATAACTCTTTTCACGGTATTCAGCGTCTCATGATTTGCGAGCGCCCGTCACTTCGCTTACACATTGAATCAACGCAGGGGCGACGGCCGTGCCGGTCTGCCCGTTGAAAACGCCGGTTCCGTCCGGCCCAACAGCAAAGGGAGCATAATCCTGCGCATGAAAAATTACTCGACCACCGTGCCTGCACGTCTCGACGATGAAGACGAGGACACGACCAAGAGCCAGCCGTCGATCCAGGTCGACAAGCATCTGTTCGATGCGCGCACGGTTCTGATCACCGGTCCGGTGACTCAGGAAATGGCGCGCGACGTCTGTGCCCGCCTCCTGGCACTGGCGCAGGTCTCCAACGATCCGATCACGGTCATCGTTTCCTCTCCCGGCGGCCATGTCGAATCCGGTGACATGATCCACGACACCATCAAGTTCATCGCGCCGGAAGTCCGCATTCTCGGCATGGGCTGGGTGGCGAGTGCCGGTGCGCTGATCTATGTGTCCGTGCCGAAGGACAAGCGGTTCTGCACCCCGAACACGCGCTTCCTGCTGCATCAACCGTCCGGTGGCGCCGGCGGCATGGCGACGGACATCGAGATCCAGGCCAAGGAAATCATCAAGATGCGCGATCGCCTGAACAAGATCTTCGCCGATGCGACCGGTCAGCCGATCGAACGGATCGAGAAAGATACGGATCGCGATTATTGGATGGGCCCGACTGAAGGCATCGACTACGGCCTCGTCGGCAAGGTTATCACCAGCGTCGACGAACTGAGTTGACGGCACGCCATCAGGTTGCTCATAACGAAACGCCGGAGACGATCTCTCCGGCGTTTTTTGTTCCAGGTGCAGGCGCGCCCGATCAGGCGCTCAGCATTTCCGGTTCGACGGAGTAGACCTCTACCGGCGCAAGCGGTTTGGGATGAAGCACATGCGGACGAAGCCGTTCCATCAGGTCGCGCAGGTTCGTCTCCGCCTCCGGCGTGTCGTTGCCGGACAGGAACACGACGGCGAGATGATCGGTGAAGCGCTCATAAGTCTCCGAACAGGTACAGAGCGGAGAAAGCAGGGCGGCAACGGACTTGCCGTCATAGGAAGGGGCGCCACCGAACAGGAAGATCAGAAATTCGGCCAGATCTCCTGAAGCGCCGAATTCCTCCTGAAACCGGTCCATGTCGAAGCAGGGGTCTGTCTCCAGGCGCGCCCTGAGGTGCGGCAGTGCCTCCACGATGGCCTGACGCCCTCCGATTGTCATGTAGAGTGTCATATCATTACCTGCGAACTGCCTGCTTATTCCATGCAAACACTTTGCCTTAACGATGCAGGGCATCCTGTGACATCGGTCACTAAAAATACCTTTGCAAAAATTGACAAGGCATTAAGTAAATGCAACCTGAGCAGGAAGGCCGGTTGTCCGGCCAACCCGGTGTCTCGCAACGCAGAATGTCCGCGAAGTGTGTCAAATCGTTTACGAATCCGTGACAGGCAGACAACGTTTGGCGGATGGCAGCGGGGTTTGGCTCGGAAGTTGGTAACGAGAAGTTGATCGACGGACGCACCGGTTTCGTGCAACGGACGCTTCCTTTCCGGCATGGCCTCAAATTTGTCCGGTTCCCACGTTCCCTTGGCGGTCTGGAATTTCTCGAGAATACGGTAAGCAAGCGATGTTTTTCTATCTCGCAAAGATCGGATATTTCCTGATCGAACCCTCCAATTTTCTGATTTTGCTGCTCCTGTGCGGTCTTGTCCTGATCTCGCACGGCCGCAGAAGAAGGGCAGGCTGCGTCCTTGCCTGGACAGGCGGGCTGGGCCTTGCCATCTGCGGATTTTCTCCGGCGGCCAACTGGTTGATCCTTCCTTTGGAAAACCGGTTCGCCAAACCGGCGGAGCTCGTGGGTTATGATGGCGTCATCGTTCTTGGAGGCGCGGTCGATACCATAGTCACGGGCGGGCGTGGCGACACCGCTCTGACGAATTCCGGCGAGCGGGTGACGATCGTGTCGCGGCTGGCGCGGCAACTGCCGGACGCGAAGATCGTTCATTCGGGAGGGAAGGGCGTCATCGTGTCCTCGCAGGCCACCGAAGCGGAAGGCGCTGCGCGCCTGTTCGAGGATTTCGGAATTCCTCCGGGAAGGGTGGTTTTGGAAGACGCGTCGCGGAACACCTGGGAGAACGCCGTCTTCACCAGGGATCTGCTTCAGCCGGAACCGGACCAGACGTGGCTTCTGGTCACCTCCGCCTATCACATGCCGCGTGCCATGGGCGTATTCGAAATGGCCGGCTGGAGCGGCATCACCGCATATCCCGTCGATTACCGAACGCGGGGGGACTCGGACCGGGCGCTTGGCTTCGCGGGCACCTCCAAAGGCCTGCGCCGGTTCGACGTCGCCTTCAAGGAATGGGTGGGGCTTCTTGCCTACCGGCTGACGGGCCGGAGCACAGCATTCTTTCCCGGGCCGTGACGGGGGAAAAAGACTTTTCGCACGGGCAGGTTTTCGCATTCATCCCCTTTTACAGGGCATTGCAGTGCACCATATATTCGCTGTCTCAGGGATTTGAAAAGGACGTGGGCAAATGGTCCTCGAAGCGCCGCTCGTCGCGGCAGATGTTGTTCAATGGCTTTACAGCGATGCGCCCAAACTGAAGGGCACGCTTGAAATCGTTAGCGAGATGGCGGAGCGTTTGCGCGCCGGCAAGGTGCCGGTGGATCGCGCAACGACCGGCATCTGGGTCGTCCATCCCATGGTGCGCGCCGAGGCGTCGATCTGGTCCAGCGACGGCACCAGGGAGCTTCGCCGTTATACGGCCGAGAACAGTTCGGACAAGGACTACGAGGTCAGCCCGATCAAGCGCGTTCACGAGACGCTGAAACCCGTTCGCGTCAAAATCGCGAAAATGCCCGGGACGGAGGAAGAGTTTCCGATAACCGTCGATCTGCGGAACGAAGGATATACGGACTATATCGCCATGCCGATGCCGTTTTCGGACGGATCTGTGAAAGTCGTTTCCTTCGCCACCAAGGCACCGGGCGGCTTCACCGCTTCCCATCTGAGCGTCTTTGATTCCCTTATCAGCCCGCTGGCGCTGGTCTGCGAACTGAAAACGTTGCGCAGGACCGCTGAAACCGTCCTCGATACCTATGTCGGCCCGCGAGCCGGGCTCAAGGTTCTGGACGGCACCACGCGGCGCGGCGAGGGCGAGTGGATCAAGGCCGTGGTAAGCTTTGCCGACATTCGCGGGTTCACGCGCCTATCCAACACGCTTCCGGCGGACAAGATCGTCGAATTCCTGAACAGGTATTTCGGTGCGATGACGGCCGCCGTGGAAGCGCACGGCGGCGAAGTGCTGAAGTTTATCGGCGACGAGGTCATGGCGATCTTTCCGTATGAAACCGAGGAAGAAGCCCGCCAAGTGGCGATACAGGCACTGCTTGCCGCGCGGGAAACGCTTGTCCGGATCGAGGAAATGAATGCCTCGAACAGCTGCCATCAGACGCCGGACCTCAGCGTGGGCATCGCGCTCCATGCGGGCGATGTCTTCTACGGCAACGTCGGCAGCGAAACGCGTCTGGATTTCACCGTGGTCGGGCCGGTGGTCAACCTGGCCGCGCGGATCGCCGAACTGGCAAAGGACCTGGAGCGCCAGCTGCTGGTCTCCGATGCGCTCGCCGACGTCATGGGATGCCGGTCGGGCCTGTTCGGTCACTACCTGGTGAAAGGGTTCGACGAACCGGTTGCCGTATATTCTCCGGACCTGTCCTCCGAGGCGAAGTTCGGATACTGCCCGGACAGCACCGCCAGGCGGGCCTTGGAGGCGAACTGACGCCTGAGGAGAACCACAAGGACCGCCAGTGTTGTCGCCGCGAAGACGTGAGGTCCGGCAAACCAGCCCAGAAAACCGATCGAGAAGAAAAAGGCGCGCTGGCCACGGTTGAAGTGCCGGCCGGCGAGGACGTTGAGCTCGCCTGCCTGTTTCGCCATTTCCCGGATCGTATCCGCCGATGCCTTGCCGTTGTCGGGCACGGCGCCCATGATGATGCTGGCGTAGTTGAACAGCCGGTAGGCCCAGCCGAACTTGAAAAATCCATAGGCGAAGATCGACATCAGGCCGAGCACCTTGATTTCCCACAGAGCCCGGCTGTCAGCCACGGGTATGGACAGGTCTCCGGCGACCTGGACGATGCGCTCGGTCGCGTCCAACAGTGCGAATGCGCCCCCGATGGCCAGAAGGGATGTCGAGGCGAAAAAAGCTGTTCCGTTCTGGAGGCCGGACATGACGGCCGTATCCATGATGCGCACATCGCGTGTGCACATGGTCATCATCCATCCCCGGCGATAGTCGTCCATCGAATTCGACAGGGTTCTTTTTCGCAAGGGACTGATGTCGATCAGGATATTGAACCCGAACCAGGCGCAGAGGAACCATGCGGCGGCGGCCAGATCCAAAGGCGTAAGAACGTGCATCGCATGCCCTTCAATCTATCTGCAGAACATATGTCTGCGACAAGAAACCCGAAAGCACCGGACCGATTGCCGGAACGCCGGCCTCCATGCGTCCGCGGCCCGCACAGGGACGGTTCGCGTGCAGCAGTCGCTCCGACTTGTCTTGAGCCGTCTCGGGATCGAATCCGGCTGTGAGAGTCTTAGCAGAGATTGCGCATCGGCCCCAACCGCCATCAGTCCTGTGTATAAGTTTCTGAAAAATAGAGGAGAATTGAGCCTTGCAAAAAAGGCGGAACTGCTGCTCCTTTTTTGCACTTGCGAAAAGGTAAGGGATCGTTTACCTCCACGCCTCAATGGCGCCACATTTGAGTTCGCAGGAACCCGCGCCGAGAAAAAACAAAATAGGGCATTCATGGACGAAAACGTGCAGAAATCTTGTTGGAGCGTCACTCTCTGGACTGTCGCTGCAGTGGGCCTCGCATTGACGATGGTACTTCTGTTCAACGACGTTGATAGCGCACAACAAGCCGTCGCCGTTGCTCAATAAGCCAACGGGACGTTTTCAGATCAAAGGCGCAGCCGGGGGCTGCGCCTTTTGTGTTTTGGAAGCTAGGGTCAGGACCCATTAATTTGACTGAAATGGCGCAATAAACGGCAAAGAGCTGCAAGGAAAAGCACGAAAAGCGGGCTTCCTGCCCGGTTGAGCGGTTTGACGCAGCAGCTCGAAGCCGTTTTTGCGTCCCTTCGCGATAGGGTGAATATGCCCGGCAACGTCGTTGCAAATCTTTGGAAACCGGACGGTTTCCTGCAGCTTTGCGCCTCGTATCCGAACAAATTCATCCCTACCATTTCATCCAAATTAATGGGGCCTGACCCTAGTTTCCTGCTTCCGGCCCGGAAGTCGCCGAAAACTTCGGCCTGCCGGATGGTCCGAAGATCTGGCGCAACTCCATTTGCCGCACGACGGTCTTGTCTTGCGGATGGCTGATCAGAAATCCTGTCAACGCGTTCTGCCCGAGCGGCAACAGCACAAGCTGCACCCTCCCTGCACCCGGCCAGGCAAGTTCGGCTCCCCACACGGGAATATCCTTCGGCGGCTTGTCGCCGAGAAACGATCGGATGTCGCTGTCATGCAGAAGGGCTGTCCCGTTGGCGTCCCATTCCAAGTTCGCCATACCATCCTTGAGCGGAAAGAGCTGAAACGCCGTTCCGTTGATCTCGACCGTCAGGTTGTCGTTCTGACCTGCGGAAATTGTCGCGGTGCCGACGGAGCGGTCGATCGCGATCGGGCGGCGCCCGCCATCCTGCTGAACGAAGCCGGCGGAATTGACGACGCTGTACGTGCCCGACGGTACCAGATCATCGGCAAATGCCGGGCTGAGGAGCAGGAAAATAATGAGCGAGGTGAGTGTTCTTGACATGGCGTCGTCGCAGCAATCGAAACTGCAGCAACAGTGTCGCGGAAAGCTTTAGAAAGTGTTTGCCGGATCCGAAGCTGTCCGGATTTTATTTCAGAAAAATCAATGACATTGCCTATTTTGACAGGGCAACGACAAGGTCTTCTATCGTGGAGTGTTCCGGCTGCCAACCGGTGGCGCGCAACGTGTGCGCGGTGTCGACGGTCTGTGAAAGCGCATAGCCGGCACTCCAGTCCGTATCCGGATCGGCATCCCGGGGTGCGGAGATCGTCCTGAGATCGAGCGGCAGCCCGTGGCGGGCGGAGATGTGGGACGCCAGATGCCCGACCTTAATGCCCGGGATGCTGCTGGCGATCAGCGACATCCGGAACCGTGTCCGGCTGAGCGCAAGCGCGTAGAGCGCCGCCAGGTCATTGACCTCCACGAGCGGCCAGACCGTGTCGGCACTTGCCCGTGTTTCGAAGGGGCGGCCTTCCTTCAGCGCTCTTGTCATGTCCGCAATCGGACCCGAGGACCGGCTGCAGGCGAGGGCAGGGTGCACTACGACCAGGTTGAGGTCGGTTCCGTTGGCCAGGGTACGGATGGTCTCGGCCATGTGGCGGAAGGCCGGCAGGGGGGAAAACGGGGTCTTTTCCGTTATGACACTGCCGTCTCGGGAAGACGGGTACAACCAGATACCACCCGTATATACGAGCTTCAGTGGCTGTTTCCTGTGTCTGGCGGCCTTTTTCAGGGCGAACATGCTCTGCCGGTCGATGCGGCCCATGTCCTTGGAAAATGTGGCTCCGATGTGGAGGACCGCGTCGCACGACGCCGCTCTTCCGACCCAGCTCTCCGGGGTGTTCAGATCGCCGGGATAAATGCTCGCGCCGGCAGCACGCAGCTTCTGCGCCGCCGCGTCGGACCGCGCCAAGCCGATCACACTGGCGCTCCCGGCTGTCAGCATGTTCACCACGGCCGTGCCGATAACGCCGGTGCCGCCAGTTACAAATACGTCCATGTCGAGAGAGAACCCTTTTCGGCACACCGGTGCAAGCCATACCTTGCCAGTCCCCTGCAAAATCCACTGCTGCGTAACGGTACCTTCTTGACGTTGGCGGCCGTCCTGTTAGGTCAGGGGGATGAGCTTGAACCTTGTCAAACTGTGCGTTGGTGCCGATAGCGTCGAATCCCTGCAGGCGTGGATCGATTTCCGGATCGAACAGGCCCGCGAAACCGGCCGTCCGGCGGAAACGACCCACACAACACGTATGGTTCCGACCCGTATGGAAGAATTGCTGGACGGCGGTTCCCTTTACTGGGTGATCAAGGGAAAGATACAGGCCCGCCAGCTTCTCACCGACATCCGGCCCTTCACCGACGATGACGGCATCAAGCGCTGCCACCTCATCATGGAACCAAGGCTCATCCTGACGCAGTACCAGCCCAAGCGTCCGTTTCAGGGATGGAGATACCTGAAAGCCGCGGATGCACCCGCCGACTTGCGTGTGGCCGGTGGCTCATCGTCCATGCCGGACGAGATGCGCCAGCAACTGACCGAACTCTGCCTTCTCTAGGATTGGGGATTACCTTCCGGTGCAAGCGCTTTCTTGAGGTGTTTCAGAAGCAGGTCTAGGCCGGGCCAGCCACCGTCCAGCCGCGGGCTTTCCTTCTTCCGCGTCATGCTCAAGTGGGCATAGCCGTGAACCAGCGACCAGACGAGGATCTCGACTTCCCGTCCGTTGGACTGCGCGGGGATCAGCGGCGCGCAGGCTTGCCTGAGGATGTCATAGGCCATGTCCGCGTGCCGGCAGAATTCCAGGTCGTCCTCGTTGAACTTCTGGCCTGAAAAGATGAACAGGAACAGCTCCGGTTGTGCTGAGGCGTAGTCCAGGTAACCGTTGCAAATGGCCGCAAGCCGGTCGAAGGGCTGCGTGCCGGCCTGTTCGCGATGTTTCAGCATGGTCTCGCAAAAGAGCTGGAAGCCGCGGGCGGCAATTGCCGTCGAAAGTCCCATCAGGTTTTTAAAGTGATATCCGGGGGCTGCGTGGGAAACGCCGGCGACGGCGGCACATTCCCGCAGGGAAAGACCGTCCGGTCCGCGCGCGCGCAACAGGTCGACACCTGCGTCGATCAGAGCGATCCGGAGAGAGCCGTCCCTTTTCCGGGATACTGGCCTTTTCCGGGATACTGGTGCTGCCTTGGTCATGCGATTTTCATGCGCGACCAACTTGACAGTGTCAAGTCCGGAGTTATCTTGACACTGTCAAGTTAGCGGAAGGGGCACGAAATGGCCAATGCATCTCTACTTCTGAAAAAACTGGGTTTTGGTACGACTGTGCTTCTTTCAGTCCTGATCGCTCTGGTCTCCTACCGGTTCGTGCCCCAGGGCGTCGAACAGGCAATGGACCACATGGCGCATAATCTGAAGGGAAATGCGCTCGCACTTTATGGACATATCGCCGTCGCACCGATCGCATTGGCGCTGATGCCGTTTCAGTTCATGTCTCGCCTCAGGGCGCGCCGGCCCCGGCTGCATCGCTGGATGGGGCGTGGATATGTTGCTGCAATCATAATTTCAGGGCTTGCCGGTTTCGAACTGGCCTTTCACTCGACGGCCGGACCTGCTGCGACCCTGGGGTTTGCCATTCTGGCCGTGCTCTGGCTCTGGACGACCGTCCGTGCGTTTCTGTTCGCGTTGAACAGGCAGTTCGCGCGCCACAGGGTCTGGATGCTCAGGTCCGCGGCGTTGACCTTTGCGGCGGTAACGCTGCGTATCTACCTCGGAGTATCAATGGCACTCGGACTGGATTTCGGCGTTGCCTATACAGTAATTGCCTGGGCCTGCTGGGTGCCGAACGCGCTCCTTCTCGAAGCTTATATTCTTCGAAGCGGTCGTCGGGGACTGGCCGAGCCTGACCTGGACACCCGGGATCCGAACAGGCGGACATTGCATGGCTTGACCGCAAATCTTGCCAAATCCGGCCAGGGTGCCCAAGTTGACGGGTAACACGCGGGCAGCGAGGATATGCAGAATGGCGAAGACCGGCGGAAGCGAGAAGGAAGCGCTCATCCGGAAAGGCGCAGACCTGCCGTCGGCGGACGCTGACGTTTCAGCCTTTCTGGAAAAAGCACAGGCGATGAAGGCCCGGGCCGACAGCGGTGGCCGGCTGATTTTCGCGCTCGATGCAACCATGAGCCGGCAACCCACCTGGGATAGTGCCTGCCAGATACAGGCGGAAATGTTTCAGGAGGCCGACAAGGTTGGCGGGCTGCGGATCAAACTCGTCTATTTTCGAGGATTTGGCGAATGCCGGGCCTCGCGCTGGTTCGACAGCGGGGCCGCGCTTGCCGCGGCGATGAGCCGGATCGCCTGTCAGGGCGGGCGGACCCAGATCCGAAAGGTACTCTCCGCGGCGCTGTCGGCAGCCGGGACCGAAAAGATCGCAGCCCTTGTTTATGTGGGCGATTGCATGGAGGAGGATGTCGACGTCCTGTGTGACAGGGCCGGCCAGCTTGGTCTGCTCGGCGTACCCATGTTCCTGTTCCAGGAAGGGCGGGATCCGGTTGCCGAACGGGCCTTCCGGGAAATGGCCCGATTGAGCAAGGGCGCCTATTGTCCCTTCGATGCCGGCTCCGCCCGGCAGCTTGCCGAGTTGCTGAAGGCCGTCGCAGTTTTCGCAAGCGGCGGTCGGGGCGCGCTTCAGTTGCTGGAGAAGCAGGGCGGCAAGGGCGCGCGCCTGTTGCTGGAGCAGATGCGATCCGGTAGCGGCTGACCACGCGTTGCATGCGAGCCGTTGTCGGCAGGTTCCAGAATTGGTCTTGTAACAGCGGTTTTTTCCGCAATAGTGGGGTATGGACAATTCGATTTCGCGCCGGAATTGGCGTTACTTTCTCCTGCACGGCCTTTTTTATTCGCTGAAGCGGCGGTTGGCGCCGCCCAAGGTTTTTCTTCCATTCATTTGCGTCGCCGCGGGCGCACCCGTGTTTCTGGCCGCGGTAATCGTCCCGGTCTATAACATCGCCACCCGTTCGGCGGAGCTTGTATCGGCGCCGCTCATTTCGAGCGCGCGTCAACGAAAGTCCTACGTCATGCTGGGCATCGCCGGCATCGCCACTGGTTTGCTGCTTGCGATCGTTGCCATCGAGGTCAGTTTTCCGGCGCTGACGGCGATCTGCCTTGCCGTCGCGGCCGTCGTGATCGGACTGAGCCGCGGTCTTGGAGGACTGGCCTATGCATCGCTGCTACCGAGCCTTTTCGACAAACAGAGCCGGACGAACCTGCTGAACCTGGAAGGCGTCCTCGGAGCCTGTGCCGCGATCGTGGTTGCATTTGCCGCCTATCATCTGCTTCGGGGCCAAGATGCCATTCATGGTCATGTCGCACTGGCCTGGCTGGCGTTCGCTATGGCATTTCCTGCAGCCCTCCTGCTGCTTCTGGTCGTCGAGCCCGGCCGGCAGCTTGCTGGTGCGGGTGCAAGCGTGGAAGTACAGGCAAACAAGCGTCGCATCAAAGAGATCGTTTCAAAGTTTACCTATTGCTGGCGACACGACTGGTTTCGCCGCTACCTAACGGCGCAGATCCTGATGCTTTCCGTGACGCAAGTCATGCCGTTCTACGCCATCCATGCCGCAAGCCTGCACAAGGACCAGCATGGGTCCTACGCGGCCTTTGTCATTGCCATGAGCTTTGGCGCCATCCTCAGCGGCCCGATCCTCTACGTCCTCACATCCCGGTCCGTGGCCGTAAATCTGACCACCTCGATCGTCGTGGCAATGGCGGCGGCCGCGCTTGCGCTGGTCGTGGACATGATCGTCACTGACCCGACATTCTACTACTACGTACCGGTGCTGGTTCTGGTCGCGCTTGCCGGTCAGGTCTCTTCCGTCGCGATGTCGGTCACGCTGGGAGAGATGGCCGGCGACAGTGATCGGGAGTATTTCATTGCCACCAGCCGCTTTGCCAGCGGTATCGTCGCCATCGTGTTTGCCACCGTGCTTGGTGTGCTGGCGCAGATCCATGACGAGGCGATTCCGATTGCCATCATCCTGGGCGTCAACGTGTTGACCCTGTTTATTGTTCTGAGGATATTGCCGGTTTCGTCCGGAGAAGAGGGCACTTCGGCTCACGCGAGCGATCCGGCTGGCTGATCGCCGGCAGACGGCAAATTGAATCGACGCCGGACGTGTCTACATAACAGATTAGCTCTACCGCCCTTCAGCTTGCGCGGCAGCGCATGTCCGGATGGACGCAGGAACCGGGAGACGTCCGACGAATGATCTATTTCCTGATCGGTCTGGTGCTTCTGACTGCCATTCTGGTAATGGGACGAAGTTTCGTACAGGCCAATCCTTCCGTCGTGGCCCAGAACCTGAGAACCTACGGCGGTGTTCTCCTGATCCTGCTGGCCGCTGTCTTCGGCGTCACCGGACGACTGGCAATCGCCATACCGGCGTTCGGCGTCGGGCTGTCCCTGCTTGGCATCGCCGGGTTTCGAAGCCTGTCTGGAGGATACAAGCCGACCAAAGCGAGCGGGCAACGCTCCAGGGTGCGGACGGCCATGGTCGAGATGGACCTGGACCACGATACCGGCGACATGACCGGTATGGTGCTTGCCGGCGGATTTCAGGGCCGCCGGCTTGAAGACATGGGAGAGGCTGAACTGGAAGCCTTCTGGCGCGAAACCGTTCAGGACGCCCAGAGCCAGAAGCTAGTCGAAGCTTATCTCGACCGCAGGCTTGCCGGCTGGCGTGAACACTTCAAGGCGGATGGAACACAGCGGCAGGGAAGCGCGGCGGGCACGGGCACCATGACAGATGAGGAGGCCTACCAGATCCTGGGGCTTACGCCCGATGCCGGGGACACGGAAATTCGAGCCGCGCACCGACGGCTTATGATGCGGGTCCACCCCGACCAGGGAGGCTCCAGTTTCCTCGCGGCGAAAATCAACGAGGCTAAAGACACGCTTCTCAGAAGACATTGACGGCATCCGTTACGCGGTTACTGATAGATGGCGAAGCAGGCGTATTGTGCCTTTTTCAGGGACTTGCAGGCCTTCCAGGCTGCGGATTTCGTTTCAAAGCCGACGAACCGTGCCCGATACAGGGTTTGCCCATTGCTTTCGACAGGTTCAGTATAGGGCGACCGGCCCCTGAGGGCCGCGCCGGTTTTGGTCTGGGCGCTCTTCAGCATCGCGATCGCCTGGCTTTCCGTCTCGGCAGCGGCAATCTGGACCTGCCAGCCCGGCTCGACGTCGCGGATGTCGCTCGTGGCAACGGTCACGGTGTCGTCTTCACTGTCGTCGGCATCGCCTTCGGCACCCTCGACGGCCTTGACGCTGATCGTTTCAACCGGTGCCGCACCGATCCTGATCGTTTCCACCTTCACGGGGCGGGCGACCTGCGCCAGCAAGGGCTTGGACGGTGTTTGCGAATCTTCCGGGTTTTCTGATTCTTGCCGTGCAGCACGAAGCAGCGCCGCGTTCGGGATCGAGTTGGTGGTCACCGAGATGTCCGGGCTTTCAGGCGGAATCGGCGGCAGGGCGGTCGCAACGGCAAAGGTGGTGTCGAACCGCTGCTTGATGGCTTTCGGAGGCAGCGGTACGGCTTCGCCGAGTGCCTGAGAGGATTCCTGGGTTTTTGTCCGGGCTTTGGCCTGAGACGGCGCCTGTTCCGGTGCCGGGGTTGGCACGGGTGCCGGTATCGGAATGACGGAAGCCCTGGTCGGTTCGGCAAAGGCGAGCACCATGGAAGAGCTGTCCTCGGACGGGGAAGAACTGTCGTCCGGCTTCGCATTCGGCAGTGGCGGATTCTTGAGGGCGACCTTGACGCGGTCCGGCTTCGAGCTCCGCTGTGCGATGAGCGGCTCGGTCTTGGGGCCGCGGCTCGCCTTGCGCAGGTAGCTGTTGATGAGCTTGGTCATCTGCGCGTTGCGGGAGGCACCAGTCTGGCCGCCCATGACCACGGCGACGATCTGACGATCGTCACGCTTGACGGAGGTGACGAGATTGAACCCGGAGGCACGGATATATCCGGTCTTGATGCCGTCGACCCCCTCGACACGGCCGAGAAGCTTGTTGTGATTGCCGTAGGCGCGGCCCTTGTACTTGTAGACCCTGGTTTTGAAATAGCCGTAATACTGCGGGAACCGCTCCTGGATCGCGATGCCGAGCGTCGCCATGTCGCGCGCCGTCGTGCGTTGTTCGTCGTTCGGCAGCCCGTGCGGGTTCCGGAACGTTGTCCGTTTCATGCCGATCTGCCGTGCCGTACGGGTCATGCGTTCCGCAAATTTCGCTTCCGATCCAGCGATGTTCTCAGCAACGGTTGCAGCGACATCGTTGGCGGACTTGGTGACCAGCGCGAGAATGGCATCCTTGACGGTGATGGTGTTGCCGGGTTTCAGGCCAAGCTTGGAAGGCGGGCGGCCGGAGGCGTATTTGGAAACCGTCAACCGGCTGCTCAACGACAGCCGGCCGGCCTCGAGTTCCTCGAACACCAGGTAGAGCGTCATGATCTTGGTGAGAGACGCCGGATAGCGATAGGAATCCGCGGAGGATTCGTAGAGCGTCTTGCCTGTCTTGGCATCCACGACGATGCCAGAGTACTGCGGGTTGGCCAAAGCCGCAGCCGGAACGCTCAGGAGCAGGCTCCCGAGAGCAAAGGTCCGGCACATCCGGGTCAGTGTACGTGCACTGCGAAGAAGTCGCATACCAAACACAATTACTATCCCATTCAGGGTTATGCGGTTCCTGTCAGAAGCCTGCCGGTTCCGGAAAAGTCCCGGGCGATTCAATCCGGCCGCCTCGTCGGTCTATGCGATATTTGATGGAAACACGGTTACGAATGTGTAAAGAGAAGGCATAAAAAACACTTAAAAATTTTGTTTTTCATTAGAGTTAATCGAGTGTTAACGGAAGTTTTTCAGAATTTTCCGGCTTCAATATCATAGTTTTTGATAAAATTTTGTAATTATCTTGAATAAGGTCTCAGATCAAAATCTTATGTTTCAAAAAATACTTGTTAATATTCAAAAGTTTCTGAAGTTGTAGGTCTTTTGTTTTTGACGTTTTGTCTTGTGTTTGATTTTTGACTTGTCGAGTGATGGCTTCGACCCCTCGATTTCCGGCTTTTGACGCAGGTCGCACCCTGAGGAAGGAGTTCGCGCTATGGTTGTTTTTGCATTGCAAAATCGCCTTGACACCTATTGTGCAGTGCATTATGAAGGTGACTGTAGGTAACGCGACGCGCGAGCCGGGTAGTCGAATGAGCCGGAACTGGGGCTCCGCAAGCCGGTACGCCGGATGAGGGCAGTGAAATGATGAGCAACTTTGAAGAATTCCAGAAACTGGGCAAGGACAACATGGACATCGCCATGGAATCCTTCGGTTCGGTTAGCAAGGGTTTCCAGGCTCTTGCCGCTGAAGTGGCCGACTACCAGAAAAAGTCCTTCGAGGAAGGCACCGCCGCAATCGAGAAGCTGGTTGCTTCCAAGTCCTTGGACAAGGCAATCGAAACACAGACCGATTATGTGAAGTCGGCCTATGAAGGGTTCGTCGGTGAAATGACCAAGATCGGCGAAATGGTCACGGACATGTCCAAGGACCTCTACAAGCCTTATGAAAGCGTGCTTGGCAAAATGGCCAAGTAACGATTGCACAAGTTTGCGAACGAAGGCGTTCGGTTGAAACCCGGCTCATCGAGCCGGGTTTTTTCGTATATGCACAGATTCGGGCGGCGGCCGGAGCGCGCGGCGACTTCGTTGCCGAATTGCCCCGACGTCTCATCTTTTAATCGCCCGAGGGAAACCTACATTCAGGTCTAACGGGGAGTGTTTCCTGGGAAAGTGGCGTCTGGTCGAAGGTTGATGAAATCGCCCATTGCGTGAGCGAGACTTGCGCGGCAGGATTATCAACGAGGATTGCAGAACGGCGGTGCGGTGCGCCGCGGTTCGGATTTCCGGCCGCCCCTGGAAAAGAGCTCGGGGTGGGAGACGGGAACAGGCAAGGACCGGAAGCAATAGAGGCGAAAGAAACAAGAATGTCGGCGGGCAATGATTATGACAATGACGGTGGCGACGCCGGAACGGTTGTTGTCACCCGGACGAAAACGGTCACCAAGCGGCCCAATCTTTATCGTGTGCTGCTTTTGAACGACGACTACACTCCCATGGAGTTCGTCATTCACGTTGTGGAGAACTTCTTCCAGAAAAACCGTGAAGAGGCGACCCGTATTATGCTGCATGTACATCATCATGGCGTGGGTGAGTGCGGAATCTATTCCTACGAGGTCGCCGAGACCAAGGTGACACAGGTCATGGATTTCGCCCGCAAGCACCAGCATCCTCTGCAATGCGTCATGGAAAAAAAGTGAGGACCAACGCACGTGCCTTCCTTCTCGCGCAGTCTTGAAAAAGCCCTCCATCAGGCACTGGCCTTCGCAAACGAACGCCAGCAGGAATATGCGACGCTCGAGCACCTTCTTCTGGCGCTGCTGGACGATCAGGATGCGGCGGCCGTCATGAGGGCCTGCAATGTCGATCTGGACACGATTCGCAGGAATCTCCTGGAATATATCGAGACGGAACTGGACAACCTGGTCACCGACAGTGACGAGGATTCCAAGCCCACTGCCGGGTTCCAGCGCGTAATCCAGCGCGCGGTCATTCACGTGCAGTCATCCGGGCGCGAAGAGGTGACAGGCGCCAACGTGCTGGTCGCGATCTTCGCCGAGCGCGAAAGTCACGCCGCCTATTTCCTGCAGGACCAGGACATGACCCGCTATGACGCGGTCAACTACATCTCCCATGGCATTGCCAAGCGGCCCGGTCTGTCCGAGACCCGACCTGTCGAAGGCGCGGACGAGGAAGATGCGATGCCGGGTGCGGAGACGGAGAAAAAGTCCGGCCAGAAAACCGATGCGCTTGAGGCCTATTGCGTCAACCTCAACGAGAAGGCGGCCAAAGGCAAGATCGATCCCCTGATCGGCCGTGACAGCGAAATCCAGCGAACCATCCAGATCCTGTGCCGGCGCTCCAAGAACAACCCGCTTTTCGTCGGCGACCCGGGCGTGGGCAAGACCGCGATCGCGGAAGGCCTGGCACATCGCATCGTCAATGGCGACGTTCCGGATGTCCTGAAGGACGCGACGATCTTCTCGCTCGACATGGGGTCGTTGCTGGCGGGGACGCGCTATCGCGGCGACTTCGAGGAGCGGCTGAAGCAGGTGGTCAAGGAGATCGAGGACTATCCCGGCGCGGTGATGTTCATCGACGAGATCCACACCGTCATCGGCGCGGGAGCGACCTCGGGCGGGGCCATGGATGCCTCCAATCTTCTGAAGCCTGCCCTGGCGTCCGGTACGATCCGTTGCATCGGATCAACGACCTACAAGGAATACCGTCAGTTTTTCGAAAAGGACCGGGCTCTTGTCCGCCGCTTCCAGAAGATCGACGTCAAGGAACCTTCAGTCGAGGATACGATCAAGATTCTGAAGGGCCTGAAGCCCTATTTCGAGGACTTCCACAAGGTTCGCTACACCAATGACGCCATCAAGGTGGCGGTGGAGCTGTCGGCAAAATACATTTCCGACCGGAAGCTGCCGGACAAGGCGATCGACGTGCTGGATGAAACCGGTGCCTCGCAGATGCTGGTGCCTGAAGCCCGCCGCCGCAAGACGATCGGCGTGAAGGAAATCGAGAACACGATCGCGACCATGGCGCGGATCCCGCCCAAATCCGTCTCCAAGGACGATGCGGAGGTTCTGGAGAATCTCGGCAAGGACCTGAAACGGGTCGTCTATGGCCAGGACAATGCTATCGAGACGCTGGCTTCAGCAATCAAGCTGGCCCGTGCGGGCCTGCGCGAGCCGGACAAGCCGATCGGCAGCTACCTGTTCTCCGGACCGACCGGTGTCGGCAAGACCGAGGTTGCGCGGCAGCTTGCAGCCTCGCTCGGCGTCGAGCTGATCCGCTTTGACATGTCCGAATACATGGAGCGGCACACGGTCTCTCGCCTGATCGGCGCGCCTCCCGGCTATGTCGGCTTCGATCAGGGCGGCCTGCTGACGGACGGCGTCGACCAGCATCCGCACTGCGTGCTGTTGCTGGATGAAATCGAAAAGGCCCATCCGGACCTCTTCAATATCCTGCTGCAGGTAATGGACCACGGCAAACTGACCGACCACAACGGCAAGCAGGTCGACTTCCGCAATGTCATCCTGATCATGACGACGAACGCGGGTGCCGCCGACATGGCGAAAATGCCGGTCGGCTTCAACAGGGTGAAGCGGGAAGGGGATGACGCCGAAGCGATCAACAAGCTCTTCACACCCGAGTTCCGCAACCGCCTGGACGCGATCATTCCCTTCGGCAACCTGCCGATGGAAGTGGTCTACAAGGTGGTCGAGAAGTTCGTCATGCAGCTGGAAGTGCAACTCGCCGACCGCGGCGTGACGTTCGAACTGACCGAGGACGCCGTCAAATGGCTGGCCGACAAGGGCTATGACAGCCGCATGGGCGCCCGCCCGCTCGGCAGGGTCATTCAGGAGCACATAAAGCGCCCGCTTGCCGATGAAGTGCTGTTCGGCAAGTTGAAGAAGGGCGGCATGGTGAAGGTGTCGGTTTCCGAGGACGGCAACGGCCTGCTTCTGGAGAGCGTCGAGGAGCGGGCGACACCGCCCAAGACGAAGGTCAGGACGGAGCCCAAGGCGAAGCCCAAGCGCAAGCGCAAGCCGGTCGCCAAGGCAGCAACGGCAAAGGACACGAAACCGACCAGCGGCAAGGGCGGCACGACCAAGAAAAGCCTTGTGCCGAAAGTGCCGCTTGCCGATTAGGTCGGCAGGCTTGAAATGACCTGACGACAGTCAGAAGCCCCGGTGCGAGCCGGGGCTTTTGTTTTTGGGGATGAAGCGACGGGGTGTTTCATTCAACTGTCTGATCCTATCCATTCAACAAAATCATTTGCCCGTGCCGGGTCAACTTTTTAGGTTCAGGGGAAAACCAAGGGGAGACTCCGGATGACTGGTTCGAAAGTTGCGCTGATCACGGCAGGTGGCTCCGGCCTGGGCGCGGAAGCCGCACGGCGCCTTGCCGCGGACGGATTCAAGGTCGCCATCCTGTCTTCCTCCGGGAAGGGCGAGGCTCTCGCACAGGAGCTTGGTGGAATTGGCCACACCGGCTCCAATCTCGTTCCCGACGACATAAAGTCTTTTTTTAAAAAAGCTATGCAAGCCTTTGGTCGTGTGGATGTTCTTGTCAATTCGGCCGGCCACGGGCCCAAGGGAGGGATCCTGGAGATTTCCGACGAGGACTGGCATCTCGGGATGGACTACTACCTGATGAATGTCGTCCGTCCGAGCAGACTCGTCGCCCCGGTAATGGCGAAGCAGGGCGGTGGAACCATCATCAACATTTCCACCTTCGCCACGTTCGAACCGGACCCGGCGTTCCCGACTTCAGGCGTTTTCCGTGCGGGGCTGGCCAGTTTCACCAAGCTCTTTGCCGACAAGTTCGCAGACCAGAACGTGCGCATGAACAACATCCTGCCGGGCTTCATCGACAGCCTGCCGGAGAAGGAGGAACGCCGCGCCAGCATCCCCATGGGCCGTTACGGTCGCTCCGACGAGATCTCCAGCCTGGTATCGTATCTGGCCAGCGACGAGGCGGCCTATATCACCGGGCAGAACATCCGTATCGACGGAGGCCTGACGCGGTCGGTTTAGGCTCGTCCGGAAGGCTCAAGTGCCGGCTTGGGATGAGCGCTGTGAACGCAGCCATGACCGCCGGCCAGGAGCCTGTCCCCTTCTGTCCGGTGGCCGCCGCGTCGCCGTTTCGCGCCGGATTGCGGGGTCGTTTTTCCGGGGCGGTCTCCGGAGAACCGTTTGACTGCAATATGGGCTAGACGGTAATTTGCCAAAAGGTAAGGTTCCCTTACTAACCGCAGGTTCCGAGTTCAGATCCATGACCGTTCCAGAAGGCTCCGCGCTTCCAGAATCGCTTTCGAATTCGCCAGTCACGGGCAGCGGCTGGATGCTGCGCGGCGCACGTGCCGCCGTTTCCATCCCCGCACTGATCCTGACCGCCGCCTTCGTCGGCTATGCGGGGCTGGCGCGCGAGACTGGCTTGAGCCTTGCCGAGACGCTTGCCATGACCGGGCTGATCTGGGCGTTGCCGTCGATCGTGGTGCTGACCGGAGCGCTCTCCTCGGGCATGGGGCTGATCCCGGCGGGGATTGCCGTCGCGCTTGCCTCGGTGCGCCTGATGCCGATGACGATGGCACTGATGCCACTCATCAAGGTGCCGGGAAAAACACGGCACTGGCAGCTGCTGCTTGCCTCCCATTTTGTTGCGGTCACGGCCTGGGTCTTCGCGATGAAGAACCTGCCGGATCTGCCGAGGGAAGGCCGGTTGCCGTTTTTCGTCGGTTTCGGCAGTGCGGTCACCGGGTTCGTATTCTGCATGACAGGGATCTCCTACCTCCTGGTCGAGCAATTGCCGGATCTGGTGGCCGGGGCGCTTGTCCTGCTGACGCCCGTCTATTTCCTGTGTTCGCTATGGGGAGCCTCGCGGCTGAGCGAAGACAAGGTGGCGCTGGTGGCCGGGCTTGTGCTCGGCCCCGTGTTCTTCCTCAACCTGCCGGGGCTCGACCTGCTCTGGACCGGCCTTGCGGGCGGAACGCTTAGCTATGCCGGAATGCGGATCGTCCGCCGGAGGATCCCATGACCGGGACGCTCGTGCAGGAGAGCTGGTGGTGGCCCTTTGTCATGATCCTGGTTGCGGGATGGTTCGCAACCGACGTCTGGCGCTGGCTTGGGGTTTTCGCCGGCGGCAAGCTGCGTGAGGACGGCGAACTGCTCATCTGGGTTCGCTGCGTGGCAACGGCTCTGGTCGCGGGCGTCATCGCAAAGCTGATCCTGTTTCCGCAAGGTATCCTCGGCGAAACGCCCGTCTGGCTGAGGCTTGCGGCCGCCGCCGTCGGCTTCGGCGCGTTTCTCGGCCTCGGCAGGAGGGTGATCGTCGGCGTTCTGGCGGCGGAAATCTTCCTGATCTGCGGTTGGTGGCTGCTCGACGCGGCAACGGGCGCCACCTAGTCGTCCTTGACGTGGTTTCCACCCGCCTCACCGTCCCGGAAAATTTCGACATTTCAATCAGAGGTCGTTCGAAATTGCTTTAGACCCGTTTTGGTGGCGCGTGCGCGTGAAATCGAGTTCGTGGCGCCAATTATCGAGCCAGTGCTAACACTTAAATAACAAAAATCCGCAAAGGTTCACGGGTCCTGTCGAGGCGACACCCGTAATCCTGTTCTGGCGGCATTTTGGTGCTCTGCCTTCAGATAATCCGGTCCGAAAGCGAGTTTCAGATGCAGTCAGGCGAAACCCAAGAGAACCGTTTATCGGTCTTGCAGGTTTCCGTCCCTGTGCTGGTCGGACTGGTCGGTATGCTTCTGCAATCGCTGACCTATCTCAACCATGACGTAGCTTGGGTGCTCTTTTCGTCAGGCTGGTTGCTGGAGGGCAAGACATTCGGACGGGACATTGTCGCCGCCAATCCTCCGTTCATCTGGTGGCTGTCCGAAGTTCCTATGTTGCTTGCGCGGGTGTCGGACAT
>JBNKGB010000011.1:0-73907 GCA_050289605.1 Roseibium sp. | reverse complement strand
TCATGGACTGCACGACAATCGGCGCGTCGCCGCCCACCAGCACATTGCCGACCATGACGCCGACGGACTTGCGGCGGGGCAGGGCTTTTGCGAAATCATCGATCATGACGGAACCAACAGGGTTTTGAGCAGTTGTCCCTCATATGAGGGAACCGGGCCGGACTTTCCAGCGCATGATTAGGGCGTGCGGCGAAAAAGGGCAATGGGGCGAAACGTGGCGGCGGTTCAACGATGTTCGCAAGGATCAAGTAACAGCGGTTGTTCCCGCAACTGCAATCGGTGTAATCGTTTGAGGGCAACCTTCGATCGCCAGGTGGTGGAATTGGAACCCTGGTGTTTTGAAGCTTTACTCGTGTTTTGAAATGCCAGGTGGATGCTGATCTTTAAATATCTGATGTCGCATGGGTACAATTTGTTTTTGACTATGCTCAAAGAAGGGAAACTTGGGGTATTCGGTTTTTTCATATTGCTGTTTCTGGTGAGATTCATCTCCATGGATGGCTGGAATATTTTTTATCCATTTCAGTTAAATGACAATACAAGTATGATAATTCATTTGGTTGGATTTGTAAGTTTATTTGTTATTTTTTCACTTGCGTCATGCTATTTTTTCAGGAAAGCAATACACTCTGAAAATTCAGGCTGGATCTATTATATAATAAAAATGTTAATCTTGATTTTTATATATTTGGTTTCGAGTGCGGTGTTGTTTTCCGCCATGATCGCCCTTGTCGAGTATTTCGCCGGAGAGTTCCTCAGAGAATACAGCTTGGAACATTTTTATCTGGTTCAGCGCGTGTTGCCTTCGCTGATATTCGGGTTGTCCTCGTTCCTCCTTCTTCCGCTTGCCGCGAGATTGGCAATTCATTTTCCGTCCATGCTGAGTGGCAATCCGCTCAGTTTCCTGTCCTCCATCAGGAAAAGCCGTGGCTATGGATTACCGATGGCGCTCGCGATTGCCGTCTCCGTCGGACCGTTCTGGGCAATATTCAGACTGTTCCCGAATACATTCTACTTTCGTTATCTGACGGACCAGAATGCGGCACTGGCATGGGGTTTTTATGTAGTCGAGATGTTGTCTACAACGCTCCTGATGATTTTCGTATTTGCCTTGATCGCCACCGCGTACAACAGGGTTTCTTTGCAAATCACCAAGGATGTTTGGGGCTAAAACTGTAGATGGCTTGACGTAGAAGCGATTTTCCGCCGCGGACTCCATGGCCGGTCGCGAAGGGACGTTCAAATCTCTATGTTGTTGTCTCGGTAACAAATACTACGCAATCCGACGAGGAGCCGGAGACGTCCATGTTCATCACCGTCCTGGAACGGTCCCTTTCCCTGGCACAGCATCATGTCGGCACGCTGCTCAAGACCGGCTGGGCCTATATCCTGCTGCTGCTGGCGCTGAATTTCGCCATCGGGGCTTCCCTGATGCCCGAGAGCGGGTTCAGGACAGTGTCCTATATGACCGAGCCGGTGTCCGCGCCTGACGAAGGGGCGCTCCGGGCGCTGGCGGTGGTCGCCAACTTTTTGGTCGGCTTTTCCATCGCCATTGCCTATGTCCGCAGGATACTGATCGATGCCCGCGACTTTCCTCTGACCGTTGGCAGGCGGACCTTCCGGGTGATCCTCTACCAGATCGTACTCGCCCTGATCGGCATGCTGTCGATGGTCCCTCTGGCGATCGTCATATCCATAATCGCTTTCCTGACGGCCGGTTTCGGGGCGCTTCTGTTCGTCGTGGCGCCCTTTGTCGCCCTGATGGTGGTGCAACGTTTCTCCGTGGTCCTGCCGGCGGCCGCGGTCGACGATCCGCTGACATTCAGGGAAAGCTGGCATGCGACGAGCGGCCTCGGCTGGGCGATGGCTTTTTCCGCTCTGGTCATGAGCCTGCTCGCCGCCGTTCTGGTGGCGGTGTGGATCGGGCTGCTCAGCCTTTCCGACGCGCTTCTGCCCGCGAGTCAGCTCTGGCCGCAGATCCTCTCGGCAATCTTTCCGATGGGTACGATGCTGATCCTCGTCTGGGTGTTCTCCAGCCTGCACGCGACCTTCTACGGCCTCATCCGCGAGCGCTTCGCCGCGCGGCTGGGGCTTCGAGCCGCGGACATGTCCAGGGCCGAAGACCAGCGGGAGGCCGCGAGAGCGCGTGCCCAAAAGGCGCTGCAGGGAGTAAGCCGCATGAACCGGCGCTAGCTCACATTCCCGCTCAGATCCTGGTTTTGCACGAGGTGAATGTGCCCGATGCCCTCAGGTCAAGGGCATCGGGCCGAGCCTATCGGCACGGGAGACCACAATTTTGTGCGGCTCGGTGTCACTGCTCCGCGTACATCGCCTTTCCGCGTTCGAGCACGATCCCGGTGTCTTCGGCGCGCATGTAACCGGCTGCAACGAGGTCGGTGCTTGCCGCGGAGAGGGTCTTCACAAAAGCGTCCGCGTCGGCATAGCGCTCTGTCAGCGGTTTGCGGTCGTCCTCAGCCGCATCGGCTGTCGCCGGAAGAGCGACGAAGCTCCCGTTCAGGCCGCACAAGCCGCCGCCGGCGAAGCCTTCCCTGCGCAGGTTCCAGCCCCAGTAGGTGCCAAGCGGTGCGGCAACCGCCGGATCCTTGACACCCGCCAGCGGGATGCCGTCATCGTCAAGCTGGGGTACGAGCACGGGATATGAACCGCCATCCGCCGGTGGCAACGTGGAGTGATCCCGCACCTGCAGTATGTTGTAGGCGGGCATATAGGCGCCCTGCCCGAAATCGGGCACTTGCAACTGTGCAAGCGGAACCAGTGTGCCGTCCGTGACTGACGGGTAGCGGCTGGGCGGTGGGGTCTCGCCGTTCACCACCCAGTCCTTCATGGACGAAAGCAGGCCACGCATAATCGGCGCGGAACTGATCGGGTTCGTAGGGAAGCGGCAGACGGGATTTTCACCGCTCTTGGATCCCCAACTCGTGAAGTGAGGAAGGCCTGCCAGGAAATAGAGGCGCACGTTGTCCGGCATGGTCAGCGCTTCTCCTGTCGGCGATGTCGAAACGAGTGCGGCCCGCGCCTGCCAAAATTCGGTCGAAGTGTCCGTCTGCATGATCTTCGGGCAGCTGCCATTAGCCGAGCAGGCTGAAAGAATGCTGCCGCTCTGTCCGCTCAGGGGGTCCGTGGTCTCGGCGTAGCTGAAGGGGAACTGGTCGCCGGGAAAATCGTGATCCTCATGCTGGCGCGAGTACCGTCCGGGTTGCGCCAGGCGATAGTTGGTAAAGGTTTTCCGCGAACCGGCAATGTGGGGGATTGCGCCGTCGAAAACCCGTGCGCCCTGTTCGTCGGCGTTGAAACCCTGATAGATGAAATCGCGCAGGAAACGCCCTGACTGTGAAATGCCAAGGCCGATGGTGTGGTTGATGCCTGTGAGGACAGGCTCCGCGTCATGTCCGGGATTGCCGCGCAAATAGGATATCAGGTCACTGGTTGCGGCAAAACCCAATCCCGCCGGTACGGCACCCTTTGCCGGATAAGTGAATTCATAGATGGCGCCTGCGTCCAGTCCATCCGGCCGCGAGATCTCGATCTCGGTGGGGGAAAGATACTTGAACGACAAACCAGGCGCCACCGTCCGCGGATCCTCAGGCGTACGGCGCACGGTCAACGTCGCTTTTTCAGGGTCGAGATCGATGGCAGGATAGGTGAGTTTGGCCACGGTGACATCTTCGGCCTTGTCGAAAACGAACTCTTCCCGCGACATTCCGGTCACGTCCGGAAGGACCGGCAGCGAGATGTTCATGAGGTCGCCGGGCGCATCGAACTGCCATCCGCTCCAAACGATGGTGTAGCCTTCGCGCATCAAATAGCCGTCGCCTGCATCTTCCATCGTTTCGGGCAGTTTCACTGATTTTGCGAAGTTCATCAGCATGAAAGCAAGATTTCTGCCGCGGTTCGGAACGTCGTAGAACAGGACGCCGGACCCCTTCGCCTCGTCGACGGGGCGCAGGATGGTGACCTCGGTCGAAAAACGCACCATGCCGTTTTCGTCGGTCGGCGCCTTGTCGAGGTCGACAATACTGCGCCCTCGATCCGAATGGGGATCGATCGCGAATTCGGCAACGGCATCGATCCTTTCATAGCTGCCGGCTTCATCGAAGCTGGCGCCCTCGAATGCGGGGGTCTGTGTCTCGATGACTCTGAAATTGACAATTTTGGCGTCTGACGTTCCGGCCCAGGCCAGGGCTGCGACCGACGCCGCGCCAAGCAAACGTATTGATTTTGCAAGCATAAGAACTCCTCCCTAAGGCTCGCACCATAAACGAGCGTACGTAGGGTGACGTATTTAGCATGCGATGTCAAAATTCTTGTATACAGAATTGAAATTTAAAAATGCAATAAAACTGAATCTGCATGCGACCGGTTTGCTTCAAGTGCCGAACACATGTCCGTCGAAGCGAGCGCCGTCACAGATCCACACTACGGCGGGCACCTTTCTCAACCGGCATATCCAAGCCATGGCCAGGGCCGAAAAATCTGGTGTGGGCCGCCAGATCTTCATTTTTGATCATTCCGATGTTGCGGTGCGGTGATAACTGGTCAAATGTTGTGCCGAAATTCATACAGGCAACGGTCGGTCCGATTGGCTCCCGAGTGCGGCCAGTCAGAGACGGGCTCTTTGCCTGAACCATTTTGAAGCGTGGGCGGGATTCGCCGGGAAGATTGAGCTCCGCAGCTCAATCCGTGGAAGACCGCTCCAGTTCCTGGGAGTTCGAGAATGCTTGCCAACAAAACCGCCGTCGTCACCGGTTCCACCTCCGGGATCGGGCTCGGGTGCGCTCGCGCCTTTGCGGAAAAGGGGGCCAATGTCGTCATCAACGGCCTCGGCGATGCGGAGGAGATCGAACGGGCCCGTGCGGCCATCGAGGCGGATTTCGGCGTGCGCTGCGTCTATTCCCCGGCCAACATGCTGAAGGGCGAGGAGATCGCCGGCATGATCGCGGATGCGGAAAAGGAATTCGGCTCGGTCGACATTCTCGTCAACAACGCCGGCATCCAGTTCGTCTCGCCGGTCGACGAGTTCCCGATCGACAAGTGGGACGCGATCATCGCGATCAACCTTACCTCGGCCTTCCACGCGACCCGGGCCGTGCTGCCGGGCATGAAGAAGAACGGCTGGGGCCGGATCATCAACACGGCATCCGCCCATGCGCTGGTGGCCTCGCCCTATAAATCCGCCTATGTGGCGGCCAAGCACGGCATCGCCGGCCTCACCAAGACGGTCGCGCTGGAAGTGGCCCAGCAGGGCATCACCGTCAATGCCATCTGCCCGGGCTATGTCTGGACGCCGCTGGTGGAGCGGCAGATCCCGGACACGATGAAGGCGCGCAACATGACCGAGGAGCAGGTCAAGAACGACGTCATGCTGGCGGCCCAGCCGACCAAGAAGTTCGTGACCATCGAGCAGGTTGCCGGCTACGCCGTGTTCCTGTGCTCCGACACGGCTTCTTCCATCACCGGATCCATCCTGCCCATCGACGGCGGCTGGACGGCTCAATAATCCTGTCGCGAGGAACATCCGCCGTGGCCGGACCGAAGAAGATCAACCTGGCGCTCCAGGGCGGAGGCGCGCATGGCGCCTTCACCTGGGGCGTGCTGGACTGGTTTCTGGAAGACAGCCGGTTCACCATCGACGGCGTCTCCGGCACTTCCGCGGGCGCCATGAACGCCGTGGTTCTGGCGAGCGGCCTGCAGGCGGGCGGCGAGGACGGCGCCCGCGAATTGCTGGAGGCTTTCTGGCGGGAAGTCAGCGACGAGGCCCGCTTCAGTCCGATCCGGCGCTCGCCGCTGGAGATGTTCCTGGGGCAGTGGAGCCTCGATTATTCCCCGAGCTATCTCTATTTCGACATCCTGTCCCGTTTTGCCTCGCCCTACGAGTTCAACCCGCTCAACATCAACCCGTTGCGGGACGTGGTCGGCCGTATCGTCGACTTCGAAAGCGTTCACAACTGCCACAGCCTGAAGCTGTTCATCGCGGCGACCAACGTCTTTACAGGCAAGATCCGGGTGTTCAGCCAGAAGGAAGTCACGCTCGACGCCGTCATGGCCTCGGCCTGCCTGCCGCAGCTCTACCAGGCGGTCGAGATCGACGGGGAACCCTATTGGGACGGCGGCTTCATGGGCAATCCGCCGCTCTACCCGCTCTTCTACGAGACCGAGACGCCCGACGTGGTGCTCATCCAGATCAACCCGGTGGAACGCCGCGAGGTGCCGAAATCGGCGAGGGAAATCGTCAACCGCCTCAACGAGATCACCTTCAATTCCACGCTGCTGCGGGAGTTGAGAGCCATCGACTTCGTTACGCGGCTGATCGAGGAGGGCAAGCTCTCCCGCGAGGACTACATGAAGGTACATATGCACCGGATATCCGCCACCGAACTGAAGCCGCTGCAGGCATCGTCGAAGATGAATGCGGAATGGGCCTTCCTGACCGAACTGCGCGACATCGGTCGCAGGACTGCGCGGGACTGGCTCGACAAGCACTATGACGACATCGGCAAGCGCTCGACGATCGATCTCAGGCAAGAATTTTCATGAAGCCGAGTGCTTCGGACCGAGAATGACGACCTTGTTCCGGACGCACACCTCATCTTGAGACGCGGAGCGCAGCGAAGCGGCGAAAGACGGGGGGCAATCACAAGGTCCACCTAACAGCCTTTGCGGGCACGTGCTTCGAACGGACCTTCGGCCTTCCTCCGGGCGGGCCTTCCAGCGGGCGGAGGCGTTTGTCGGTGCTTGCCGGCAACCAGGATCCCGAGTGGCCTTCCGTTAACGTTCTGTTTGCCACGTTCGCATTCGGCCTTGCAGATTGCAATGCAGGGAACGTGAAGAATTCCTAAACGGAATCAGCATGTTGTGTTTTGACCTGCCCGGAACTCCAGATCTGGAAAAAATCAGCTGAAAACAAATTGGCAAGGCTTTTGCGATTGAATTGGCACGCTGATTGTCAGGTTGTGCGTCGTCAGCGAAAGTGGATGGAAGAAGCGGGCACCTGCGACCCCGCCCGCTTCTTCCCTCCCACCACCCTCCGCCGGATGCCGTGCAGGGCAAATGTCCCCACCGACAGGGCAGGGATCACAAATCTTTCCCGTAAAATTGAAATTCTTGATAGAAACGGACCTTAAACTGCCGTTTTGAAGACCTATTTCAGACGGTAGATATGAAAAAAGGGATGGGTGATGAGCGATAAGGTTGGCCGGTTGTTGGCAGGTTTCCTCGGAGCGTTGAGCGTCGTGGCCGTGTCAGGTCAGGCCCTCGCCGACAACGACGAGGCACGCATGGCGGAAATCACCAAGAACGGCGGGTGCCCGCGCTGCAACCTGAAGCTTGCCGGTCTTCGCGGGCTGAGAATTGAAAAGGCCGATTTCAGCCGGGCCAATCTCAGGGAAGTGGATCTGAAGGAAGCGGTGCTGACCCATGCCGATTTCCGCGGCGCCGACTTCCGCAGGACCGAGGCGGAGCGTGCGAATTTCACCGGCAGCAATTTTTCCGATGCCTCGATGCGATCGGTAGATCTTGAAAAGGCCGTTCTGAACAACGCAAACCTTACCGGCGTCGACCTTCGGGACGCCGATCTCGCTACCGTCATCGCCGAGGCAGCCATCTTCGACGAGGCGGATATCCGAAATGCGGCGCTAAGCCGCGCCGAATTGAAGGACGCCTCTTTCAAGGGCGCGAAGATGGACGATGCGAATCTGGAGCGGGCGAACCTGGTGGGTGCGAAGTTTCAGGGCGCGCGTCTGCGCCAGAGCAAGCTGGACCGGGTGATGGCTCGTAATGCGGATTTTTCCGGCGCGGACCTGACCGGGGCCCGGCTCGTCAGTGCGGACCTGACCGGGGCCAATCTGACGGGTGTTGATTTCGACGGCGCGCTGCTCCGCCGGACGCATCTGTCCGGCGCAGACCTGACCGGCGCCAAGAACCTCGATCCGAGCCGGGTCATCGATGCCTGCGGTGACGAAAACACGAAACTCCCCAAGGGGATCACCCTGGTCGAATGCACCTATCAATAGGGGCTGACGCGGCCCGGAAGAATCGCCGGATGCGATTCGAGGGGCCCGCACTCCGGTTTTCCGGAGCGCGCGACCCTGGTTTCTCAGTTGAAAACGTCGAAGGCGAAACGGTAGGTGACGCCGACGCCGATGCTGAACTGATCCTTGCTGCCGGCATCCGCGATCGGGCTGTCCGCTGCGTCGCCGATCAGCCGGTTGTAGCCGCCCTGAATGTGCAGGCGGAAATCGTCGTTCCAGTCGTAGCTGGCGCGGGCCGCCAGACCAAGGCTCTTGAAACCGGCGCCGGGGTCGTAGGCCGTGAGGTTGCCGCCGCTGGCAGCAGCTTCCGCCGCCGTCACGCCGAAATAGGTGTCCATGTAGTCTTCGGACGCGAAATCGGCACGCGGACCGAAGCTCAGTTCCCATTTTTCGTGCGGATAGACGATCGCGTCGACACCAAGCTGGCCGACCTGGCCGCTGTGGCCGTTGAAACCCTGGCGCAGTTCAGCGAAAGCCCGGAAATAGTGGGCGCGGAAACCGCCGCCAAGACCGGCTTCAATCGCCCAATCGACCGTGTCGGTTCCTGTCAGCTCCGTGCTGTCGCTGGCCTTGCGCTCGCCGATGAAGTTAAAGGACGGGTAGAAGAACACGCCGCTCTTGCGGCGGCCGTCGACCACCTGACCCAGACCGGGGAAGTAGAAGCGGCCGACTGAAATGATCGGGAACGGGTAGATAAGGTAGGAATCGGAAGCTTCGTAGCGCGGCTGGAGCATGGCCCCCGCGCCGATGTCGATCACGAACTGCTTGGTGAAATCCTTTTCGGAAATCTGGCCGCTTTCGGCCATGGCCGCACCGGAAACAGCGCTCAGGGCGACCGCCAGTGCGGCACGCGACAACAGTTTGTACATAAAACCCACATCCCCTGGAAATCCATTGGCCGCAAGATACCACGGTTGTGCCTTACTCAAAGCCTAAGGAATCCGGGTTTTGGAAAACTGTTGCATTTCAGCATCGCAGCCCGGATCCTGGGAAATTCGAACATGTTCAGGACAAACAATTCGGGTCAAAGGAGCGCACTGGCTTGCGGCCTGCCTTTCGGAAGGCTACATGAAACCACAGTCTTGAAACTTGGCACTGGGATGACACATGAGCGCTCTATTCGGATCGTTGCTGGATGTCGTGGGTACGGCTCTCTACATTTATTCGATGGTGATCATCGCAAGCGCGATTTTCTCCTGGCTCTATGCCTTCAACATCGTCAATGCGCATAATCAGGTCATCAACACCATCGGCCGGCTGCTCTACAATCTGACCGAGCCGGCGCTGAGGCCGATCCGGCGCTTCCTGCCGGATCTTGGCGGGATCGACATTTCGCCGGTGATCCTGCTGTTGATCATCATGTTCCTGCAGAACTTCATCGCGCGGCTCAGCTACGGAATGTAGGCATGGAAAAACCCGGGCGAGTAACCCGGGTTTTGTTTTTGAACCGTTCCTCAGTCTTCCAGCTTGCGCGCCTCGTCCGGCAGCATGATAGGGATGCCGTTGCGGATCGGGTAGGCGAGCTTGGCGCTGCGGGAGATCAGTTCCTGCGCCTTGGCGTCATATTCGAGCGCCGCCTTGGTCACGGGGCAGACGAGCAGTTCCAGGAGTTTCCGGTCGACGGGGCGTTGGTCGGCGGCTTCATTCATCAGTCTGGTCTTTCGTATGTCGCTGCGGGCCCCGGTCAGGGCGGGTCACTGCAGGGTTGAGCCGCCATCGTTCTGGGATCTCGCCAGATCCATTTCCGTGATGGCGATCAGGGTTTCGGCGCGGGTCTTCAGGTCGCGAGCCTCCAGAAGGGCCTGCTTTTCCTGCGGGCCGTAGGGGCACATCATGCAAAGCGCGTTGACGAGCACTTCCGTCTCGGCTTCCGAAACGCTCTGCCAGTCGGCTTCCAGGTTGTTGGCGTCCAGATAATTCCGCAAGGTCTTGAGCAACCCGTTGCGGTCGACTTCCTCCTCGCCCTCACCGCACTTGAGGTCGTGCGAAAAAGCCGCGAAGTCGCATTCGACCTGCCGGAACCGGGCGTAGGTCTTCATTTCCCTGCCCAGCGCGAAACGCGTGATGCCCTGAAGGGTGATCAGGTAGCGGCCATCCCCCGTTTCCTGGAAACTGGTCAGCCGGCCGACGCAGCCGACACTCGCAAGCCGTGGATCTTCCGGATCGTCGGAGAACCTGTCGGGCGAGGGTTGCACCATGCCGATCAGCCTGTTTCCCGCCAGGGCGGTATCCACCATGTCGATGTAGCGCTGTTCGAAAATGTTCAGCGGCAACTGGGTTCTGGGCAGCAGGAGGACACCGGACAGCGGAAACACAGGCAGGACCGGCGGAAGGTCCGCAATCGTCTCGTAAATCGCATTTCCCGCCTGCATTTCCTGCCTACGTCATATTCGTTTTCCGGTCGGCGCACGGCCCCAAGGGAGCAGGCACTGATCTCGATTAATGTGTGTCACTCCGGATAATCGTCAAGAAAACAGCACGGAGGACAGCTTCTTGCGGCCGTAGGCACTGGCCGCGTCCTTGAAGCCCCAGGCTTCGAAGAATTGCAGCAACTGCTTGCGCGCGCCGTCCTCGTTCCATTCCCGGTCACGGCGGACGATCTCGATGAGCTGGTCGACGGCGCCGTTCTTGTCGCCCTTGCCGTTGAGGCCGAGCGCCAGGTCGAAGCGCGCCTGATGATCCAGCGGATCCTTTTCGATGCGATCCTGCAGGTCGGCGAGATCGCCGAGTGCGGCGGCCTGTCCGGCAAGCTCCAGGGCGGCCCTGGCGGCCACATAGGCTTCGTCCGTGCGTTTGTCCTCGGCAACCAGTTCCAGCGCCTGCCCGGCCCGCTCCAGGTCGTCCGCGCCCAGGTAGCACTGCGCGAGGCCGGCGACTGCCTTCACGTTGTCCGGTTCCATCTGCATGACGGCGCCGAAGAGCTGGGCGGCCTGCGAATAATCCTTCGCCGCCAGCAGCTCCTGGGCCTGTTCCAGATAGGCATCGGCCTGGCTGACGGGAGCCGGGCCTGCAACCTTTTCGATGAAGGCCTTGACCTGGCTTTCCTGCTGCGCACCCATGAAGCCGTCCACCGGCTGGCCATCCTTGAAGGCGACCACGGCGGGAATCGACTGGATGCCCATCTGACCGGCGACTTCGGGGTGATCGTCGATGTTCATCTTGGCAAGCTTGACCCGGCCGCCGGCGGCCTTCACGGCCGCCTCGATGATCGGTGTCAGCTGCTTGCAGGGGCCGCACCAGGGCGCCCAGAAGTCGACCAGAATCGTCTGGTTGCGGGAGGCGTCGATGACGTCGGTCATGAATGTCTGCGTGGTTACGTCGAAGACAAGACTGCCGGTGCCCGGGGCATCACCGCCGTTGCCACCGCCATTTCCGCCGCCGCCGCCGTAGCCCCCGCCCATGCTGGCGCCAAAGCCGCCGCCGATCTGGCCGCCCATGCTGTAGTTGCCGTTGCTCATGTGCCCGCCTCATTTCTACCGGCCGGTGCTCGGCGCAGCCTGGCCTTGCTGATTACGTTTCAAGAAGGATCGATTTGGCCCCTAACATGGAGCGGCAGACCCTGAAATTCAAATGCCGGACCGCACCGGCGGAAGGGCCGGGGCCGTCCCGGGCGGCCGGTCCTAAAGCCGCGTCCTAAAGGGCCGCTGCCTTGGCCTCCTCGCTGACCGCCAGAACCAACGGCGAATGGCCGCAGGCTTTGGCGAACTTCAGCAGGTCATCCGCCGCAATGGACGTGGTCGCATCATTCTTCAACGGATGATAGTTCAAAATCGCATGCTGCATCATGGCGGTATCGAAAACAGGCGTAACCCGCCGGGAATCGCGGTCGTTGATGAGGGAAAACGGCGTGACCGACCCCGGCTCCACGCCCAGCACCTCCATCAGAAGGTCCGCGTTGCCGAAGGAGACCCGTCCCTGGCCGCCGACGATCTGGTGAACCTGCTTCAGGTCGATGTCGGCATCGTGCAGGGCCACTATCAGGAACAGGCGGCCCTTCTTGTCCTTCACGAAAAGGTTTTTCGTGTGCCCGCCGGGGATCCTGTCATGCAGGTCGCCGGACTCCGCAACGGTGAAGACAGGGGGATGATCGACCGTGGAGACCTCGATGCCGAGTTCCGACAGGAAGGTCATCAAATCGTCGCGGGATGCCGGCATGTTTTTTCCTGAAAATTTTGATCCTTGGCGCTGTCTAGCGCGTTTTCCTATGCCGCCACAAGGGTAAAGTCACTCTAAAAGCGGCGGAATTCTGCGATTGCCAGAACTTTGCCTCACAGGAAATCCACAGAATACGAGCCGGAAATTTTTCTGAAAATTCGGTGTTGCAATCCTTCTCAGCATAGTTCATATACTGCGCCACCGACGCCGAGGCGGTCGCCGCCGCGGACCGGGACACTATGCGGGTGTAGCTCAGGGGTAGAGCACAACCTTGCCAAGGTTGGGGTCGAGGGTTCGAATCCCTTCGCCCGCTCCAAATTCTAAATAAACAAAAGCCGCGGTTCTCCGCGGCTTTTGTTGTTTTTGGCTTTCGGCGAGCGTGAAAGCTCCGCTAGCCGTTCTGCCCTATCTCCAGTGGACTGTAGTTGCCTTCGGCAAGTCCCGCGGCCCGGAAGGCCTCGACGTAGCCGGCACTTTGCGCGTCCGGGCGCTGGAAGCGCCGATAGGACCACACGATGTCGGCTATCGTGATGCCGGGGCGGAGCTCGTAGAGATGGTCTCGGGCTGCTCTGGCTTCTTCCGTTCGACCGAGTTTCGTCAGGATCGCCAGTTCCAGCGCGACCGACCACCAATTGTCCGGCTGCGCGCGTTTGCGGAAACTCTTCAGAGCTTCTTCGTAGTCACCCTTGACGAAATGGTAGTCCGCAAGGCCGCGAAACCAGGTTTCCTGGGTCTGGCTCGGGTTGAGCTCGATCGTGCGGCGAAGAAGGGCGGCGCCCAGTTCAAGACGGCCGGTCCAGACGAACCAGTATCCGATCTGACCCTCGATCCTTCGATCGCCGCCGAGGGAAAGCGCAATTTCCGCAGCATCGTAAAACCCTTCCCGGTCCCCCTTCAGCAGGAGAATATGACCCAGGATGAAGAAGGCGCGCGGCGATTCCGGATTGAGCGCAACGGCCCGCCGGGCGGCGTCCAGTGCCCGCTGGAGCTTTTCGGCCGGGGTCCCCTCATAGTAGTTCGTGAACAGCATGTGTTCGGTACGAAGCGCTTCGGCGAGCTGGGTCCAGCCGCGCCAATAGTCCGGCTCGTCCTCGACCACGCGGAGAATGCAGTCATGCACGCGCCTTTGCAGGGCCGGATCGTCGAAAAACTGCCACTGCTGCATCGAGCATTCGTAGGATGTGAGCTGCTCGGGCGGTTTGGTTCTTGCCCGGCGTGCGTCGATACGCTTGATTGCGCCGCCGGAATCCGCGATTTCCGACACGACCTGTTCGGTGATGCGAATTTGAACGTCAAACAAATTCGCCGCCGTGAGAATTTCGTTGAAGGCCCCTGCCCAGACCTGCGTGCCCGTGGACGCATCGTTCAGGCGAGCCGTCACACGCAAACGGTCGCCGGTCTTGCGGACACTCCCTTCCAGCACATAGTCCGCACCAAGGGCCTTTCCGATCTCGCGTACGTCGAACGCCTTGTCCCGGTAGGCGGCCGTCGATTGGCGCGAGAGGACATTGAGATCGCGGAACCGCCCGAGTTCGACAATCGCGTCTTCGCTCAGACCGTCGCCGAGATAGGCCTGCGCGGGATCCCCGCTGAGGTTTTCGAAAGGGAGCACGGCCAAGGTCGGCCCCGAAGGCAAGGCAAGAGCTTCGGCCTCGTCGAAGGCCGCGCGACCGGCTGGCGGCGTCCGGAAGGCCATTTCCCAGGCAACGGTGCCGGCAAGCGCCAGCGCGGCAACCACGCCCGCTGCGATCAGCGGGCGGTAACGCCTGTCGCGCCGGGGAGCACGGGTGGTACCTTCCGTGTCGACGCGATAGACACGAACCGGGCCGGAAACGTTCTTGAGGTGCCGTTCCCCCAGAAATTCAAATGACACCGGCGCCTTGCCGACGCTGTGGTTTCTGACGGTCTGCGAGACGTAGATGCTGCCGGGCTCGGCAATCGATTCCAGCCTTGCGGCCACATTGACGCCGTCGCCGTAGAGATCGGAACCATCGACAATAACATCGCCGAGATTGATCCCGATCCTCAGCACGAGCTGTTTATCCGTGCTCAACGCCTTGTTGCGGCTTGCCAGGGACTGCTGAAGTTTCGACGCACAGGTAACGGCGTCGACAACGGAGTGGAACTCGACCAGCGTGCCGTCGCCCATCAGCTTGACGATACGGCCGTTGTGCTCGCGGATCAGCGGATCGATCACCTCCGCCCGCAGGGCCTGGAGCGTGGCCAGCACGCCGGTCTCGTCTGCTCCCATGAGGCGCGTGTAGCCGACGACGTCGGCAGCCAGTATGGCAGCGAGCCTGCGTTCCACGGCAGGGCCTCCCGTGAGCTTTCGCAAAAATTTATTCTGACATCACCTGCCCGGATTGTCAGCGGTTTCCGGGCGAGCGGTCCCGATCACCGCGAGGTCATCGACGATCTTCCGGGCCTGGCGGGCGGCGAAGGCAAGATCCCTGTCGAAAGGGCGCGTTCCGGACACGCAGATGCAAAGACGCTCGACGAGACGCTTGTCCTGCAGCGGCACGAAACGGACGCGTCCGGCCAGAACGTCGGCGCGGACATCGAACCAGGACAGGATGCTCACGCATTCACCGCGGGCAACCATCTCGCGGATGACGCCGACGGAATTGCTGCTCGCAAGGATCTGGGCGCTCTTGCGCTGTTTCAGGATTTCCGCGTGCAGCCTGGTGTAAAGGGAAAAGCTTTCGTCGAACAGGCAGATCGGCCAGTCGAGGCATTGGGAGATCCGCACCTTGTCTTCCGTTATCTCGCAGAGCGCGGGACTGTAGACCATGCCGATCCGGGACGGTACTTCCGAGACCACCCGGACATCCTGGCTGTGAAGCACATTGAAGGCGACGATGAGATCAAGCGCGTTTTCCCGCAAGGCGTCGGTCAGGGCTGAGGTGCCGCCGATCTTCGCTTCGGTCCGGTCAGTCTTGCATTCCTCCCTGACCCGGTGCGCGAGTTCGGGAACAAGCGAGCGCGCCAGGCATTCCATGGCGCCGATCCGGAAGACTTTCTCCCCTCCCGCGGATGCCCTTGACAGGTCGGCCCGAAGCCGATTGCCCTGTTCGAGCCAGGCCTCGGCCTGCTTCAGAAAGATGCGGCCCTGGTCGGTCAGTTCCACGCCTTTGATTCGGCGGCTGAAAAGCTGCACGCCGACATCGCTTTCCAGAAGGCGCATCTGCCGGCTGAGGGCAGAGGAGGCAATGTTCAGCTTGTCCGCGGCCTTGCGGATGGACCGCTCGCGCGCGATTTCAACAAAGGAATAAAGCTCTCGAGAAAATTCAGGCAAGATTCCGATCCGTTCTTGGTGCGCTAAATTTTAGAGCGTAGAAGTCGATTAGTTCAAGTTTTTTGCTCTTTGGTGATGACCTAGACTGTCCCCCTCGACGAAACACGGAGGCGGAAATCATGGCAAACGACCTGGAACTCTTGCGGGAAACAATCCGGATTGCAAAAGACAGCCGGAAAGAAGGCAATCATCCCTTCGGAGCCCTTTTGGCCGGACCGGACGGCACAATCCTGCTGCGTAGCGGCAACACTTTCCAGGCCGACAAGGGCGTCGGTCATGCCGAACTGAATGTCGTCCGGGAAGCCAGTCGCAAATACACGCCCGAATTTCTGGCCCGATGCACGCTCTATACGTCGGTGGAACCCTGCTGCATGTGCGCGGGCGCGAGTTACTGGGCGGGCATCGGCACGGTCGTCTACGGGATGACCGAAAAGCGTCTCGCGGTTCTCACCGGCGACAATCCCGAGAACCTGACGCTGGACCTGCCCTGCGAGCATGTTTTCCGCGCCGGGCAGCGGCAGGTCGAGACACGCGGTCCCTTCACGGAACTTGAAGAAGAAGTCGCCGACGGCCACCGGGGCTTCTGGTAAGGCGCGGCATGCCGGCCCGGCATTGGTAAAGTGGCAAGATCAACGCGATGCAACATCGTAATTACCGAATTCACCTGCTCCTGCTAATCTGTCATCGGGAGGAGCAAGGAAATGGAACGCCGCCTTGCCGCCATACTTGCTGCCGATGTGGTCGGCTACAGCAGGATGATGGCCGACGACGAAGTCGGGACCTACGAGCGCCTGACGGAGTTGCGGTCTAAAATTGTGGAGCCCCTGATCGCCGGACAGCATGGGCGTGTCGTCAAGCTTGTCGGGGACGGTCTTCTGGCGGAATTTCCGAGTGTGATCGATGCGGTGGAATGCGCCATCGGCATCCAGGCGGCAACGGAGAAAAACAATCTTGGTCTGCCGGACGAGCACCACATCAGGCTGCGCATCGGCGTCAACATCGGCGACCTGATCATCGAGAGCGACGATATCTACGGCGAAGGCGTGAACGTTGCCTCGCGCCTCGAACCGCTCGCCGAGCCGGGCGGGATCTGCGTGTCGCGGGAGGTTTATGAATATACCCACGGCAAGGTCAGCAAGGACTTCGTGGAGGCCGGCCTCCGGCATGTGAAGAACATTCCCGAACCCATCATGGTGTACCGGATTGCCGACAAGGGCGACACCAGCTCTGGCACCGGCGCACCGCGCAGGCGGCTCGGTATCCGGCACGTTGCGTTGGGCGCCGCGGCCCTGGCCGTGCTCGCAGGCGGACTTCTCTCCTGGCAGCTTTTTCAGAAGCCGCCATCCGGAGAAGAGCCCGCGCAGGAGAGCGTTGCCGCAGCGGAACAGCCGTCGCTCGTGGTCTTGCCCTTCGAGAATCTCGACGCCACCGAAAAGGACAATTATTTCGCCGACGGACTTACGAGCGACCTGATTACCGATCTTTCGAAGATATCGGGCCTGCTCGTCATCTCGCGCAATACGGCTTTTTCCTACAAGGACCGCCCGGTGGACACGCGCGCCGTGGCCCGCGAACTCGGCGTGCGATACGTTCTGGAAGGCAGTGTCCGGCGCATGGCGGGGCAGGTGCGCGTCAATGCGCAGCTGATTGACAGCCGAACCGGCGAAAGTCTCTGGGCGGACCGGGTCGACCGCAGATCCGAAGACATGTTTGCAGTCCAGGACGAGGTGATCGACCATATCGTCGACAGTCTCGCCGTCCAGCTTTCGCCCACGGAGCTGCAAAGGGTCAAGCAACTGCCGACACATGACCTGGAAGCATACGACAATTACCTGCGCGCCGAAGACGCCGCACGGAGCGGGTTGCGGCCACGGCTCAAGGAAGCCCTGCAGCTTTATGACAAGGCAACGTCCCTGGACCCGTCCTTCGCTCGCGCCTATGCCGCGCAGGCGCGAGTGGAAGCATTTGTCATGCGCCAGGACTATGATGACATTCTGGCGTTCCCGATCGCCCGCAAGCTGGCCTACGAACACGCCGGGCGCGCGTTGAGGCTCGACCCGGAAGCCGCACTGCCGTTTGCGGTGCTCGCCGAGTTGCAGACCGTGGACGGGCGTTACGAACAGGCGCTGGAGTCCGCCCGGCAGGCCGTCACCATGGCGCCCGGCGAAGCCGAAGCGCATGTCGCGCTCGGCTTCGTGCACACCTTCGGCGGCAGGCACAAGGAAGCCATCGTCGAATTCGAGACGGCTCTGAAGCTGAACCCGCGCCTCAGGACCAATGCGCGGCAGGTCGCGGCGATGTCCTATATCCTGGAGGGGAAGGCACAGCGTGCGGTTGACGTTCTGGAAGCCGTTCGCGACGTTTCCTCGGGCCTGGACGATTATCAGGCCATTCTTGCCGCCGCCTACGAGGAAGCCGGGCAAAAGGATCTGGCAAGAAAAGCCGCCGAGGATGCAAACCGGGTCGGGCCAAACGCGAGCGTGGAACTTTACCGGGTGAATATGGCCCACTTCCGGCGAAGCGAGGATCTTGAGCATATTCTGGACGCCATGACCCGCGCCGGCGTACAGAAGTGGCCGTTCGCGTTCAGGCCAGGATCGCGCAAGGCCCTGAGCGGTGAAGAAATAGAACAGATCGCGATCGGACGGAGCTGGAGCGGAAACCTGGACGGCGTCGGGCCCGGGTTTCTGCAGATCTCCACCGAAGGTGTCCTCGCGATCCGGACGGCAACCCTATTTGCCACGGGGAAAGCGTTTGTTTCGGGGGACAGGCTGTGTGTGCAATATCAGGCCTTGTCGCTCGCCCGCGCGGTGTGCGGGCAGGTATACCGTGCACCTGAGCCGTCGGCAGGCACCCGTTATGCCTACACATACGTGAACGGCAATATGGTGTTCAATTTCACGCCGCGGAACTGACCCTTTTCCCGTTCCTCAGTTCGTCAACTGCCTGTCCAGCTTCTGCTTCAGTTCCGGCCAATGGGCGTCGGCCTTGGCCAGCCATTCCTTTTTCGCCGGTCCGTCCAGTTCCTCCGCATAGGTGGGGTCGTAAACGAAATAAAGCTTGCCATCGATGATCCGCCACGCCCGTTCCGGATCGATGTTCTCCGAAGCGTGGCCGTCAACGCCAACGCCGAGCGTACAGTATCCACCATACTGCGGCGCATATCTGACCGGGTCGGCCATGAAGAGATCGCGGTGGCGGTTGTTGGCGAAATACCAGGGCGTACCGAGCCATTCATAGGAAAAGTCGCTGGATCCCTTCATCGCCCGGTGCTCGGTGAAATAGGCGACGGTATCGTATCCCTTGATGGCCACACCGCCGAAGGGGCCGGTGTTGACCGCACCGCCGGCCAGCGCGGCGCCGGGAAGCGCCAGGCAGACCAGGCAGGTGGCTACGGTGACAGTCCGCATCTTCAAACCTCCATTCATTGCCCGGCCGCGACGCAGCTGCGATAATATTCCTCGCTGCCCAGTATCCCGGCCGGTTGGCAGGTTGCGCCGTGCTGCTTCAGCAGGGCGACCATCTCCATGCGCTTTTTCGCCCATGTCTGGGTCAGTATGCTGAAGCCGTGGCTGCCGACTGCCATCGGATCGGCGCCTTCGGCGAGCAGCAGTTTTGCCGTTTCGATGCGGTTTTCCTCCGCGGCCATATACAGCGGGGTCTGACCTGCCCGGTTCTGCCTGTCATCAAGCACAGCGCCGTGGTCCAGCAGAAGGCGCACGATGTCCGTGTGACCGCCGTAGGCGGCCGCGTGCAGCGCGGTGTACCCACCGCTATTGCGGGCCATGATGCCGGCGCCCGCCTCAACCAGTATTTCCGCGACTTCGTAGTTGCCGTTCAAAGCCGAGGCGATCAGCGCCGTAGCGTCGTCGCGGCCACGGTTTTCAACCGGGGCGCCATTTTCCAGCAGTTCTTTCACCGCGGCAACATCACCTTGCTCCGCGGCGTCGAACAACGGTCCGGCGTGGGCTGCTTGCAGGACACACACCACGCCGATCAGGCAGGCGAACTGCCGCATCATGGGGATCCCTCCACAAACGGCCAGTCTACAAGACGAGCGAAACCCGTGCAACGAAGCGGCAGCCCCGGAGGAGGCGCTCAGGCAGGCCGTCCCGCCTCGGCGAAGGACACCCTCGGACAGCGTTCCGACGTCCGGAAGGTCCGTGAAATCAAGATCATGTCGGCTGTTCTGCGGCAGCGGTTCCGGAACCGGGGCATTGCCGGCTCGCGGATGTCGGGCAAGCGTGGCCGGTACAGGGAACGATATTGTGATAAAGCCTCCGGTATAGCGCGGAGGGCATCGGCAAGCAGAAGTTGACGTCTGCCGGGCCGGCGTGTGTGGAATTGCCGAGGAAAAAGGCTCCGGATTTTATCCGAGCGCGGCAAGGACGGCGGAGCGCAGGTTGCCGGCATCGGCCAGGCCGATGCCGCAGCTTGCGAGCGCTCCGGCCACGATTTCGACCAGCGCTTCGTTCGAGGCAGCCTCCCGGCCGTCCGGAAGCCGGGTATTGTTTTCAAAGCCCGTGCGCACGTTCCCGCCGAACAGCGCCGCGGTGGTCAGGCAGGCTGTCTCGTGCCGGCCGAAGGCGCAGACCGACCAATGGGAAAAAACCGGCTGCCCGCTATTCAGGAACGGCAGGAGGTCGGTGGGCGCCGACGTCTGGCCGGCCGTGTAGCGGCCGAGCACGTAGAGCACAGGAATGTCCCGGAACGGCAAGTCGCCGCGGTCGCGCAGAGCGGCAAGGCGCCGGGCTTCGTCGGGGGCGTAGAGAATGATCTGAGGCAGGACATTTTCCCGCTTCATCCACACCAGGAGATCGAGGAAGGCAGGCAAATCGTCGTCGGCGGCGACAAGCTCGCGCAAGGCCAGGGAAACGGCTTCCGGCCGGCACTCCCTGATCACCGCGATCTGCTCCGCCGGAGAATAGATGCCGAGCGCCTCGCTGGTGATCTGGACCAGCAACCTGTCCCCGGTCGACATCCGGATCGCCTCGATCACGTCCCTGTAGGCTCCCGCGTCCAGGAGATGACTTCCGTCGGCCTTGCGCACATGGACATGGATCATCGCTGCGCCGGCGTCGAGACAGGCCTGGGCGGTTCGTGCGAGTTCCGAAGGCGTCAGCGGGATTGCGGGATGATCTGCCTTGGTCTTGCGCCCGCCATTGGGGGCGACCGCGATCGCCACGTCGGGGAGTGCGGATGGTTCCGTCATTTGGGAAGTCCTGAGCAATTCATTTGTTTCTCAAATATCAGAGATGAAACAAATGTTGCAACTTGCAAAAAAATGCCGCTAGGATCCGGTCCATGGAAACACCGCCGCTCGCAGATCAGATCATCGGGTCCTTCGAAGGTTTCTCCGCCGAGGTCAGGAAAGCCGCGCGGTTCGTCATCGACAATCCGCGCGACGTCGCGCTTCTGTCCATGCGCGAACAGGCCCGCCGGGCCGGCGTTCAGCCGTCGACCATGATGCGGCTGGCCAAGCAGCTCGGGTTCGACGGTTACGATTCCGTCCGCGATGCCTATGCGGACGCGATGCGCAATCCCGTCAAGGGGTTCGCGGGAAAGGCGCTCGACCAGAAACGCCTGCGCGATCTGGATGGAGATCAGGGGCTTGCGGCGACCATCCTTGCTTCTCTTACCCGCCAGCTCGAAGCCGTTTCCTCGCCGGAGGTGCTGACGCAGCTGGTGGACGCTGCAACGCTGATCGCAGGGGCGCGGACGCTGTTCTGTCTTGGCCTGCGGGCCAGTCATCCGGTTGCCTGGCAGCTTCACTACATTCTTTCGCTCGTCGGCGACAAATCCATTCTTCTGGACGACGGCGCCAATACCGGCTCGGACAGGCTCCGGTTCGGCGGCGGGGAGGATGTGCTCTTCGCCGTCAGCGTCATGCCCTACACGCAGCTCACGCTGAATATCGCGGACTACGCGCACTCCAAGGGCATTCCGATCGTGGCGCTCACCGACAGCCCGGTTTCGCCGCTCGCCAGGCATGCGAGCCTTGTCATCACCACGACGACGGAAAGCCCGTCCTTTTATCACACCATGACGCCCGCCTTCGCGCTCGCGGAGATCCTGGCCGTTCTTGTCGCCGGCAACGGCGGTGACGAGACGCTGGAGGCCCTGAAGCAGGTGGACAGCTATCACAGCAGCCTCGGCACGCATGCCGCAACCCGTTCCTATCCGACCGCATCGTCAGCCAGAAAAAACCAATGACCCATCTTCTGCATCGCGCCATCCATGCCAGCCTTCCCGTTGCCGTCGGCAGTGAGCGGATTTACATCCGCGACCGGGACGGCAAGACCTACATCGACGCGTCCGGTGGGGCGGCGGTTTCCTGTCTCGGGCACGCTCATCCGGATGTGCTGAAGGCGCTGCACGCGCAGCTCGACGCCATCGCCTATGCCCATACCGGTTTCTTCACGACGGAAGCGGCGGAAAATCTCGCCGACAGGCTGATCGAGGATGCCCCGGTGGGGCTGGAGAAGGTCTATCTCGTCAGCGGCGGTTCGGAGGCGGTGGAAGCCGCCCTGAAAATGGCGCGCCAGTTCTTCGTGGAAACCGGGCAGCCGCAACGCAGGCATGTGATCGCGCGGCGCCAGAGCTATCACGGCAACACGCTCGGAGCGCTCGCCGCGGGCGGCAACGAATGGCGCCGCACGCAATTCAGCCCGCTGCTCATCGAAACCCACCATATCTCCCCCTGCTACGCCTACCGCCATCAGCGGGATGGGGAGGCGCCAGAAGAATACGGCCAGCGTGCCGCCCGGGAACTTGAGGACAAGATCCTGGAGCTCGGTGAAGACCAGGTCATGGCCTTCATTGCCGAGCCGGTTGTCGGCGCGACCAGCGGCGCAGTACCGGCCGTGCCCGGCTATTTCCGAAAGATCAGGGAGATCTGCGACCGTTACGGCGTCCTTCTTATCCTGGACGAGATCATGTGCGGCATGGGCCGCACGGGGACGTTGCATGCCTGCGAACAGGAGGGGATCAGTCCGGATCTTCTCACGATCGCCAAGGGGCTCGGCGGCGGATTTCAGCCGATCGGGGCCGTGCTGCTGAGCGGCCGGATTTTCGACGCTTTCGAAAAAGGGTCGGGCTTTTTCCAGCACGGGCACACCTACATGGGCCACCCGATGGCCGCCGCCGCCGGACTTGCGGTCCAGGAGGTCATCCGCAGGGACAACCTGCTGGCCAACGTCGTTGCCATGGGTGAGCATCTTTCAAGCTGTCTTGAAAAGCGCTTCGGACAGAACGCGCATGTCGGCGACATTCGCGGGCGCGGGCTGTTCCAGGCCATAGAGCTTGTCGAGGACAAGGAAACAAAGGCGTCATTCGACCCGGCGCTGAAGGTCAACGCGCGCATCAAGCGCGAGGCCATGGACCGCGGGCTCATGGTCTACCCCATGGGGGGCACGATCAACGGACGTGAAGGAGATCACGTCCTCCTGGCTCCTCCCTTCATCACCACGAAGGGAGATATCGAGACGATCGTCGACCGTCTCGGAGAAGCTGTCGATGCAGCAATCCTTTCAACCGGAAGAACGTGAGCAAAGGAGGTAAGCCGAACGCCAGTCCGGGCCAGCAATCCGGTCCCGGGGCTTTCACTGCCAGCAACGGTTGTGTTTAATGGCGGCCGGTTCACAGTCATTGCCATTGTACCAAAAAGGGGAACCGCTATGAATTTGATGAAAACTGCCATTGCCGGCGCATTCGCGCTCGGCTTGAGCGCGTCGGCTTCGTCCGCCGAACAATTCATTTCCATCGGAACCGGCGGCGTTACGGGCGTCTATTATCCGACCGGGGGCGCGATCTGCCGGCTCGTCAACAAGGACCGCAAGACGCACGGCATCCGCTGCTCGGCGGAATCGACGGGAGGCTCGGTCTACAACATCAACACGGTGCGCGCCGGTGAGCTGGAATTCGGCGTCGCCCAGTCGGACTGGCAGTATCACGCCTATCACGGCACGTCCAAGTTCGAGGAACAGGGCCCCTTCGAAAAGGAACGGTCCGTTTTTTCCGTTCACCCGGAACCCTTTACCCTGATTACCCGCAAAGGCAACGGCATTGCCGGGTTTGAGGACATCAAGGGCAAGAAGGTCAACGTCGGCAATCCCGGGTCCGGCCAGCGGGCCACGATGGAAGTCGTCATGGACGCTTTCGGCATCAAGATGGACGACCTCGCCCTGGCAGCCGAGCTGAAGGGATCCGAAATGGCCCAGGCGCTTTGCGACGGCAAGATCGACGCCATGATCTACACCGTCGGCCATCCGGCCGCGGCGATCACGGAAGCGGCTACCACCTGCGATGTTGAAATCGTTCCGGTGACCGGCGCGCCGATCGACAAGCTCGTCGCGGACAACCCCTACTACCGCGTCGCCACCATTCCGGGCGGCATGTACCGCGGGACCGACAACGACGTCGGCACCTTCGGCGTCGGCGCCACCTTCATCACCTCCTCGGATGTCTCCGACGATGTCGTCTACACGGTCGTCAAGGCGGTCTTCGACAACTTCGACGACTTCAAGAAGCTGCATCCCGCCTTTGCCAACCTGAAGGAAGAAGAGATGATCAAGGACGGCCTGTCCGCTCCGCTACATCCGGGTGCGGTGAAGTACTACAAGGAACGCGGCTGGATGTAATCCGGTCCGGAACGGCCGGGCGGGCGGGCCCCGCCCGGTCTTCTGTTTGCGGGAGTGGTGAAAAGACAGGTTTGTCCGAGACCAGTTCCGGTGATGCCGGACGCATTTCCCGGACGGCCATATGGGGCGGCGCGCCCTGAAACGGCGGGCGCAGGCAGAGGGGCGAAGGATGTCAGCTGAAAACGAGACCCGGCACAATCAGGATGTCGACGTCGACATGATGGTTGCCGAAGTGGAGACCGGCGCGCGGACGGCGGCCGGTGCCGCCGGCAAGTTCATTCTGGCCCTCGCCTTCACCTGGTCTGCCTTCCAGCTCTACATAGCCTCCGACGTCCCCTACGTGCTGACCGAGCTTTTCGGCATCAACGTTGTCTTCAACAACCAGGAATCCCGCCAGTTCCACCTGGCTTTCGCGCTTGCGCTGGCGATGCTCGCCTACCCGCTCTTCAGGTCCTCGCCTCGCGACCGGGTTCCGTTCTACGACTGGGTCCTGGCGCTTCTCGGGGCTTCGTCCTGCCTCTATCTGTTCTTTTTCAAGGAAGATATCGCCAACCGGGCCGGCCTGCCGACCACGGCGGACCTCCTCTTTTCGGTCATCGGAATGATCAGTCTCGGCGTTGCGGTCTACCGGTCCCTCGGTCTGCCCCTGGTGATCGTCGCCTCGATCTTCGTCCTCTACGTGTTCTTCGGCAATTCGTCGTACCTGCCCGATGCGATCCAGTGGAAAGGGGCGTCGTTCGGCAAGGCGATGTGGCATTTCTGGATGCAGTCGGAAGGGGTCTTCGGCGTTGCCCTCGGCGTCTCTGCCTCGATGATCTTCCTCTTCGTGCTTTTCGGGGCTCTTCTCGAAAAGGCGGGGGCGGGCAATTATTTTATCCAGCTTGCCTTTGCCCTGCTGGGTCATCTGCGCGGAGGTCCCGCCAAGGCCGCCGTCGTCGCTTCCGCCCTCTCCGGGCTCTACTCGGGATCGTCCATCGCCAACGTGGTGACCACCGGCACCTTCACCATTCCGCTGATGAAGCGCACGGGCTTCAAGCCGGAAAAGGCCGGGGCGGTCGAGGTCGCCTCGTCGACCAACGGCCAGCTCACCCCGCCGGTCATGGGGGCCGCCGCCTTTCTCATTTCCGAATTCACCGGCGTTTCCTATCCGGAACTGATCAAGCATGCCTTCCTGCCGGCGATCATTTCCTATATCGCGCTCGTCTACATCGTTCACCTGGAAGCCCTGAAGCTCGGTTTGCAGGGCATGAAGCGCCCGCCCGTCACCTCGACGCTTGCACAGCGGCTCTCCGGCGTTCTTTTGGGCTTTCTGGCCATGTGCGCCCTGGGCGCGGTCGTCTACTACGGCCTCGGATGGATCAAGGTCGCCTTTCCGAACCTGACCTTCACCGCCGCAGCCGTCATCTTCCTGGCTGCCTATGTCTTCCTGGTCGCCCTCGCCGCAAGGCATCCGGAACTCGAGATGGACGATCCGGACGCCCCGATCGAGGAACTGCCGAAGGCCTGGGATGTTGCGGTTACGGGTTTTCATTATCTCCTGCCGATCGTCGTGCTGATCTGGAGCATCCTGGTGGAACGGCTGTCGCCGACCACTTCCGCCTATTGGGCGACCGTCGCCATGCTCGTCATCGTGCTGACCCAGCGCCCGCTCAAGGCCCTGTTCCGGGCGAGCGGCGGAATGGGTGAAGCCTGGAAACAGGGCGGGCACGATTTCGTACAAGGCATGATCGCCGGTGCCCGCAGCATGATCGGCATCGGCGTGGCGACAGGCGCGGCGGGGGTCATCGTCGGCACGGTTTCACTCACCGGGGCCCATCAGGTCATCGGCGAGTTCGTCGAGTTCCTTTCCGGCGGCAACCTGATGGTCATGCTTTTCCTGGTGGCCATCATGAGCCTGCTGCTCGGCATGGGCCTGCCGACCACCGCGAACTACCTCGTGGTGTCCGCCCTCATGGCGCCGGTGATCGTGTCGGTCGGTGCCCAGAGCGGCCTCATCGTGCCGCTGGTCGCGGTGCATCTCTTCGTCTTCTATTTCGGAATTCTTGCCGACGACACGCCGCCCGTGGGGCTGGCGGCCTTCGCGGCGGCGGCCATATCGGGCGGCGACCCGATCCGCACGGGCATACAGGGCTTCAGCTACGACATCCGCACTGCCCTGCTGCCGTTCCTCTTCATTTTCAACACCGAGCTGCTGCTTATCGACGTCGGACCTGTCAAGGCGGTCTTCATCTTCATCGTTGCCGTGATCGCCATGATGCTGTTCGCCGCGGCGACCCAGAGGTATTTCTTCGCCAGGAGCCGCTTGTGGGAGACCGTGGCGCTGCTGCTCATCGCCTTTACCCTGTTCCGGCCCGGTTTCTGGCTCGACTATGTCGAGGCGCCCTTTGTCGACCGGCCCGGCACCGATATCGTCAGCCTTGCCGGCGAGGTCGAGAAGGGCGGAACGCTGCGCATCGTCGTTTCCGGGCCCGATTTCGACAAACCCGACGAGATCAAGGATCTGACGCTGGTGCTGGAGCTTGGTGAAAAGGCCGATGGTACCGACAGGCTGCAGAAGATCGGCCTGACTGTGATGGAAGACGGGGACAAGATGCTCCTCGAAGAGCCCTTCCAGGGAACGCCCTATTTCAACAAGCTCAAGGACTACGATTACTACGGCGACGATAGCGTGGTGATCGCCAAGGTCCAGACACCCGCGGAGCGGTTGCCCAAGGAAATCTTCTACATTCCGGCCTTGCTGCTGCTTGGTTTGGTGATCGCGATGCAACGCCGCCGCCAGACGGTTCCGGCATTCTGAGGCAGGGAGAAAACAAATGGCTGGCAAGATCCTGGTACCGCTCGACATCACCGAACCGGAAGATGCCAAGCGGCTTCTGAAAACAGCCGAGGAGCTGGCAGGCCTGCGCAAGGACCAGCTCCATGCCGTGACGGTGGTGCCGTCCTACTCCATGCCCATCGTCGGGTCCTATTTCAAAACCGGCGAAGAAGGCAAGATGCTTCAACATGCGCAGAAGGCCCTGAAGGATTTCCTTTCGGCAAATGCCGCCCATCCGGAGAGCGTCAGCGGCCACATTGCCCACGGCAGCATCTACGACGAGATCATGAAGGTCGCCGACAAGCTGGACTGCGACCTTATTGTGATCGGCGCTCACCGGCCGGAACTGAGCGATTATCTGCTCGGCCCGAATGCGGCCCGCGTCGTGCGCCATGCGAAGCAGTCGGTCTATGTGGTGCGCCATTAGCAGGGAAATCGAAGGCCGCCGCCCATGCGATGCGCCGGCTTTTTCCGGAATTTTTCCGGAATATGACGATGTCCTAAAATTTGAAGCAAACCTGCCGGGCTGCCTGAACGAAATCTCAGCAGCATCGGCGTAGAGTGTACGGGCGTTACACGAAAGGCTGGCCGGCAACGGTCACCCTTCGTGTCTGCAACGCCTCAAGTAGCCTGTGCTGCAGCGGACCTTAAAAGGTGCGCCGCAGGGCCGGGGGACCTTCACGCACTCAGTTGCCCAGGCCGAGAAACCGGCTGGCATCTGAGTGCGATTTTTCCGCGGTATCCAAAGCCAGCTGCAGCCGGGCCCCGTGGTCGAAGCCGGGCTCTGCCGCTGCGCCGTCGCGGACCGCGGCGACAAACCGTTCGTAGACCGTCGGCACCGGAGCGGCGGCAATCTCCGTCCAGACGGCGCTCTGCAGGTTCGGTTCGCGGCAGATCCTCAAGGTTTCGACCTTGTTTTCAAAACCGAGTTCAAGCCCACCCCTGTCGCCGTAAAGACGCAGGCTGAGGTCGTTGAGGTGGCCGGTGGCAAACCGCGTCGCCGTGACCGTACCGAGCGCGCCGTTTTCCAGTTCGGCCTGCAGCGTGAAGCTGTCGTTCGCGTCCAGGACATAGTCGCCGATCCGGTTGCCCGGCGCCTTGTCGAAGGTCTTCAGGCGGCAGGACAGACCCGCGACGGGACTGCCGGCTGCGAAAGTGGCGAAATCCAGGATGTGAATGCCGACGTCGCCGAGCACGCCCTTCGATCCATGGGCGGTCGACAGGCGCCAGAGCCATTGGCTTTCGGATTTCCAGTCTCCCCAGGCCGGCTGGGACAGCCAGCTTTGCAGGTAGGAGGCCTCGAAATGCCGGAGCGTTCCGATGGCTCCTTCCGCCACCAGTTCAGCCGCCTTTTGCAGGACGGCAACGTTGCGGTAGCTCAGGTTGACCATGCCGACCAGACCCCTTTCGCGGGCAAGATTGGCCATTTCGCGCGCGTCGGCGGCATTCGTCGCCAGCGGCTTCTCACACAGGACGTGCTTGCCGGCCTTCAGAAGTTGCAGGGTCGTCGAATGGTGGGCCGCATCGGGCGTGACGTTCGAAACCGCGTCGAATCCCCCCCAGGCGATCGCTTCCTCGAGGGTGGCGAAGCGGTGCGGAATACCGAACTTCGCACAGAATTCCTCCAGAACCTCCGCACGGCTGTCGACACCTGCAACGACGTCGACGCCGGGGATCTTCTGATACGCCTCGGCGTGAGTGCGCGCCATGTTGCCGGTGCCCAGCACCAGGATACGGACAGGGGAGGTGGCTGAAGACATGAGAACTCTCCATTAAAAAGGGGAGAACGGCCCGGACAGGCACGGGCCGTCCGGGGCGGAAACGGATTGAATTCAGCGCAGGCCTTCTTCACCGGCCTTGTGAAGCTTGGGACCGCGCTCCTCGATCTTTTCCGGCGCCCGGTCCACCGGCACGTTCGGTGCCGCCGTCGGCTCGGTAACCCGCGCCATCGGGTTGAACGCCCACTTGACGCCGTTTTTCAGGACGGTCTGCACATTCCGGTCATAGTAGCTCGGATAAGTCTCGTGCCCCGGCCGGAAATAGAAGATGTTGCCCGCACCCCGCTTGTAGGTCAGGCCCGAGCGGAAGACCTCGCCTCCCTGGAACCAGCTGATGAATACGGTTTCCAGCGGTTCCGGCACGCCGAAGGGCTCGCCGTACATCTCTTCCATCTCCAGTTCGAAGCTGTCCGGCAGGCCTTTGGTGATCGGATGGTTGCGGCTCGTCACCCACAGGCGTTCGCGCTCGCCCGCCTCGCGCCAGGTGAGATTGCAGGGGCCGCCCATCAGCCGCAGGAAGGGCTTGGCGAAATGGGCCGAGTGCAGGAAGATCATGCCCATGCCCGACCAGACGGCTTCGCAGACCCGGTCGACGACCTCGTCGGCGACCTTGCCATGGGCGGCATGGCCCCACCACAAAAGCACGTCCGTTTCCGCCAGCCGTTCCTTCGTCAGGCCGTGCTCCGGTTCCTGGAGCGTTGCCGTGGTGGCGAGGATGTCCGGGTCGGTATTGAGCGCCCCGGCAATGCACGCATGCATGCCGTCGGGATAGAGTCGTGCGACGACTTCATTGTGCTGTTCATGGACATTTTCGCCCCAGACCACGGTTCTGATCGCCATAGCGGTTCCTTCCGGTTTGCAAAATTGAATCGGGGATAACGTAAGGATTTCGCGCGCTCAAAGCGCTTTGGATTAGCGCTATCACCAGCTTTTGGACGTGTCAATTCCGAATTTGGGTGAGCCCGCCGCGAATTGAACCGTGCGGCGCAGAGCCGCATGGGATCGGCTCCAGCGATCAAGTTGTTGTCACTAGCGAGAATGGTCACGATTTGTGCCAGACAGAAGGGTCACAACTGGGCGGTGCACAGGGCAGGGGCAGAGCAAGGCTGACCGCCCGGCGGACGGTCAGTGAGGTCGATGAACTCAGGGCCGGTTTTCTGACTCGGCTCTACGAAGGCACGGGGCTGGACGCCGGCCTTGCCCGCAACATTGCCAGGATCGAATACGCAGCCTTTGTCGGTGCCCAGATCATATGGCCGGACATGGCGAAAGGAGAACGGCGGGCGCTCGAACAACGGTTTGCCGCCCTGGTTTCCGCCGCAACAGGGGCGCTCCCGCAGCCCGATTGACTGTCATCTGCCGCGGGAGGGAGCGTTTGCTTCGGCCGGTGCGTCAGTAGCCGGCCGTCAGCGCGCCGATCCGGCGCGGATCGGAGGCTCCGGCCAGTGTGTCGCCGACCTTCATGATCGACTGGGTCGAGCCCATGGCGTTCTGGACCTCGACCTTGTGCCCGCGGCCTTCCAGCATACGGATCGTATCCGGCGACAAGCCTTCCTCGATGCGGATCTCGTCCGGCAGCCATTGATTGTGGATGCGCGGGGCGGCGGTGGCCTCGGCGATGTTCATCTGGTGGTCGACCACGTTCATGATGACCTGCAAGGTGGTGGTGATGATCCGGCTGCCCCCGGGGGAGCCGGTCGCCATGAAGAGACCGCCGTCCTTGAACACCAGCGTCGGGCTCATGGAAGAGAGGGGCCGCTTGTTGCCCTCCACCGCGTTGGCCGTACCGCCGATCAGGCCATAGGCGTTGGGAACGCCAGGCTTCGCGGAGAAATCGTCCAGTTCGTTGTTGAGCAGAAAGCCGGCACCGTCCGCGGTCAGGCCGACGCCGAAGGAGAAGTTGAGCGTATAAGTGTTGGAGACCGCGTTTCCGTCCTTGTCGACGACGGAAAAATGGGTGGTCTCGTTGCTCTCATAAGGGAACGGGTCACCCGGCTTCACGTCCTCTGAGGGCGTTGCCGCGTCCATGCGGATGGTCTTCACCAGCTCCGCGGCATAGTCCGGCGAAGTCAGGCCCTTGACCGGCACGCTGACGAAATCCGGGTCGCCGAGATACTTGGAGCGGTCGGCATAGGCCCGACGCATGGATTCAGCCATCACGTGAATGCTGTCGGCAGAGTTCGGGCCGTATTCGGCGATCGGAAAGGTTTCCAGCATGTTGAGGATTTCGACGATGTGAACGCCGCCGGAAGAGGGCGGCGGCATGGAGGCGATCTCATAGCCGCGATAGGTGCCGGTGACGGGCTTGCGCCAGATCGCCTCGTATCCGGCAAGGTCGTCGGTCGTCATGCCGCCGCCGCTTGCCTGGACCTTGGCGGCGATCTTCTCCGCGATCTCGCCCTTGTAGAAGCCGTCCGCGCCCTTTTCGGCGATCAGGCGGAGGGTTCCGGCAAGGTCGGCCTGTTTCAAGGTTTCGCCGGGCTGATAGGGTGTGGCGTTTTCCTTGTAGAAGATGGCGGCGGAGGCCGGATCCTGCGTGAGTCGTTTTTGGGCGGAGGTCAGGGCGTCGGACAGGCCCTGCGTCACGGTGATACCGTTCTCGGCAAGCGCAATTGCGGGTGCGATGAGGTCGGCCCAGGCCAGATTGCCGCTGCCGTATTTCTTGTAAGCTGCCTCAAATCCGGCAACCGTTCCGGGAACGCCGACCGCAAGGCCTGAATAGCGGGATTTCTCCTTGTCCGGTTCACCGTCGGCTCCGAGGAACATGTCCCTGAAGGCCGCAGCCGGCGCCTTCTCCCGGTAGTCGAGGGCTTCGGTGTCGCCGCTGGCGGCCATGTGAACGAGCATGAAGCCGCCGCCACCGAGATTTCCCGCCCTCGGCAGGGTGACGGCGAGCGCGAAGCCGGTCGCGATGGCCGCGTCGACCGCATTGCCGCCCTTTTTCAGGATGTCCACGCCGACATTGGTCGCCACGGCTTCCTGGCTTGCCACCATGCCGTTTTGCGCGGTGACCGGCTGAAAGCGGTCCAGCAGGGAATAGATCGGCGCTTCCTCGGCATAAAGGACACCGCCGGGCACGACGGCAAGTGCGGCCGCGAGCGAGACGGCGTGGACGAACGACTTGAGGGGATGGGTCATCTTCTTCTCCGGCGATTGGTTCGACGGAGAGTTTGCAAGAGGCCGGCGTGAGAGGCAATTCACAAGCGCGCAAAAGTTGAGCCGCATTTTGCCGGATTGATTCACCGCAAGGCCGAATCTCCTGTTAGGCTGCACTCTTGAAAGGCTCTGGTGCCTTGAAGCTTTTCCGGCTCGCAATGGAGGTCACATGACTGGCAATGCTATCCGTTCAACCCGGCGTCCTTCGCGGACCTTGCCGTTTTCCCTGTTCGCGATCGCTGCCGGGTGTCTGGGATTGTTTGCCGCGGTGCCGACCGTTCAGGCCGCCGATGCCATCGCCGGCAAGGCTCTGGCCATGCAATGGTGCTCCTCCTGCCACCTGGTCTCCAACGATCAGGCAACGGCTTCAAGCGTTTCCCTGAAGAGCTTTTACGATGTCGCCAAGGATCCGGGCTGGACGGAGGAAAAGCTGGCGACCTTCCTTGCCGATCCCCATCCGATCATGCCGAGCATGACCCTCGGCAATACCGAAATCGCCAACCTGTCGGCCTATATCAACTCCCTCGCGCCGTAGGGTGAAGCTCCTCAGATTGCGAATTCAGCCCGCATGGCCGCGTGGAAGGAGCCTGCGTAATCCTTGCCGCCCGCATCGAAGACCTCGTCGGCGAGGCCGTAGTTGAAGACCCTGAAATCGACCAGCCTGCCGGTCATGGCAAGGCTTGCCAGAATGTGGTCCAGCGCGTGGCCCGTGCCGCCGTGAAGGACGGTCTGGCGGCGGTCAGGCGGGAGGGCGGCGTCGAGCTGGACGAGCCTGCGCGGGGCCAGCTGCGGGGAATCGGTCACATCCGGGTCGGCCCTCAGCAATCTTAGAGTTCCGGTTTCCCCGGTCGCGTTGAAGTCTCCCGCCAGAACGACCAAAGCGTCTTCATCCTCATCGAACAGGGCCTCGACCGCCAGACGCAGCTCGAGCGCCTGCGCCGTCTGCTTCAGGACCGACAGCTGGTAGCCCTCGGCCCAGACCGAGAGGGACTTCCAGGTCCGGTCGGCGTGCTTGCCGCCCGGGATCATGGCGGCGATGGGCGCACGCAGATGCACGCCGAAAAGATGCAGGGGCCGGTCCGTGCCGATGTCGATTTCCGTTTTCAGCACCGGACGGTCGAACTGGATCGGTTGGGGGCAGTCAAAGGCGGGATCCGCCGTCTTCGGCTGCCACAGCGGCGCGTGCGCATGGAGCTGATAGAGGCTTTCTGCGGATTTGACCGGGTAGCGGGAGAGGATCACCAGATTGTGCCTGTCGCCGGGGCCCTTGCCCGAAGGCCGGTCGCTTGTCGCCCTGTGGAAATTCCGGTAGGGCGTGTCTTCCAGCAGCAGGTCGAGGGCCAGAAATTCCCGTATCGATTCCCCTTTTCGCTTTTGGGCATTGACCTCCTGCAGGCACAGGATGTCCGCATCCAGCTCCAGGATCCTCGGCCGTAGCGCCTCTATCCGCGGGCGCAGAGCCTCCGGGTCGTGACGGTCGGTGCCGAAGGATTCCATGTTGAAGGTGGCGAGTTTCATTCCCTGCGGCCCAATCATGCGCTGTACCGATTGGAACAATAGCGGCGCACGCCGCCAAGTGGTAGAGAGCGCAACCACAAGACCTGTTGCGGATACCGGGAGATTTTGATGGCGGACGAACCATGTCCCTGCGGCAGCGGGAAGACGTTTGAGGCCTGCTGCGGGCCTTATCTTCAGGGCGCCGCACTGCCGAAGACCGCCGAGGCGCTGATGCGTTCGCGTTATTCGGCCTACGTGCGCCAGAACATTTCCTATCTGAAGGAAACGCTCTGGCCGAAATTCCAGGTGGAATTCGACACGTCCGGAACCTCCAGATGGGCTGCGGAGAACCACTGGACCGGCCTGGACGTGCTGAAGACGGAAAAGGGCGGCGAAGGCGATCGGGAAGGAACCGTGCTCTTCGAAGCGAAATATCTTTCCGACGGCAAGCTCAACACCCACCGCGAACTCAGCCGGTTCCGCAAGAAAGCCGGGCGCTGGTACTATGTCGAGGCGCTCTAGTGGTTGCGGGGGCAGCCGGAATGCGGCCGCCCCGACGGGAACCCCATGTCAGGCGTGCGCGGTCAGTTCCTGCCCGCCATCACGCCGCCGTCCACGTCCCAGATCGCTCCCGTGACCCAGCTCGCCTCGGGCGAAAGCAGGAAGTCGACTGTGGCGGCAACGTCATCCGCCGTGCCGATGCGGCCGAGCGGGTGGAATGCGTCGAAACCTTCCTTAAGCGTCCGGCCGATCTGGTCTTCAGGAATGAAGGCGCCGTAGATCGGCGTTTCGACGACCGCGGGCGCGACCGCGTTGACCCGGATGCCCTTGTCTCCGAGCTCCATCGCCAGGTGTTGCGTCAGGGCATGCAGGCCGGCCTTGGCCATGGAATAAGCCGAGGACGGCGTCGCCTTCACCGCCTGATGCGCCCACATCGAGCCGAGATTGACGATCGACCCGGACCCGGCCGCCGTCATTTTGCGGACAACCGCCTGGGTGACCAGGAACGTTCCGCGGTTGTACGCATGGTAGAGATCGTAGTCTTCACCGGTGTGTTCGACAAAGGACTTGGGGCTGAAATAGCCGGCGGCGTTGACCAGATAGCCGACCGGCCGGGTGAGGGCCTCGATCTTTTCGACGAGCGTTGCAACATCCTGCGGCCTTGTCACATCAGCCTGCCAGGTGTCGGCATCGATGCCGTACCGCTCCCTGAGGCCGCCTTGCGCCGCCGCGAGTTTTTCGGCGTTCCGGCCGATCAGGGCCAGGGGGATACCCCGCGCCGCCAGCCGGTGCGCCGTTGCCAAGCCCATGCCCGAGGAGCCGCCCAAAATGATCGCGATTTTTTCCGTCATTGTCTTTCTCCAAGTTATCTATCTACTGATAGATAGATTGCGCGTTCGGATATCGGTGTTGCCGGATGGAATTTCAACCTCTATCTATCAATCGATAGATTGGAGTCTGCCATGGACCGGACCGAAACTCCCCAGATCGATAGCGCCCAGACTGATAGCGCTCAGGCTGCCGGAGACACCGAAGACAGAATCCTGGATCTGGCCGAGGCCTTGATCCGAACGAAAGGCTACAACGGCTTCAGCTTCCGGGAGATCGCATCCGGCGTCGGCGTGAAGAGTTCCAGCGTGCATTATTACTTCCCGACCAAGGCGGATCTCGGCGCCCGGGTGGCGCGCCGCTATTCGGACCGGTTCCTGGATGCCCTGGGTGATCCGGAGGCCGCCCCTGACAAGGCCTCCGGGGTGCTGGAGAAAATGCATCTCTCTTTCGCCCGCGCCCTCGGGGCGGACGGGCAAATGTGTCTCTGCGGTGTGTTGGCGGCGGAATCTGCAGGTCTTCCGGCCGCCGTTGTGGAGGAAGCGCGGATGTTTTTCAGCCGCACGGCGGGCTGGCTGAGCCGGAGCCTTAAAAGGACAGAGTGGGGAAAAGGCCGCGCTCGCAAGGAAATCGACCGGCAGAGCCTTGCCGTCCTTGCCCAGCTGGAAGGCGGGCTCTTGATCGCCCGTGTCCAGGGAAAACCGGAAATCTTCGACACGCTGAAACCGGTGCTGCCGTGAAGGTTGTCCGGTCCCTGAGAATGGCGGCGGAAACAGGGACCGGACCAATCTGCGGACCGAAGGGGAGGCAGCCCTCAACATCCGCGACTTCAAAGGGGCAGGCCTGGCAAAACGGCGGCGTTTCGTCAAAGCGAGAAATCGGAATATTCCCGATTTGTTCCCTTTATGTTCCGTACATTTGCGGCAAATATGCTTCAAGTCAAGTGCTAATTTAAGAACAATCCGACGGGCCTTTCCCCGGCCGGTTCCGGCCGACTGCTGGCCGTCCGGATCCTGCCGCCGCGGCAGAAGACGGACCGCCGGGGATCGGGCTGCCTGCCGCCTGACGAGCATCGGGTGCGCCGGAACCGGCCGGATTTGACCTGTGCAGACGGAAAATTAAGTCCCTCATGGCACAAATACGGAAGAACCTTCACCGTGGGGGCCTTCGTGCGATTTACCGCCAGTTCCTGGACCAAGCGATTTCAAGGCGCCGCCGTGCCCCGTTTCCTGGGCATGGGGGCCGTTGACGTTGCCGGGATCCTGGGCGATGCCGACGGGGAAGAGCATGCGGCCGGGCGCATGGCCGTCTCCACCTTCGTGGTGCGCGTTGCCGGGGCGGCCCTGGCCTATGTGTCGCAGATCGTGCTGGCCCGGCTCATGGGCGCCCATGACTACGGTATCTATTCCGTTGCCTGGACACTGGTGATTGTCCTCGGGGTGATGGCCTGCGGCGGCTTTTCAAGTTCGGCCAACAGGTTCGTGCCGCAATACCTGCAAAAAGGCGACCTCGACGGACTGCGGGGGTTTCTGCGCTCGAGCCGCCAGATGGCACTGTTGATAGGTGCGCTCATGGCGGTAGCCGGGATCGGGGCCGTCCATCTGTTGCGGCCGCTGATCGATCCGAATTATGTCCAGCCTGTCACGGTCGTCCTGCTGGCGCTGCCCTTCTTTGCCTTCGGGCTGGTCCAGGACGGTATTGCCAGAAGCTACGACTGGGCGTCCCTGGCCATGCTGCCGACCTATATCTGGCGGCCTCTGGCCATCCTGCTGCTGCTGGTCCTCGTGGCGGCCGCAGGAGTCCGGACGGATGCGCTGACGACGGCTTTCGCCGCCGTCGCCGCCACCATGCTGATCGCGGTCTACCAGTATTTTCATTTGCGCCGGCGGCTCGTTCCGCAGATCCCGTCCGGGCCGCGCCGCGTGGAGCTGGGGTTCTGGCTGGCCGTTTCCCTGCCGATGCTGCTGGTGGACGGTTTCCTGCAACTGATCACCAGCGCGGACGTCATCATGGTCAGCTTCTTCCGGGATCCGGGCGAGGTTGCCGTCTATTTCGCCGCGTCAAAAACGCTCGCGCTGGTGCACTTCGTCTATTTCGCCGTGCGGGCGGCGTCCGCGCACCGGTTTTCCAGCTATTCCCATAACGGCGACCGGGACGGGCTGGCGGAATACGTGCGCCGGGCGACGCACTGGACATTCTGGCCCTCGCTTGCCGCCGGCGCCTTGCTGCTGCTGGCAGCCCCGCTTCTCTTGCGCCTGTTCGGCAGCGACTTCGTCAGCGGCTACGAGCTGATCGCGCTTCTGATGGTCGGGGTCCTTGCCCGTGCCTCGGTCGGCCCCGCGGATGCGCTGCTGACCATGACCGGCAACCAGAAGTCCTGTGCCGGCATCTATGCGGCCACCTTCCTTTTGAACATCCTTTTCAATCTGGCGCTCATCCCGCGGTTCGGCCTTGCCGGAGCGGCGATCGCCACCAGCTGCGCAATTCTATTTGAAGCAACGTGTCTTGCGGTCACCGCAAAGCGCAAGCTCAATATCACGACCTTTGTTCTGCCAATGATTTTTTCGTCCAAGGGCCTGCCGGTTGATCGTTGATCCGAACACGTCATCTGACCTCGAATTTGTCTCTGTCGATCCGCTGAGCGCCGAGCTGCCGGCGGACCGGTGGCGGGAGCTCGGCGTCGCCGCGCCCGATCCGAATCCGTTTTTCGGACCGGACTTCCTGCTGCCCTATCTCCGGTGCATGGCCGTCAGGGGCGTCCGCCTTGCCGTCGTCCGCGAGCGGGCGACGGGCAGGTGGCTGCTGGCCGCCCCCGTCGGGCTACGCCGCGCGGGTCTTGTCCTGCCGGTTCGCACCGCCTGGGCAACAGACTATTCTCCTCTCGGAACGCCCCTGGTTCACCCGGAAGCGGATACCGCCGCGGTGCGCGTCTTCGCCGAAGGTGCGGCCGGGCCCGGCGGTCTGGTCGCCATCCCCTTTCTGCCGCTTGCCTCCCGCGCGGCGCGGCTCTTTCAGGAAGCCCTGCCAGGACATGTTCACATCCTGGCCCGGAGCGAACGGGCCTGCCATGACGCGGGCGCGGCGGGCGAGGCGCAGCTGGGCGCGGCCTTCAGCGGCAAGCGGCGAAAGGAAATGAAACGCCAGTTGCGCCGTCTCGCCGATCTTGGGCCGGTCCGGTTCGAAAGCCTGACCGGTGCGGCGGCGGTTGCCGGCTTCGAGGCATTCCTGACCCTCGAGGCGTCCGGCTGGAAGGGCCGGGGGGGGACGTCGCTGAACAGCCGGCCGGAAACAGCCGCCTTTTCGAGGACGGCCTTTGCGCGGAGCGCCGAGGCGGGAAACCTGCGCCTCGACCAGTTGTGGGTGGGAGAGCACCTTGCCGCCGCGCTGGTCTGCTTTTTACAGAGCGGCTGGGTCTACACCTGGAAAATCGCCTTCGACGAAGAGTTCTCGCGTTATTCACCGGGCGCGCAGATCGCCGTTCAGGCGTTCCGCGACAATCTCGCCCTGCCCGGATTCAGGGGCGCCGATTCACTCGCCATTCCCGGTCACTCGATGATCGAGCCGCTCTGGCCGGGACGGCTGGAAACGGGAACGATGCTTATCGCCCTTGGAGGCTTCGCCAGGCTGAAGCAAGATCTCGCTACGGCGGATCTCGCGCTGGAACAGTATTTGCGCGGGTTTGCGCGCAGGGTGAAGCAAAGGCTCAGGAAGTAGCCGCTGCTGCCGTTTCCTCGCGCGCCAGATCCCGGAGCTTGCGGCGGATCACCTTGCCGGTGGTGGTCATGGGCAGGGCATCGACGAAGGCGATCTCGCGCGGATATTCATGTGCTGACAGGCGTTCGCGGACAAAGCTGCGGATGCTGTCTTCCAGGGCTGCGTCCGCCTGCACGTCTTCCTTCAGGACGACATAGGCCTTGACGATCTCCGTGCGCAGCGGATCCGGCTTGCCGATCGCCGCTGCCAGCGCCACAGAGGGGTGCTTGATCAGGCAATCCTCGATCTCCCCCGGCCCGATCCGGTAGCTGGCCGACGTGATGATGTCGTCGTCGCGGCCGATGAAATGGATATAGCCGTCCTCGTCCATCACACCCTGGTCGCCGGTGATCATCCAGTCGCCGATAAATTTCTCCGCCGTTGCCTCCGGCTTGTTCCAGTACCTCAGGAACATGACCGGGTCCGGACGCCTGATGGCGATCTGACCGAGCGTTTCGGCGGGCAGGACGTTGCCGTCGTCGTCGATGATTGCGACCTCGTGGCCGGGCGTCGCCTTGCCGATGGCGCCCGACCGGCTGACGCCGAGTGCCGCCGCCGAGCCGAGAACCGCATTGCATTCCGTCTGGCCGTAGAATTCGTTGACCGGAAAGCCGAATTCGCCGACGAACCAGTCATAGGTCTCCCGCCCGAGCGACTCTCCGGCCGAGCCGACGCTGCGCCATTTCAGCCGGAAGCGCCTTGCCGGAGCTTCGACGGCGCGCAGCATCTTCAGCGCGGTCGGCGGGATGAAGGCATTGCGGATGCCTTCTTTTTCCAGAAGGCGGAAGGCGAATTCCGGATCGAATTTCTTCGACGCATAGGAGACGACCGGCACGCCGAGCGACAGCGCCGGGAAAAGCGCGTTGAGCAGGCCGCCCGCCCAGGCCCAGTCCGCCGGGGTCCAGAGCAGGTCGCCCTCCTGGCCGAGGAAGTTCTGCGACAGTTCGATGCCGGGCATATGGCCCAGCAGCACCCGGTGCCCGTGCAGGACGCCCTTGGGCTGGCCGGTGGTGCCGGATGTGTAGATCATCAGGGCCGGATCGTCCGGCGACGTTGCAAGGGTCTCGAACCGGTCGGAGGCTTGCTCAAGGAGCGTTTCGAAGGCATCTGCACCGCTTTCCGCGCCGTCCACCGAGAGCACCAGCTCCAGCCCGGGCAGGTCGTCCCGGATATCGGCGAGCTTGGCAAGGCCAGCCGCGTCGGTCACCAGCACGCGCGCCCCGGAATCGGTGAGCCGGTAACGCAAGGCCTCGGTGCCGAAAAGCGCCGCCAGCGGAACGGCAACGGCGCCGCATTTATAGGCTCCCAGATGCGCAATCGCGGTTTGCGGGATCTGGGGCAGCAGCAAGGCCACCCTGTCGCCCGGCCGGATGCCTTTGGCGACAAGCACGTTGGCAAACCGGCTGGCCGCCCGGTGGAGGGCCTGGTGGCTCCAGTCCCGGCGGGAGCCGTCGGCGGTCACATGCCGGATCGCGAGGCGGCCGGGATCCCGGGCCGCCCACTGGCCATTGGCGGCATCCGCCATGTTGTAGACCGGCGGCAGGGACCAGCGGAAACCGGCTTTCAGCGTGTCGAAGTCGCTGTCTGGAAGGAGCATGTGAGGCAGTCCGGTGCAGAAAATTTAGGCGGCGGAGTTTAGGGCCGTGTTTGCTGCAGCGCAATAGACCCTTGCGGGTGCCGTCCGAAGACCTGCCTCGATACCGGTTTGCGGTGCATTCGGCAGGTAAAACCAACAAGAAAGGGGACGTTTTTTTAACTTCTCCACCTCACTATCTGCGCCAGAGATAAAATCGTCCGGCTGGGGACCTGTAATAAAATGAAGATGTTTGGGCAGTCTGTTTTCGCACGCATCGGCAAGCTTTCGGTAAAACTCAAGATCCTGTCGCTTAGCCTTCTCACCGCTGTCGGCCTGCTTTCGATCGGGGGCGTGTTCTGGTGGAGCCAGAAGGAAGTCGCGATCGCGTTCGACCGGCTGGACCAAAGCGCCGGCCTTGCCCGCAGTGTGGCTGACCTCTCCGACATTGCCAACGGAATGCGCAACATCGGCAAGGGCTATCTGGCCCGGCCGAGCGAGAGCGACCACGAGCATTTCGAGGCCAAGCTGGTCGCAGCCCATGCCGTGCTGGACGAGATTTCCTCAAAGCCGATGGCGAAGGCCTTCAGCACCGAAATCGCGGATGTTCGCGACACGCTTGAAGGAGCCTCGGGCGCCTTCAATACGCTGAACACAGTGCAGACAACCATCGGCCTGAATTCGGAAACCGGCCTGCGCGCCACGCTTGGTGAAAACGCCGACAGCGTGCTGGCGCGCCTCAAGAAGGAAATGCGCTTCGGCGGCGGCCCGGATTTCGAGAAGATGGTCACGACCATGCTCGACGTCCAGTTGTCGGAAAAGAAGTTCATCCTTGACCGCAATGACGTGGCACTCGGCAACTTCGAGGTCGCCTATGGCCGCTACGAACGGCTGTTGAAAAAGGCCTATCTGCCGAACGAGATCAAGGACGAGATCGCAACGAAGATGGCCGTGTACCGCGAGGCCTTCGATGCCTATACCGCAGCGGTTGCCGAAAAGGAAAAGTCGATCGAGCTTCTTGAAACCCTGTTCGATCTGGTGCCGCCCCGCCTGGAGGCGCTGAACAACACCGCACGGGAAACCGAACTTGCCGCGAAGCAGGGCCTGGCGAATGTCCGCTCCTCCGCAACGCTTGCCGTGATCAGCGTGATCGCCGCCTTCCTGGTGGCCGGTGTACTTGCAGGCCTCTTTATCGGGCGGTCTATCGCAGCGCCCCTGTCCCGTCTCCAGAACGCCATGGAAGAACTGGCCTCGGGGCATGTCGATGTCGATCTGCCGGAAGCCAGGGGCAGTCTTGAAATCGCCGCGATGGCACGCACGGTCAGTGTGTTCCAGGACAACGCCGTCGAACGCCAGAAGCTTGCCGCCGAATCGGAGCAGCAGAACGCGCAGCGCGACGCCCGCGTTGCCCGCCTGGAAGCGCTTATCGCGAATTTCGAAGGCACGGTCGGTCAGGCCCTGGAAAGCCTGGACCGCTCGACGGCCGACCTGACGCAGACTTCGGCAGCGGTGGAAGCTGCGGCGGACGATGTCGCCCAGCAGGCGGATCGCGCCGGCAATGCCGTCCGCGTTGCCGCCGAGAACGTCAATTCGGCGGCCTCCGCCAGCGAGGAACTCGCCGCCTCGATCAACGAGATCTCGAACCAGGCCTCGAATTCCACGACGGTGGCCAAGAAGGCCGTCGCAAGTGCGGAAGGCACCTCCCAGACCATGGAGCAGCTGTCGCGCGCGGCAGACCGCATCGGCGAGGTTATGGGCCTGATCCGCGATATCGCAAACCAGACCAACCTTCTTGCCCTCAACGCCACCATCGAGGCGGCGCGGGCGGGCGAGGCCGGCAAGGGCTTCGCGGTCGTGGCAGCGGAGGTCAAGCAGTTGGCCGACCAGACCTCGCGGGCGACGGAAGACATCGCCAGCCAGGTCGAAGCCATCCAGATGTCGTCGAACCACGCGCTGGAGGCCATCGAGCACGTGACCGACATCATCGCCGAAATGGAGGGGCTTGCCTCCGCGGTTGCTTCTGCGGTCGTTCAGCAGGATGCGGCGGTCCAGTCCATCGCCAAGAACGTGGTGGATGCCTCCACCCGGTCGCACGAGGGCGCCGAATGCATGACCGCGGTCGGCGAGGCGACGGAACATGCCCGGGCAACCGGCGGCGAGGTCGAGCAACTGGCGCAGTCGCTCTCCGAACAGGCCGCTCTCATCCGCAGCGAAATATCCGATTTCCTCTCCGGCGTCCGCGCCGCCTGAGGAAGCAGCTCAAGTTCAATGCCGCAGCCGGGCTCCGGAAAGGTGCCCGGCTGTCTTGCGTCAGGTGCTTACCTTTTCGCAAGCGGATGGGCGCTTTCCACCAGTTCGCGCAGCCGTTCGTCCAGGACATGGGTGTAGATCTGGGTGGTCGAGATATCCGCGTGGCCGAGCAGCTGCTGCACCACACGCAAGTCCGCGCCGTTCTGCAGGAGATGCGAGGCAAAGGCGTGCCGCAGCACGTGGGGGGAGACTTTCGTGGCATCAAGTCCGGCCCGGACCGCGAGATCCTTCAGGTCGCGCGCGAAATGCTGGCGGGTCAGATGGCCGCTGTCGCCATGGGAGGGAAACAGCCAGGGACTGGATTCGAAGGCGCCCTCGGCGGCGCGCAGGCCGACATAGTCCTTCATCGCGGCCTGCGCGGCACGAGAAAGCGGCACGAGGCGCTCTTTGCCGCCCTTGCCCCTGATCTCGATCAGCCGTGCGTCCCGCAGGGCCGCCGTAACGGGCAGGGCGACCAGCTCGGAAACGCGCAGCCCGGAGGCGTAGAGCACCTCGATAAGCGTATACATGCGCTGGACACGCAGCCGGTGCGCCGCGGACTTCTGCGGCCGTTCCGCTTCGCTCCGGGCCGTCTCGATCAGCCGGTCGACCTCTTCAACGGACAGGACCTTGGGCAGGGGGCTGCGTTTCTTCGGTGCCGAAAGGGTCCGGGTCGGATCGTCCTGCCGGCTGCCTTCGGCATAGAGAAACTTGTAGAACTGCTTCAGGGCGGACAGACGACGCGCCTGCGAGGTTTCGGCAAAGCCGCGCCGCGTCAGGTCGCCCATATAGGCGGAAATGTCTTCGGGCCGTGCGGCCGCCAGGGTCCTGCGTCCCAGAAATCCGGAAAAATCCTCCAGGTCCCGCCTGTAGCCGGCCAGCGTGTTTTCCGCCGCCCCCCGCTCGGCGGCGAGCATTTCCAGGAAGTTCTCGAGGTCGAAACCCGTTGCCATCAGCGGCCAAAACCGTCCTTCTTGACGCGCACCGTGATTTCCCGGTCGCGCGGATCCACGAAGTTCGCCAGGGAATAGATCGCGCCGTATCCGAGAGCGCCCAGCAGAAGCAGCACGAGCAGCAGGCGGGTGAGGGTCGGCACGTCGGGTCTCCCTGGGTCAGGATGCCTTCGCGCGATCCGCGCCAAGGCATAAAGGAAAAGCACTTCCGAGACGGCGGATCGCCCCCTCCGGCTTCGCCGGACCAGGCCGCTCCGGAAGCGAATCGGTCGGGGGATTGTTTCAGCAACAGCAGGCGATAGGCAAGGTGCGTCGACCAGTGCGGCGTTCGAGTTCCCCCGTGTCTTTTTTCGCGAATATGTTACAACGCCGCCATGACGAACAACGAAACGATACGGCGCCCCGTCGAGGACGCCCCGGGGAAAAACGCCAAATCCGTCGATCTTGCCAGGCTGGTTCGGGCCCTTGGGCATCGTTCCATCGTCCTGGTGGGCATCATGGGATGCGGGAAGTCGACGGTCGGCAAGCGGCTGGCGCAGCGCCTGGGACTTGAATTCGTCGACGCGGATTCCGAAATCGAGCGTGCGGCCAACATGAGCGTTGCCGAGATCTTCGCCGAACACGGCGAGCCCTATTTCCGCAGCGGCGAGGAGCGGGTGATCGCCCGGCTGCTGCGGGAAGGTCCCCAGGTCCTGGCAACGGGCGGTGGCGCCTTCATGAGCGAGGCGACCCGGAACGAGATCGCCGAGCACGGGCTCAGCATCTGGCTGAAAGTGGATTTCGACACGGTGATGGCGCGCGTGCGCCGCCGGTCGTCGCGGCCTTTGCTGCAGAACCCGGACCCGGAAGGAACCATGCGCAAGCTCCTCGCGGAGCGCGAACCTGTCTATGCCAGGGCGGCCCTGACCGTGATGTCCAAGGACGTGCCGCACGAGGCAGTGGTTGACCAGATCGTCGTCACGCTGGCCGAACACCTATTCGACGACGGGGCAACCGGTGCCTCGCAAGTATCAATATCCTGAGAAGCAGGAAGCTGCAGCATGTCTGACACGTTAATGGCAAGAGCTCTTTTGGGACGGGACGAGCGCAATGTCCGGGTGAACCTCGGTGCGCGCAGCTATGACATCAAGATCGGGCGCGGCCTCCTCGAGACGGCCGGCGCGGAAATCGCGGCGGTTCTTCCAGGCGCGCGGCTGGCCGTCGTTGCCGACGAAACCGTCGCCGGCCTCCACCTGAAGGCTTTTTCCGAAAGCCTTGCAGCGTCCGGGCTGCAGCACACGGCAATCACTGTTCCGGCGGGGGAAAGCACCAAGTGCTTTGCCCAGTTCGAGCGGCTGTGCGACGAAGTGCTGGCCGCGCGCCTCGAGCGCGGCGATGCGGTCGTCGCGTTCGGTGGCGGCGTCGTCGGCGACCTGACGGGGTTCGTCGCATCGGCGGTTCGCAGGGGCATGGCCTTCGTCCAGGTGCCCACCACCCTTCTGGCCCAGGTCGACAGCTCCGTCGGCGGCAAGACCGGCATCAATTCCCGGCATGGCAAGAACCTGATCGGCGCGTTTCACCAGCCGGCGCTGGTGCTCGCCGACACGGCCATTCTGGACACGCTCCCCTTGCGCGATTTCCGGGCCGGATACGCGGAAGTCGCCAAATACGGGCTACTGGGTGATGCGGATTTCTTTTCCTGGCTGGAAGACAACTGGCAGGCCGTCTTCAACGGCGGGCCGGAACGCGACGAGGCGGTTGCCCGTTCCTGCCAGGCCAAGGCGGACGTGGTCGCAGCGGACGAACTGGAATCCGGCCGCCGGGCGCTGCTCAATCTCGGCCATACTTTCGGTCATGCGCTCGAATCGGCGGTTTCCTACGAAACCGAACGTCTCGTCCATGGCGAGGGCGTTTCCATCGGCATGATGCTGGCACATGAATTTTCCGAGCGGCTCGGCCTGATCGGCGAGGAAACGGTGGCCCGCGTCCACAAGCACCTGACCGAAGTCGGCCTGCCGGTGAGGGTTCAGGAAATTCCCGGGCAATTGCCGCCTGCGGAAACCTTCATGGACATCATCGCCCAGGACAAGAAGGTGAGCCGGGGAGCCCTGACGTTCATCCTGACCCGGGGCATCGGCGAAGCCTTCGTCGAAAAAGGCGTCGACCCGGCTCTCGTTTCGGACTTTCTGAAGGAGAAGCTTGACGCATGACGGAAACGGCTCTCTGGCTGGCGATCGCCGCCATTTTCGTGCTTTTGTTTCTTTCCGGGTTCTTTTCCGGCACCGAAACGGCGCTGACCGCCGCCTCGCGCGCCCGGCTGCACCAGCTGGAGAAAAACGGTGACTGGCGGGCGGGTGTCGCCAGCAGGCTGATCGCGTCCCGCGAACGGCTGATCGGCGCGCTCCTACTCGGCAACAACCTGGTCAACATCCTGGCCTCGGCGCTGGCGACCAGCGTGTTCCTGACGCTCTTCGGCGATGCGGGCGTCGCGCTCGCCACGCTGGTCATGACCGCGCTTGTTCTGGTGTTCGCGGAAGTCCTGCCGAAGACCTGGGCGATTACCAGGCCTGAGCGGTTCGCCCTGGCGGTCGCGCCGATCGTGCGCGTGGTGGTCGCGATCTTCGCCCCCATCGTCATCGGCGTCGAATGGATTGTCCGCAACATCCTGAAGCTCGTCGGTGTGGCGGTCGGGGACGACACCTCCATTCTGTCGGCCCACGAAGAACTGCGCGGCGCGGTCGATCTGCAGCATATCGAGGGCGGGCTTGAAAAGGGCGAGCGCGACCGCCTCGGCGGGCTCCTGGACCTTGCCGAGCTGGAAGTCTCGGACGTCATGGTGCACCGGACCAACATGGTGGCGCTGAATGCCGACGAGGATCCGGTTAAGCTGGTCGAGATGGCACTGGCCTCGCCCTATACGCGCCTGCCGCTGTGGCGTGGGGAAAGCGACAATTTCATCGGTGTCCTGCACGCCAAGGACCTGCTGCGGGCCCTGCATGCGGCCGGCGGCGAAGCCGAAAAGGTCGACGTCCTGGAGATTGCCGCGCCGGCCTGGTTCGTTCCCGACACGACAAGCCTGCAGGATCAGCTCAACGCATTCCTGCGCCACAAGTCCCACTTCGCGCTCGTCGTCGACGAATATGGCGAGGTCATGGGGCTGGTCACGCTGGAGGACATCCTGGAAGAGATCGTCGGCGAGATTGCCGACGAGCACGATCTGGAACTGGAAGGCCTGCGCCCTCAGGCGGACGGCTCCATGATCGTCGACGGCTCCGTACCGATCCGCGACCTTAACCGCGCCGCCGACTGGAGCCTGCCGGACGACGAGGCCACCACGATCGCGGGACTTGTCATCCACGAGGCCCGGATGATCCCCGACGAGCGGCAAATCTTCACCTTCCACGGCTTCCGTTTCACGGTTCTGCGGCGGGAAAAGAACCGCATAACCCGCCTGAGGATTGTGCCACTCGGACAGGTCCGCCCATCCGAGGGGAGCGAGACGCAACGCGGAACCGCGGCGACAGTTTCTTCCTGACGGTATCCAACGGCCAGGAGTGCAACTGTTCGAGCGGCTTCCCGGGGTCTGGAGGACAGCGGCGCACAAGTGTATGATCAAGGCTTGGAACGGGGCGTGAGCTCCGCGCTTTACGACAGGTGGATGTGGCGAGGAGCAAAGGTCTCTTCAAATACAGCCCTCGTCATTTCCCCGGAAACAGGGGAGATCAATCGTGCAACGCAAGTTCTGGATCTCCGGCGTATTTGCTGCCGCCGGAACCCTTTCGGTTTTTGCTCTCGGCGCCGAGGCGGCAAAAGACATCTATAACGGCTCCGCCGATCAACGCCTCGATGCGATGGCTGCAATTCAGCCGGGGCTCGGCACCGTCATGATCGAATACGGCAATCGATTCACCGACGCGTATTTCGCTGCCAGGGGCGGCAACTGGGGCCTTGCGCAGTATCAGCTCAAGGAAATGATCGAAATTCAGGAAGTCGGCGAGATCAGCCGTCCGAAACAGGCCGACGCTCTCAAGGGCTTTGAAGACGGCTATCTTGCCCCGCTGGAAGATGCGATCGAAAGCAAGAATTTTTCAAGCTTTGATGAAGCTTTCAGGGATGCCGTTGCGGGCTGCAACGGTTGCCATGTCGGCACGGGTCATACTTATGTCAGATACGTCCTGCCGCAGGCGCCGGTCGAAGCCTATCTCGACTTCAATCTGGCGTCGGATCCTGTTGCCGGCAAGGACGACGATTGACAGGCGCGAGGCGGCCGTCCTGAGGCGTGAACCGCCTGGCACCGGTTCAGACGCTCGGCCATGCTCCCGTTGAACAGACGGTCAGTCCGCAATCCGGGCGGCACGCGGATCGGGTTCGCTGTCGGCGCGGATTTCCAGTGCCAGCGCATGAACGCCGGCTTTCAGTTCGTCTGCCAGAAGGTCGTTGATCGCGCGGTGGCGTGCGACGCGGTTCATGCCTTCGAAGGCGGCGGCTGCGATCTGGACCCGGAAATGGGTTTCTCCGCCCTCGCGCCAGCCGCCGTGGCCCCGGTGCCTTTCGGATTCGTCGATGACGTTCAGGTAGGACGGGGAGAAGGCGGCGGTCAGCTTGTCGGCAATGGTCTGTCTGATGCTCATGATCTCAACGTGGATGCACTGTTTTCGAAGGTCAAGTCTTTGCCGCCCGGGCTGTGGCTGATAAAATCATCGGCTTACCGATTTCCGGCGCCGGTAAATTACCTTTGGAAACCGGAACAATGCAACGGCGCGCGGGTTGCCTGCGGCCAGACAGACACCGATATTTTGCCGCATGAAACTGGACTCAAAATTATTCGACAGCATCAGGGTCAAACCGGACAAGGAGCGTGCCGAGAAGGACCGCCATCCGGCCTGTGAACATCCGGGCTGCGAGCGGCCGGGCATGCACCGGGCGCCGAAGGGGCGAAACCGGGAAGGGCAGTATTTCAATTTCTGCGTCGACCACGTGCGCGAATACAACAAGTCCTATAATTATTTCACCGGCATGAACGACGACGACGTCCGCAGTTATCAGAAGGACAGCCTGACCGGTCACCGGCCGACCTGGAAAATGGGGGTAAACCGGCAGGCGGCCGACGGTCCGGACGGCTTCGACCCGCGGGCCGGCATGCGCGCGAACGCGCAGCGGCGGGCGGAGCAGGTGAACCGTCCGCGGCAAAGAAAACTACTAAGTCTTGAAAAACGCTCCCTGGATGTGCTCAATCTCCCCTACACGGCCCGTGGCGCTGAAATCAAAGCGCGGTATAAGGAGCTTGTGAAACTGAACCATCCGGATGCCAATGGCGGCGACAGGTCTTCCGAAGACCGCCTGCGGGAGATTATTCAGGCCTACAACGTCCTGAAAAAAGCCGGTTTCCTTTAGAGCCCGCAGGGTCCTGCAGGCTTTTCCCAATTGACCCATCCCGGAAAGGTCCGGGATTGCGGAGGAATGATGACTGAGACGACGACTGCGGCAATGGCCATGCCGGATACTGAGATTTCCGTGGAAGAGGTTTTCGGTTTCAAGTCCGACCTCAAGGTACCGGCATTTTCCGCTCCGTCCGAGCATGTGCCCGAGCGCGACGAGGATTATCTGTTCGACCGGGCGACCACGCTCGCGATCCTGGCAGGCTTTGCCCATAACCGCCGCGTCATGGTGACCGGTTATCACGGCACGGGCAAATCCACCCACATCGAGCAGGTCGCCGCGCGCCTCAACTGGCCGTGCATCCGCGTGAACCTCGACAGTCACATTTCCCGTATCGACCTCGTCGGCAAGGACGCGATCGTGATCAAGGACGGGCTGCAGGTCACCGAATTCCGGGACGGCATCCTGCCCTGGGCCTATCAGCACAACGTCGCGCTGGTCTTCGACGAATATGATGCCGGCCGCCCGGACGTGATGTTCGTGATCCAGCGCATCCTCGAGTCCTCCGGGCGCCTGACGCTGCTCGACCAGAGCCGGGTCATCCGCCCGCACGCCGCCTTCCGCCTGTTTGCGACCGCCAACACCGTCGGCCTCGGCGACACCTCCGGCCTCTATCACGGCACGCAGCAGATCAACCAGGCCCAGATGGACCGCTGGTCGATCGTCACCACGCTCAACTATCTGCCGCATGACAACGAAGTCGATATCGTCCTGGCAAAGGCCAAGCACTTCCAGACCGACGAAGGCCGCAACATCGTCTCCAAGATGGTCCGCCTGGCGGACATGACCCGCAACGCTTTCATCAACGGCGACCTGTCGACGGTCATGAGCCCGCGAACCGTCATCACCTGGGCGGAAAACGCGGACATCTTCAAGGACGTCGGCTTCGCCTTCCGCCTGACATTCCTCAACAAGTGCGACGACATGGAACAGTCGCTGGTGGCCGAGTTCTATCAGCGCTGCTTTGGTGAAGACCTGCCGGAGTCCTCCGTCAACGTCGTAATGAGCTGAGGATCCGATGGCACCGCGGCCAGGCAGCAATTCGTTACCGGGCAACAAGCCCGCTCCGAGCACCGAACCGTTCAAGCAGTCGGTGAGCGGGACCATGCGCGCGATTGCCGGCGAACCCGAGCTGGAGGTCATCTTCTCCGGCGACCGGCCGGGGCTTTCCGGCAAGTCGGCCCGACTGCCGGAGCCGTCGCGCAAGCTGAATGCCCGCGAGATCGCGGTCACGCGCGGTCTGTCGGATTCCATCGCACTCCGGATCGCCTGCCACGACAAGGCCCTGCATGCCAGGAACATGCCGCAGGGAGCCGACGCCAGGGCCATTTTCGAGGCGGTCGAACAGGCCCGCTGCGAGGCCGTTGGCGCCCGGCGGATGCAAGGGGTCAAGGACAACCTCGCGGAGATGCTGGACGACCGGTTCCGCAAGTCCGGAGCACCGGATATTTCCAGCCGCGAGGAGGCCCCGCTCCAGGATGCCCTCTCGCTGATCGTGCGCGAGCGCCTGACCGGCGCCCGGCCGCCGCAAAGCGCGGAAAAGCTGGTCGACATGTGGCGCGGCTGGATCGAGGACAAGGCCGGCTCGGATCTCGACCGGCTCGAGGCGGAGGTGGAGAACCAGGGCCACTTCGCCGAGCGCCTGCGTGACGTGCTGAAGTCCCTCGATATGGGCGACGAACTCGGCGACCGCGACGAGGACATGGATCCCGACCAGAACGAGGACGACGGCAACAACGACGAGGCGGAAAGCGGCGACGACAGCGAAGAGGACAGCGGCGATCAGGAAGCCGCACCTCAGGAAATGGAGCTTTCCGGCGAGGAGCAGGACAGCGGCGATACGGAAGCCGCCGAGGCCGACATGGAGGACTTCGCCGACCAGGACATGGCGGAGGACACCGAGGAGCCTGGAGAAAGCGACAGGCAGAACACGCCCTTCACCAACCGTCCGGAGAGCGACTACCGCGTCTTCACGCATCAGTTCGACGAGACCGTGACCGCGGAGGAGCTCTGCGACATGGCCGAACTCGACCGGCTGCGCGGGTTCCTGGACAAGCAGCTCACGCACTTGCAGGGCGCCGTCGCGCGTCTCGCCAACCGGCTGCAGCGCAAGCTGATGGCCCAGCAGAACCGGGCCTGGGACTTCGATCTGGAAGAGGGCCTTCTGGATACGGCCCGGCTCACCCGCGCCGTCACCGATCCGATGTCGCCGCTCGCCTTCAAGCAGGAGCGGGACACGAATTTCCGCGACACGGTCGTGACCCTGCTGCTTGACAACTCCGGCTCCATGCGCGGCCGGCCGATCACGGTTGCGGCCACCTGCGCCGACATCCTGGCCCGCACGCTGGAGCGTTGCGGCGTGAAGGTGGAAATTCTCGGCTTTACCACCAAGGCCTGGAAGGGCGGTCAGTCCCGCGAGGCCTGGATCGGGGCCGGCAAGCCGCCGACACCGGGACGGCTGAACGACCTGCGCCACATCATCTACAAGTCCGCCGATGCTCCCTGGCGGCGGGCCCGGCGCAATCTCGGCCTGATGATGCGCGAGGGGCTCTTGAAGGAGAACATCGACGGCGAAGCGCTGATGTGGGCGCATGAACGGCTTCTGGCCCGTCCGGAACAGCGCCGCATCCTGATGATGATCTCGGACGGAGCGCCGGTGGACGATACCACCCTGTCGGTCAACCCGGGCAACTACCTGGAGCGGCACCTGCGCTACGTGATCGAGGAAATCGAGACCCGCTCGCCGGTCGAGCTGATCGCCATCGGCATCGGCCACGACGTTACCCGTTACTATCGGCGCGCGGTCACGATCGTCGATGCGGAAGAGCTGGCCGGTGCCATGACCGACCAGCTTGCGGATCTCTTCGACGACGAGGTGGAACAGGGGTTCCAGTCCCGCGGGCGCCGCCGTGCAGGGCGCCGCTGACCCGGCGCGCGCTCTGAAAGAGCCGCATACGCGAACCAACCGTCTGTTCGGGCGAGCGCTGGATGCATTCCTGGCGATCGCCCGACCGCGTTGCCGCCCGGGCGGGAAACGGTTTTCTGCGCGAACCGGCATCGGACTGGCCGCCGCGGCCGTTCTGCTGGCGATTTCAGTGCCTCAGGTGCATGCGCAGGATGTGCTCAGCCAGGGCAAGATCGTCAATGTGCGGACCAAATCCATCGACACGTTCCGGATCGGCCACCAAGAGAACAGTTTCGGCAAGCTGACCTTTCTCGGCGGGTTTGAAATCCTGGCACCGGATCGCGATATCGGTGGCCTGTCCGGCCTGATCAGCCTGGACGGTGGCGACGGCTTTTTTGCTGTGACGGACAATGGGCACTGGGTGAGCGGGCGGGTCGAGCAGACGTCTCAAGGAAAGCCGCTCGGTCTTTCCGACGTCCGCTACGCCCCGCTGCTGGGGGCGGACGGCAAGACGCTGAAGGCCCGCTGGGGACACGACGCCGAGGCGCTGGCCCTTTCCGGTTCGGGCCTTTATGTGACCGCCGAGACGAACAACGCCATCTACCGCTATCCCTGGCCGATCGCGACCGGCAAGGAAAGGATGATGGAAGAGCTGGATCTGCCGGAGGCCATCCGGTCCCTGCCACGCAACACCGGTCTGGAAGCCCTCGCGGCTGCGACGCAAGACGGGCCGCTTGCTGGGAAACTGGTCGCGGTTGCCGAAACGGTGCCGAGCGATCTGCAGGATCTTTCCGGCTTTATCATCGGTCCGGAGGGCACAGAACCCTTCACCATTCGCCGCCACGACCGGTTCGATGCCACCGATGCCGCCTTTCTGTCTGGTGGCGATCTTCTGTTGATGGAGCGCCGCTTCAACCTGCGCGACCTGATCGGCCTGCGCCTGCGCCGATTCAAGGCGGATGAGATCAAACCGGGAGCGATCCTGGAAGGCGAACTGCTGCTGGAGGCCGATTTCGGCTACCAGATCGACAACATGGAAGCTCTCGCGGTGCACCGGAACGCGCGAGGCGAAACCATCCTGACGCTGCTTTCTGACAACAACCGGTCGTTGCTGCAGCGGACGCTGTTTTTGAGATTCCGCCTGGAAGACTGACAGGTGTCTGCAACCACTTGGCGAGATCGGCGGCAACCATTAGAGTGACCCCGTAAATAATTACAGGGGCTGCCTTTGTCCGGGTTAGCGAGTTCCTTGAAGATTTTCGGTGCCGCGACTTTGCTGGCGCTATCCGCCTGTCAGACGGCGTCAACGGGGTCACACAACGGTTATGAGGACCTGAAGTCGCGCGGATACAGGATCAGTCAATTGACCCACAGTCGCGGTGGGGCAGAGGGCTGGTACATGATCGGACCGGCAGACAAGTATTTCTGCGGTGCCCGCTACAACATAATCGAGTATGCCCCCGGGAAAATCGGCATCATGACGCCCAATGGCATTCGCGATTTCGACGTCCAGTCCTACAAGGACCATGGTGGCTATCACGACTTTGTTCCGCCGAAATGGTCGGATCTCAAGGCAGGCCGTGTCCGCCCGCAGGATGTCGGTCCCTGCTTGAAGGACATTCCGCCCGTCTGACGCCAGTCTCCCTGGAGACCGGATGCAGGATTTGTCTTTCGGGAAATTGCGGTTCGTCAGGCCGTCCGGCTGCTCGGAACCAGCTGAAACAGGCCGAGCACGAAGCGGTAAGGCGCCAGCAGGAACACGGCAACCAGTATCTTCACCGAGAAGTCGCCGGCGGCAAGCGAGGTCCAAAGCGGAACCTCGGGGCCGTTGGGAAGTCCGAGAAGCTGTGCCTGAAAGGCCAGCGAGCCGTCTTCCATGCCGAAGCGGGCGTCGATGAAGGCGAAGCTTGCGGAAAAGGCGATGCCGAAGAACAGGATCGTATCGATCACCGAGCCGATGACGGACGAGGTCATCGGCGCCTTCCACCAGGCAAGCCGGCGCAGGCTGTTGAAGACCGTTACGTCCAGCATCTGGGCGACAAGGAAGGCTGTTCCGGATGCAATCAGGATGCGCGGAGTGGTGAAGGTCTCGTTGAGGGACCAAAAGGCCAGGGGGGCGGCAATGGCGACGACAAACCCCGAGATGACCACCTTGCGGGCAGCGTGCGGGCCGAAGCGGCGGTTGGTCAGGTCCGTGACCAGAAAGGCGACCGGATAGGTGAACGCGCCCCAGGTCAGCATATCGGCGAGGTTCACACCGCCGATCACATAGTCGACCGGAAACTGGACCATAAAATTGGAGGCCACAACGACAATCGCCATCGCGAGAACCGCGATGGCGAAATGGCCCACGGAGAAACTCCGGGAATATGTCATGGTGCTACCCATTGAGGGTTAAGCAGCAGCGGCCTCGGCCTGCTTGCGCTTGATGCTGACCTTGATCTTGCGGGCCGCATCGGAAAGCTGTGCGTCGGAAGCCTTCAGAAGGTAGGCGTCCAGGCCACCGCGGTGCTCGACGGAGCGCAGCGCGTGTGCGCTGACCTTGAGCTTGAAAGTTTCGCCCAGCGTGTCGCTGATCAGAGAGACGTTGCACAGGTTCGGCAGGAACCGGCGGCGGGACTTGTTGTTTGCGTGAGAGACGTTGTTGCCCGTCATCACATCTTTGCCGGAGAGTTCGCAACGGCGTGCCATGATATCACCTTTTGTTTTCGCGGCTGGGCCGTTACATGGAACCCAGCAAGTCCAACCGGAACCGGCGCGGACCTTAGGTCCGGCGACATCGTCTCCGGCATTTCTCGGAAAAAGTTGCCCCGCTATAATGGTAGCGAACGCCAACGTCAAGACATCTCCGGCTCTTTGACAAGATTCTGTGTTTTTAAGTGCCCGGGAGGCGCCTGTTAACCACTGGGTTACCATAATTTGGAGATATTGAGTTCGTCCGGCTGGTTACTTTCATGGTATCGTTGCCGCTGCGGAACACTCTCGGCGCTGGGGGCGCAAATCACTGCCAGGCAGGCAGTGTGGAGGTTTTGAAGTGTTTGGTTTGAAGATTTGGGGGCGCCTTGTTGCCCTGCCGATACTTGCGGGTGCTCTGCTGGTCACGCCGGCGGAGGCAGCGAAAAGCAGCGTCGGCGGCCTCTACTCCATTTCCGTCGCGGGCTTCAAGGTGGGCCGCGGGACTCTTTCCCTTGTCATGCAGGGCAGCGCCTATTCCGCCAAGGTCAGCCTGGAACCGGCCGGCATCGGAACGCTCTTCACCACCGGCAAGGGCGGCGCGGAAGCATCCGGCTGGCTCGTCGGCTCGCGCGTCGTGCCCTCGAAATACCGCATGGCGTCCCATGCGGCCAACCTCGACTTCTATGTCAACCTGCTTCAGGGCTCGGGCAATATCCGATCCATGGAAGTCGCACCGAAGTTCAAGCCGAATCCGGAACGCATCCAGGTCACCAAGCGGCACACGAACAACGCGATCGATCCCTTGAGCGCGGCGCTGATGCCGGTCGGACGGGCTCAGGACGGCCTCGGTCCGAAGGCCTGCGACCGCAAGCTGCCGGTTTTCGACGGCTGGACCCGCTTCGACATCAGGCTCAGCTACCAGGAAACCAAGGAAGTTTCCGGCCGGGGCTATGACGGACCGGTGGTCGTCTGCAAGGCGCGCTGGGTTCCGGTCGCCGGACACCGGCCGTCGAAGGAATCCGTCCAGTACATGGCCCAGGCCGACATGGAAGTCTGGGTTGCTCCGATGGGCCGGGACAACGTGCTGATCCCCTACCGGATCTCGATCGACACCAAGAACGGACGGCTCGTCGTGGAGGCCTCCAGGCTGCGTATCGACGGCGCGGGGAGCGATCAGGCCTCCCGCTGATCCATTTTTCCGGGCCGGAGCGCCGGAATGCCGGTTTCGGGCCGTGAGTTTCTGGCCGTGAAGTGGCCCGAAACACGGGCCTAGCTCACGCCGAGGCTTGCGCCCCCTCTCGTCTCTTGATACAGCCCTGCACGAACTGTCGATCGGGCGCCCTCGCGCCCGCGCAACTCACATCCGGAGTGGCCGCCGGTCTTTCGGCGCCGCCGGCTTGTTTCAGGTAACCGAGTACATGCACAGCTATTTGGAATTCGAAAAGCCCGTTGCAGACATCGAAGGCAAGATCCAGGAACTGCGGGCACTGGCCGCGGATGGCGAAGCCGTCAATGTCGAGGACGAGATCGACAGGCTGAAAGCGAAATCCACACAAACGCTGCAGGAGCTCTATTCCAAGCTGACGCCCTGGCAGAAGACGCTTGTCGCGCGTCATCCGGACAGGCCGCACGCGGTCGACTACATCGCCGGCCTCATCGAGGATTTCACGCCGCTGGCCGGTGATCGCAAGTTTGCCGAAGACCATGCCATGATCGCCGGCATCGGCCGGTTCCGCGGCCAGTCCGTCGCCGTCCTCGCCCAGGAAAAGGGCCACAACACCGAAACCCGGCTGAAGCACAATTTCGGCATGGTCCGTCCGGAAGGTTACCGCAAGGCTGTCCGGATCATGGAAATGGCGGAGCGCTTCGGCCTGCCGCTGGTCAGCTTCGTCGACACCTCCGGGGCCTATCCGGGCCGCGGCGCGGAAGAACGGGGCCAGTCGGAAGCGATCGCACGCTCGACCGACGTCGGTCTCGGGCTTGGAACGCCCTCGGTTTCCGTGATCATCGGTGAAGGCGGTTCGGGCGGCGCCATTGCGATTGCGACCGCCAACAAGGTGCTGATGATGGAGCATGCGATCTATTCCGTCATTTCGCCGGAAGGCGCCGCTTCTATCCTGTGGCGCGACAGCGCCAAGGCACAGGACGCGGCGACCGCGCTCAAAATCACCGCGCAGGACCTCAAGCAGCTCGGTGTCATCGACGGCATCGTCAATGAACCGGTCGGCGGGGCGCACCGGGCGCGCGAAATCGTGATCGACAACGCGGGCAAGGCCATCGAAGGCGTCCTGAAGGACCTGGCGGGCCTGACGCCGCAGGAGTTGCGCAAGCAGCGGCGCGACAAATTCATCGCCATCGGCAGGACGCTTTCCTAGGTTCAAGCGTTCAATTCGCTGAAAATCCTACGAATTTCTGAAGGGGCCGCGTGTTGCGTGGCCCTTTTGCCATGCTGTGGCCAGAATTTGCCCGCATTCAGTCTCAATGGGACGGGTACCGGAACGGAAGTTTGTTGTTCTTTTCGCCCGAAATCCGCTCGCGGGTTCCGACCGGTTTCAGTAACGTATCGTCAACCATAATTCCCTAGCCTTGGCGCGGGGGGCTGGAGTTGCGGACAGATCTGCAGGCCATTTGCCGAAGATGTGCCGACGTCTCCTTACGGTTTGGGATTGTACCATGGTATTTCAGCGTCTTTCGCACCTGCACGCCGGTTTCCAGCGCGGCCTGGACCGTCTTGATGCCCTCAGGGCCGCCAAGCTGGGTGCTGCCGTCGTCGCTGCCGGCCTTCTCGCAGGCTGCCAGGGGGACGAATTCGGCTACGGATCCGACAAGGCGCAGCGTCCGGTCAGTGCGTCGATCCAGCGCAAGATGTCCGATCTCAACATGAGCTCGACGTCGCCGATCATGATCCGGATCTTCAAGGAAGAATCCAGGCTGGAGGTCTGGAAACAGACGCGCACCGGGAAGTACAAGCTTCTCGAGGACTTCGAAATCTGCAAATGGTCCGGCGAGCTCGGACCGAAGTTCAAGGAAGGCGACCGGCAGGCTCCGGAAGGGTTTTATGAAATCACCCCGGGCCTGATGAATCCGAATTCCAGTTACCACCTTGCCTTCAACCTCGGCTATCCGAACAGCTATGACCGCTCCTACGGCCGCACCGGCACCAACCTGATGGTACATGGGGCCTGTTCGTCGCGCGGCTGCTATGCAATGACGGACGAGCAGGTGCAGGACATCTACGCGCTTGCCCGCGACAGCTTCAAGGGCGGCCAGCGCGCCTTCCAGGTTCAGGCCTTCCCGTTCCACATGACGCCTGAAAACATGGCGCGGCACCGCGACAGCGAACATCTGGAATTCTGGAAAATGCTGAAGGTCGGATATGATCACTTCGAGGTGACGAAAGTTCCGCCGACCATCTCCGTGTGCGAGAAGAAATACGTCTTCGACGCGACCACGCTCGTGGAAGGGGTTCCGTTCCGGGCCAGTGCGCAATGCCCGGATTATCAGGTGAGCCCGGCCATTGCGTCGGCCGTAGCCGCCAAGGAGCGGATCGACAACGAAAAGTTCCAGCAGCTCGCCGCTCGTCTGGATGCTCGCGAGGAGCGGCAGAAACGGTGGGAAGAACGGTCCAGCCGGCTGGCGGATGCGCTTGGCGGAGGTACGGAAGACGTTTCGGAAACCGGTTCGGTTTCTGCCCCCGACGTGCAGCCCGGCCAGGCCGTTGCCGCGACCCTGCCGCAACCGCAGCTCTCCACGCCGGACCAGAGCGCTCCGGACACGGGCGTCGAAACCGCCTATGCCGCGAAGGAACAGTCCAGCGGCAGCTCCGTCGGCGGGTTCTTCAAGCGCTGGGTGCCTTTCGGACCCAAGGTCACGGATGAAGGCGCCGGCGTCGGCCCGGTCGAAACCGAAACGGTTCCGGTGGTGAAGCCGAACTAGGCCAAGGGTTGGTTGCCGGCTCAGTTGTTCTGCTTTGAGCGAACAATGAGTCTGACCACGGTCCTTGCCACAAACTATTCCCTCATCCTGAGGAGCGAGCTTGCTCGCGTCTCGAAGGATGGGCCGCTTGCTCCTGAGTATGCAGCCCATCCTTCGAGACGGGCTTGCGCCCTCCTCAGGATGAGGTCGATGAGCGAGTTTGGGGGTATTTGAGATACTCGCACGAGCAGCGGCCTGCAGGAAACTTCCGGGCTGACCTTATCTTGGCATTAGCGCCCAGTAGTCGAAGTCTAGAATGACGCCGTCCACATATTTGCCGTCCGCATCCTCACGCGGGAAATGGCCGCAAGGCAGGTTCTTGGTGGCGACAAGACGCAGGCGCAGTGCGCCGACATCCGTCCTTCCCTCGATCTCCGCCTTGTCCAGCACTTCCGACCATGCATAGACCGTGTCGCCGGCCCCGAGCGGTGCGACATGCCGGCCGCCATTGATGCCGGCGATATGGAATGCATTGGCGAGGCCGTTGAAGGACAGCGCCCTTGCAAGCGAGATCACGTGGCCTCCATAGATCAGCCTGCCGCCGAAGCGACTGTGGGCTTCCGTGTGCCGGTTGAAATGCACCTTGGCCGTGTTCTGGTAAAGGCGGGTCGCCATCTGGTGCTCGGCCTCCTCGACGGTCATGCCGTCGACATGGTCGATCTTCTCGCCGACCTCGTAATCCGCGAACCGGAATTCCGATCCGGAAAGGTCGTTGTCCCAGTTGGCGCTATCGAGCAGCGGTACCGCACCGCCGAGCGACTGCGGATCGAGCGCGGCCGGCAGGTCCGGGATGACGGCTTCCGAGGCGGGACTGTTCTCGTCCCGCTTCTTGACCATCACCCAGCGCACATAGTCGAGAACTTCCGTGCCGCTGTCCGTGTAGCCGGTGGATCGCACGTAAACGACGCCGGTCTTGCCGTTGGAATTTTCCTTCTTGCCGATGACCTCCGAGACGGTCGACAGCGTGTCGCCCGGAAAAACCGGCGCCAGGAACCGTCCGCCGGCATAGCCGAGATTGGCAACTGCATTGAGGGAAACGTCCGGAACGGTCTTGCCGAAAACGATGTGGAAGGTCAGCAGGTCGTCGACCGGGGCATGAGCGTAGCCGAGGGACCTCGCGAAAGCGTCCGAGGATTGAACCGCGAAGCGGGAGCCGTAAAGCGCCGTATAGAGCGCCTGGTCGCCTGCGTTCACGGTACGCGGTGTGGCATGCCGGATGACCTGGCCGATTTCAAAGTCCTCGAAAAAATTGCCGCGATTGGTCTTGCTCAACTCCGCCTCCCGGTTCTGATCCGTTGAGGGGAGTAAAGCCTATTGCAGCGCACACGGGCAAGCTGGACGTTTGGGGAGGGGGATTTGAGGTGTTTGAAATGTCTGGTCGTTATTCTGGACGAGTGAGGCAGAGCATAGCGTGAACCTGGGCCTCTTGTTCAGATGTTTGGAGCCCATCCTTCGAGACGCCACTACCGTGGCTCCTCAGGATCGGGCCGGTTCGTTCGCAGGAAACAAAAAGCCCGGGACTTTGCCCGGGCTTTTCATCGTTCGCTTCATTCCGTCTTATGCGGATTCCTTGTTGGCCGCACGTTCCGCGCGCTTGCGCTCGTGCGGGTCGAGGATCGCCTTGCGCAGGCGGATGGAGTGCGGTGTCACTTCCACCAGCTCGTCGTCGGAAATGTAGGAAAGCGCGGCTTCCAGCGTCAGCTTCTTCGGCGTGGTCAGCTTCACCGCGTCGTCCTTGCCGGCGGCGCGCACGTTGGTCAGCTGCTTGCCCTTCAGGACGTTGACTTCCAGGTCGTTGCCGCGGGTGTGTTCGCCGATGATCATGCCCGGATAGACCTTGGTGCCCGGGTCGATCATCATCGGGCCGCGGTCTTCCAGGTTGAAGAGGGCATAGGCCACTGCCTCGCCGGTGCCGTTGGACAGGAGCACGCCGGTGTGGCGGCCCTGGATCGGACCCCGGTAGGGCTCATAGCCGTGGAACAGGCGGTTGAAGATCGCCGTGCCGCGGGTGTCCGACAGAAGCTCGTTCTGGTAGCCGATGAGGCCGCGGGTCGGTGCGTGGAACACCAGCCGGGTACGGCCGCCGCCGGAGGGCTTCATTTCCAGAAGGTCGGCCTTGCGTTCCTGCAGCTTCTGCACGACGACGCCGGAATGTTCCTCGTCGACGTCGATGATGACTTCCTCGATCGGCTCGAGCCGGTTGCCTGCCTCATCGAACTGATAGACCACGCGCGGTCGGCCGACGCCGAGCTCGAAGCCCTCACGGCGCATGTTCTCGATCAGGATTGCCAGAAGCAGTTCGCCGCGACCGGAGACGATGAAGGCGTCCGGTTCGTCGGTTTCCTCAACCTTCAGCGCGACGTTGCCTTCGGCTTCCTTCATCAGGCGCTCGCGGATGACGCGGGACTGGACCTTGGAGCCTTCGGTGCCGGCCAGCGGGCTGTCGTTGACGCGGAAGGTCATGGACAGCGTCGGCGGATCGATCGGCTGGGCCTGCAGCGGTTCGTCGACGGCCGGGGCGCAGAGCGTGTCGGCGACGGTGGCCTTGGTCATGCCGGCGATGGCGACGATGTCCCCGGCTTCGCCCTTCTCGATCGGCTGGCGCTCCAGTCCGCGGAAGGCGAGGATCTTGGAGACGCGGCCGTTTTCCACCAGGCTGCCGTCACGGGCAAGCGCCTTGATGGGCATGTTCGGCAGGGCGGTGCCGGCAACGATGCGGCCGGTCAGGATGCGGCCGAGGAACGGATCGGATTCAATGGTGGTGGCCAGCATGCGGAACTCGCCGGGAGCGGCTTCCGGCGGAGCGACCTTTTCCAGAACCATGTCGAACAGCGGGTCCATGCTGTCCTGCGGTCCGTCCGGTTCCTGCGACATCCATTCCTGCTTGGCGGAGCCGTAGAGGACCGGGAAGTCCAGCTGCTCTTCATTGGCGTCGAGCGCGGCGAAGAGGTCGAAGACCTCGTCCAGAACTTCGTCGGCGCGCTGCTCGGGCTGGAAGAGGTCGAAGACCTCGTCCAGAACTTCGTCGGCGCGCTGCTCGGGCTTGTCGATCTTGTTGATCGCAACAATCGGTTTCAGGCCGAGCTTCAGCGCCTTGCCAAGCACGAATTTCGTCTGCGGCATCGGGCCTTCGGCGGCGTCCACCAGCAGGATCACGCCGTCGACCATGTGCAGGATACGTTCGACCTCGCCGCCGAAGTCGGCGTGGCCCGGCGTGTCGACGATGTTGATGCGGGTGTCCTTCCAGACCAGCGAGGTGACCTTGGCGAGAATGGTGATGCCGCGCTCGCGCTCGATGTCGTTGGAGTCCATCATCCGCTCTTCGGTGCGCTGGTTTTCGCGGAACGCGCCGGATTGCTTCAGAAGAACGTCGATGAGGGTGGTTTTGCCATGGTCGACGTGTGCGATGATGGCAATGTTGCGCAATTTCATAAGAAGGCTCCAAAAGACAGAGCGGGCCCTTGGCGGACCCGCATTCTGTCTGGATCGGTTGTTTCTGGATTTCGGCTGCCGCGCCGAATTTGGCGCCTTTATACGTGGAGAGCGGGGTTTGTGCAACGCACTGTCGACACGGCCGATTGACAGGTTTCCGGACTCGGCGTATTTCATAAGGAAACCTTACTAATTTGGATCGCAAATGACGCTTCCTCCTCCCAATGTCAGCGTCACCATGCTGGTCGTCGATCTGGCCCGTTTGTTGCGGCGCCGCTTCGAGGCGGCCCTCAACGACGTCGAGACCGGATTGACCGCCGGCGAAGCCCGTACGCTCTTTTATGTCTGGCGCCTTCCGGGGCAGAGGCAGGCGGTTCTGGCCGACGCCATGTATGTCGAACCGATGACGCTTGTCGGTTACCTGGACACGCTGGAAAAGGCGGGGCTGATCAAACGATGCCCCGATCCGAACGACAAGCGTGCCAAGCTGATCGAGCTGACGCCGAAGGCGGACCCGCTGCTGGAACGGATCGGGGGAGCCCTTCAGTTCGTGCGCTCGAAGGCGCTTGAAGACATCCCGCAAGACAAGCGCCAGATCCTGGAAACGCTGCTGCAGTCGATGAAGGACAACCTTCTGCAGGAGTGTTCCAAAGGAAAGCTGAAATGAATTCCGACCGTTCGATCATGAGCGTGCGGCGCACTTCGTTGCTCGGGGCGGGCCTTGTTGCCATCGGTCCGATCTCAATGGCGCTTTATACGCCCGCAATGCCGACGCTCGTCGAGGCCTTCGGCACCACGGACGCGGCGGTCAAGTTGACGCTGACCGCCTATTTCGCCGGCTTTGCCCTCACCCAGCTTGTCTGTGGACCGCTGACCGACGCCTTCGGGCGCAAGCCGGTTACGCTGGCTTTCCTCGGCCTCTACCTGGTGTCGAGCGTGCTGGCGACGCTGGCGCCGAGCATCGAGTTCATGGTGGTGGCACGCACACTCCAGGGCATCGGCGCCGCGGTCGGCATAGCCGTCTCGCGCGCGATCGTCCGCGACCAGTTCACCGGACAGGCCTCGGCCAAGATCATGAACACCATCGCCATGATGCTGGCTCTCGGCCCGGCGGTGTCACCGACCATCGGCGGCATCGTGCTGGAACTCTTCGGATGGGAGGAAGTGTTCTGGTGCATGGTGATCTACGGCGTCCTTCTGACGGCATCCGTGATCCTGTTTCAGGTCGAAACCAATCCAAAGCCGGGAAAACACCATCTCAACCCGAGGCAGCTCGTGTCCAACTACGCGACGCTGCTCAAGGATCCGAGGTTCCTGGCCCCCAGCCTCCTCATCGGCTTTGGCCTGGGCAACATCTATGCCCTGGCAACGGTCCTGCCGTTCATCCTGATCTACAATGTCGGCCTGTCGCCGTCGGCCTTCGGCATGACCATGATCCTGCAGTCCGGGTCCTTCATCGCCGGCACGATCCTGACCGGCAGGCTGCTGCATGTGTTCGACGCCAGGAAACTCGTTCCCTATGGCATGGCGCTGTGGATCGTCGCCTGCGGGCTGATGAGCTACCTGACGCTGACGCAGCAGCCGACGATCCTGACCGTCATGGGGCCGGTAGCCCTCTTCGTGTTCGCGCTGGCGCTGGTTCTGCCCTCCAGTTTCACCGGGGCCATGGCTCCGTTCCCCCACATCGCCGGGTCGGCATCCGCGATGCTCGGCTTCCTGCAGTTCGGTGGCGGGATCGTGGGCAGCCTGATCGTCGCCGCACTCGGGGACCCGGTTTTCGGCATGGCGACGGTCATCGCCGCGATGCCGATCGTCGGGGCCGTCTGCTATCTGATCCTGAACCGTGTGGGTGGAGCCGGACAGGTTCCTGCCGAATGACAAGGGGCAGACCGGTGTGGTCCGCCCCGACATTTTCAATGGCATACCCGCAGGATCAGCCCCGGCGCACCGGATCGAGCGTCACCTTGTGCAGTTCCGCGTCGTCCCGGTCCATCAGGCGCACGGTCAGCTGCTCTGTGGTGCCGTCGATATCGACCAGGCCGAAGAACTGAAGCCCCATGGAAGGCGGCAGGTTCGACCCCTGTTCGGCGGTCGGCGCCTTCACGTATTTCACTTCCGGGCCGAAGGTCATGTCGAGGTCGTTCGGGCCGAAGGTTCCGGCGTGGATCGGGCCGGAGACGAATTCCCAGAACGGCTTGAAGTCCTGGAACTGCGCCTTGTCCGGGTTGTAGTAGTGGGCGGCGGTGTAATGCACGTCCGCCGTTAGCCAGACGGTGTTGACGATGTCGGCGGTCTTGATGAAGCGGAGCAGGTCGGCGAATTCGAGCTCGCGGCCTTTCGGAGCACCGTGATCGCCGTTCGAAACGGCCTCCGCTCCCGCCTGTTCCTTCCAGTTGTCCCAGACGATCAGGCCGATCGGCATGTCGCAGGCGATCACCTTCCAGGTGGCGCGGGAGTTCAGCAGCTCGCGCTTCAGCCAGGCAAGCTGCTCGGCGCCGAGAACGCGGCTTTCCGGGGTCATCGTGTCTTCCATCGACGCTCCGTTCGGGCCGCGATAGGAGCGCAGGTCCAGGAAGAAGACGTCCAGCAGCGGCCCGTAGGCGATCTTGCGGTAGACGCGGCCGGGTTCCGCCGGAGTGTAGCGGATCGGTGTCAGTTCGTGGAAGGCGCGCGCGGAGCGGGCCGCCAGCAGGGCGACATTCTTCTCGCTGTAGCGGTCGTCGCCCGACAGATCCTTGGACGAGGACCAGTTGTTGAGAACCTCATGGTCATCCCACTGGAAGAAGGTCGGCACCCTGGCGTTGAAGGCGCGGATGTTCTCGTCCATCAGGTTGTATTTGTAGCGGCCGCGGAACTCGTCGAGCGTCTCGGCGACCTTTTCGACTTCGGGGATCACGACGTTGGTCCAGACCGTGCCGTCGGCCAGGTCGACCTCGGGTTTGATCGGGCCGTCGGCATAGATCGTGTCGCCCGAGTGGAGGAAGAAGTCCGGCTTGTACCTGGCCATGGTGGCGTAGGTCTTCATGCCGCCGCGATCCGTGTCGATGCCCCAGCCCTGACCGGCGGTATCGCCCGACCAGGCAAAGCGGATGTCACGGCGGGATGACGGGGCGGTGCGGAAGCGGCCGGTGACGGGCTCGGAAACCGCATTGACGTCATTGAGGTCGGCAAAGGCGACGCGGTAGAAGATGTCCTGGTTGGCGGGCAGATCTTCCAGAAGACGCTTGACGGCGAAATCGGTCTCGGGAAGGGCGTCGACCGGAGCAAGGCGGCGGGGCGTCTCGAAGGAGCCGGTGGTGTCGACCTCCACCAGCATTTTCGCCGGGCGGTCGGTGCGGGCCCAGATCATGCCCGAACGGGCATCGACGTCGCCGGACTGAAGTCCGTGGGTCACGACCGGGCGGGCGGCTGCTCTCGAAAGGCCCGGCATGGCAAGCGGCGAGGCCAGCACGAGGCCGGAGGCCGCCGTCGACTTCAGAAATTTGCGGCGGGAAAGGCGTAAAGACATTTCGGACTCCATAAATCGGATCTACGGCTGCAGATACCTTGCAAGCCCATCAGGTGCGCGAGGTCCGTGACACTGAGATGTCCGTTCCAAAAACATTTTCCGAATTTTACATGACAACAAACCCGGAGTCGCTTGACCGGCCGAGCCCGACGCGCGAAACACGGTGCCAACCGTCAAGAGGACGCCACGATGCCGACCGCCAAATCCTATGATCTACCCCGCTTCGACGGCAAGGGGTGCCGTCCGCACGTCATGGGCATCCTGAACGTGACGCCCGATTCCTTTTCCGACGGCGGGCACCACAACATGGGCGGGGCGGCCCTGGCCCATGCAAGGGCGATGATCGCCGACGGCGCGGATATTCTCGATATCGGCGGCGAGAGCACGCGGCCGAACGCGGTGCCCGTTTCCCAGGAGGAGGAGTGGGCGCGGCTGGAACCGGTTCTGGCCGACATCGTCGCGCTCGGGACGCCCGTCTCCATCGATACCTACAAGGCCGAGACCGCCCGGCTTGCCTGCGCGGCGGGCGCGGTGATCGTCAACGACGTCTGGGGCCTGCAGAAAGACCCGGCCATGGCGGATGTCGTGGCCGAGGCCGGGGTGCATGTCGTGATGATGCACAATCGGCTGGAAGCGGATCCGGACATCGACATCCTGAGCGATATCGACCGCTTCTTCGAAAAGTCCCTGCGCCTTGCGGATGCCGCCGGTATTGCGAAGGACCGGCAGATCCTCGATCCGGGCTTCGGCTTCGGCAAGACGATCGACCAGAATTTCGTCATCCTGAACCGTTTCGAAACTCTGAGGAAGCATGGGCTGCCGCTCCTTGCCGGGGCGTCCCGCAAGCGCATGATCGGCGCGGTGCTGAAGGCGGAAATGGACGAGCGTCTTTACGGCTCGCTCGCGGTCCACCTGACGGCCATGCTGAAGGGCGCTGCCATCGTGCGGGCGCACGACGTCCGCCCCCATGCGGATGCGGCCCGGATGCTGGAGGCAACCATGCTGGAAAGGGTTCCGGACTGACATGATTTCCGCAGCACCGATCCGATGCGCCCTGGGACTGGGATCCAATCTCGGCGATACCAAGGCCTCCCTCGACGAGGCGATCCGCAGGCTCGCGGAGACGGACGGCATTCTGCTGGTCGCCCGGTCCTCCGATTACCGCACCCCGCCCTGGGGGCCGGTGCCGCAGGACGACTATCGCAACTGCTGCGTGGTGATCGATACGGTGCTGAGCCCGGAAGACCTGCTCAAGCGGTGCCTTGAGGTCGAAGCGGACCTCGGACGGGTGCGGGAGGTTCGCTGGGGACCGAGGATCATCGACATCGACGTCCTGATCTACGGCATGAAACGGGTGAAGACGGAAAGCCTCGAAATCCCGCATCCGCGCATGGGGGACAGGGCTTTCGTGCTGGTGCCGCTTGCCGAAATCTGGCCGGATGCCCCTCTCGGAGATGGCCGGACCGCAGCCGAGGCGCTCGAGAGCTGCCCGGATCAGGCAGGCGTAGTCAGGCTGGAGGACCTTTGAAAGGGGCGGATTTGGGGCCGGTCGGCGGCAACTAGGATTAAACGTTTCCAAATCCAGAACGGTAATTTAAGATTTCCTCAGCAAGATCGGGCCAATCGAACGCCGGTCCTGAGTTATGTCGCTGCGAAAAAACTTCAGTCGATTTCTTGATGAAAAGAACTTTCTGACGAGAGAAACGTTCCTGTTCTCCGTGCTGGCGGTGCTGTTGCCGAATTCGGTCTACATAGTTCTGAGCTTTTTCTTCTGTCCCTACCGCACGCCGATCGTCCTGTTTCTGTCGCTGGTCTGCATGCTGGGTCTGTTTCTTCCCAGGCCGATATTCTTCGTGCTGCTCCTGGGCATCATGGTGGTGGACTCTCTTGTCCTCATCTCGAATTTCTTCCAGATGCCTGTACCGATGCTGATCGACTCCCTGCGCTACGCGGGCAATATCAGTTTCTGGAATTCCGCCATTTATTTCGCCGGTTTCGCCGGTCTCGTCGCCTCCTTCGTCCTGACCTTTCTGGTGGTCGTGAAAGCCAAGCGGAACCGAGCGGCGATCAACTACGTGCCGTTCATCGTGCTGCTGGCCATCTACGCCAGCGTCGACTGGTGGGTGAACGTGTCCGTGCAGGAATTCGCGGTTGCCCAGGCCAGCGTCTCGGACAGCTATGTTCCGATCGGCCAGTCTGCGGTCATCGACAGCGGGCTTGAAGAGCGTTTGGGCGCGCCGGAAAAGCGGAACGTGCTTGTCGTCGTCGTCGAGGGGCTGGGCGCCTTTGCCTCCCAGGATCTCAGAAACCTGGTCTGGCAGCCGCTTCAGGACGAGAAGGTCGCCGAAAGATACGAAGTGGAAGATGGTGACACCATCTACTTCGGCACGACGACGTCCGGAGAAGTGCGGGAATTGTGCGGCCTGAAGGGCGACTATCGGGATTTCCGGGACCGGGACAGCGGCGATTGCCTGCCAGGGCGGGCCGCTGCGGCCGGCTATCGCACCGCATCCTTCCATGCCTTTACCGGCGAGTTCTTCGAGCGTTTCGACTGGTATCCGAAGATCGGCATCCAGGAACTCAATTTCGCCGAAACCAATGCCGGGATCAAAACGGACAAGCCCCTGCCCCTGTGCGGCCTTGCCTTCAAGGGGCTTTGCGATACGGATGTCGCCGGAGCGGTCAAATCCTACCTTGTCGACGGCGAGGGCGATCGCAAGTTCGCCTACTGGCTGACGCTCAATTCCCACAAGCCCGTACAGCCCGGAGAAGTTCCGCCTCGGTTCGGCTGCGACGACGACGGCGGCGTTTTCAAGGACGTGGAACTCTGCCGCATGGCGGAACAGTGGCTGAACGTCTCTTTCCTTGTGCGGGATATCGCCATGGACGATAACCTCGCCGACACGGAAATCGTGGTCGTCGGGGATCATCACCCGCCGCTCTTCACCCGCAGCGCCCGCTACATGTTCACGCCCGGCAAGGTGGCCTGGATCCATTTGAAGCCGAAGGCGGCGGACAAGCAGAAACTGGCCGCAAGGCTCCCGGCAACGGCATCCGGTGCGAAGAATTAGGCTGAGACCCGGCTCTCAGAGCCCGAGAAAACTTTCCATGTGAAAACGGGCCGTTTCGGCGCCCTGGCGATGCGCCTGGCCAAAGGGGCAGGCGCGTCTGGCAAGGCATCCCGCCCAGCAGTCCCAATCCCGGCGCGTCGCCAGATAGCTCCTGCAGTCGGCCACCTTGTAGCCGCCGTCTAGCGAGATGGCATTCACCGGGCATACGGTCAGGCAGGGTTTGTCCTGGCAGGTCTCGCAGGGCCCGCCTTCCTGAAGCGACATACTTGCCGTGAAAGGTTCGGCGGACAGGAAGGCTGCCCGGAAACCCGCCCAGGGGCCATAAGTCCGATGGGCCAGCACGCCGAGCGGGCTTTGGGAAAAGCCACCGCAGCGGAGCGCCCATTGCTGGAACGGATGATAGGGCGGTCCGTCGAAGGGAAAGACGGCTTCCAGCCCGAAGGCCTGCGCAGAGGCTGTCAGGCAGCGTTTCGTGTAGCGGTCGAGCGGATCGGGCCGTCCGTCCCGATATTCCGGACTTGCCGCCAGAGCGGGCCAGATCGACGGCCCGGTGCTGCCGATCAGAAGGAGTGTTTTCGCCGGACGGCCATCGGACAGGGAAGGGACGTTGCCTGCAGCGTCCGGAGCAAATCCACCCAGAAACAAAAAACCGGCGGCCGTGATCTCATTGGTGAGGTCCGTTGCCGCCGGTCCGATCATCTCAGAAACTCTCAGCCGAGCCGGTTGCGCTTGGCGAGGGTGCGCAGGCGCAGGGCGTTCAGCTTGATGAAGCCGGCGGCGTCCTTCTGGTCGTAGGCACCCTGGTCGTCCTCGAAGGTGACCAGCTCTTCGGAATAGAGCGAATAGGGCGAGGAACGGCCCACCAGGATGACGTTGCCCTTGTAAAGCTTCAGCTTCACGCTGCCGGTCACGTGTTCCTGGCTCTTGTCGATCAGGGCCTGCAGCATTTCGCGTTCCGGCGAGAACCAGAAGCCGTTGTAGATGAGTTCCGCATAGCGCGGCATCAGCTCGTCCTTCAGGTGCGAGGCGCCGCGGTCGAGGGTGATGGATTCCATGGCCCGGTGCGCGGTCAGAAGGATAGTGCCGCCCGGGGTTTCGTAGACACCACGGCTTTTCATGCCGACGAAGCGGTTCTCGACCATGTCGAGACGGCCGATGCCGTTGTCGCGGCCATAGTCGTTGAGCTTGGCGAAGAGCGTTGCCGGAGACATCTGTTCACCGTTGAGCGAAACGGCGTCGCCCTTCTCGAAGCCGATTTCGATGTAGGTGACCTCGTCCGGAGCCTCCGTCGGATCGACGGTGCGCTGGTAGACGTAGGAAGGGGCTTCTTCCGCAGGATCTTCCAGAACCTTACCCTCGGAAGAGGAGTGCAGCATGTTGGCGTCGACGGAGAACGGGGCTTCGCCGCGCTTGTCCTTCGGCACCGGGATCTGGTGCTTCTCGGCGAAGTCGAGCAGATCGGTACGGGACTTGAAGGTCCAGTCGCGCCAGGGCGCGATGACCTTGATATCCGGGTTGAGCGCATAGGCGGAGAGTTCGAACCGGACCTGGTCGTTGCCCTTGCCGGTGGCGCCATGGGCAATGGCGTCGGCGCCGGTTTCCTCGGCGATCTCGATCAGGCGCTTGGAGATCAGCGGCCGGGCGATGGAGGTGCCGAGCAGGTAGACGCCTTCATAGACGGCGTTGGCGCGGAACATCGGGAAGACGAAATCGCGGATGAATTCCTCGCGCAGGTCATCAATGTAGATTTCCTTGATGCCCATCATCTCGGCCTTCTTGCGTGCCGGCTCCAGTTCCTCGCCCTGGCCGAGGTCGGCGGTGAAGGTCACCACCTCGCAGCCGAGCTCGGTCTGCAGCCATTTCAGGATGATGGAGGTGTCAAGGCCGCCGGAATAGGCCAGCACGACTTTTTTGATGTCACCATGCGCCATTTGGGAAAGATCCAGTTCGATGTTCTGGGCGGAGTGGCCGCCGTTGGAAATTTGGCGGCAATTTAGCCGGTTCTTTGGGCAGCGCAAGCCCTTCCGCACGGCGAGATGGTCGCCCCCGATCATCCGGGAAGACAACCTGCCGGACAGATTCGGCATCTTGAAACTTGCAATTGACCGCGACACGTCCGAGGGTAGCTGCGAGTTGGACAGACTGTTCTGGCGGGACACCTGCCTGGGAGGCGGAATGGGGCTGATCGATTTTGAGCTCGATGCCTATGATTATCTGACTTTTGCGATCCTGCTGCTGGTCGTCATCGCCTTCTTTTACGTGATGGTGACGCTCGGCGGACTGCCGGGGAAACTCGCCGAAAAGCGCAACCATCCGCACGCGGACTCGGTCAAGCTCGGCGGCTGGATCGGGCTGTTCACGTTCTTTCCCTGGATCCACGCCCTGATATGGGCCTACCACGATTCCCTGACTGTCGACGTCCGCAAGCTGCCCAAGGGCGGAGACCAGGTTCTGCGCCGGGAAGGGGCGGCAAGCGTGGAAGCCTTCGGTGAGGCCGATACCGTGCCGGCGACGCTCGCGGACGTGGAAGCGGACGACCTGCCGCAAGCGGGCGCCGGGGAGGGGCCGCCCGCATGACCATTGCCCTCCTGATCCTCGTCGTCTACGCAATCGCCATGTGGCTGGTGTTCTACAAATACCGGCTCTTGAAATTCAACATCGCCTGGGGCGTGGTGACCTTCTGGGTGGGCTTCCACGTCCTGTTCCTGCTGGTCGTTTTCCTGAGGTTCTACACGCCCTACACGATCGACGGGCATGTGATCCGCCAGACCGTCCAGATTTCACCGCGCCTGCCGCATCCGACGCTTCTGGAAGAAGTGTTCGTGGCGCAGAACCAGAAGGTGAAGAAGGGCGACAAGCTCTATCAGTTCGAGACGACGCTGTATCAGGCGCAGCTTGATGAAGCGCAAGCGAATCTCGTCGGCGCCGAGCAGAATGCAAAGATCCTGCTGGAGGATGTTTCCCAGGCGGAAGATGCCTTGCAGGAGGCGCAGGCAAAGGCGCAATACGCCGCTGAACAGGTCAAGCGCTACACGGATCTGGTTCCCAAGGGCGGTGCCAAACAGGAAACGCTCGACCAGTGGACGGCACAGCTTGCCGGTGACACGGCCCAGGTCTCGGAAGCGCAGGCAAACCTGAGGAAGGCGCAGCTTGCAGCCGATGCAAAGATTAACGGCGTGAATGCGCAAGTCGCCGCCGCAAAGGCTCAGGTCGACCAGGCGCAATTCTATCTCGACCAGACGACGATCTATGCGCCCGAGGACGGCGTGATCATCTCCCAGCAGGCGCGGCCCGGCCTGGTGGTCGGCGGCTTCCGGATCGCCTCGATCGCCGCCTTCGTCGCCGATGCGAACCCCTATTTCCTGGCGACCTTCTATCAGGAGCACCTGAAGTTCGTGGAGCCAGGGCAGCCGGTGGAAGTCGCGCTCGACATCTATCCGGGCCAGATCTTCAAGGGCAAGGTCAAGGCCATCTGGGAAGGCACGGGACAGGGGCAGATCGTCCCTCACGGCCGGGTGCCGGAATTCCTTTTCATGCAGCCGCAAGGCCGCTTTGCCGTCGAAATCGACCTGGACGACGACCCGGCGCTGAAACGCTATCCGGCGGGAGCGCATGGCGCGGCCGCGATCTATACCGGCGGGGGCGGCAATTGGGTCGCCGTTCTTCGGCGGGTGAACATGCGGCTTTATTCGTGGGTCAATTTCATCGTTCCGTTCGATGTATAGATGGGCGTAAAGGGTATGGGGCGGTTTTCAAGTTTCGGGCGGTGCTTGGTGCTCGGCGGTGCCTTGCTGCTTGGCGGCTGCATGGTCGGGCCGGATTTCGAACGGCCCGACGCCCCCGTGCTCGACAGCTGGAGCGGCGGTGCCAATCTCACCATCGACGGCCGCACCGGCTTTACCAGCCGCAGCGCCCGGTCCGTGCCGTGGTGGCACGTCTTCAGGGACGGGACGCTCAACGGCCTGATCGCGGAAGCCTACGCTCAGAACCTCGGGCTGCAGGCGGCGGGCGTCAGGGTCTATCAGGCGCGCGCCCAGCTCGGCATCGCCAGGGGCGAGCTGTTTCCGCAGGTCCAGCAGGCAAATGTCAGCTCCAAAAGCGTCCGCTTCAGTGCGAAGGATCCATTCATTCGGGATCTGGAGCGCGTAGGGCTCGTCGACGACAACATCACCCGGGTTGATGCGGGTTTCGATGCCGGCTGGGAAATCGATATCTGGGGCAAGATCCGGCGCGACGTGCAGTCGGCGGACGCAAACCTCAAGGCCAGCCTTGCCTCCTATGACGATGCGCTGGTGACGCTCACCGGCGACGTCGCCGCGACCTATGTGACGGTCCGCGAGCTGCAGCAGCTGATCGCCTCGGCGCGCAGCAACGCGGTACTGCAGAAGAAGTCGCTCGATCTCACCAAATTGCGCCTTCAGAACGGGGCGGCGACCAAGCTCGACGTCGACGAGGCGACGGTCCTCTACAACAACACGCTCGCCAGCATTCCCGGATACGAGGCGGATCTGGCGCAGGCCTACAACGCCTTGAGCGTGCTTCTGAGCGAGCCGCCAGGCGGGATGAAATCCCGGCTCGGCAAATCGGGCCGCTTCCCGCGCGTGCCTGCGGAAGTCGCCATCGGTGTCCCGGCGGACATGCTGCGGCGGCGCCCGGACATCCGTCATGCGGAATATGTCGCCGCGGCCCAGTCGGCGCAGATCGGCGTTGCCAAAGCCGATCTCTTTCCTGCCTTCACCATCTCCGGGGCGATCGGCGTCAGGGCGGACGATTTCGCCAACCTCTTCAAGAACAACACGGCGGCCGGGTTCATCAACCCGGGCTTTTCCTGGAATTTCCTGAATTACGGCCGCATCCGGAACAATGTCCGCGTTCAGGATGCCAAATTCCAGGAAACGCTACTCAACTATCAAAACACAGTGCTGAACGCCTACGCGGAGGTGGAAAACGCCCTGACGGCTTTCCTGCGCTCCAAGCAGGAAACGGTCTATCTGCGCCGCAGCGTCGTGGCGGCACGCAGTTCGGTGTCCGAGGTGGAAGCACAGTACGAGGACGGCACGGCGCCCTATAACCGCGTTGTCGAAGCGCAGAAAAGCCTGCTCGTTGCCGAGGAGCGCCTGATCGTGGCAGAGGCAAACGTGTTGACCAACCTGATCGCCGTCTACAAGGGTCTCGGCGGCGGCTGGATGCCGGAAAACGTCAAGGGTCTGATTTCGGAGGAAACCTGGCAGCAGATGAGCGAGAGGACGCGCTGGGGGCGGTTGCTGGAGGGGCCGGGTGGGAATTCGGGGTGATTGTGCGGAACACCGCGGACAATTGCGTTGATGTCTGCACATGCGAATTGGCGTGGTTTGAAGGGTACGATCAAGAGACAAGCGGCACCCAATACGGTGTGGTAACGGGTGCTTAAAAGATTGCTCCGAAGTCCTTCAAATAGTGCGATTACTGGGAAATCGTCTATTTGGAGTAAAAGTTCAGTCCTCGAGTGCAGCTTTTTGGGCCTCTAAGATAGAAATCATTTTTTGGATCTCTTTGGGGCCAATCTCATCCGCACCTTTGTAGTTGATGCTGATCATTTTGTCGGCTCCAACCTTGGCACGGAACCATTCTGTAAAACCTTCCTGAGAGACGGAATTTTCAAT
>JBNKGB010000010.1:0-75207 GCA_050289605.1 Roseibium sp. | reverse complement strand
TGTCGAAAATCTAATTTACACTGGTGACGTGAGTTTCCACGCGGCTGGCAACGATCTGGACAACTACATCGCCGGTGGCATCCATAGCGACTTCCTTGACGGCAAGGGCGGCGCCGACATCATGGTTGGCTATGACGGTGATGATGTATACTGCGTCGACAATCTGGGAGACGTGATCGTCGAGACCGCAAGCGGTGGGAACGACTGGGTAATCGTAAGTGACCTGGAAACCTACACGCTTGGCTCAAGCCTCGAGAACCTTGTTCTCGAATACACGACGAACGAAGGCTTCGGCAACGACGGCAACAACATGATGTACGCGAGCGAATATACGTCCGACGCGCTTTATGGCCTTGGCGGTGACGACCTGCTCGACGGCGGCCGTTACGCCGGCGACATGATGTACGGAGGCGCTGGCGACGATACCTATCACGTCTGGCATGCGCAGGACCAGGTTGTCGAATACTCCGGCGAGGGGGTCGACACGGTGATCTCCAAAACCTCTTTCACACTTGGCGATAATGTTGAAAACCTGACCCTCATCAATCACGAAACTGACCCCGTCTGGTCCGCCGTCCATGGTGTTGGAAACGCGCTCGACAACGTGATTGTCGGGAATTCCGCCGATAACCAGCTCTTGGGCATGGCCGGTAATGACATGATCGACGGCAATCTTGGCGATGACGTCATAACCGGCGGAGCCGGGGCCGACACTCTCACTGGCGGGCTCGGCGCGGACAAGTTCGTCTTCGAGGCGGTTTCCGACTCGCCCGACGCCTTCGGTAGCCGGGATGTGATCACGGACTTCGGTACCGGCTACGAAAAGATCGATCTCTCGGCCATCGACGCTGACTGGACCACCGACAACGACGACGCATTCACTTTCATCGGCAACAACGCCTTCTCCGGTCAGGCGGGTGAGTTGCGCGCGGAGTTCCAGGATACCCTGGCGATGCGGGTCTCGGGTGATGTCGATGGCGATGGCATCGCCGACTTCGCGATCGATCTCGACGGCACGATGTCGGTCGAGTTCTACGACTTCATCCTCTAATCCCGGGTCACCCAGAATCATGGCCGGGCGCCGTGTGCGTCCGGTCATCAGCTTGCGCCATCCAGATTCTCCGTGGGCGTGACATGGAATAATTGCACCTATCTGATCCTGCATGCGATGCCCCTGTAGGAAAAGTGGGTTTATTGACAGCCGTGGCGTTTTTAGGGCCTGCGCATCGGTTTCAAGCGCACTCGGCCTGTGCCTGAAAGAGGTGATTTACTCGCCTAAAAAGACGTGCTCGACGCCGATGGAGAGATCGAGATATCCGTCGAAAAACATAAGGCCGATTTGTCCGCTCGGAGGATCTTGGCGAACGCTCAGACAACGAAGTTGCAGCAAATGGCCTGCATCCCCTTACAAACCGCTGTTCAAGGTGGACCGTGTGGCGGTTACGCAGAATGCTTACACTTCAGCTGACGAAAATTGAGAAACCGACGCTCCTAATGCAACATGGATGCTGCTGTTTGCATGTCTTCAGTCAGCATTGGACATTGCCTGAAAGATGGAAGTCCTAGGAAATCCGAGTGCCCATGATGGGGATGCCTAATGGGTTCAGCATGGGAATGATCGTCAGTCCCCGGAACATCTTGGCTGCCGCAGCGACCGGCATGGCTGGGTTGGAGACGCCGCCGATACTGTATTGGCGCATGTATCCGGCCACGAGTCGGGCGAATGCGGGAGGAGATTCCCGTCAGGCCGGGCGTCCGTGCCTTCCTCGACGCCCTCGACAAACGCAACCTGCCACGCGCCGTCGCCACCAACGGCATCACCGACCGGGCGGGGTGGAAGCCCGTCAAACCGGCCCGCTCGAACGCATCGACGTCATTGTCGGCATTGATCAGGTCGAGCGCGGAAAGCCGGTACCCGATGTCTACATCAAGGCTGCCCGAAGCCTGAACCTGGATCCTTCCGAATGCACGGCGCTGGACGACGGCGACCTTGGCGTGCGGGCCGCACCGGCGGCGGGCCTGAAGACCATGATCCAGATTCCGTGATCCAGATACCGGACATGGTCCCCAGCCGGGGTTAACGGGTCCATCATCAGGCCGCGTCACTCGATGTAGCGCGCACCATCCTCGGGCCTTGAGCAGCATGAACCGCCGGGATGCCATCGAAAATCCGGAGGATTGGCGCAAGGGCTACAACGAACACGGACCTCATGGTGCCATCGGCAGCAAGGTACCAGTGGACCTGATGAAATCAGAACACGGCCGGTTGCCCGCTCAGAACTCATTCGCTGGGCTTGGAGCCGTCGCGGGTCGTTATGCTGGTCAGATAGGCCAGGATGAAATCCTGGACGGTCCGGTCCGATATGCCGACATGGCGCATCTTGGTGCCTGGCAGGAACCCGGTGTTGTCTTCCATCCATGCACGCAGTGCCGCCGGGGTCCAGACAATCCCGGAGGCGGCCAGCGCGACGGAATAATCATAGTCCGGAAAGGTGCCGGCGCCGCGGCCGATAATGTTTTCCAGGGGTGGACCATAGCTTGGATCCTTGGAGTCGGGAGCATGGCAGCGCCGGCAGTCCTGCTTGAACAGTGTTTCTCCCGCCATCACCTTGACCTGCTCGAACGCGTCGGTCGCATGGGCGGGAGTGGCAAGGGCAACGGCAGCGGCAAATGCCGCAAGAACTGGGTATCGGACTGACATGGCTGATCTCCTCTCTCGGATCGCGAAGAGTCAACGTCAACCGGACCGTTCCAACGTTGACATGGATCAACCGATTTCTGGGACTTTGGTACAGGCCGAGAAGCATTCTGCAGGGAAGACCTGTACCAAAGGACAGTTGCGTCCGGCAGCAGGTGTAGAAAAATCCGAATACTATGGAGGAAACCTGGAGGAGGTTGCGCGGACCCGCAGCAAAACCGGTCTGGCGCATTGTCTGTCTTGCTGTCTGGCTTGCCGTTTCAATCAGAACAGGCAACGCGCAGGAGCTTGATCGCGAGCGTGCGACGACTTTCGTCCAGCCGCCCTACGAGCTCGGCCAGCAGCTCGAGGACAGCACCTATGAGCTGAAGAACCTCGATGGCCGGTTGGCCGGCTATGCGTTCGAGACGGCGCCTCTGGCCCCCTTGCCCGGCTTTTCAGGAGCACCTATCAATCTTTTTGTCAGCATGACCCTGGAAGGACGCCTGATCGACGTCGACATCGTCTCGCATAACGAACCGGTCTTCGTGTCCGGCCTCGGCGAAGCCCCGTTCCAGGACTTCATCGGCCAGTATCGCGGTCGCTTCATTACTGAACCCATGGTGATCGGTACCCCCTATGGCAATGAGGGCAGCGGCTCGTCGTTGGTCTATCTGGACGGTGTGACCAAGGCGACGGCTAGTGTGCGAATTGCCCATGAAACCCTGCTGGCCGCCGCCTTCAAGGTTGCCCGGAACAAATTGCAGGGGCTGGCCGGCGGACCGGCGGTGCGGCCGGACCTCAAACACACGGAAACGCTCTCCTGGGATGACCTCGTGGCGGAAGGACTTGCCAGCCGCCGCCTCGTGACAAACCGCGAATATGACCAGGCCTTTGCCGGAAGCCTGTGGGCCGATGACGATCCCGAGGCAAGGGAAGACCCGGACGCGGCCTTTCTCGATCTCTGGGTTGTCGATATCGGGCCGCCGGCAATTGCAGAGGCGGTGCTTTCCCCGGAAAGTCTCCGGCAGCTGCAAACCTTTCAGTCGCTCTCGCCGGAGGATGAACCGCTCCTGATCATCGATGCCGGCCGCCACGGGCTGGTGACCGAGGATTTTGTGCGCAACACCAGCCCGGATCTGATCACCACCAGCCAGGATCAGCTGCCGGTTGCGCTCCGGGACGCGGATCTTGATGTTGAACTGCAAAATGGAATTCCCGGAAATGCCGTCATGATCCTGCGGGCGGACCGCAGGCTTGGCTTTGATCCGACCCGGGACTGGACCCTGTCGGTTCGGGCGGTTCGGGAACATGGTTCCTTTCGGCCCGAAACCGGGACGGTCGATTTTTCACTGACCCACAAGACGGACAAGCGTTTCTATCTGTCGGACACGCCCGCGGCCCCGGTGCCGGTCTGGCGTCAGGCGGTGGACGCCCGAGCCACCGACCTTGCCGTACTGGCAGGCGGGCTTTTCCTCCTCATGCCCTTGCTCCTGTTCGGCCAGTCCTGGCTGGCCGGTAGGCGTTTCTACACGGAGGTCCGGCTCGTCATTCTGGCTGGTGTCATCCTGTTTGTCGGCTGGTGGGGGCAGGGGCAACTATCCATCGTCACGGTGCTGGGTGTCCTGCGGGCACTGATCGAGAGGCAAAGCCTTGCCTTTTTGCTCTACGACCCGCTTTCACTGCTGATCTGGGCCGCCGTCCTGCTGTCCTTCTTCCTATGGGGGCGCGGTTTCTTCTGTGGCTGGATGTGTCCCTTCGGAGCCATGCAGGAACTCATGCATCACGTGGGCCGTGCGCTCAGGTTGCCCCAGGTTCGCCTCCCGGACCGCTGGGACCGCCGGCTGGTCAAGGTGAAGTATGTTGTGCTTGGCGTGCTCGCGGTCCTGGCGATTGCCTCGCCCGCCGCGCTGGACGTCGCGGTCGAGGTCGAGCCGTTCAAGACCGCGGTGACCACCTACTTCGTTCGGGACTGGTACTTCGTTGCCTACTGCGTCGGGCTGCTGCTGCTCAGCATGGTCGTCTTCAAGGGGTTCTGCCGTTTCATCTGTCCTCTCGGTGCGGTCATGGCGCTTGGCGGGGCGCTGAGGATGCGAGGCTGGATCCCCCGGCGGGACGCCTGCGGCAGTCCCTGCCAGCTCTGCCGGGTGAAATGCAATTATTCCGCCATCAAGCCCACCGGTGAAATCCGCTACGACGAATGCTTTCAGTGCCTCGACTGCGTCACCATCCATGACAATGACGCCCGCTGTGTTCCCCTGGTTCTTGCAAAACGAGGAAGGGCACTATGACCCCAGGACGCCGCAGGTTCCTCTCCATCATGGCCGGATGCGCCTTGTCCACCGGTATCGGACGAGCCAGCCTCGTCGAACCGGTCGTCTGGCAGGGACGTGCTCTCGGCGCGAGTGCGGAGATCCGTCTCCTCGGTGAGGACCGGCAAGCAGCCACAAGGGCGCTGAACGCCGCGCTCGACACGACCCGGCGCCTGGAGGGGCTGTTCTCGCTCTATCAGGCGGGATCGGCCCTCAATCGTCTGAATGCGGCGGGACATTTGAAGATGCCGCCCGAATTCGCTCGATTGATGGGAGAGGTCGAAAAGGTGCATTGGCGAAGCGAAGGCCTCTACGACCCGACCGTTCAGCCGCTGATGACTGCTCTGGCCCGATCGAAAGACGCGCTGACGCTGCAGGAACTCGAGTCTTTGGCCGCCTGCATCGGTTGGGACAAGGTTCTGCGGTCGCCAACGTCGCTGCGGTTCTCCGCACCGAATATGGCCATGACGCTGAACGGCATCGCGCAGGGCTTTGCGACAGACCGGGTTACCGAAGTGCTGCGCGCGCAAGGGTTCGACCCCTTTCTGGTTCATCTCGGGGAATTTCGCGCAGGAGAGAAAAACGCCAGGATCGCGATTGCTGGCTCCAACAACAGTGTTGTGGAGACGCTCGACCTCAGGAACGCTGCTGTTGCGACCTCGGCTCCGTTCGGAACACGCTTCGAAAACGGCAGCGGTCACATCCTGAGGCCGGATCTGAAGCCGTTCGAACCGCGCTGGCGCTCCGTAACGGTCAAAGCGGAAACAGCAACCAAAGCCGATGGTTTCTCGACGGCGTTGGCGCTGACCTCGACGCCAGATCTTGCCGCCCACCTCGTTGCTGCCAGGGTTCTCCAGAATGTCTGGCTTGAGGATCGGGACGGTTCGCTCATTCGGATCTGACGGAGAAATGGCGAAGCCGGCCCCATCTACCAGATTGGCTTGTGGTAGGTCAGGCCGTGGTTCGTGAAGATTTCTTCCATACGGCCATCCTCGATCGCATACCGAATGACATCGTCGATCTCGTAGGACAGCGGCCGCCAGTTGTGCCGAACCGCGACCCCGAGTGGCCAGCTGGATTTGGCCAGACCCGGCAGTGGCGGCGTGTGAACCGCCATGGCATCGCTCAAGCCGTGCTCAAGCTGTGACAGAGGCCCCATCACCGCCATGACCTCGCCTTCGTCAAGCGCCTTCATGGCGGCACCCGGCGTCGGGTAGCGCCGCATGTTCGGGAGAACCTGACCGTTGGCCAGACCCGACAGGTAGAAGTCGGACAAGGTGTCGTTCTCGACGCCGACGGTGTCGAAGCGGAAAAAGGCCGGCAGGGGGGGATCTTCCGGATAGTCCGCCTTGCGGTAGGCGATTGCCAGTTGTTCGTCATAGTACTGTCCGTTGAGCAGCACCATTTCGTTCCGGCATGCAAGTTCGCGGTCATAGGGGATATGCAGCATGACATTGGCGATCTGTCCACCAACAAGTTTGCCGCGCCAGACATTGTTGCGCAGGTCGCCATCTACGTTTTCGTCGGCGGCCGTTTCGATGAAGCGAGCCTCGACGCCAAGTTCCGTGGCGATCAGTCTTCCAAGATCGATGTCGACGCCTTTCAGCTTGCCTTTCTCCCGATAGGAAAATGGCGCGAAATCCTCATAGACCGCAATCCTGATGAAGCCCTGCTTCCTGATATCGTCCAGGCTTTGGCCGACGATGTCCCGGCTGACATTTTGCGGCTTTCTCTCTGCCTCGTCCCCGAAGCGTACGTTTTCACAGTTCCGCGCATAAGCTGATGTCCCGGCCATGAACCCCACGGCCAGGACAGCAAGCACCGCCATTGTTGCGCGGGTCGGCATCACTCTGCTGCCGAAAGTCCGATCGTCAGGATCTCCGCGGTCTTCTTGAGGCAGTCGTCAGATCCGTCCAGCTGAACCGCGGCGCGAGACGCAACGGACTCCGCCTTGGGCGCACCTGATCCTGTTTCGAGCGAATTGGCGATTTCCTCCATTTCCGCCCGCAACGGTGCGATTTCGCTTTCCGCTTCCGCAACCGGAATGTCCTTGTCCGCGAGTTCCTGAATGTAGTCGCGGATCTCTTTCAGGCGCTCGGCGTGAGCGTCCAGGGCGCCGTCGTCGGGACGGGTTTCGATATAGGTTCGAATGGCCCAGCCCGCCTGCTGGCCCAGCAGCTCTCCGAAGGCCGGCATCTTGGTGGTACCGTTCTGCGTGTAGCCGTGCTTGAAGCGTTCAAGGAACCATTCGTCGCCGGCATCGTCCGCTTCCAGATAGCGGAGGTCGGGGGCCAGGCCGCCGGAAATGACTTCCAGGCCGTGGCAACGTGCACAGTTTTGATTGTATCCGGACGCTCCGACCTTCACTGCGAGCGCCCAGAATTCATTCTCCGGATCCCGCCAGGGATTTTCCTCGAGCCATTCCTCTCCAAGGTCAGGCAAACCTGCCGTGTCAACTGCTTGGGGCACCACATCGCCATGCGCTTCAACCCGGCCATTCGGGGGCATGGACGACAAAGACAAAGCGGTTCCAGCCGCAAAGATGCCTAGCATACACTTGCGCAACTTCATGAGTTCTCTCCTCCCGAGATCTGTGGCTCTAGATAGGCACAGCTGGGACGAAGGCGCTATTGTACCAAGGGACAAGCCTGTTTCTCTTGCCTATACATTTCTCCTTACTCTACCCTTTGCAATAAAGCGCGAGGTCGCTTGGAGGAGGACATGAGCGTCGGGTCAATGATTGCCAGGGCTGCCGTAAAATACTTATTGATAGTATGGCTTTGCTGCGATGTGGCCCAGGCCGGGACCGCCGTTCCGATCGGCTATCTCGAGCAGGTGGAACGCCAGCCGCCTGTCCTTTCAAACCTCGATCCCACCCCTCGGGACGAAGGTCTTGCAGGTGCTGAACTCGGACTAAAGAACAATGCCACCACAGGCCGGTTTCTGGACCAGAGCTATAGTCTGGAAACGCGGATCGTCGGAGAAGACGGAGACTTCCTGGCGGCTGCCCGGGAGCTCCTTGCAATCACGCCGCTCGTGATTGTGAAGGCCCCGCGGGACAAACTCCTGGCACTGGCCGATCTGCCCGAAGCCCGGCGGGCGATTCTTTTCAACGTGAGCGCGGCCGACACGGACCTCAGGGATGTTTCCTGCCGCAGGAATGTCCTGCACACGCTGCCCTCCCGCGCGATGCTGACGGATGCGCTCGCGCAGTTCGCGGTCCGCAGGAAATGGGCAGACTGGGTAATGATTTCGGGTCCGTATCCGAATGATCAGGCTTTTGCCGCTGCCCTTGAAAAGTCCGCTCAGAAATTCGGTGTCCGTATCCGGGAACGGAAGGAATGGAATTTCGATGCGGACATGCGCCGCAACGCCTTCCAGGAGGTGCCGCTCTTTACCCAGGATTTTCCGGACCATGACCTGCTGGTTGTCGCTGACGAAACCGGCGATTTCGGGCGCTATGTTCCCTACAACACCTGGGTGCCCCGTCCGGTTGCCGGTACGGAAGGGCTGGTGCCGGCCGCATGGCATCGCACGGTGGAACAGTGGGGCGCGGTCCAGCTTCAGAATCAGTTCGACAAGCAGGCGGGGCGCCCCATGCGGGCGGTGGATTTTGCCGCCTGGGTGGCCGTGCGGTCGATCGGCGAAGCCGTGACCCGGACCAACCAGCCGGAGCCGGACGCCGTTCGAGCCTATCTGTTGTCGGAGAATTTCGAGCTTGCCGGTTACAAGGGCAGGCCGCTGACCTTCCGGACGTGGAACGGTCAGCTGCGCCAGCCCATTCCGCTGACCCATGCCGATGCGCTGGTCGCGCAGGCTCCATTCGAAGGGTTTCTTCACCAGCGCTCCGAGCTGGATACGCTTGGCATAGACAAGGCGGAATCCGCCTGCACTGCATTCGGGGAGTGAGACATGCGCTTGGTTTTGATGGTTGCCGGACTTGCGATGGGATTGGGGCAGTCGGCGTCGGCCGCGGATGAAATCTGGGTGTCGAACGAAAAGGACAACACGATCAGCGTCATCGACACTGACCGCCTCGAGGTGGTGCGAACCATCGATGTGGGGGAGCGCCCGCGCGGGATCACCTTCGCGAAGGATTATTCGGTCCTGTATCTCTGCGCTTCCGACAGCGATACGGTGCAGGTCATCGATCCGGAAACGGGCAACATCCTGCATGACTTGCCCTCGGGCGAAGATCCGGAGCAGTTCGTGCTGCACCCGGACAACAGACATCTTTACATCGCCAACGAAAATGACTCGGTCACGACCGTCGTCGACACCGAAACACGGACGGTGGTCGCGCAGATCGACGTCGGCGTGGAACCGGAAGGCATGGCCGTTTCGCCGGATGGAAAAGTGGTCGTCACCACGTCGGAGACGACCAACATGGCGCATTGGATCGACACGGATACCAACGAATTGTTCGCCAATACCATCGTCGACCAACGGCCGCGCGATGCCGAATTCACTTCCGATGGTTCCGAGCTCTGGGTCGCAGCGGAAATTGGTGGCACAATCACCGTGTTTGACCGGGAAACGCAGAACGAGAAGGCCAAGATCGGGTTTCAGATCAAGGGCATACATCCGGATCGCATTCAGCCGGTCGGATTCGAAATGAGCAAGGACGGCAAGCATGTCTTCGTCGCACTCGGACCAGCGAACCACATCGCCGTGGTCGATCCGAAAACCTACCAGGTGACGAATTACATTCTGGTGGGCCGCCGGGTCTGGCATATGGCCTTCAATGGCGATGAAAGCCTGCTGTTCACGACAAACGGTATTTCCGGCGATGTGACGGTGATCGATGTCGCCGAACTCGCCCCGATCAAGACCATCAAGGTCGGACGCTTCCCCTGGGGGGCAGCCTTCCGGCCGACAAAGTAGAATGGGACAGGACGATTGGTGGCGCAGGCTGAAACGAGTTCCGAAGCCGTGGACGTTGACCCGGTTGACTCAGTGTCTTCCGGGAGGCGGCCTGTCGGCCATGGCGAGACCCCGGGCCTTTCCGTGCAGTCGATCACGCACCGCTATGGCCGGAAGACCGCCCTGAGCGACATCACGTTCAAGCTTGAAAAAGGGACTTTCTGTGCTCTGCTCGGACCGAACGGAGCCGGCAAAAGCACCCTGTTTTCCCTGTTGACGCGGCTGTTCGTTCCCGATTCCGGAAGAATTGAAATCGACGGATACTCCATCGCGGACAATCCGGGAAAGGCCCTGTCGAAGATCGGCGTGGTGTTCCAGCAGCCGACCCTCGACCTTGATCTCACCGTCTGGCGGAACCTCAAATACTACTCGGCCTTGCACGGACTGGCGGGCAGGGAGGCGGAGCGCAGGATCATGACGGCGCTGGAGCGCGTCAGCATGACCGAGCGGGTGAAGGAGAAGGTCCGCGCGTTGAACGGCGGGCACCGCCGCCGCATGGAAATTGCCCGCTCCCTGATCCACGATCCGTCAGTGCTGCTGCTGGACGAACCGACGGTCGGGCTGGACGCGGCGACAAGACAATCGATCACGTCTCACGTGCACGACCTCGCCGCGGACCAGGGGTTGACCGTGCTCTGGGCGACCCATCTCGTAGACGAGATCCGGGACGAAGACCACGTCGTGATGCTGCACATGGGAGAGATCTGCGCAAACGGGCTGGCGCGGCAGATTGCGGGAGATGCCTCGCTGTCCGCGCGGTTCCTCGAACTGACCGGAGGGACCGAATGAAAGCGGCTCTGATCTGCCTTTTTGCGATCGTCCATCGGGAGGCCCTGCGTTTTGTTTCGCAGCGCGGCCGCTTTCTGGCGGCTATCGTACGGCCGCTCGTGTGGCTGATCGTGTTTGCCGCCGGCTTTCGCGCGGCGCTCGGCCTCTCCATCCAGCCGCCGTACCAGACCTATATCACCTACGAGATTTATATCGTTCCGGGCCTGTGCGGAATGATCCAGCTTTTTTCCGGCATGCAATCCTCCCTGAGCCTCGTCTATGACCGGGAAATGGGATCCATGCGCCTGTTGCTGACAAGCCCGATCCCGCGCTGGTGGCTGCTGTTCTGCAAACTCTTTGCCAGCACAGCGATCTCGATCCTGCAGGTCTATACGTTCCTGATAATTGCAGGTGCGACCGGCATCACCTTCTCTGCCGCAGGATACGTCGCAATGTTGCCGGCGCTGATCCTGAACGGACTGATGCTCGGCGCGCTCGGTCTCCTGTTGTCGAGCACGATCAAGGAGCTGGAGAACTTCGCCGGTGTGATGAATTTCGTCATCTTCCCGATGTTCTTCCTGTCGACGGCCCTCTACCCGCTCTGGAAAATGGCGGAAGCCTCAACGGTCCTGCGCGATATCTGTGCCTTCAATCCGTTTTCCCATGGTGTCGAGCTGATCCGTTTCGCCCTCTACGGTCAGGTCGACTGGGTGGCCCTGGCATGGGTGATCGGCGCCTTTCTGGTCTTCCTGGCAGGCAGTCTCTGGGGCTATGATCCGGCACGGGGCATGGTCCGCAGAAAGGCGTGAGGGCAGGGGCGCCGGGTGCCGAAGAAGGGGCGTAGGTGAAGGGACGTTTCGACGCTCCTATTGAGCTGCCTTCAGCGAAACCGGTATTGGTTCCGAAAGCGTCGCCGGCCGGCCCTCAAGCCACACCATCCGGTTCGCGAGGGCGACTGCCTCGGTCTCCGAATGAGTGACCAGCAGGCTCGCGGCCCCGGTATCCCGCAGCAGGCTTCGTGTCAGGAACATCATGTCTTCGGCGAGGTTTTCATCAAGCGAGGCGAAGGGTTCGTCCATGATCAGCAGCTCCGGATCGGCGGCAAAGGCCCTGGCAAGCGCCAGGCGCCGTTGCTGGCCCAGGGACAGCTGGTCCGGAAAGTGACCGGCCTTGCCCGCCAGCCCGACCCTTTCCAGGGCGAATTCGGCATATTCCGGAGATACGCCGGTCACCAGGGTCAGATTGTCCAGGGCGCTGCGCCAGGGTAGCAGGGTGGGTTCCTGAAACACCATGGCAATCCGCTCGGGCCTCCGGATTTGGCCGTCAAAGTCCGGATCGAGCCCGGCGACCAGCCGAAGCAGCGTGGTTTTGCCGATACCCGACGGGCCCAGGACGGCAACGCAGTCTCCTGCGGAAATCGAACAGCGGATCGGTCCCAGAACCTCTGTGTCGCCGTAAGACTTGCCGCGAATGTCAATCTCGATCATGCGCGACGCCACCGGCTCGCCCGGCGCTCCCAGCGTTGGAGGAAGACAAACTCGATTGCCATCATGACGATGACGAAGGTGATGGCATAGACCAGCACCATGGAGACATCGAACAGCTGGAAATAAAGATGGATCTGAAATCCGACGCCGTTCGACCTGCCGAGAAACTCGACCACCAGAACGATTTTCCAGATAAGCGCCACCCCGGTCCGCGCGCTCGCCGCGAGATAGGGCGCCAGCTGGGGCAGCGTGACGTGCCGGATACGCACGAGGCGAGGGACCCGGAAAATCCCCGTCATGTCGTCGAGGGCTGTATCGAAGGTTCGCGCGCCCTCGCGGATGAGAACCGTTACCATCGGGATCTTGTTGATGGCGACCGCCGTCACCGCCGCGGCCTCGGTGAGGCCGATCCAGAAATAGCACAGCACGATCGTGACGAGCGCGGGCAGGTTCAGGAAGAACAGCAACCAGGGATCGAGCCACGTGTCGACCCGTTTCTTCCTGCCCATAAGGAGACCGAGCACGGTTCCGATGGTCATGGCCAGAACGAAGGCGGCCAGTACCCGGGCGAGGGTCACGCCGAGATGGTGAAGAAGGGGACCGTTGACAAGCTCACCTAGCGTAAGCCGGGCAATTTCCAACGGTCCCGGCAGAAGGTCGGGGTCCGCCAGGGCTGCGGCGAGACCCGCCCAGCCCAGGCACAACAGACCCAGAGACAGGAGCCGGACCCTGACGGTGTCCGCGCCGGACAGGTCAGCTTTCCGGGACGACGAAGACGCCTTCAGGAAGCTTCGTTGCAGCACCGACGAGCTTTTCGCCCCCCAGCCGTGCCATGATCTCGAGCATGCGCTCGGCCTGGTCTTCATCGACCGGACCGGGCGCCGGAATTCCTGCAACATAACCGGCCCTCAACGCTTCGAATTCTGCATCGTTCCTGGGATTCATCAGCGGCCTGATCCGCTCAAAGGCGTCAGGATCGCTTTCAAGCAGATCCTTGGCCGCGCGCGAAGCCGCCGTGAAACCCCGGATAAGATCGGGCCGGTCCTTGAGCAGACTGCCGTGGAAGACATAGCCAAGAAGGGGCGTTTCCGGATCCAGTCCGAGTGACTGCGCGGCATCGGAGACCGAAATCAGTTCCCTCATGCCTTTGGCTTTCATCTTGGCGCCGAAATGCCAGAAGTTGATGGCACCTGCCGTCTCGCCGGAAAGGGCGCTCTTGAAGATCAGGGGCGGCGCACCGAAAACCTGTTCGGTTTCAGCGGCAAGATCCAGGCCGTATTCCTGTTCGGCATAGGCCCTGAGGATCAGCCAGCTCTTGTCCACCGGCCCGCCGGCAATGCCGATTTTCTTGCCCTTGAGGTCCTTCAGGGTCTGGGCGGGGCTGTCTTCCGGCACCATCAGGCCGCCGACGGCCTTGGAATAGGGCACGAAGACATAGTCGTGGCCCTCCGCGCGCTGACGGGCGACCCAGAGCCAGTCGGCGACGACAATGTCCGCCTCGCCTCCCTGGAAGGCAATGCGGGTTGCCGGATTGCCGGCCATGCCCACGATTTCCAGCTTAAAGCCGTTTTGGGTGTCGAAACCGTTGTGCCCAATGGTATCGAGTTCCCAGTTGACCGTTCCTGTCTTGAGGACGGCCGCCTTGAGAACGGGCAGTTCTTCAGCGCTTGCGCCACAGGCAAACGTGAGACACGAAAGGCCGACAGCGGCCATTTTTATGAGCCGATTCATGATTTCCTCCCGGTAGTATATCGATCAAGCTTACCAGTCTGGTGAAAGCGTTGAATTGGACTTTCGGTCGGACAAGCGGTGTGTGGACCAGTTCTGCGTAGGGGTTCCTCGCCCCAGTATTTTCCAATTTCCTGTATTTGCTTAGCTTTTACTTGATTGTTAAGGCTGCTCTCTGTCAGCGAAGATCGGCCAGTTTGCCGTCGTTTGCATATTATGCGCAAGGGATGAACTCCGTCTGCGCCACTGTCTGTGGTGCCGGTCGGACGATCCGGTTCTTGTCATGATTGTACCACGTTTTTCTGGTGAAGTTACGTTAGTGCGCCTGCCGGCTTGCCGGGTTTCGATTGCCGGAGGCCTTCGGAGCGGAAGGCAGGATCTTCCGCGGTGCGGGCGCGAGCATCCGTCTGAACGGAGTCCGGACATGGATTGTTCATCCGAAACCCGGCAGTGTGCCGATGAAAATGGGGAGTGTCCTGCCGCGGCAACAGTTCGGATGGCTTGCGGAATGCTTCGTCCTGCGTCCTGTGAAAGCCCGGCGAAGGCCAGCCGAAACCCCGTCCGGGTGTCCTGGCCCGGCCCTTGGGATCGGTCGAGTTTCACAAGACCCCGGAGAACGTCCGGTCGTGCGGGAAAACCGAAGGAAATTCTCAAAATCGCAGAAACGAGCCATTTCTGACGTGCACTATGGTGCAATTCTCGGAGATATCCGTTTCCACTATCCTTTTTTACGGGAGGATGCAGCACCGTGTATGCAACGGGTTTCCAGTGACGTGCTGCGGTCCGATCTGAACCTGGGAGGAGTCAGGATGAGGAAATTTATTGCGATGGCCACGGTCAGCCTGTTGGCGATTACCGGGGCAAGGGCTGGCGTGACCGAAGAGGATCTGGCGAACGACACCGCATCGACCGGGGACGTTCTGACCAATGGCATGGGGCGTCATCTGCAGCGGTATTCGCCGCTGAAAACCATCAACAAGGACAATGTCCGCAATGTCGTTCCCGCATGGGCGTTTTCCATGGGCGGCGAAAAACAGCGCGGCCAGGAAACACAACCACTGGTCTACGATGGCATCATGTATGTCACCGGATCCTATTCGCGCCTTTACGCGATCGACGTGAAGACCGGTGCAGAAGTCTGGCAGTATGATGCGCGCCTGCCGGAAGGAATTCTGCCGTGCTGTGACGTGATCAACCGTGGTGCTGCAATCTACGGCGACAAGATTTACTTCGGAACGCTCGACGCCCGCATCGTCGCACTCGACCTGAAAACCGGCGACGTGGTCTGGAAAAAGAAGATTGCCGACTACAAAGCCGGCTATTCCTACACGGCCGCACCGATCATCGTGAACGGTCTGGTCATCACCGGCAATTCCGGTGGTGAGTTCGGCATTGTCGGTGAAGTGCAGGCCCGCGATGCGGAGACCGGAGAACTTGTCTGGACCCGCCCGACCATCGAAGGCCACATGGGCACCTACAAGGGCTCGGAAAGCACCATGACCGGAACGCTCAACGCGACCTGGCCGGGCGACTTGTGGAAGACGGGCGGCGGTGCCACCTGGCTTGGCGGCAGCTACGACAAGGATACCGACACGCTGATTTTCGGAGCCGGCAACCCGGCGCCCTGGAACAGCTGGCTTCGCGGCGCCGGGAACCCCGAGGGCCACGAGGGCGACAATCTCTATGCGGCGTCGCGGATAGGCATCAATCCGGAAAACGGCGATATCAAGTGGCATTTTCAGACCACGCCGCGCGAGGGCTGGGACTTCGACGGGGTGAACGAAGTGGTTCCCTTCATCGATGCCAGCGGCAACAAACGCTTTGCCACGGCGGACCGCAACGGCTTCTTCTATGTGCTCAATCGCGAGGACGGCAAGTTCGTCAATGCCTGGCCTTTCGTGAGCGAGATCTCGTGGGCGAAAGGTATCGATGAAACCGGGCGCCCGATCTATAACGAAGACAACCGTCCGGGGAATCCCGCAGGCGCTGCCGACGGCAAGAAGGGTGATGTCGTCTTCGCCGTTCCGTCCTTCCTTGGCGGCAAGAACTGGATGCCGATGGCCCATAATCCGGACACGGGCCTGTTCTACGTCCCCTCCAATGAATGGGGCATGGATATCTGGAACGAGCCCATCAGCTACAAGAAAGGTGCCGCCTATCTTGGATCCGGCTTCACCATCAAGCCGATCTTCGAGGACCACATCGGCTCCCTGAAGGCGATTGATCCGAATACCGGTGAAATCAAGTGGGAATTCAAGAACAACGCTCCGCTCTGGGGCGGCGTGATGACCACCGCCGGCGGTCTCGTCTTTACCGGCACTCCCGAAGGTTACCTGAAGGCCTTCGATGCCGATACGGGTGAAGAACTCTGGTCCTTCCAGACCGGTTCCGGCATAGTCGGCCAGCCGGTCACCTGGGAAATGGATGGCGAGCAGTATATTGCCGTTGCCTCGGGCTGGGGCGGTGCGGTTCCCCTGTGGGGCGGCGAGGTTGCCAAGAAAGTCAACTACCTGAATCAGGGCGGTTCGGTCTGGACCTTCAAACTGCCGAAACAGTTGGCAGCCGCGAAGTAGCATGCAAGGATAAGCTCCCGGCGGATGATCGCCGGGAGTGACTTTTCCGCCGTCAGAGCGGATTGCATTGGACGGATCCGTTCAGCACCCTCCGTCCGAAGCCGGGAGGTTCGGAGACATGGCAATCGAGGCTGAAAACGTCACCAAATTCCTGATTATCGACGATCACCCCCTGTTCCGGGAGGCCCTTCACAGTGCCGTGGAACTGGCCTATCCGAATTCCGAAACGCTGGATGCGGCTTCGCTCGAGGAAGCCAGCGCCTTGCTCAACGAGGATTCCGGCTTTGACCTTGCGCTCCTCGACCTGTCGATTCCCGGCGTAAAGGGGATGGAAGGGTTGCTGCATCTCAGAACCCACTATCCGAGGCTTCCGGTGGTGGTGGTTTCCGGGGCCGAGGATCCGCCGGTGATCGCCCAGGTGCTTGCCTATGGCGCGTCCGGCTTCATACCGAAATCGTCAAAGAAAACGACCTTGGCGGAGGCCATCCAGCAGGTCATCAACGGTGCTCTGTATGTACCGGATTTCTACACTGAGGCCGTCGATGAACCCATCGACGCCCAGACCCGCAAGATGATCGAGCGGCTAGCCAGCCTGACGCCTCAGCAGATCCGGGTTCTGCACATGATCTGCAACGGCCTCCTCAACAAGCAGATCGCCTACGAGCTCAGCGTCGGCGAAACCACGGTCAAGGCGCATGTGTCGGAGATCCTGCGCAAGCTCTGTGTATCGAGCCGGACGCAGGCCGTCATTGAAGTGAAAAAGCTTGAAGCGCTTGGCGCGCTGAATGCACTCGACCCCAACGAAACCTCGGATCCGGCCGCGCGGCTGACGCGGCATCACTGCTGAGCTCGACAGGACATTCCCTTGCCCGGTTCGCCTTCTTCGTAAATTACTCGTCAGAATTGATCAGGTGAGTGATGAGGGCCCGCAACTGGGCGGGTTTTACCGGTTTCGGCATATATTCGACGCCGAGGCGTTCCGCTTCGTCCATGACGGCTTGCGACGCATCGGCAGTGGCCAGGATCGCAGGCACTTTTGTTGGCAGAACCTGGAACAGGCGCTCGAGGGTCCTGGTGCCCAGATGCCCGAAATCGAGATGCTGGTCCGCAATGATCAGGTCCGGTCGCCAGGCCAGATTTTCCAGTGCATTCAGCGCCTGATTGCCGGAACTTGCGATCTTGTATTGGCAGCCCCAGCTTGTCAGCAGTCCCTCCATGGCTTCCAGCACGGCAAGATCGTTCTCGATCACCAGTATCTTCCTGCCGTCGAGACTGGCTTTCGCCGGTGCCGGCATCGGGACCGCCGGTTCCGACAGGTTCAGGCTCGGCGGAGCCGTGGCCCGTTTTGCCCTGATGCGGAAAATACTCCCCTTGCCGGGGACCGAACTCACCGAAACCTCGTGCTTGAGAGCCGTGATCAGTCGTCGGACGATGGCAAGACCCAGACCGAGGCCGGTGCCCTGGTCGCTGTCGCCCTTTGCGAGTGATCCCCGGTGAAACTCCTCAAAGATCTGTTCGATCTGATCCTCATGGATGCCCGTGCCGGTGTCGATCACCTCGATCGAGATGTCGTCGCCCCGCCGGCGGGTGCCGATCAGGACGCCGCCGCTGTCCGTGTAGCGGATGGCATTGGAGATCAAGTTCTGAAGGGTCCGGCGCAACATCAGACCGTCGGAATAAACACCGTCGTTGGTCACGGCGACCCGCAGGCGCAGGCCCTTCTTTTCCGCGATCGGACGCAGGTCGGACAGGAGGCTGTCGAGGATCGGCGGAATGGGAACCGACGTGAAGCGGGGGGTTGTCACCCCTGCGTCGAGTTTGGAAATGTCGAGTAACGTGCGCAGCAGCTCGTTCATCGTGTCGAGCGAGCGCTCGACCTGGCCGACCATCGCACGGGCCTTGTCCGATTCCTGCAGATCGTAAAGGGATGAAATCGTAAGCTGCGCCGCATTCAGAGGCTGCAGGATGTCGTGGCTTGCGGCTGCCAGGAACTGTGTTTTCGACCGGTTCGCCCGTTCGGAAATGTCCTTCTGGCGCGCGAGTTCCGCGTTTGTGTCTTCCAGCCGGCGCAGGGCGTGCTGCAGCTCTTCCGTCCGGCGCCGGACCTGACCTTCCAGGGAAATCGCGGTCTGGAACAGCGAGAAGGCATTCCGCTGCTGGTCCATGGCCTGTTCGACACGGTCAACCAGCGCTGCGTTGATCTTTCTCAGGCGTTCGGCATCGTCGATATCCGACAGGCTCATGCTGGCTCTCCCCGTGAGGAAGGCTGGCGGGCGAATGCAATGCCGGTGAAGGTCTGGTTGAGATGCATCGACAGATATTGTTCGCCATAAGTGTTGAAACCGACGACGTTGTATTTCCGGTAGATCTTCTGGATCCGCTGGGTTGCCTGCCGGTTTCGGGCGTCTATGCGGCGCAGCACGCAATCGAAGCCGAGCACGAAATCGACATCGCCGATTTCGCTGGCAACCTTCTCGAAAGCTTCGTCGGTGGACCGGGTCATGCCCGTGGGCTCCGCCACGGTCAGAACGATGCCGTCGTCGATTGCGCAGAAAAAGGAGAGCGACCCGTCCGGGTTCACCTTCTGCACCGACCGGCAGTAATATTCGCCGCCGACCCGGACCACGAGGGGGTGGGAGGCAAAGCTCATCGGCGACAGCGAGCCCGGATCGATGCCGACCGCCCTGGCATATTCGCTGGCGGCGTCGGCGGCGTTGAATTCGTAGATGATGCGTTTTTCCGGATCGGACCGGGTCACGACGAGCTTGTGGTCCGTCGGCACAAAATTGTCGGTCTTGAAGATCTTGAACGGAACCGAACTGCGGAAAAACAGCACAAGCGCGCAATTGTCGCCGACTTCCCCATTCAGGATCAGGCTGGTCTTGGCGAAATGCATGCTGTCGCCCGCCGAGCCGCCCAGAAGCGGCATGTCGTCGAGCGCCCAGTGCAGCGCCGCCGTAACCATCTCTTCCACGACGGAGAGACCGTCGATCAGGCAGAGTGCAAAGGTCTCATTCGGATCAACTGGGGAGGAACCGGACATATTGGCCGTTTCAAAGGCCTGTCGCGCCTCCTTGACCTGCGAAACGATCCTGTCGAAGCCGATCGATCGGATATCGTCAATTCGTGCTGCGGAAACGGAAAAGTGATCTCCGGGGAACAGAACCGCAATGCACTGGCCGGCTTCGTCTTCCGCTCCGCCGATTTCCCCCGCGGTCGAACAAGCCGCGTAGGGAAAGCCGGGAGCGAATTCGGCCATCCGGTTCTGCACGATGTCCGCGGGAAACTCGTCCTGTGAGAAAAACAGAAGACCCATGACGAACTGCCCGGATGCGGCGGCAGCGCCAATTTCATCCCAGAAGGTGCTCTCCTCCGGCAGGCCGGTCGTCAGGACAACCACCCCGCAATCGTACCGCTTTCCGGTTTTCGGTTTCAATTTTTCCTCCCGGATGGCGGTCCCCCCTGTCCGGGAATTCCGTCACCCAAGGTGATTTGTAGCGGCTGAACCGGAACCTTGTAAAGCCGGGCAGGGCCCTGCCCAAAAGGACAGTGCACACGACCTTGCCTCTGTTCCTGCCTGGTGTTTCGTGAAGTTGAGCGGAATTCCCGTAGCCAAAGCGCACATTCATACCGTTCATATGCCCGCCGAATTCGGTCCGGAGCTGACCTTTGAGCAGCGAGCCTGTCTTCTCTCCAGCGCGTCTGCATGTCAAACTCACAACGATACGTATGGAAGAATGCCGGCGCGCAGAGGTTCTCTAATGTTCGAAGAGCGTTTCCTTCGCCGGGCGATCGAGCTCTCGGCGACGGCACTGGATACTCCGGGAACCGAACCATTCGCTGCGGTCATAGTCCGAAACGGAAAGATTGTAGGCGAGGGCATCAATCGCTCGTTGGAAAAGTACGATCCCACCTCGCATGGCGAGACGGAGGCGATCCGCGATGCATGTCGAAACCTTGAGACGGTCGATCTGCGGGAGTGCGATCTTTATTCGAGCTGCGAACCTTGTGCGCTTTGTGTCGCCGCAATGCAGATTTCCGGTATCAAGCGATTGTACTACGCGGCAGGGCTTGCGGAGAGCAACGCAGCGCTCCGGGACCTGCCATTGTCGACGCGTTTCACCGTGGACGCAGACATGCTCCGAGAGCAGTGCGGGAAGACGGTTGAGGACCGGTCGATGCCTTCATCTCAGGCTCTTTCCGATGACGCAATGGACGTGCTCGTTGCCTGGGCGAAACAGCACAAATAGCCCGACGGCCACTGGTCCCCTTCGACCGTCGAATCCTTGAGGCCGCCCCACCGGAAGGCGGGACGGCCTGTCCCTCATGTCATTCCTTGATGCCGGCCGCTTCGATCAACGGCGCCCAGACGCCGATCAGATCAGCGACGAGAGCCTCGTAATCCTCCGACGACATGGCAACGTGAGTAATTCCGAGGTCGGTCAGTTTTGCCTGAACTTCCGGTTCCGCAAACACGGCGAGGACCGTTTCATGGATGCGGGCCCGAACCGCAGGGTCGAGACCTGCGGGCGCCGACAGCCCGACCCAGTTCTCGATCACGATGTCATAGCCCTGCTCCCTGAACGTCGGTACATCGGGCAACTGCGGATTGCGTTCCGGCGAGGCAATGGCGAGCGCGACGGCTTCTCCGTCCTCGATCATTTCGCTGTTCTGGACGACCATGTCGTAAAAGGAATCCAGAGCGCCGGCACGGAAATCCTGGATCGCGGGAGCGCTGCCCTGATAGGGCACGTGGATCGACTCGACCGAAAGCGCCGCATCCACGGCTTCGCCGAGAATGTGGGAGATCGAGCCCACGCCGCTTGACCCGTAGGTCATCGGCGTTTCCTTCACATGGGCCACATACTCCTCGAGCGTGGTGATGCCCGATGACGGCTGGACGAAAAGCCCCGGCGCGGAAGCGCCGATATAGGCGACGTGGGTGAAGCCTTCGATGGGATCGTAAGGCAGGGATTTGAAACGTGTCGGCGAAATGGTGAAGGGCGCATTGTTCGACAGGATCAGAGTCGTGCCGTCAGGGGCCTGTTGAGCAACATAATCAGCCGCCACGGTACCTGCCGCGCCGGGGCGATTGTCGACAACCGCCTTTTGCCCGAAATCCGTATCAAGATGTTGTGCCAGAAGGCGTGCGACGAGGTCGCTTGTTCCCCCTGGCGGAAAGGTAACGACGATGCGGACGGGTTCGTCGCTCCAGGAGCCCGGTTCTGCCGAAACCGAGGTGGAAAACATCGCTGCGGCGACCGCCATGGCGACGCCGGTGAATTTGGCCTTATGGTTCATTTGGCTGTTCCCTTCTGCTTGAGACCATTCGCTCCGTCAGTGTCCGACGATGCGTTCGTGCTGCGGAGTAGAGTGCGAAAGCGATTATCAGCGCGGTGACCGCCAGTAGCGTCGCGCTGATCGGACGCGCAAGAAAGACCATGGGATCTCCCCGCGAGAGCAGCATTGTGCGGCGGAGCTGCTCTTCCATCATGGGGCCGAGAACGAAACCGAGAAGAAGCGGTGCCGGTTCGAAGCGGAAGAGACGCATCATGTATCCCACGACACCGATGACGAGCGTCAGCCACACGTCGAAAACGTTGTTGTTAAGGCTGTACACCCCCATGCAGATCAGCACGATGATAGTGGGGTACATATATTTGTACGGAATCTTCAAAAGCCTGACCCAAATGCCGATGAGCGGCACATTCAGGATGAGCAGCATGATGTTGCCGACCAGAAAACTCGCGACCAGTCCCCAGAACATGTCGGGCTGCTCCGTCAACAGACGCGGGCCCGGGGTAATCCCGTAGATCATCAGCGCTCCGATGACGATTGCCATCGGCGGGCTGCCCGGCACGCCGAGCGTCAGCGTCGGGATGAAGGCGGTCTGGGTTGCCGAGTTGTTGGCCGCCTCCGGAACTGCTACGCCCGGAACAACGCCGGTTCCGAAGTCCTTTCGCTGCGGCGAGATCCGCTTTTCCGCGGCATAGGCAAGGGCGGCGGCGATGGTCTGTCCGGTGCCGGGCAGCGCGCCGATGAACGAACCGATGGCACCCCCCCGGAGGATTGGAGCGAAAAGCGATTTCCATTCCGCTTTCGACGGGTAGAAATCGGTATAGTCGACGGTCTGGCTTGCCGCGCCGCCACGCCCGGCGCGGATCGACGCGATGACCTCGCCGACACCGAACAATCCCATTGCAACGATGACGATGTGAATGCCGTCACGAAGCTCGGGGATGCCCATTGTGAAACGCGTGACCCCGGTGGTGAGGTCAATCCCGATCGTACCGAGCATCAGGCCGGTGACGACCATTGCTATGCCCTTCAGGGCGCCGCCGTTGCTGACCGCGGAGGCAGCGACAAGGCCAAGCAGGATGACGGCAAAGTAATCGGCCGGCGCAAAGGACAAGGCGAGCTTCGCCAGAAACGGCGACAACAGCGCGATGACGATCATTCCGATGATGCCGCCGCCGAAAGATGCCGTCGCTGTCGAGAACAGGGCAACGCCTGCACGCCCCTTCTTGGCCAGCTGATGCCCCTCGATTGCAGTGATCGACGCTGCAGGCGTGCCCGGAACATTCAACAGGATCGACGCCGTCGAGCCACCGTATTCGGCTCCGTAGAAGACACCGGCAATCATCACCAGCGCCGGGGTGGGATCGAGATAAAAGGTGATCGGAAGGATCATGGCGATGGCCGCCATGGACCCTATCCCGGGCAGAACGCCGATGAAGGTGCCGAGAAAGACCCCGATGAAGCAATACATCAGGTTTTCGGGTTGCAGGACAACGAGCAGGCCTTGGCTGAAGTTGGCAAGAATGTCCATTGCTAGAACTCCATGAACGGCTTGATGGGCAGGTTCAGGAGTTTGATGAAGATGCCCCAGCAACCCAATGCGACCATCAGACCGAGAAGGGCCTTACCCGGCATGGAAAGGCTGCGGTCGGGCAGACTTGCAACGACAACCGTCGCGAAGACGCCGGGTACCAGACCAAGGTGTTCGACCACAATCGCGAAGACGGCCAGGGAGGCGGCTATGGCCAAGAGCCCGATCCAATCCGGCGTTTCCGCCAGACCGTCGCCCCGTCGCTCCGCGATGACGATGAATAGCGCGAGCACGGCAAGTAATACCCCCGTTGCGAAGGGAAACGCCCCGGTCCCAAGACGCGTCGGCACGCCAAGGCCAAGTTGCCAGCCGCCCACAATGAAGATGACACTGAGGACAAGCAAAAGCAGGCCGCCAATTTCGCCACCCCAGCCCAGAACCCCGATGCCGTCGCCGGAAGTCGGCTTTGCGGGGCCGGGTTTTGCAGGATCAGTACGCTTGCGGTTCATCCTAGCCTCGCTTTCATGCAGGCATTTGTACTTTTGGTCCGCCGTGCATAAGGCCTTTGTCTCATGGCGAAGTGCATGACAGAATTCGATCGAATACGAGTCGGCACGAATTCCGAAGAGGCCCCAGGATGACGGACAAAAATACCGAACCCAAAGCCGGGGGCATTTCCATTCATGCCGTTGACGTTGCTCGCGGCATACCAGCGTCCGGGCTGAGGGTCCGGCTTCGCCGCCTGTCGCCGGCACCGGCGGATATCGCTGAAGGTTCCTGCGCCGAGACGGGACACTTCATTCATCCTGTCGCGGAAGGGGCCGGGGTCCTGCGCGGCACCTACGAGGTCGAGTTCGACGTGGGTGCGTACTTCAGGGGTGGCGCCGTCACAATTCCCGAACCGCCTTTCCTGGACGTCGCCGTGTTTCGCTTCGGTATTGACGCCGTGCACGAACACTTCCACCTGCCGTTCAAATTCACGCCCTGGGGTTTCTCGCTCTTCAGGGGAGGAGCCTAGAAGCGTCAGAGGTCTGAACGCCGAGGGAGTGTGCCGCTCAGTCATCGTGAACCTTACAGTTCTTTCCTTGCGGGCGACCGGTGTCCGCCGCCTGTGCCTGCTCTTCCGGCGCGCCTTTGCCCCGGGACGCACCGAAGGCACGCTCGGCGCGATTCCCGATGACAGAAGCGATCTCGGCCAGCGTGGACACATGTTCCTCCAACGGCGAAGCCGTCAGCCGGCGCGCAAAGGTGTCGAATACTGTCTGCCGGTCGGGCATACGGTGTAGCGCCAGTATGAAGGGATGACCGAAGCGCGCGGCATATGTGGCGTTCATCCGATTAAGGCGCGCAGCGTCGTCCGGATCGAGCGTCGTCAACCCGAGGCGGCCCTGTTCGTCGGTCGAGGCGTCCGTCATCTTGCCTTCGGCAGCTTCGCGTCCGGCAAGTTCAGGATGCGCACGAAAGATTTGGACACGCCGATCGAAGCTTGACGTCAGGATGGTTTCGACCAGGCTCCGGGCAACATCCTGGGCAGAAGCGAAAGGACGCTGGTCGACCGCGATCTCCGCCACCCAGGCGGACCTTTCGACGATAGGCTCCAGTATCCGGAGCGCTGTTTCCCTCGGTGCGACGTTCAATTCCTGGAGCCTCCCGATTTTGGACATGCGGTTCATTCTCCTTGGATGTCCAGATCAGGCTACTTGGCGGGTCCGTTGCAATCCATGATGTAATAGGCAATGTTCCATTCTAATAATTAGGATGACATTCGATGCACCTTCATCTTGTGCCCCGCAGCCTGCATTATATCGAGGCCGTCTCCGAGCACGGGTCGATCCAGTCGGCCGCCCGTGCCATCGGCATTTCCGCTTCGGCTATCGACCGGCAAATCAAACTGGTGGAGGATCGGCTGGGTGTCCGTCTGTTCGATCGTCAGGCGCGGGGCATGCAGCTTTCACCGGCAGGTGAAATGTTTGTCCTTCTTGCGCAGAGGTGGCGTGCGGACGAGACCCGCATTCAGTCGGACGTCAAGCGAATGCAGGGCGTGGACTTCGGCCACATCCGCCTCGCGACAATGGACAGCCAGGTCAACGGGGTCATTCCACGCTTCATTGAAGTCATCGCGACAAAGTACCCGCGCGTGCGTGTGGACGTGGAAGTCACGACGCCCGACAGCGCCGCGGAGTTGCTGGACGACGGCCAGTGCGACGTTATTCTCGCCTTCAATCTTCGCCGGCTTCGAGATGTGCATGTAATCTGGAGCGCTGATTTGCCGCTTTTTTGCGTCATGGCCCCGACACACGCTCTCGCCAGTCAGCGCGAGGTGAAACTCGCGGACGTGCGCAAGCAGGCGATCGTCGTCCAGAGCAGAGCACTCTCGATCCGGCGAATGCTGGATGAGCAGCATTCGTGGGTATTCGAAGACGGCCCTTCTCCCGTCGTCACCAATTCGCTTCAGCTGCTGAAGCAGCTTGTCACCGGAGGACACTATGTTGCCTTGACCTCCGAAATGGACGCTGCGCCGGAGTTGATGCAAGGAAGCTTGTCGGCGGTCGAGGTAAAGGGAAGGGGAATTACGGCCCAGTCAATCAGCGTTGCAGTCAGCGCGCGCCGGACACTTCCGCGTATTGCAAGCGAAGTGGCAACCTGCCTCGCAGAAGAGGCGTCGAAGACACTGGAGGCCGTCCGTGCAGCCAGAGAGATCCCGGCGTGATTGCCCAGGCAACTCCAGGCCAATATTGTCCACCCCTGAAACTCGGCTGAGGAGCGAAAGCGCCGAATTCGCAAATGACATTCCGAACCATATGTCGGAACATGCCAGGGATGTTCAATGCTTGGGAGTTTCGGCGAAAATGCCAAGTCCACAGGACAAGAAAATCTTCAATCCCTCCTCCGTGCGTGCGCCTTTCGGACATTACAATCATGGACTTTATGTTCCTCCGGGGGCGAGTCTGCTGGTGACCTCCGGACAACTCGGCATTCTGCCCGATGAAACGGTTCCCCCCGACGTGACCGCGCAGGCGGAAATCTGCTTCGAGGCCATCGGCGCCATTTTGGAAGAGGCGGAAATGAGCTTTGACGATGTCATCCGCATCTCCGGTTTCGTGACCCGGCGAGAGGACTTCCCGGCCTACATGGCTGTCCGCGACCGTTACACCGGCCCGCTGAAACCGGTGTCGACCTTGCTCATTGTCGGCGGGTTCACGCGCCCGGACTTTCTGGTCGAAGTGGAAGTGACGGCGGCAAAGGCCTTTTAGGGTCAGGACTCATTAATTTGACTGAAATGGCGCAACAAACGGCAATGAGCTGCAAGGAAAAGCGCGAAAGGCGGGCTCCCTGCCCGGTTGAGCGGTTTGACGCAGCAGATCGAAGCCGTTTTTGCGTCCCGTCGCGATAGGGTGAATTTGCCCGGCAACGTCGTTGCAAATCTTTGGTAACCGGACGGTTTCCTGCAGCTTTGCGCATGGGAGGTCCCGGATCAGGTCCGGGACGGCCCGCCGGGTGAAATCATGCCTGACGCCCCCGGCCGTGCCGCCAATCGATAAATCAGCTCCCGCACCCACATATGAACGGGCGAACGGTGCGTAAGCGATGTCCAGACGATACGGATGGGGATAGACGTTATCACCGGACAATCAAGAACCCGCAGACCTTTGCCGACCGCCTTCGACAGGCGCTCGGGCACCGTGGCGACAAGCTCCGACCCCGTTACCAGAAGTTCGAGCCCAGCCGGGCTCGGCACCCGCAGCGCGACCCGCAACTCCCGGCCCATCCGCTCCAGCTCGATGAGATAACGGGAGCGCCACTGGCCACCGTAAGTTACGAGCACGTGGTCGAGACCGAGATAATCTTCCAGGCCCAGGGGCCCGTCGGCATTCGGATGCGAGGGATCCAGCAGGCAGACATAGCGGTCCTTGTAGAGTTCACGGCGATAGAAGTACGGGTCGTCGCGTTCAAACGGCCCGAGCAGCAGGTCCGCTTCGTTTCGCATCAGGCGTTCGTGCCCGATCCCCGAGGAGTCGATGATTTCCAGATCGAGCTGCGGCGCCTCTTTCTTCAGCGCATGGACGATGCCCGGCACGATCAGGACCCGTTCGTAGAAATTGCAGGCGATGGTGAAGCGCTGCGTCACGGTGCGCGGATCGAAGTCGGGCGGGGCGGCCAGTTGCCGGAATTCGGTGGAGATCCGCTCGGCCTGGCGCACGATGTCGTCGCAGCGCGACGTCGCCTGAAGGCGCCTTGCCTGCCGGACGAAGAGCGGATCCTGGAACACGGCCCTGAGTTTCTTGATGGTGTAGCTGATGGCCGACTGGTTGACCCCCAGAACGTCGGCCGCCCTGGTGAAGGAGCGCAATTGATGGACCGTCATCAGCACGTGCAACGCTCGAAAATCGACGTCGAGAGGATCGGCGGCACCGGACATCACGGGCTCCTTCAGGCAAGAGGGCTGGTGCTTTCAACAGTAAAATCAAAAAAATGGATCGCAATTATAAAATCAATCGTATTGCCTGATTTTATCTCCGCCGATTAACTCCTTCCTGGTGCCGGATTTGGGAGGAGAAGGCAGATGGCGGTTGCCCCCGTCGACAACACACTGACACTGGCGGAGCTGACGCGCGACCCCTATCCGATCTATCGGCGGATGCGGGCGGAAACGCCGATCATCCGGGTTCCGGCGGCGAACCGGATCTTCCTGACGAAGGCCAGGCACACCAAGATGGTGAAGGACGATCCGTTGCTCTTCAGCTCGGACGATCCCGTCACCCCCATGCGCCGGGCCTTCCAGGCCCATACGCTGATGCGCAAGGACGGCGAGGTCCACCGGCGCGAGCGGATGGCGATGCAGCCGGCCTTTGCGCCCAAGGTCATCAAGACCGACTGGGCCGTCCTCTATCAGAAAATCGCTGCTGACTATCTCGACCGGCTGCCGCGCGGCGAAACCGTCGATCTCTTCAAGGACCTCTGCGGGCCGGTCGCGGCCCGGATACTGGCCCACATTCTCGGGCTCGACGAAGTGAGCGATCAGGACATGCAGCGCTGGTCGCAGGTTCTGATCGACGGGGCCGGAAACTTCGGCTTTGCGGACGAGCCCTTCGAAAAGTCCGACGCGGCCAATGCCGAGATGAATGCGGTTTTCGAGAAGATCATTCCGCGCCACCTGGCCGAGCCCAACAATTCGGCGCTGTCCGTCATGGTCAACGCCGCCAATCCCATCCCGATGAGCCAGATCTACGCCAATATCAAGATCGCCATCGGCGGCGGCATCAACGAGCCCCGCGACGCGCTGGCGACGATCATCTACGGCCTTTTGACCAATCCGGATCAACTGGAGGAAGTGCGGCGGCAGAACGCCTGGGTCGACGCCTTCGAGGAGGGCGTGCGCTGGGTGGCGCCGATCCAGGCTTCGTCCCGCCGGGCAACGCGCGACCTGCAGATCGACGGGATCGACATCCCCGAGGGCGTCACGCTGATGACCATCCAGGCCTCGGCCAACCGCGACGAGGAGCTTTTCGAGGATGGCGAGGTCTTCAACGTCTTCCGCAAGAAGGCGCCGCATCAGGCCTTCGGCAGCGGTCCGCACCACTGTGCCGGCGCGCATATTTCGCGCCGGACGGTGGGCGAAATCATGCTGCCGATGCTGTTCGAACGCTTTCCGAACATGCGGCTGGACAATCGGCAAGACGTGGTCTGGAGCGGCTTCGGCTTCCGGGGGCCGCTGAACCTGCCCGTCCGGCTGGACTGACCCGAACAAACGAAATGGCGCGGAACGGCAAGGCGTCCGCACGGGAGGAATGTTTTATGGTGCAGATTACCTTCGTTCAGCCGGACGGCAGCCGGACGACGGTCGAGGCCGCAGTCGGGGCCTCCGTCATGGAGACCGCCGTGAACAACGGCGTGGAAGGCATCTTTGCAGAATGCGGCGGTGCCATGATGTGTGCGACCTGCCACTGCTACGTGGACGAGGCCTGGGCGGAAAAGACCGGAGCGCGCAACGCGGGCGAGGACGACATGCTGGAGTGCGCCGCTGCCGACCTGCGCGAGACCTCGCGGCTTTCGTGCCAGCTCAAGATCAGCGGCGACCTCGACGGCCTGGTGGTTCACCTGCCGTCCGAACAGGTGTGACGAACCGCGCCGAAGCGCGCCCGGAAACAAGCGATCAAAACCAGACGCCAGCAACAAACAGACGGAAGCCGAAATCCGGTCATCAGGGAGGGAACCATGTCCAGGACTTTCAGAACAACAGTCAAGACAGCGGCGGCGGTCGCCGTTGCCGCGCTGTCGATCACGGCGAGCGCCAGTCTCGGCGCGGCAGCGGAACTGACCTTGCGCCTGCATCAGATGCTGCCGGCCCAGGCGAGCGTGCCGAAGCATATTCTCGAACCCTGGATTGCCAAAATCGAGACGGAGTCCGGCGGCCGGATCGAGATCCAACACTATCCGTCCATGCAGCTAGGCGGCAAGCCGCCGGAGCTGATCGACCAGGCCATCGACGGCGTCGCTGACATCGTCTGGACCCTGCCCGGCTATACGCCCGGCCGGTTCCCCCGGACCGAGGTTTTCGAATTGCCCTTCGTCATGACCAATGCCGAGGCGGTCTCGCGCGCCTTCTGGCAGCTGGCGGAAGAAACCATGATGGACCAGGACTTCAAGGACATGAAAGTCCTGGGACTTTGGGTCCACGGGCCCGGACTGATCCACTCGAAAGACCCCATCCAAAGTCTTGAAGATCTTGCCGGCAAGAAACTGCGGGCACCGACAAGGGTGACCAACGAGATGTTCAGTTCCCTCGGGGCAACGCCGATCGGCATGCCGGTCCCGGCGGTTCCCGAGGCTCTCTCCAAAGGTGTCATCGAAGCCACGGTGGTTCCCTGGGAAGTGACCGGCGCCCTGAAGATCAACGAGCTGGTGAGCAACCACACGGACTTCGGTGATGACCCGCTCTACACGGCAACCTTTGTGCTGGCCATGAACAAGGACCGCTACGAGGCGCTTCCGGACGACCTCAAGGCTGTGATCGACAACAACACCGGGCTGGAACTTTCCGCCTTCGCGGGCAAGCAGATGCAGGCCGACGATGCCGGTCCGCGCGACAAGGCCATCGAGAACGGCGCGACGATCATCGAGCTTTCGCCCGAGGAGATCGCCCGCTGGAAGGAAGCCGCGGCCCCGACCACCGCAAACTGGATCGCGGAGATGGACGGAAAAGGGCTGGACGGCACCGGTCTCTACAAGCGCGCCTTGGAGCTGATCGAGAAAAACGCCTCCGAATAGGAGCCAGCAGATACCTGAGCGGGCCTCACCCCGGAATCATAAAACCAATAGCTGCCCCGGCCTTGAGCCGGGGCCTTTAGCACACAGGTTCCGAAGGTCCCGGATCAAGTCCGGGACGGCGCAAAGTATGGTCAGGACTCGATGGCAGCCGCCGTCAGCCGGCCATTTCCGCGTCCCGCACCGCCAGCTCGATTTCCTCCACCAGACCAGCATCGAGGTCGAGGCGCGCGGCGAGCATCTGAAGGTAGGCTCTTTCCGCCGGGTGGTCGGGATCGATGGCAAGGCGGGAGGCCGCGTAGATTTCGGCGGCCGATTCGGGACCGCGCGCACTCGCGACCACCTTGTCGAGGTCGAGCGGGGCGCGCAGCTCATCCATCAGGAAGGCCTTGGCCTCGGCGTCGAGACCGGCTTCGTCGATCTTGTCGAAGATCCGGTCCTGCTCGTCCCTGTCGATATGACCGTCCGCCTTTGCGGCGGAGATCATGGCGGTCAGCAGGGTCATGGCAACCTGGTTTTCGCCACCAGGCTGGCCGGCCGGGTCGAAGGCCGTGCCGCGCGGACCATCCACCGGGATCGGATCGTCCGCGGGATATTGCGGACGTGGCTGCTCCTGCTGACTGGCCCTGTGGCCCTGGTAGGCCCTGTAGGCCAGACCCGCGACCAGCGCCAGGCCGCCATATGTCACCGCCTTCTTGCCCAGCTTCCTGCCGGTCTTCGTGCCGAGCAGAAGACCGGCAAGACCGCCGAGGGCCAATCCGCCCCCCTGTGATGACAGAAAATCCTTGCCCTGTGACAGAAGGTCACCGGAAGCTCCGCGTCCATCCGGGTCGCGGCCGGCATACCGGCCCGCGGCCTGGCTGCCCAGGACTTGGTCCAGCAAGGATTTTGCATCAAACATGTTCAACTCCCCGGCGTACGGAATGAATAAATGACTGTCCGGCCTCAATTCTGTCAGGCCCGTCCCTAATATGGTCCGGAAGCGGATATCAGGTTACGAACTCATAAGATGGGATTTTCTGGAAGACCCGCAAGCTTGCGTTAAAATCGCATTCCTTCCGACGATCAGGAACCCCAGCCTGTCTTGCCCGAACGGAAGCCGTCTTGAAAGCCAGATCGCCGATGCGCAGCCTTTTCTTGTGGTGTCTTGTCGCCCTTGCGGCAACCGGCGCAACGCCTGTCCGGGCGCTGTCGCTGAACGACGATGCCGACACCTACCAGAAGGTCTGGCAGAAGGACCTTTTAAAGGCCTATACCGATTCCCTGGCGGCGGCCGGCGAAAGCACGACCGGCAATCTCTTTTCCTTCAACATAAAGGGTTGCTCGCCGGAGGATGCTCCGGGCGCGCCGGTTTATATCCATGCCGTCCAGGACAGGGGCCTGCCCTATGGCAGCGAATATCCCACCTTCGTGTTCACCTCCGGCCGTGACCGGCAAAACGCCAGCCTCACCTACAAGACCTTCGCCGGAAAACGCATCTACCTCTCCGACGTGATCTCCTGCAAAAAAACCCAGTGCCTGCTCTCCGCCAAGAAGGGTTTTTCGGACATCTGTCTTGCCAACCCCTTCGGCGACCCGGCCCCTGACCTCAAGGGCCTGCGCAAGGATTTCTGGACGGACCTGATGGGCTGGCTGGGGCTGTGAGGTTTTTTGCCTTTCTCGATACGCGACCTGAAGGACTTCATTTGAAACCTGTCATCCCTGTTCCCGCTTTCTTGGGCATAAACTCCGGCAAGGATCCAATAAAGTATTGAATCTGAATTATTTTCCGACACCAAAACACAATGTGCACCTGATACCGGTCTTGTCGCTCACGCGACAAACCGGAAAGACAAATCTCAATTCCCAAAACTGCTCGTGACGCGCATTATCGCGCCAATGGCAGCAGGTTGTCGTCCTTGAGCGTTTCCATGGCGATCGACGATTTCACGTGATGCACCGCCTCCTGGGGCAACAGCTCGTCGTTGATGATGCGGCTGAGGGCCTTCAGGTCGGGCACCACGATCTTCAGCATGTAGTCGAGGTCGCCCGTCAGGGTGTGGGCTTCCTGAACCTCCGGCATGGCCTTGACCATGTTGCGGAATTTGCGGGCGTTTTCCCGGCTGTGGGCGCCGAGTGTGACGCCGACGAAGGCCGTGACGGTCAGGCCGAGGGCTTCCGGGTCGAGGGCGGCGCGGTAGCGGCGGATGACGCCGGCCTCCTCAAGCTTCTGGCGGCGGCGCGACACCTGGCTGGCGGACAGGCTGATCACTTCGCCCAGTTCCGCATTGGTGAGAGCGGCGTTGTCCTGAAGCGCGGCCAATAACTTCACATCAAATCCATCCAGCGCAATCGTCATGCGGCTCTCCTGATATACGCGCACATACCGTGCATCATCTTACGCAATTTCACGTGGATTGCACACACACTGCGCGCCTTCGCCTGCATTCTGACCTCAAGAAAGCAATCCCGAGAGGAGGACCAGCATGGGACCGTTTCCGCACGACGCGCCGCCGGCGAAAATCACCGCGGACAATCCAGCAGGAACCGACGGCTTCGAATTTGTCGAGTTCGCACATCCGGAACCAGAAAAGCTGGACGCCCTGTTCCGCCGGATGGGCTATTCCCCGATCGCGAAACACAAGACGAAGAATATCACCCTCTACCGCCAGGGCGACGTCACCTATGTGCTGAACGCGGAGCCCGGCAGCTTCGGCATGAAGTTCGTCGAAACGCACGGGCCGTGCGCGCCTTCCATGGCCTGGCGCGTCGTCGATGCGCAAAAGGCCTTCGATCACGCGGTTGCCAACGGCGCGACGCCCTATGAGGGCAACGACAAGACGCTGGACGTTCCGGCCATCGTCGGCATCGGCGGCTCGCTGCTCTATTTCGTCGACACCTACGGAGCCAAAGGCTCGGCCTATGCGGCGGAATTCAACTGGCTGGGTGAAGCCAATCCGAAACCGGAAGGCGTCGGCTTCTATTATCTCGATCACCTGACCCACAACGTCTATCGCGGCAACATGGACAAGTGGTGGGACTTTTACCGCGATCTCTTCAACTTCAAGCAGATTCACTTCTTCGACATCGACGGGCGCATCACCGGCCTCGTCAGTCGCGCGATCACCAGCCCCTGCGGCAAGATCCGCATTCCGCTGAACGAATCCAAGGACGATACCAGCCAGATCGAGGAATATCTGAAGAAGTATAACGGCGAGGGCATCCAGCATATCGCCGTCGGCACGGACAATATCTATGAGAGCACCGACAGGCTGGCCGACAACGGCCTGAAATTCATGCCGGGGCCGCCGGATACCTATTACGAGCGCTCCCGCGAGCGGGTGCACGGCCATGACGAGCCGGTCGATCGGATGAAGCGTCACGGCATCCTGATCGACGGCGAAGGCGTGGTCGACGGCGGCATGACCAAGATCCTGCTGCAGATCTTCTCCAAGACCGTGATCGGCCCGATCTTCTTCGAATTCATCCAGAGGAAGGGCGACGAAGGTTTTGGCGAAGGCAATTTCCGCGCCCTGTTTGAATCGATCGAGGAAGACCAGATCCGGCGGGGCGTCCTGAAAACGGAAGCGGCCGAATAAGTCCCACGTTCGGCCCGTTTCCGGGAAAAGGCCGCCAGTTCTTTCGGAGCCGGCGGCTTTTCTTTTGCCGGGCTCCGCTCATCTCCGGTTGTTCTCACCTGGCGGAGTCACAACCAGGAATTTTTTTTATTTTTTTTGCAATTTTTTTGTCGAGCTATGCTGTTGTTTTCATTCGACAATCGGAAAAGTTGCCGAGCGCCCGCAAAAAATATCCGTATTTTTCCTCCCTGCCGGGGAAGAAGATTTGTCCGGGCGGGTTTTACAGACAGAGGATGCCGAATAGGCCCTCTGTTGCATTGTCTAAGCACACAACTTTTTACCTCCGCATCCCACGCGGAGGTTTTTTTTTGGAAAATCAGTCGTGTCTCTCTTCGCCCAGGAACAGATGCCTGTCCTGAAAGGCGGCCTTGACCATCGCGTCAAACACCACGCGCACGCGCGCATTTCTGCGAACGTCGCCGTGGCAAACGACCCAGAGCTCCGCCTGCTTTTCGACGATCGGATCGGAGACGCGCTGCAAACCGTGCCATTGCTCGCCGAGGATCATGGGAAGCACCGCTTCACCGGAACCTGAGGCGACCAGGGCGGCGGTTGAGAGCAGGCTGTTCGACTGGAACCTGGATTTCACATGATCGGCGTTGCGGTTCTGCACCAGGAACGAGGTGTTGGTGTAATCCTCGGCGGTGCCCGCTGCCGGCCCGCCGGCTATTTCCACCGCGCGCGAGCGGTAGCGCGCCCAGCGCATGTCCGTCAATTTTCTCCCGAAAAGCGCTTCGTCGGACGGCCGCATCGGCCGCAGGGCGATATCAGCCTCCCGGCCTTCCAGGCTGAGCACCTGGTTGCTGGCAATGACCCGGACTTCAAGTGCCGGATGTATCTCCAGCAACGCCGGAACATGCCGGGCAACGAAAAAGGGCGTCAGCACCTCTGTCGCGGTGATCGTGACCTTGCCCTGGATCTGCTGGTTGCGGCCGTCGGACAACCGGGCGATGCGCCTGACCTCCTGTTCCATGCGCTCGGCGGCCAGCACGATTTCCGTGCCGAGTTCGTTTGCCTGGTATTCCCCCCGGTCGCGGAAGAAAACCGGCTCCTTCAACAGCCCTTCGATCCGCTCCAGATGCCTGAATACGGTCGAAACCGTTACGCCAAGCCTCTCGGCGGCTTCGGGTATCCGCCCGCAGCGCGCGAGCACCAGAACAAGACGATAGTCGTCCCAGGTCATGGTCATTCTCATTTTTCAGATTGATTTTGGCAATTATGCAAATGTTTTCCCAAAAATGCGATTCTAATCTGCCGCCAGCTTTCACCAAGGAGTTGGACATGGGAAAACTGGTTATTGCCGGTGGCGGATTTGCCGGCACATGGGCCGCAATGGCCGCAGCCGCCAAGCGGGATGAAATCGGCGCAAACGATATCGACATCGAACTCGTTTCGGCGAACGAAAGCCTGTGCATCCGCCCGCGCCTCTACGAAGGCACGGACGAGACGATGATGGTTCCGATCGGTGACCTTCTGGAAGAAATCGGCGTCACCTTCACCGTCCAGCCACTCGCCTCGGCCAGCGACGGGGTTCTGGTCCGCAAGGACGGGGAGACCATTGCTGCCGACCGGCTGATCCTTGCCACGGGCAGTTCGATCCGCCTGCCGGATGTCCCGGGTGCGGCCGAATACGGGTTTGCCGCCGACGATTTCAAGAGCACGGAAAAGCTGGACAAACACCTCGAAACCCTTCGCCATTCCGACGATCCGGTGACCGTCGTCGTTGTCGGCGCCAGCTTCACGGGTCTGGAAATCGCCACCAACCTGCGCCGGCGTCTCGGATCTGACGCGGACATCTATCTTGTCGATACGGTCGCCACGGCGGGACAGGCACTCGGCGAAAATCTTCGGGAAACGATCGCAACAGCCCTTGCAGAGGCAAACGTCACCTTTCTCGGCAAGACCTCGCTCGAAAAGATCACGCAGCGAGAAGCGGTGCTGGACAACGGCAATCGCATCGCGACCACAACGGTCGTCTTCGCGACCGGCTTCCTGGCTTCGCCGCTGGCAGCCGAAAACCGGCTGGAAACCGACGCCTCCGGCAGGCTTGTCGTGGATGCGTTCCTGGGGGTGAAGGGCTGGGAACAGACCCTGGCGGCCGGCGATATTGCCGCTGCCATGGCCGACGACACCAACCGCACGCTGATGTCCTGCCAGCATGCCATGCCCATGGGCAAGGCGGCCGGGCGCAACGCCGTTCTGGCGCTCGCAGGCAGGGAACAGGAACCGTACGCGCAGCCGTTTTATGCCACCTGCCTGGATCTCGGCTCCTTCGGCGCGGTGTTCACCAACGGCTGGGACCGGAAGATCGTCGCCACGCGGCAGGAAGGCGCGGCAATGAAGAAAAAGATCAACACCCAATGGATCTATCCGCCGGAGGCAAGCCTCGGACGGGACGGCATCTTCCGCTACATCCGCGCCTGAGCGGATATGTAAAAGCGCCTCGAACCGGCGCACCTCGTGAGAATACCGGGCCGGACAGCAGTGTTATCCGGCTCGGGTCACGGGAGCATAAGTTCCGAATTCCGCCGTTACGCCGTGTTCCCGCATGAATTCCTGCGGACTGAAATCGTGTTTTTCATATTCGGCGGCAACTTGCGCCTTCGCGTTTTTCAAGGCGGCCTCGTCCTGCCATTCGACAATGGTGATGAAGGACGCCGTGCCGGGATCCGACACCTGTTCCAGCACGAGGTTCTGACGGTTGCCTTCGATCCCTGCCAGAATGGTCTGGATCGTTTCGAGCCGCTCCAGAAAGGCCTTTCTTGCTTCAAGAGGCAGGGTGAACCTGTCGATGCGGAAAACGGGCTTTGAGTTCATGCGGTTTCTCCGTGCAAATCAGCAGGAGAGCATTCATGGAACCTCACCTTAAGCTGAGGTCAAGCATAAATTTCCCGTTCCGTTTAGGGTCGCCGCGATCAGTTCGCGGCAACCTTCGCTTCCAGTACGTCCCAAACCCGTGCTGCCACGTCCGGGCCGCCGAGGTTGCGGATGGCGCGGATGCCGGTCGGCGCGGTGACGTTGATTTCCGTCAGCCAGCCGTCGATCACGTCGATGCCCACCAGGATGAGGCCTTTTTCGCGCAAGGACGGGCCGAGGCGGGCGCAGATCTCGCGTTCCCGGTCGGTCAGGTCGCTGTCGGTCGGTGCTCCGCCGCGCACCATGTTGGATCGCAAGTCTCCGGCTGCCGGAACCCGGTTGACCGCCCCGGCGAACTCGCCGTCGACCAGCAGGATGCGCTTGTCGCCGTGTTTGACGTTGGGCAGGAACTGCTGGATCACCCAGGGCTCGCGGAAGGTGGCGGCGAAGAAATCATAAAGCGAACCGTAGTTGAGGTCATCGCGGGTGACGCGGAAGACCGCCGCGCCGCCATGGCCGAACAGCGGCTTCATGACGATAGCGCCGTATTCCTCGCGGAAAAGGTCGATCTCCGCCTTGTCCCGCGTGATCAGGGTCGGCGGCATCAAGTCGGCGAATTCGGTGACGAAGAGCTTTTCCGGCGCGTTCCGGACTTCCACCGGATCGTTCACAACCAGCGTTTCGGGGTGGATCTTCTGCAGGATATGAGTGGCGGCGATGTAGGAGAGATCGAAGGGCGGGTCCTGGCGCATCAGCACCACGTCCATCTCGCGCATGTTGAAGCGCAGGGGATCGCCGAAGGAGAAGTGGCTGCCCTTTTCGTCCCGGACCGTGACCGCTTCCATGGAACAGAAGACCTCGTTGCCGCGCATGGCGAGCCGGTCGGGCGTATAGTGGTAAAGCTCGTGGCCTCTCGCCTGCGCTTCCAGCATCAGCGCGAAGGCGCTGTCACCGGCAATGTTGATGGTCGAGATATGGTCCATCTGGACCGCAACTTTCAAAGCCATGAGGCAACTCCCGGGCGGGCAACGCTTTTCGCGCTTGAGGGATTTCAGAACGATTGGTCCAGATATGCGGTTCGAGGCCCGCTTTGTCCAGAGGGGTGGGTCAGAAGCTTCTGTCTTTGCCTCGCCGTCATTCCGGACAAGGGAGGCGCAGCCGAGCGCCGATCCGGAAACCGGACATCAGTCACGCTGAAAGCGTGGCAACTTGCCGATAAGCGTTCGCTTTGCGAACACTGACTCTGGGTTCCGGATCTGCACGCAGCGAACGCTGCGCTTGTCCGGAATGAAGCCGTGGAGAGGTGAGAGCCACCAACTACTCCCAAGCCTCGAACGCATTCTCGATCTTTTCCGGCAGCGCCCAGGGGCGGATGACGACGACGTCGAAGCGCAGGGTGAAGAAACCCGCCTTCGGATGTTCGGTGACGAATACCCGGGCCGCGTTGGAGATGCGCCTGCGGCTGGCAGGTGTAACGGCTTCCAGCGCGGCGTCGCGGGACTTGCGGGCCTTGACCTCGACAAACGCGACCGTCTTGCGTTTCTTGGCGATAAGGTCGATTTCACCGGCCTTCGTCTTGTAGCGGCGCTTCAGGATGCGCCAGCCGGTCAGGCGCAGATACCAGGCTGCCCAGGTTTCGGCGGAAAGACCGAGGGCATGGGCGCGGCGGCGCTTTTCGGTCGCCGAATTCCGGCCTCCCTTCGCCATCAATCGTCGCCCGACTTCAGGTCCAGCGCGCGCTTGTAGACCTCGTTCCGGTCGAGACCCGTTGCCCGAGCCACCGTCTTGGCGGCCGCGCTGACGGGCATATCGGCAAGCGCCGCGGCAAGAAGCGTGTCCAGGTCATCGGCTTCGGCCTCGGGCTTGTCTTCCGGCGGGCCGACCAGGATGACGATTTCGCCTTTCACCTGAGCCTCATCAAACCGGTCCGCCAGGTCGGACAGCGAGCCACGTTCGAAGGTCTCGAAGCGCTTGGTCAGTTCACGCGCAACGACCGCATCCCTGTCGCCGCCCAGAAGCTCGGCCATCAACCGGAGCGTGGCGCCGGTGCGATGCGGCGATTCAAAAAAGATCAGAGTGGCCGGAACTCTTGCCAGTTCTTCCAGGCGCCGGGTCTTCGGTCCGCCCTTTTGCGGCAGGAAACCGGCAAAGAGAACCGTGTCGCTCGGAAGACCGGACGCGACCAGCCCGGCGAGCGGCGCGGAGGCCCCGGGAATGGGGATCACCTGGAACCCCGCCGCCACCACGTCGCGCACCAGCCGGTAGCCCGGATCGGAAACGAGCGGCGTTCCGGCATCGGACACAAGGGCAACCGCTTTTCCCTGCTCAAGCGTTTCCAGAATCTTCGGGCGCTGCTTGTCGGCATTGTGCTCGTGATAGGGAAGAAGCGGCGTCCTGAGGCCGAATTTCTGCGTCAGCGTGGAGGTGACCCGCGTGTCCTCGCAGGCGATCAGGCTGCTGGCCGCAAGCGTTTCGAGCGCCCTGACCGTGATGTCGCCGAGATTGCCGATCGGTGTCGAGACGATATAGAGCGCCGGCTCCAGATTTGGTGCGGTAAAGGCATGCTCGGAGAGGCTGTAGCGATTTTTGTTCGCCGGTGCCGAAGGTGAATCGGTCCCCATGTCGCCTCCTGTTTCGCCGGTTATTTTCTGCAACCTGATGGCCAGATGCCCTGCGCTACCTGCTGCAAGCGGCCGATGCAAGGTAAATCCACTGTTGATGCGGGGCTTATGCCATCGAAAGGCTGCAAAATCTTTACAGGTCCGGAACGAATACGTAAGTCTCTTCACAGGGTGGACTGACAGAAATGGCAAGTGGAATGCGGGGCAATATGGAATTTGAACGCCGGCGGCTCTTCCTGAAGACGGCTCTGGCCGGCGGCAGCACGCTGCTGCTCGCAGGCTGCATGGGCTCCACGCTCGGCACGCTTCCTGCCGACCAGATTCAACCAAGCGCCCCGCCGCAGGCAACCGGTGAGGTCATCGGCGCCGGCGGTGTCCGGGTCGGACTGCTTCTGCCGCTTGCCGGAAGCGACGGCAACGGCTCCATCGGAGCGGTCTTCAAGAATGCGGCGACGCTCGCCCTGCAGAATTTCCCCAGTGCGGAAGTGCAGCTCCTGGTGAAGGATACGGGCGGCACGGCCGAGGGCGGGCGCATGGCGGCACAGGCCGCCATTTCCGAAGGCGCCGAACTGATCCTCGGCCCCGTGTTTGCCGCCGCCGTCTCCGGCGCTTCCCAGGCCGCCAGGGCGACGGGAGTCCCGGTCGTGGCGTTCTCGACCGATACATCGGTCGCCAGCCGCGGCGTCTACCTGTTGAGCTTCCTGCCGGAAACCGACGTCAAGCGCATCATCGGCTATGCCAACAGCCAGCAGAAACGGTCCTACGCCGCAATCGTTCCGGAAGGGTCCTATGGCGCGGTGGTCGAGGCCGCCTTCCGCCAGGAGGTCGGCCGGGGCGGCGGCCGGATCGCGTCGATCCAGCGCTACAAGATGACCGGCAACGACACGGCCGACCTTGTTGCCAAGACCGGCATGCTGAAGTCCGTCCTGGCAAATGTCGATGCCCTGTTCGTGCCGGCCGGCGGCAACGTGCCTTCCGTGGTGGTGCAGACGCTGATGGGCCAGGGCACCAATTTCGGCCAGGTGAAGCTCCTGGGCTCAGGCCAGTGGGACACGCCGCAGATCGCCAACAATCCCATCCTGGCGGGTGCCTGGTATGCCGGGCCGGAAGACAAGGGCTTCCAGGCCTTCGCCGAGCGCTACCAGGCCAGCTACGGCGCGGTGCCGCCCCGTAATGCCAGCCTCGTCTACGACGGCGTGACGCTTGCCGCCGGGCTGATCCGCTCCGCCGGGCCGCAGCGCTTCGACCAGAGCATACTGACCAACCGTGACGGCTTCATCGGCATTGACGGATTGTTCCGCTTCCAATCCAATGGCCTCAACGAACGGGGCCTTGCGGTCTATCAGATCACGGGGAAGGGCAAGCAGGTGATTTCTCCTGCCCCGAGGGATTTCCGGACCGGGTTCTGACGAAAAGACCCGCCGGGCCAGCAGGAGTGTTTCGTAAATGCTGAGCGGCAAACAGATCGTGCTGATCATCAGCGGCGGGATCGCGGCCTATAAGTCCCTCGATCTGATCCGCCGGCTGAAAGAACGCGGCGCCAGGGTCATCCCGGTGATGACAAGTGGCGCGCAGGAGTTCATCACACCGCTCGCTGTAGGTGCGCTTTCGGCGGAAAAGGTCTTTACCAGCCTGTTCGACCGCGAGGCCGAGCATGACGTTGGTCATATCCGCCTTGCCCGGGACCACGATCTGATCCTGATTGCTCCGGCAACGGCCAACCTGATGGCCAAGATGGCCCATGGCATCGCCGACGATCTAGCCTCTGCCGTTCTGCTGGCCACCGACAAGCCGGTGCTCGCGGCGCCGGCCATGAACCCGAAGATGTGGCAGAACCCGGCGACGCAGGCCAATCTGGCAGCGCTCCAGGAACGCGGCATCCGCTTCTGCGGCCCGGCATCCGGGGAAATGGCGGAGAAGGGCGAGGCAGGCGTCGGGCGGATGCTGGAGCCGCTGGAAATCGTCGCGGCCGCCGAGGCCGTGCTCCGGGACGAAGCGGTAAATGCGGGACAGCTGCCGCTTGCAGGCAAGCACGTATTAATCACCTCCGGACCGACCCATGAGCCGATCGATCCGGTGCGCTATATCGCCAACCGTTCCTCGGGCAAACAGGGTCATGCCCTGGCGCGCGCCGCTTTCGAGGCAGGCGCCCGCGTCACGCTTGTCTCAGGACCGGTCACCCTTCCGGATCCCGATCATGTCACCGTCATCCATGTGGAATCGGCCGCCGAGATGCTGAAGGCGGTCGAGGCGAACCTGCCGGCGGATATCGCCATCATGGCGGCGGCCGTCGCCGACTGGCGCGTGGCGAGCGAAGGAACGCAGAAGATCAAGAAGGACGGCAGCGGTAAACCGCCCGCGCTCGATCTGACAGAAAACCCGGACATCCTGGCCACAGTCGGCCATCACAAGAGCCTCAGGCCGAAACTGCTGATCGGTTTTGCCGCCGAAACGCAGAACCTCATCGACAATGCCCGCTCCAAGCTGGAGCGCAAGAAGGCGGACTGGATCATCGCCAACGACGTCAGCCCGACCACCGGCATCATGGGAGGCGACGCCAACACCGTTCGCCTCGTCAGCCGTGAGGGCGTCGAGGACTGGCCGGAAATGGACAAGGCAGAAGTTGCCAGCCAGATCATCGCCCGCGCGGCGGAAGCCCTCAAAGGCTGATCACCCCGCCGGACGGGTCCGCGCGGTCACTCTGCCTGCAGGTGGAGCGGACCCAACACGAAAACGCGACCCCTGCCATTCATTCGATGGATGACAACCGCTTCCGCCGTCCCTCCAGGACCAGTCCTGGACGGCGCGTGATCTGGTCCAGATCGGCCTGCGCTATTTCTTCGCTCAATATCGCGGCTCGGTCCCGCGCCAGTTCGTACTCGCCTTCATCGATCAACAGCTCCAGTGCGGAAAGCCTCACCAGCAACCGCTTCTTCTGTGATTGCGCCCGCTCGGCAGCAATATCGATCAGCCTTACCTTTTCTTCCACCGGAAGATTCTTTACGGGATCCACCTCGTCGGGAGGTATGTCGATCTGTTTCTGATATAAGAATACTGCTGTGTCATCGATCTTACCCATATATTCAAGGTTTCCTATATAATATTCACATCTTATCTTGTTATAGGCGGCAGATTCATAGAAGTAATCCTGCTGAAATACGATTGTATGGCCTTCAATGTAATTTGGCGTGAATGCTTTAAAGGCCGTGAAATCGCGCTCATATGTCTTCAGGCAATCGAAAAAAGCTATCTCGACTGGCTGCGAAAAACGAGGCGCCGTCTTCAGCAGGTTCCCGATATTCAGGTCGATCATCGGCTGATAAGGGGACAGAAATCGACGGAGCAACGGCTCGAAACTCTGGCCGACCTCCGGAATCAAATCATCGATCCCGGGAATGCCGGTCGGGTCCGACAGATACCGGGCCATGTTCCTGACCCACACAGCGATGTCGTAGCTGACTATCCTGTTCTCGCAGCCGTTTGAACAGTTCGGATTTTCTCTCAATCCCAGCGCGAAAGCTGCGGTGGACGCTCCAAGAAATATGCCCGCGTCCACTATGACGCCGCGACCCAGAAAATATTCGCGAGCGGCGGAGTAAAGCAGAGCGCGTTCCCTGGGAGTGATCATCCCCGGATGAGTTGAAAGACTTCCAGGGAGGGGTGCGCCGGCCCATTCGTTCACGTCAATCGCAGACACCTCGTGATCCTTCCCGCCCGCCCGGCCATGAGCCCTCGCCTTGCCGGTCTATATGCCGAAAACGCACTTTACGGCATCCAAGGAACTGCCTGCAAAATCCGCGAACGGTGTCGGCCCGGCAAATGGCATCACGGGCAGCGGCGGCGATACCGTCCGCCTCATCGCCGCAGTTCGATCATTGCACGCACAGTGCAGGCCCTGTAGAGCCGATCACGCCGCTGGCTGAATATTCTGGTTCAGGCTGAAGAAGTTCCCGGGATCATAGGTTTTCTTCAGCTCCCGCAGGCGTGTCAGGTTGGCGCCGAACGCCGCCTGCACCGCTTCCTGTTCGCCTTCCGACAGATAGTTCAGCAGATAGCCGCCCGTGGCGTAGGGCTGGATCGCATCCCAGGTGGACCTGGCCCAGCTGATCTGGTGGTCGTCCTCCGCCGGATCCGTCCATTGCGGCATGATGCCGACCAGAAAATCGGAATTGCGCTGCGCAAAAGCGTTTTCCTCCAGGGAGCGCCGGCCGCCGACACCGCCGTAAAATTCGACAATCAAGGCGGACATCGGCGAGGTCATTCCCTTGGCAAGCTCCGCAAGCGTGTCGATGAGCTCGTCGGACATTTCCTTTACGAAGGCGGATTTCCAGTAGTTCCGTGTGCCGGCCGGAAAGCCATCGTCCAGGATCGACTGCATGGCCGGGAACGGCATCGGCTGAACCGCAACCATCAGCGGTTCCCCCAGGGCCTTCAGGGGGGCGAGCACCTTTTCGCCTTCTTCGAGATCGGGACCGCTCCAGCATGGAATCACCGCCGTGACGGGCGTGCCGTCCGGCGTCCAGAGCATTCCGGCATAGGCCGTCAGGTCCTCGGGGGCGGATTTCATCACATCCCTGTAGCCGCGCAGGACCTGCGGAGCGGATTCCCTCGGATAGACGATCAGGCCACCGAGCACGGCAGACACCGGGTAGGCCTGGTAGAGGAACGAGGTGACCACGCCGAAATTGCCGCCGCCGCCACGTATCGCCCAGAAAAGATCGGCGTTTTCCATGGAATTGACCGTCCGAACCCTGCCGTCTGCCGTCACCACTTCCATTTCAAGGACGTTGTCGCAGGTCGGCCCGTATTTGCGCACCAGCCAGCCGACACCGCCTCCGAGTGTCAGGCCCGCAACCCCCGTTTTCGAAATCACGCCGAAGGGGACGGCAAGGCCGTGCAGATGGGTCTCGCGGTCCACGTCTCCAAGCGTCGCGCCGCCCTGGACCCGCACGGTCCTTTCCGCCGGGTCGACAAAAACACCGCGCATTTCGGACAGGTCGATGACAAGGCCGTGGTCGCAGAGGGCCCGGCCGCCGACATTGTGACCGCCGCCGCGAATGGCGACGAGAATATTGTTGTCCCGCGCGAAGTTGACGGCGGCGGCAACATCGGCGGTTCCGCTGCATTTGAGGATTGCACCGGGTTTCCTGTCGATCAGTCCGTTCCAGATATGGCGGGCTTCCTCATACCCGGCATCGCCGGGCAGGATCAGCTCGCCCCGTACCGATGCGGCAAAGGCATCGACCGTGTCCCGGGAAACTTTGTTTCCTGCGCGGTCGCTCAGGTCGATAGACGGCATTTTCCACCTCCTCCGAGTTCCTGTCCGGCACCTCGATGCGGGCACGGGCGGATGTTCGCCTTACCTTGGGCAAGGCAACATGATCGGGGAAGTATGTCGCTTTGGCGCCCGGTCAATGCCGAAGGCCGGAGAACGACCCTTGTCAGGCCACGAAGCGGAAGTAGCTCATGCTGATGGAGCCGTATTCATAGCTGCGGTGAAGCAACTCCGCACTGGCACCGGTTCCCCCGGCCCCAAAGGCGAAGAACAGCGGCAGCAGGTGTTCGTCGGTCGGGTGGTTCTGGCGGAAGTCGGGTGCCGTGGCCAGGTCCTTGAAATAGTCCATGGATCCCGTCTGCATTCCCTCGTCCAGCCAACGGTCGAACCCAGCCGCCCATTGCGGCGTTGCGCTGCCCTGCGGATAGATGCGCCGCAGGTTGTGGGTGGTGCCGCCCGATCCGGCGATCAGGTAGCCCTTGTCCTTCAGCGGCGCGAGCGTTCGGCCAAGAGCGAAGACCGACTCAGCCGTGCTACCATAGGGAAGGGATATTGCGACGACAGGGATATCCGCCTTAGGGAAGGCGAGGGACAGGGGAACCCACGCACCGTGGTCGAGACCCCATTTGCTGTCCAGCTCCACCTCATGGCCGGCGGCTTCCAGCAGCCGCGCGACTTCATCGACATGGTCCTCGTCGGAAAATGCCGGATAACGGATGTCGTAGAGCGGTGCGGGAAAGCCCCCGAAATCATGATAGGTCCGAAGCGGGCCGGGCGCGGACAGCTTCAACCCGTCCGTTTCCCAATGGGCGGAGAGGATCAGGATCGCCTCCGGTTTCGGCTGATTTTCGGCAAAGGACTTGAGGAACCGGCTGGCCGCCGTGTCGTCCAGCGCCAGTGTCGGAGCTCCATGTGCAAAGAAAATCGAGCTTTGCCTGGACTGAGTTTCGGTCACCTGTCTCTCCTTGCGTTCCCACAAAGTCGTAGATAACCCGGCAGGCCGGAAAAAAAAGGGCACGAATCCGAGAAGGCCCGTTCTCGATTTTCGAACAATAGTGCTCTACCGCGAGGAAAGCCGCCGGCCGGACCTCAATCCGTGCCGGCGGTAATCGAAGGCGACAACCCCGCTTATTTGTAGCCGATGTTGATCAGCTGAACGCGCCGGTTGATGGCTCCGTCAGGATCGGACGGATCGCGAAGCTGCTCCTCGCCGAGCCCCACAGCAAACAGATATTCGCCCGGCACACGGAAGGTCGTCACCAGGGCTTCGCGTACCGCCTGTGCGCGCTTGATGGAGAGCTCCAGATTGTACTCGCGCGCACCTTTGGCGTCCGTGTGGCCGACGATGAAGAAGGTCTGCCCCTGCAGGTAGGGCGTGTGCAGCGCGTCGGCGATCAGGCCGACGGTTTCGTAGGATTCCGGGCGGATGCGCGCGGAATCGAAGTCGAAGGTGATTTCCAGGTTGAACTGCCGCAGGCTCGCCAGCTTGTCTGCCAAAGGCAGGCTCTGCGGGGAGTTGTCGCCGGGATATTTCTGAATGTTCTCGATCGCGGCCTTCTGCAGGTCGTCCGCGCTGACGTCCACCTCCTCCTGCGCGCCCTGGAGGGAATTGATGATCTCGTTGCGGGTCAGTTTGGTCTGCGCGAAGGCCCCCGTGGCGGTCGCGGCGAGGAATGCGGCCGAAACACCGGCCAGTAGAAATCTGTTCATTGAAATTCTCCCGTGACCGGTCTTAGCGGTAGCCGGCCAGATCAATGGCGGTGTTGCATTTCTTGCTGACGGAGCGCTCGGCCTTCAACAGGCAGCGCAGGATGTGTCCGGCCCCTTCCTTCACGCCCTTGCAGCGCTCGCGCGCGTCGTTGGCACAGATTTTCGGAGCTTCGGCCTGTGCGGCAAAACGCTCCTCGATCAGCGACCTGACCACCACGCGGTCGGCGTTGCATTGCTGCGACACCTTCGCCTGGTTTTCATCAAGGCACTTTGTGATGCCGTTGTTGGCCAGCGTGGCGGACTTGCAGTATTTGTCGATATCCTTGCCGCAGCTTGCGGCCAAAATCTTGATGGCGTCCGCGAAACCCACCGTCTGCGCGAAGGCGGCTGGCGTGCTCAGCAGCAGAACGCCCGTTGTGAATGCAAAAATCAAACGTCTCATGTTGCAATCTCCCATTTGAGGGCCTGACGCCCGCAACGTGACGGAGCGTAAGAAAGTTTCGCAGGATTGTCACGACCGGAAGTTGACAATCGAATTCCGGCCCCATTCTTGACATCGCCTTCCGAATATCGTCACTCAGCCCGGACCTGAAACCGGAAACCGACCATGACCGTATCCCTTGAGCTGAAGCGCCTCGACCACGGCAGGGACCTGCCCTTGCCCGCTTATCAATCGGCACTGGCCGCCGGTCTCGATCTGGTCGCCGCCGTGGACCGCCCGCTTGTCCTGGCGCCGGGTGAAAGGACACTGGTTCCGACCGGGCTGGCGATGGCCTTGCCGGCCGGCTACGAAGCGCAGGTCCGGCCACGGTCCGGGCTGGCGGCAAGACACGGCGTTACCGTTCTCAACACGCCCGGCACGATTGACGCGGACTATCGCGGCGAAGTGAAGGTCATCCTGATCAACCTCGGCAAAGACCCCTTTGAGATCAACCGCGGCGACCGGATCGCCCAGATGGTGATCGCACCGGTTCTCCAGGCTGCAATCCGGGAAGTCGACGTCCTGTCCGACACGGAGCGCGGAGCGGGCGGCTTCGGATCCACAGGCCACAAATAAAAATGAATCCAGGCCTCGTTATCTTCGACTGCGACGGCGTTCTCGTCGACACCGAACGCGTCGCCAACCGCATCATGGCGGAAATGGTGAGCGCGCTCGGCTACCCGATCACCGGACCGCAGTGTCAGCAGCGCTTCATGGGGCGGACGCTGGAAAGCGTCAAGGAGATGGTCGAAGAGCTGACCGGCAATCCGTTACCCAGCGACTGGCCGGATCAGGTCCGGGAACGGGATCTGGAAGCCTTCCGGGCAGGGGTTCCGGCAATCCAAGGCGTTGCGGGAGTTCTCGATGACCTTGACCGGCGGGGCGTGCCCTATTGCGTCGGCTCTTCCGGAAAACATGAGAAAATGCGCACCACCCTCGGCAGCTCCGGCCTTCTGCCGCGCCTGGAGGGCAGGCTCTTTTCGGCAGAGGACTGCGCGCGCGGAAAGCCGGCGCCGGATGTCTTCCTGCTGGCAGCCCGGACCATGGGGCACGCACCGCAGAGCTGCATCGTCATCGAGGACAGCGTTCCCGGTGTCCTGGCTGCGAAAGCGGCCGGCATGCGTGCCCTGGCCTATGCCGGGGACCCGGCCTGCGACCGCCCCGCAATGACGGCGGCCGGCGCCACCCTCTTCGAAGCGATGGCCGAATTGCCGGACCTGCTCTTTTCCAAGCCGTAACAGTTTTGGAGAAAACAGTTTCGCGGGAGGTAGTGCAAATGCCGCCGCCGGCTCTTAAAACTTGCGCGCGGGCGTACTATCTTACCGCACCGAAAGTGATGAAAGCCGGCGGGAAACGCTCCGGCCAAATTGGGAGATTGCGATGACCATCAAGACCAGCGGCCGCGGGAAGATCTATTCCTCCATTACCGATACCATCGGCGATACACCTATCGTACGGCTCGACCGGCTGGCAAAGTCACATGGCGTCAAAGGCAATCTGCTCGCCAAGCTGGAGTTCTTCAATCCGATTTCCAGCGTCAAGGACCGCATCGGCGTCGCCATGATCGAGGCCATGGAAGCAGCCGGAAAGATCGCTCCGGGCAAGACCACGCTGGTGGAGCCGACATCCGGCAACACGGGCATCGCTCTGGCCTTCGTCGCCGCCGCCAAGGGCTACCGGCTGATCCTGGTCATGCCGGAAACCATGTCGGTGGAGCGGCGCAAGATGTTCAAGATCCTTGGTGCGGAACTGGAACTGACCGAAGGCCCCAAAGGCATGAAGGGCGCCATTGCCCGTGCGGAGGAACTGCTGACCGAAATCGACGGCGCGGTGATGCCGCAGCAGTTCGAGAACCCGGCCAACCCGGAAATCCACCGCAACACGACCGCCGAGGAAATCTGGAACGATACCGACGGCAAGATCGACGTCTTCGTCTCCGGCATCGGCACGGGCGGCACCATCACCGGCGTCGCCCAGGTGCTGAAACCGCGCAAACCGGACCTGCACGTGGTTGCCGTGGAGCCGGCCGACAGTCCGATCCTGTCCGGCGGTCAGCCCGGCCCGCATAAGATCCAGGGCATCGGCGCGGGTTTCGTGCCCGGCGTGCTCGACACCTCCGTCTTTGACGAAGTGCAGACAGTTTCCAACGAAGATGCTTTCGCCATGGCCAGGGAAGTTGCGAAAACCGAGGGCGTTCCGGTGGGCATTTCGTCCGGAGCAGCCCTGACGGCCGCGGTCCGGGTCGGACAACGCGACGACATGGAGGGCAAGAATATCGTGGTCATCATACCGTCCTTCGCGGAGCGGTACCTCTCCACCGCCCTCTTCGAAGACCTTTGACCTACCCGGCGCGGCCCCGGGCACCTGCCCGGAGCCGCTCCGAAGCGGACTGCCGTCACCCTGCATGTCGCGCGCGCTCGCCCTCCTTGTTTCAAGCGTCCTCCTTTGCCCGCAGCAGGCAGGCGCCCAGCCGGTTTATCCCTCGGAGCCGAAAGCCAGGCGGCTGGTCGCGCTCGACCGGTTCTGGTCCGAATGGAAGGACGTTTATCTTCACGAGGGCTGTGGCGGGGCCTATGTCGACACCTCCGGCGACGGCAAACCGACATGGGGCGGAAGCGCGGCCGACACGCTGACGGTGTCCGAGGCCCACGGCTACGGAATGCTCGCCCTCGTGCGCATGGCGGACCGGGACCCGGACTCCCATCGCCTCTTCGATGGAATGCTGGCCTTTTACCAGGCTCATCCGGCGGCCTCCAGCCCCGGACTGATGGCCTGGAACCAGACACGGGATTGCCGGGATTCCGTGGAGGACGGCGATACCTCCGCAGCGGACGGTGATCTGGACATCGCCTATTCCCTATTGCTCGCCGACCGGCACTGGGGCGGCTACCGGGACCCCTTCCTGCAGGCACAGGCAGCAATCCTAGCGCATGAAGTCACGCCGGACGGCATGCTGCAGCTCGGGGACTGGGTCTCTCACGGAGACTATGTCGACGCATCGCGGTCTTCCGACTTCATGCCCGGCAGCTTCGCGGCATTCGCCGGAACAGACGGCACTGACGCTCTCCGCTGGCAGGAAATTCGCTCGCGCGGTTATACGGTCTGGGGCGATATTTCGGACCGTTTTGCCGGTGACACCGGGCTGGTGCCGGATTTTCTGACAGGCCTTCCCGGCCATCCCCGGCCTGTCGATGACTATTTCCTCGAAGGCGAGGGCGACGGCCAGTTTTCCTGGAATGCGCTGCGCTTTCCCTGGCGAGTGGCCCTCGACCTGCTCGAAACCGGCGACGGCCGCGCCGCGGCCCATCTTGCGAAGATCAACCGCTGGATCCGGTCGGCAACCGGCGGCGACCCAATGCGGATCGCCACGACCTACCGGCTTGACGGCAGCATTCCGGACGACCAGTCGACAGGATCGGCAGCCTTTGTTGCCATGTTTGCCGCTGCTGCCATTGGCGGAAGCGGGGATAGAGCTGCCGATCAGGCGTGGGTCGATGCGCTCTGGGCCGCCCTTGCCGCCCGCCCCCTTGCCGAGGAAGACTACTATGGCAACACCCTCAAGCTTCTGGCCATGATCGCCCTCAGCGAACTCTGGACGCCCGTGGCCGAAGAGAAATAGGACACAGACAGCCGGTCCCAAGCGGATGCGAAAGCCGCCCTCACGGACCTTAAGCCCGCGCCACTTTTCTGCTACACGGAGAGTGTCATTTCAAAAGCGCTGATTGCAGACTCAGATAAAGATCGATCCGACTGCGCGGCGATGATTGCAGGACCCTGAGAGCCATGCCCATTGCGATTGACGGCCACAAGAAGACCTTTTCCTTCAAATGCGCCTGTTGCGGCGAGATACACGAGGGCGGGCCGTCCTTCGCCTACAATGAACCATGGCATACCTTCGGCATGCCGGAAGAAGAGCATGCCCGACGCGTTCAGGCCGATAGCGATCTTTGCATTCTGGACGAGGAGTTCTTCTTCATTCGCGTCACGCTGGAGGTGCCGATCAAAGATACCTCCGACAGCTTTCTGTGGGGCCTGTGGGTGTCGCAGAGCAAGGAGAGTTTCGACCGCTATGTCGAAACCTTCGAAGCGGACCAGACCGGGGACAGTTCCTTCGGCTGGTTGGCCGTGACGATGCCCGGCTACATTGGAAATGACGGCGGGATCGTCAGCCTTCCGACAAACGTGATCTGGGGCAAGGAACGCCCCAGGATCGAAATTCACGACGACCAGGACCATCCGCTGGCCATCGACCAGCGCGAAGGCATTTCCTGGGATCGGGCGGTCGAGCTGGCGTTGCTCCTGACCCATTGAGACAAGACTCCCGGCCGGCTTTCCTAGCGGATGATCACGGCGGTTCCGGTGGCGCTGACCATGAGCATGGAGCCGTTCTGGCCGACGGTCTCGTAATCCAGATCGACCCCGATCACCGCGTTGCCGCCCATGGACTGGGCGCGGGCGCACATCTCGTCAAGGGCGATCTGGCGCGCCTTGGCAAGCTCCTGCTCGTAGGCACCGGACCGGCCGCCGACAATGTCGCGAATGCCTGCGAAGATATCCTTGAAAAGATTCGCGCCCAGGATCGCTTCGCCCGTGACAAGGCCCTTGTATTCCAGCTGCCTGCCCTCGATGGTATTGGTCGTGGTGATCAGCATGAGGTTCTCCCGTTGCAAAGACTGACCCACGACATGGGACCAGGCGAACTCATTTCAAGGTAACGGATACCATCGCCTTACAGGCAGGCCCGACCCGGCAGGAAACCCATGCGGGACACGGATATTCGAACGGTTGCCGCTTGACATACATACCGACTGGTTGGTATGTATATGACAACGGAGAGATTGCATGGCCACAGCCGGAAAAAAACCTACCGCGAAAGACAAGCTGCTGGACGCGGCCCTGACGATCGTGCGGGAAAAAGGTTACGCCTCCACGAACATCGACGAGATCTGCGCGTCGGCAGGAGTTACCAAAGGCGGCTTCTTCCATCACTTCAAGAGCAAGGAAGACTGGGCGGTGGCGGCGGCCAGGCACTGGTCCCGGATGACGGGAGCCATGTTCGAGGCGGCAGCCTACCACCAGCCTGAGGATCCGCTCGAGCGCGTTCTGGCCTACGTGGCATTCCGCCGGGACCTGATCCGCGGCGAACTTGCCGAGTTCACCTGCTTCCTCGGCACTATGGCCCAGGAAGTCTACGGCACGCATCCGGCCATTCAGGGTGCATGCTGGGAAGGAATTGCCGGCCACGCGAAGACGCTGGAGAACGACATCGAAGCGGCGATGGAAAAATACGGTTCGGACGGCACCTGGACCGCGGCCTCGCTTGCCCTCCATACGCAGGCGGTTCTCCAGGGCGCGTTCATTCTCGCCAAGGCGAGCGGCGACGCGCGGCACGCCCTGGAATGCATCGACCATATGTACCGCTATATCGTGCTGCTGTTCGCCGCAGACGGGCAGCACCCCGGGAAATAGCGACCGGACTGACGGTTGCGGCCGTGGCCGCAACACTTTGAATGCGAAACGCCGGACAAAACCCGGCAACGATCCTGTGCACGGGGAGTTTTCCTGAAGACCTGTCAGCCCGGCTTCCCGGCCGGGCAGACGGCAGTTTCAATCAAGCATGCAGGTATGGATCAATGGAACCGACAATCTACCTTTTCTTCAACGGCAATTGCCTCGAAGCCATGACGCATTATGCAAAAGTGCTCGGCGGCGAAATCGGCCCGATCTTCCGCAATGCCGACGCACCGAACCCCGAAAGCCGGATGCCAGGGGGCGACGACATGGTCATGAACATGCAAATGTCGCTCGGACGGTCGACCGTCATGGCCTCCGACAGTCCGGGAGAGATGTACTCGGCGCCGCAGGGCTTCCGGATATCCATCGAACCGCCGTCGCTCGACGCGTTCGATCGCATATACGATGCACTTGCAAAGGATGCGCGCTCCGTCGAAATGGCCCCGGGCGAAACCTTCTGGGCCGACCGCTTCGCCATGTTCAAGGACCGCTACGGCACCCCCTGGATGCTGGGCTACACCGGCAGCAAGATGCCAGGCTAAGCAGCCTTTCCAAGGGAAGTCTCCCGGCGGCGGGCCCGTCCACGGATCGATTGCCGGGGAGGTTGACCGGCCAAGTTGCCTGACCAGGCAATCCGGCAGTCGTCAACCGAAAGCAATCCGCATCCCCGACAGCTGCCGCACCGGTGGAGAATTCCGACACCGATGCGGCAAGCTTCCCTAGCGTTCTAATACGTGCTTCCGGTATTACGCATCAATTCCCCTACAGTTAGGGAAATTTTTGTGCTAATGTTCCGAAATCAAAAGAGAAAATACAATTTCCGCTTCCGGTTTCCGGAAGTCATTCTCCCGTGCCGTGTAGCATCACGGCGCGAACGTTATGAGTGCGATCTCTTTTTTACAATCGGAGGCATAGTAATGACGGATTGGAGTATCAAGGCAAGAGAACTCGCCAATTGCAACTGCAACTTCGGCTGCCCCTGCCAGTTCGGCGTATTGCCGACCACGGGTCACTGCGAAGCGGTCGTCGTCTACGATATCGAAAAAGGCCACTACGGCGATACCAAGCTCGATGGTCTTCGGGCAGCGGGTGTCTACAAATGGCCCGGCGCCATCCACGAAGGCAACGGCCAGATGCAGCTGATAATCGACAAACGCGCCACCCCCGAGCAGAAGGCAGCCCTCGAAGCCATCATGACCGGACAGGACACGGACGAAATGGCCACCATGTGGTTCGTCTTCTCCAAGATGGCGCCGAATCGGCACCCGACGCTGTCGGCACCGATCGAGGCCGACTGGGACCAAGAAGGCCGGGTCGGCAAGGCAGCGGTGGGCGGTGTCTTCTCCATTGACGTCACGCCGATCCCGAACATCGTGACGGGCGACCCGCACCGCATTTCCATTCAGCTCCCGCACGGGTTCGAATTCCGCCACGCCGAAATGGCCTCCGGCACGTCCCGCACCAGTGGCGGTGAAATCTCCATGCAGTTCAGCGGAACGCATGCCCATCTGGCCAACCTGAACCTGACCGGCAAAGGTGTCGCCGCCTGAAGTCGCCACCTGAACGCGGGAACGCGACCATGACATCGAGAGGTCCTGCACCCGGGTCCGGAGCGATCGAACGATTGCTCCGGCGGGATCAGCTGATCGTCGCCGGGGCGGCGGGGCTCCTGGTTGTCCTTGCCGCGCTGTACACGGTCTACGGCGCCGGTATGAACATGTCGGCGATCGAGATGACGCAGATGGCGCGCCCGATCGGCGAGCCCATGCCTATGCCCCGAGCCTCCGCATGGACGCCGGGTTACGCGCTGCTCGTCTTTTTCATGTGGTGGGTCATGATGATCGCCATGATGACCCCGAGCGCAGCGCCCATGCTGCTGCTGTTCACCGCTCTCAAAAAGACGGGACCGGACAGCCACAAGGCGGTGGCCTTTTCGATAAGCTTCCTGTCGGGATATCTGATCGCCTGGGCCGCCTTCAGCGCGGCGGCCGCCGGCCTTCAATGGGTGCTGGAGGTCATCGACCTGTCCGACGGATCGATGATGACGCTCAAATCGCGCTGGTTTGCCGGCGCCGTCCTGCTGGCCGCCGGGCTCTACCAGTTTTCGCCACTGAAACATGCCTGCCTTGCCCGTTGCCGCTCGCCTGCCCAGTTTCTGGCCGAACACCGCCGCCCGGGCCTGTCCGGCGCGCTCCGCATGGGCATCGATCACGGGATCTACTGCCTCGGCTGCTGCTGGACCCTGATGGTGCTGCTGTTCGTCGGCGGCATCATGAACCTTTACTGGATCGTCGGACTGACGCTTTTCGTCCTGATCGAAAAACTGGCCCCGAACGGGTTGCTCATCGCCCGGATCGCCGGTGCCGGCCTTGTGCTGGCGGGCGGATATTTCCTCGCCAGCGACGTGATCCGCACACTGGCTTCGATCCAGCCTTCTTGAATGTCAGGCTATCCGGTACCGGAGAACCTGTTCGCCGGTCCGGCACATCGCACCGCCTGAGGCAATCCAGCGGACAGGTCGCGAGCTGACGCTCCCGTCTCTACAAGCCTGTTATCGATCAGATTCAATTTCTACGCACACCCTCAAAAGCAAACAACTCGCCAACCACCAATTGTATTCAAATAAATTACCATTCTAACTGAAGTTCCCTTGGGAGCAATTCGCGTAATTAAGAGGAGCATTTTGCAATTTATTTATACTTTTACTTCATTTTGAAAAATCACATATCAAGCGGCACTTGAAAGCTGCCATACAAGGGAAGTAACTTATGTCAAAATTACGTAAGATCGCCCTGAGCCAGTTCAAATTCAGAATCGCTCACAAGCTTGTGGCCACGTTGCTGGTATTCAGCCTGGTCCCCGCAGCAACTGTTTTCTTTTTTTACAAGTTCGAAGAGAGCGAGTTCAGGAAGGCTTTCAGAAAACCCGTCGAACAGCTTGCCGTGGCTGTCGGCGATGTGATTGACCGCAATCTGTTCGAACGCTACGGAGACGTTCAGGCCTTCGCGCTCAATGCCTCCGTGAAGGACACTTCCAACTGGGGCGACGCATCCACCGACAACCCGCTTGTCCAGTCCATGAACGGCTACACGACCGGATACGGCATCTACAGATTGATGCTGGTGCTGGATCTTGACGGCAACGTGGTCGCTGCGAACACCGTGACTGCGGAAGGCAAGCCTCTTGATACCGCATCCCTGCTGGGAAGGAACTTCAGCCGCGAGCCCTGGTTCGCCAATGCGCGCGATCACAAGTTTCTCAATGGCCGGAACGGAATGACCGGGACGTCCGTCGAACAACCTTCACCGATTGACGTCGTCGCCAAGCTCTACAAGGACGACGGATACGTGATTCCGTTTTCCGCTCCGGTGGCGGGAACCGACGGCAAGCCCATCGGCGTGTGGGTCAACTTCGCCGACTTCGGACTGGTAGAGGAAATCGTCAGCACCTTTTATGCCGGCCTTGCCAATGAAGGAAAACGGAGTGCTGAAATCACCGTGCTCGACCCGAAGGGCCGGATCATCGTCGACTACGACCCCATAGGGCAAGGCTGGAGCGAATACCGGCGCAACCCGGACGTTGTCGGCAAATTCAACCTGGCGGAAAAGGTTGAGGCCGCGCAAAAAGCCGTTGCCGGTGAAACGGGCGGCATGGATGCGGTTCATGCGCGCAAAAAAATTGAGCAGGCAGCCGGATACTCCCATTCGGATGGTGCTTACGACTATCCTGGCCTCAATTGGTCCGTTCTCGTGCGGATCCCGGTCGCGGAAGCCTATTCCATCATCGACAAGGTCGACCTCGTCATGTTGATCGTGCTTGCCGCCGCAGCGGTCTCCATTGCGGTTCTCGGACTTCTTGTCGGAAAGACGGCCGCGAAACCCATTCAGAAGATGACGGCCGCGATGGCCGAGCTTGCGCAGGGCAACCAGGAAACCCTGGAATCCGTCGAAGTCCCTTCCAGTGAACGTAGCGACGAGCTTGGCGACATGGCGGCGGCTGTTCAGGTGTTCAAGGACAACGCCCTTGAGCGTATCCGGCTTCAGACAGAACGTGACGCGGAGCAGGAAGCCCGGGCGGCACGCCAGCAGCGTGTCGAGGAATTGATTTCATCTTTCCGGGGCACCGTTCAGGACGTCCTGGAGTCAGTGGTTTCCAACACCGGCGAAATGGAAACAGCCGCGGCATCCCTGCTGGACATCGCCAATGAAACCAGTTCCCGCGCGAACAACGTCTCGGCGGCTTCAGAACAGGCCTCCGCCAACGTGCAGTCGGTTGCCAGCGCCTCTGAAGAAATGGCCTCCTCGATCAACGAAATCGCCCGCCAGATCAGCCAGACGAAGGCAACGGTCGAAAAGGCGAATGCGGCGACAAACGAGACCAACGTCAAGATCGGCGGTCTTGCCAATGCCGCCATGAAGATCGGCGAAGTCGTGTCCCTCATCCAGGACATTGCCGAACAGACCAACCTGCTCGCGCTCAACGCGACGATCGAGGCCGCCCGGGCGGGTGAAGCCGGCAAAGGTTTTGCCGTCGTGGCCGCCGAAGTCAAGGAACTGGCGACGCAGACGGCAAAGGCGACGGACAGCATCTCCGACCAGATCACCGGGATTCAAAACGAAACCGAAAGCTCGGTGCAGGCGATCGGCATCATTACCGAAACCATGCGGGAGATCCTGTCCGCGACGGAGGCAATCGCCGCCTCGGTCGAAGAACAGAGCGCATCAACTTCGGAAATCTCGGAAAACGTGCAGCAGGCGGCCAGGGGTGCAAGCGAGGTTTCGGAAAACATCACGAGCGTCAGCACTTCCGCCGTCGAAAGCCAGCATTCCGCCGAGCAGATGTTGAAGGCGACGCGCGAGGTCACGAGCAATGCGGACAGAATGCAACAGGTCGTCGACGCATTCGTGGCCGATGTGACGGCCGCCTGATCGGAGCGACTCCCCCTCCTGAACTGCTCAACGGCCGGCGGTCTTCAGCTTTGCCTGAAGGCCGCCTCCTGTATCGGCAGGCGGTTGGAGGATTTCAGTTCGCGCAGCGACAGGCTGGACTTGATGCCGGTGACACCGGGCAGGCGCCTTATCACCTTTTCGACAAAGCGGCTGTAATCGTCGAGATCGCGGGCCACGACCTGAAGCAGGAAATCCGCGTCACCGGTGGTGTTGTGGCACGACAGCACATTGGGGCTTTTCTCGATCGCCTTCTGGAAGGCCGCCGTCGTTTCCTCGTCATGTTCGGAACAGGTAAGCTGCACGAAGGCCATGACGCCGAGGCCGAGCGCGCGGCGGTTGATCACCGCCTGATAGCCTTCGATGATGCCGGTTTCCTCCAGCCGCTTGAGGCGCCGCCAACATGGCGTTTCGCTGAGACCGACCTTTTCCGCCAGCCTGGCGTTCGACAGCCTGCCGTCGGACTGAAGGCAAGTCAGTATTTCAGTATCTATTCTATCGACCGGTGTCATTGGAGAAGACTCTTTTCTTCATTTCATATCTGATAGCAGATTCTACTCCATTTTTTCGATGGAAAAGGCATTTTGGCAAGGTTCTTTCCACCGAAGCGGCTAGAGTATGAGCCAACGAAAAGTCAGCCGAAGGATGCCCCATGAAGGCCGTGCTTTATGAATGCTTCGAAAAGGCCCCGAAACTGGTGACCGTGCCCGACCCGTCGCCGGCGCCGCACGGCGTCGTGCTCAAGGTCGAGGCGACAGGCGTCTGCCGCAGCGACTGGCATGGCTGGATGGGACACGACCCGGACATCGTTCTGCCGCACGTGCCCGGCCACGAACTGGCCGGCACCGTGGTTGCAACCGGCAAGGACGTCACCCGCTGGAAGGCGGGCGACCGGGTGACCGTGCCGTTTGTCGGCGGCTGCGGCGCCTGTCCGGAATGTCATGCCGGACACCAGCAGGTCTGCCACAACCAGTTCCAGCCCGGCTTCACCCATTGGGGATCCTTCGCTGAATTCGTCGGTATTCATCAGGCGGACCTCAACCTGGTCGCCCTGCCGGAAACGATGAGTTTCGCCACGGCGGCGAGCCTCGGTTGCCGCTTCGCCACCTCGTTCCGCGGCATCGTCGACCAGGGCAGGACCTCCGCCGGCGAATGGGTCGCGGTACATGGCTGCGGCGGTGTCGGCCTCTCGGCGATCATGATCGCCAACGCGGTGGGGGCCAACGTGGTGGCGATCGATATCTCGGAGGAAAAGCTGGCTCTGGCCCGCAGCCTCGGCGCAGTGGCCTGCGTCAACGCCGGCAACACGGCGGATGTGGCCGCCGCCGTGATCGAGATCACCCGGGGCGGAGCGCATGTGTCGGTGGACGCGCTCGGCCATCCCACGACCTGTTTCAACTCCATCCAGAACCTGCGCCGCCGGGGCCGGCACGTGCAGATCGGGTTGATGCTGGCCGATCACGCGACACCGGAAGTGCCCATGTCCAAGGTGATTGGCCACGAGCTGGAAATCCTCGGCAGCCACGGCATGCAGGCCCACCGCTACGGCGCCATGCTGGACATGGTGGAAACCGGTAAACTAAGCCCGGACAGGCTGATCGGCCAGGAAATCAGCCTGGAGCAGTCCATCGAAGCTCTGACCTCCATGGACACGTTCCAGACGGTCGGGGCGACGGTGGTGACGCGATTCTGAAGTCAGCCCGAAAGGACCGCCAAGGCAAGAAACTTCAAGCCGCGCGCCGCGACACATCCTCGCCCCGGTAGCTGAGCGCTTCTGCCAGGTGGATGCGGCCGACCGTGTCCTGACCGTCGAGGTCCGCCAGCGTGCGGGCGAGTTTGAGGACGCGGTGATAGCCGCGGGCGCTCATGCGGAGCCGCTCGGCGGCCTCGCGCAGGAAGGCAAGGCCCCTGGCGTCCGGGCGCGTCATGGTCTCGACTGCAGCCGCCGGGGCCTGGGCATTGGTGCGGCAGGCAAGACCGAGTTCCAGGAACCGCTGCTGCTGGATCTTGCGCGCGGCAATCACCCGCTCGGCGACGACGGCGGAGGGTTCGGCATCCGCCGGGCCGATGAGATCGACAGCCGTGACGGCAGGCACCTCGATCCTGACGTCGATCCGGTCGAGCAGCGGGCCGGAGACCCTCGCCTGGTAGTCGGTGACGCAGCGCTCGCCGCGGCGGCACTGGTGGCCGGGCTCGCCCGCATGGCCGCAGCGGCAGGGGTTCATCGCGGCCACCAGCTGAATGCGGGCCGGATAGGTGACCCGGTGATTGGCCCGGGCAATGACCGCCTCACCCGATTCCAGCGGCTGGCGCAGGCTGTCCAGCACCTGCGGGCTGAATTCCGGCAATTCGTCAAGGAAGAGCACGCCGTTATGGGCGAGCGAGACCTCGCCGGGCTTTGCCCTGAGGCCGCCGCCCACGAGGGCCGCCATGGAGGCGGAATGGTGCGGGGCGCGGAAGGGACGGCGGTCGGTCAGCTTGCCTTCGCCAAGCTCGCCCGCGAGCGAGGCGATCATGGAGACTTCCAGGAGTTCGCGCGGGGTCAGCGGCGGCAGGATTGAAGGCAGACGGCTTGCCAGCATGGATTTGCCCGAGCCGGGAGGCCCGGTCATGAGAAGATTGTGCCCGCCGGCCGCGGCGATCTCCAGTGCGCGGCGCGCACTTTCCTGGCCCTTGACCTCTGCCAGGTCGGGCAAGGCGCCGGCATTGCCGTGAAGCTTCGCCACCGGACGGGAGAGGACCTGCGTGCCCTTGAAATGGTTGGCGAGCTGAATGAGGGAGCGAGGCGCCAGGATGTCCATGTCCGCATCCGCCCAGGCGGCCTCGCCGCCGCTTTGCTGCGGGCAGATCAGGCCCTTACCGAGGCCGTTCGCACCCATGGCGGCAGGCAGGACACCGGCGACGGGTGCCAGCGACCCGTCTAGACCGAGTTCGCCCAGCACCACATAGGCTTCCAGGAATTCCGCCGGAATGGCGCCGATGGCGGCCATCACGCCGATGGCGATGGCCAGGTCGTAGCGGCCGCCCTCCTTGGGCAGGTCCGCCGGCGCCAGGTTGACGGTGACGCGCTTGGCGGGCAGCGCCAGTCCGGAGGCGGAGAGGGCGGCGCGCACCCGTTCACGGCTTTCGGCGACCGCCTTGTCGGGCAGACCGACGACGTTGAAGGCGACCATGCCCGGCCCGACATGCACCTGCACGTCCACCGGCACCGCGTCGATGCCCTGAAACGCGACCGTCGTAACCCTGCTGACCATGCTTTGCCTCTACCTTGAGATGCAGGTCAGCGAACCATAACTTTCGGGAAGATTCAAGAACAAAAATGGAACAAAACCCGGCCGCGCCTGCAGTTCTCAGGCACGGCCGGGCATTGTGCGGGGATGTTGTATTGTCGAACTCAGGAAACCAGCGTGCGCAGGATTTCCCTCTGCCGGCCGCGGCCATTGGAAAGGGTCAGAATTTTGTTGAGGTAATCCGGAACGCGGAAATCATCACTGGTGGTCAGCCCGTTGATTTCGAGCCAGGTGGAAACCAGCTCGATCATCCGGTCAGGATCTTTCTCGAACATCGCACGGCATAGCTCTACATCGAGCTGGACATCTTTTCTGACTGCGGAACTATAGGCCATGTTTCCATTCGCGGTTGCAGGAGATCAATCAAGGCGTGCCTTCAGGATGCTCGCAATTCCTGCGCAAGGCGAGAAAATAGCGGTTATGCCCGCGGGCGGGGCCATAATGTGGTGTTATGGGGCGGCCGTGTCGCTGGTCGGCGATTTCAGGAGGGCGAGCGTGCCGCATGCAAGGCCGGCGGCAACGAACAGGACCGTGTAGCCGAACACCGGAATCAGATAGCCGCCGATCACCGGACCGGCGCCCTGGCCCAGGGAAATCAGGAAAAACGTGAAGCCGAAACCGACCGACGGCGCTTTCCTGAAGATCCGCATGCTCCACATGCCGAACAGCGCGGTCATCACGATGAAGCCGGTGCCGAAGCCCGCCGCCGAAAGATAGATGCCCACCTTGGTGCCGACCAGCAGCGGCAGCGTGCCGATGGCCGCGCCGACGGCAACCGACAGCACCCGGTAGGTCGGCGCGAAGCCCCAGCGGTTCACCAGTCCACCGGCGAAACACCCGCCCACCCCGGCGATGCCGAGCACGATCCAGAACAGGATCGCGTCCCGGGGAGTGCCTGTCAGGGTCCACAGCAGTTCGACCGCGTAGGTCCAGTAGAGCGCCGATACGATCCCGAACAGGAGCGCGGCCACGAACAGGGGTCTTGCCTGCCTGTGCGCCAGATAGCGGACGGAAAGGGCTGTTTTCGACTGGCTCGGTGCCGTGCCGCGCTTGGGCAGCGTGAACATGTTCCAGATGGTGACGGCACCCGCGAGCGTGGCGAACGCCAGCCAGGCGAGGCGCCAGTCCGTACCGGCGTAAAGCGCCAGCGGCCCGGCAAGGGCGACGCCGAAGCCGGTTCCGGAATTGATCCAGGCATAGATCGTATTCTGCTTCCCGGGTTCCGTATGGCGGACGATGACGTCGGAAAACGGCGGATAGGCGAGACCCGGGCTCGTGCCGGCCAGGAACACGCCAAGGGCAAGCATCAGGGGGCCGGTCGCGGTCGCGATGACCATCATGCCATAGGCTGCCGCAAGGCCGCCCAAGAGGATCGGCAGGCGCGGTCCGACGGCCGTCGACAGCCAGGAACCGAGGAAAGTCGCCGCCAGGTAGCCCATGTAGGAGGATCCGGCGATCAGCCCGACAGTTTCCGTCGACAGGCCGAACTCCAGACGGATCTCGGGCAGGAACAGCCCGAAACAATAGCGGGCAAGGCCGTAGGTGACCGCGACGATGGCGAGCCCGGCGGCAGTAAGACTGCGCGCCTTCACCGCCCCGGCGTCACACCCGGCGAGAGAGCTGGAAGTGAAGTGTTTCGTCATCGGTCAGCGTCTCGCTGGCTATCTCGAAGGAGCCACCGTGCTGCCGGTAGCGGCGGTATTGCTCGAGGGTCAACTTAAGGCAGAAATTGGAAACATGCAGGTTTCTGCAGTTGGCCGCATTTGAAAATTCCTCGCCGAGAATGGCCACCTGCGCCGTCTCGCCATCCCCGAAGGCTACAGGAAGGAGGAAGAACCGGTTCAGGGTCGGTGCCGTCCGGTCGATCGCCTGCTCGAAGGCAATGCGAGAAAAGCGCTGCATGGCCGGGTGGGAGTAGAAAACCGGGATCCTGCCGATCTGCTGCGCGGCATAAAGCTGGCTTTCCGACAGGAGGAAATCTCCGGGCCTGGCAATGTCCCGCAGCCAGCGGTTGACGACAAGGGGATCGTCATTACCCTCCTGGAACCCGAGCATGGTGATCAGTGCCGGCGCCGCACCGCTTTCCAACACATCTTCCAGGCGAAAGGCGTCGAAGGCGATGGTGACGAAGTCCAGCGGGATGTCCGGCAGGATTTTCTGCAGAACCGGCCGCATGTGAACGGTCGACATCGGGTTGAGGTCCACGGCGATGTAACGGCCGACCCGTATGCCGGCTTCCTTCAGGAAACCCAGGATAAAGGCGGTCTTGACCGGCTCCGGTCCGAGTTCGACATAGGTCACCGTCCGTCCCGGCAGCTTTTCGGCGAAGGTGGTGCAGATCGCCCGCAGCGCCTGCCGGAAGGAGGTGCCGCCTTCCGTCAGCTTGCCGAGGGTCTTCGATCCAAGACCTTCCCGGTTCAGCGTGCGCATCAGCCGGAACACCTCGTCGAGGTGGTCCGGCGCGGCCTCCGGGTTCCCCTTGGCGGTGTATTTGACCCTGTTGTCCTGGGTGAAAATACGGTCAAGACCGAATTCGGTATGCGAGGCTATCGACCTTTGCACCCTGTGCTGCAGCGACAGGGAGGGGTCCGTTCCATCCAGTCGATCCGGGTGGACAATCCTTTGAGCAACAGTCATCTCGGGTACCCGTTTTGATGAAAGAGCCCGCAGAATACGTGATTTTTTATCAGTGTATAAATTTATAATTGCAGAATTGCATAATAGAACGTTATGATTGCCATGTGCTGGACTGCAACAACCGTTTAATCGCAATAAAAAAAGCAAAAAACGGGGGGCAGTTACAATGACTATCGGCCGATTTAATATCGAGCTGCTGGAAGCCTTCGTTGCCGTTGCCGAGGAGGGCAACGTCACTCATGCCGGATCCAGGCTGAACCGCACCCAACCCTGCGTCAGCACCCAGCTCAAACGCCTTGAGGAACGTGTCGGCAAGGCTCTGATTGAGCGCACGGCCCGCGCCATGAACCTGACTCCGGCGGGCATGATCCTCTACCAGCACGCGACCGAGATCCTGAAATCCTACGAGGAAGCGCGGTTGCGGCTTTCGGCGCCGGAGCTGACCGGAACCGTCCATGTCGGTCTGCCGGAATGGTATGCGACGGGCCAGTTGCAATCGATCTTCTGCAATTTCGTGAAGATCCATCCGCACGTCAAACTGGAGCTGACCGTCGCTGACAGCGCAACCCTGCACCGCATGCTCGACGACAACGAGATCAATCTGGCGATTGCCCTGGTGTCCTCCTCAAGAGAGAAACCGGAAGGGACGGTCGAGGAAGCCCTGCACTGGACGGTCAGCGAGGATTGCCCGCTGACGGATCCGTTGCCGCTCATCCTGTTTCCCGAGCCCTGCCCTTTCCGCGAACTGGTCTTCAGTGCACTGTCAAAGGCAGGCAAGCAGTGGTACGAGCGCGTGACCACGACCAGCGTGGCCACGGCCCAGGTGGCGGTCATGTCCGGCGCGGGCGTGTGCTGCCTGCCATCGGGGGCCATCCTGGACGGGTTCAAGGTGCTGAAGGAGCAGCACGGCTTTCCCGAGCTGCCGGCGACCAAGCTGGCGATCTACACCCAGACGACGAACCAGTCGCCCATCGTCGACTATCTGGAAGTGCATCTGAGCGAATTGCTGCTGAACGCGACGTCCCGGCATTCGGCGCTTGCCGGCAAGAAACAGCCCGAACTCAGGGTGGTGGGATCCCGGGGATAGCCATCCCCGGGATCCCAGTCCAATTTGTAATCGCCCAGATACAGGCTGCTTGGCCGCATGCGGAGGGCGTCACGAAGCTGACTGTTTTTCCGCCTGTTGCGGCATATTTTTCTCTCCGGCCGTCAACCGCCGACGGCGTCCGGCGACACATCGTTACAAATTCGCGCTGTCCTGGCACCCGCCGGGCTTTGACCCTGGCGGCAGTTGTCCTTAGTCCTAGGATACGGACTGACGGAGGCCTTTCCGATACCGGATCGGCATCCGATCTTCAGTGACGCGGAAACAGTTGGCGGCGGCATCATGTCTTTCAAGCGTGCAATTTTCTGGACCCACCTTGTTGTCGGAGTGGCATTCGGCCTTGTGATCCTGCTGATGTCGGTCACCGGTGTGCTGCTGACCTATGAACGGCAGATCGTCGCCTTTCTGGAAAACCGAGCGGTGGAACGGCCCGAGAACACTGGGCCTCTCGGCATCGACGCGCTGTTGCAGAAGGCGCTGGAGAATGGCGCCCGACCCGGCGACACCCTGGTGATCTCAAATCAGGAGGGCGCGGTGGCGAGAGTATCGGTCGGCCGCCGGGAAAACTACCTTCTCGATCCCTACACCGGAAGCCGGATCGAAAACGCCGCGCAAGGAGCAAAAGCCTTCTTCGAGACCGTCACCGGCCTTCACCGCTGGTTTGCGCTCACAGGTGAAAGCCGCCCGGCGGCGAGGGCGGTCACCGGGGCTGCCAATCTCGGTCTCCTGTTTCTTCTCGTGTCCGGACTATATCTTTGGTGGCCTAAATCCTGGAAATGGCAGATCGTCAGAATGAACCTGCTTTTCCGCAGGAACCTGCCGACATCCAAGGCACGCGACTACAACTGGCACCATGTGTTCGGGATCTGGGCGCTTGTTCCCCTTTTTGCGGTCGTTGTTTCGGGCGTGGTGATTTCCTATCCCTGGGCCGGCGATGCGGTCAGCGCGATCTTCGGCCCGGTGACACCCGCGCAGCCGGGCCGTTCGGCCGACGGCCCTCTGCGGGCACGCTCCGCCAAGACCGGTGATCCGGTCAGCCTGGAGCTCATTGCCGATACGCTCAGACAGCAAGAGCCGGACTGGCAAACGCTTTCGATCAAGTTGCCCAGGGAAAATGCGGCCCGCGTTCTGGTGACGGTCGACACCGGCAACGGTGTACAATTGTCCCGCCAGAAAACATTCGCCGTGGCCCGGACAAGCGGCGAAATCATCGGCGTCACAGGTCTCGAAGATCAGTCAGCCGGACGGCGCGCCCGGGTCTTCCTACGCTTTCTGCACACCGGCGAAGTCTTTGGTGTGCTTGGACAGACCCTTGCAGGACTGGGATCCCTGGCTGCCGTGTTCATGTTCTATACCGGTTTCGCCCTCGCATACCGCCGGCTGGTCCAGCCGATTTTCAGGCGGAGGTTCGCCGGATCGGCAGGCTGAATCGGGTCACGGCTGCTTCGCCAGGATCTCGATGAGTACCCGGTGCGAGGTGACGGGCGCGTGGTCGATCCGCCAGACGAGACAGGTCTCGACTTCAGCGAAAGGCGACGGCAGGGGATCCAGCACGAGCTGATCCGCGTTCCGGTAGCCGCGAATGGCGCTTTCCGGGCCAACGGCAAAACCGAGTCCGGCTTCCACGCAGCCCAGTATGCCTTCCAGTGTTCCCATTTCCGAGATTTCGGTATCGCTTCGCCCGATGCTGCGCAGCCAGGATTGGGCGCTGGCGCGATAGCTGCAGCCCGAGCGGAACGCCAGCAGGGGGTCGGACGCGGATCCGGCGGGATTGCGCGCGCAGACGAGTTTTTCGCGGAAGGCGGTCACCGACCTGAAGCGGTCCTGGTCGACCGGACCGGCAACGAAAGCGGCATCGACCTTGCGGTCCCAGACCCGCGACAGAAGATCGGCCGTCGCGCCCGTCTGCAGGGAGATCGAGGACGCCGGACAGTGTTGCTTGAGCCGTTTCAGGATGCCGGGCAGACGAACGGCCGCCGTCGTTTCCATCGAACCGAGGGACAGCGGCGCCCCCTCGCCTGCGGCTTCCAGCAGGTCCCGTTCCGCGGCCTCGAACTGCTGCAGCAGATCGACCGCGCGTTCGTGGAGCCGTTCGCCGAATTCCGTGAGCCGGGCGCCCGCCTTGCTGCGCTGAAAGACCCTCTGGCCGAAATGATCCTCCAGGCGCCGGATGCGCGAAGTCACGTTCGACTGGACGCAATGAAGAATACCGGCAGCCCCGGAAAAGGACCCGGTCTCGGTCACGGCGACGAGTGTCTTGAGCAGGACGATATCCATCCATCCTTTTTATTGAAATGAAATTTCATAATCAATCATTTTTCATGAACTCTTACTTCAGGCAGCATGGCACCCTGGAACAACCCGGGAACGCATCCGGGCTCCGTCAGGCATTACCAGGAACACGTGACCCGCCATGAAGCTCTATTTCGCCAACACCTCACCCTATGCCCGCAAGGCTCGCATGGTGATCCTCGAAAAAGGTTTGGAAACCCAAGTGGAAACCGTCTTCCGTAACCCCTTCGAGGACAATGCGGACCTGAAAAAGGCCAACCCGCTCGGCAAGGTTCCCGCCCTGATCACCGGCAACGGAACAGCCTTATTCGACAGTCCCGTCATCTGTGCGTTCCTGGACAGCCTTTCGCCGGAGCCGCGCCTTATCCCCGAGGACGAAACCCGCTGGCGGGTGTTGACCGGCGAGGCGCTGGCCGACGGCATTCTCGATGCCGCCTTCGCCATCGTCATGGAGCGCCGCCGCCCGGAAGTGCAGCAGTCGTCCATGTGGCTGGAGCGGTGGGAAACGGCGATCCTGCGAACGGTTTCCGCCATCGAAGCGGATATTTCCGGCTTTACCGGCAATCTGAGCCTCGCCCAGATCTCGCTCGGCGCCGCGCTCGGCTACCTCGATTTCCGCCTTCCCGACATCGACTGGCGGACGGGAGATCCCAGGGTCACGGCCTGGTTCGCAGAATTCAGCAATCGACCTTCCATGACGGCGACCGACCCGGCGGGCGCCTGACCTCTCACCCGACAATCAAGGAAACGGCACCATGCAGCCACTCTCGACGGAACTGCTCGCGGCGGCCTTGACCGCCGGTTTTACCGGCCTGATCTGGATCCCGATCATCCTCAACCGGCTTGCCGAAACGGGGCTCTGGGCGGCGCTGAAGAACCCGCAGCCGGATGTACGCCCCGAAGCCGCCTGGGCCTTCCGCCTGGCAAATGCCCACCGCAATGCGCTGGAGAACCTCGCGGTCTTCGCCCCGCTCGCGATCATCGTGCATCTGGTTCAGGCGGGCGACACGCTGACGGCAAGCGCCAGCCTCATCTTTGTCGCCAGCCGCGTGGCCCATGCGGTAATCTACACCTTAGGCATCCCGCTGCTCAGAACCATCGCCTTCTTCATCGGCTTCCTGTGCCAGATGATCCTGCTGCTACGGGTGCTTGGGGGGATTTAGGACACGGAATGACAACGACATTCTGTGCGCCACAGAATGCGACCAATGCCCGCTTTCCCATTTTCCACCTCACCCTGAGGAGGGCCAAGGGCCCGTCTCGGAGAGTGAGGTGGTCTGTTGATGTTTGCCGGCAACCCGGCCCCTAATGCGCCTCGTCCCAGTTGGCGGCGGCGCGCGCGTCGACCTGCAGCGGCACGGAGAGTTTCAGCACCGGTTCGCAGGCGTTTTCCATGACGTCCTTGATGACCGGAATGGTCGCGTCGATCTGGGCGTCGGGCACCTCGAAGATCAATTCGTCATGCACCTGCAGCAGCATCTGCGCGTCGAGCTTTTCGGCGGCCAGCCGGTCTTCCATACGCAGCATGGCGCGGCGCAGGATGTCGGCGGCCGAGCCCTGGATCGGCGCGTTGATGGCCGCGCGCTCATAGAAGGCGCGGTGGTTGGGGTTGCTGGTGTTCACTTCCGGATAATGGGCCTTGCGGCCGAAGATGGTGGTGACATAGCCGTTGGCATGAACCTGCTTCTTGGTCGCTTCCATATAGTCCCGGATACCGGGGAAGCGCTCGAAATAGGTCTTGATGTAGTCGCCCGCCTCGCCTCGCGAGATGCCGAGCTGGTTGGCGAGGCCGAAGGCGGAAATGCCGTAGATGATGCCGAAGTTGATGGCCTTGGCGCGGCGGCGGACCATCGGATCCATGCCCTCGATCGGCGTTCCGAACATTTCCGAAGCCGTCATGGCGTGAATGTCGAGGCCGTCGTCGAACGCCTTTTTGAGCTGCGGGATGTCCGCCATATGCGCCAGGACGCGCAGTTCGATCTGGCTGTAGTCGGCCGAGATCAGCTTGTGGCCCTTTTCGGAGACGAAGGCCTTGCGGATCTTGCGGCCTTCTTCCGTCCGGACCGGAATATTCTGAAGGTTCGGTTCGGAGGAGGACAGGCGCCCGGTGGTGGTCGCCGCGAGTGCATAGGACGTGTGCACCCGGTTGGTTTCCCGGTTGATGTAGCCGGGCAGGGCGTCGGAGTAGGTCGACTTCAGCTTGGAAAGCTGCCGCCAGGCGACGATCTTGGACGGCAGCTCGTGGCCTTCAGCGGCCAGATCGTCCAGCACCTGCACGGAGGTCGACCAGGCGCCCGTCTTGGTTTTCTTGCCGCCCGGCAGGCCCATCTTGCCGAAGAGGATGTCGCCGAGCTGCTTGGGCGAGCCGATGTTGAAATGTTCGCCGGCAAGCTCGTAGATCTCCGATTCCTGCGCCGCCATGCCCTGCGCAAAATCGCCGGAAAGGCGCGACAGCATCTGCCGGTCGACGGAGATGCCGCGCTTTTCCATCCGCGCCAGCACCGGCACCATCGGACGTTCCAGCGTCTCGTAGACGGTGGCCATGTGATCGCTGGCAAGGCGCGGCTTCAGGATCAGCCACAGGCGCAGGGTGACGTCCGCATCCTCTGCGGCATAGGCGGTCGCCTTGTCGATCGTTACCTTGTCGAAGGTGATCATCGACTTGCCCGAACCGCAAACCTCCTTGAAGGGGATCGGCTTGTGGCCGAGCCAGCGCTCTGACAGTTCGTCCATGCCGTTGCCGCCCTTGCCGGCGTCGACGGTGTAGGAGAGCAGCATGGTGTCGTCGTAGGGCGCGATGTCGATGCCGTGGCGGGTCATCACCAGCCAGTCGTACTTGAGGTTCTGCGCGATCTTCAGGACCGAGCGGTCCTCCAGCATCGGCTTCAGCACCTCCAGGGCGTCCTTGAGCGGAATCTGGCCCTCGACGAGGCCGCCGCCGCCCAGGAGATCACCCTCGCCGTCGACGTGAGCCAGCGGCACGTAGCAGGCCTTGCCCGGCTCGGTGGAAAGCGACACTCCCACCAGATCGGCCTGCATGGCGTCGAGCGAGGTGGTTTCCGTGTCGAAGGCGACATAGCCCTTCTCGAAGGCCGCCTCGCACCATTCCTTCAGCCGCTCGAGGGTCGTGACCGTCTCGTAGGCGCTCGAATCGACCGGTATCGCCCGGACGCTCTCCAGCCGCGCGTCGGCGACGGTCTGCGGCACCATCAGGCCGTCGATGCTGGAAGCCTGTGCGGCCGGAGCCGGGTTGGTGTCTCCCGCCGGCGCGGTTGTGGCGGCCGGCGCCGCAGCGCGCTCCACCATGCGGCCCTTGTGGTCGGGTACGTCCCAGCCGGGAACCTGGAAATCGTCCGGCTCGATGTTGGCAAGCTCAGCGCCGGTGGTGTCCGCCACCCTCTTGGTCAGCGTCGTAAAGCCCATGGCCTTCAGGAAGCCGACCGCCTTTGGGCCGTCGACATCGGTCACGGTCAGGTCGCCGACCGGCACCCTGACCGGCACGTCCTGTTTCAGCGTGACGAGCTGCTTGGAGATGCGCGCCTGGTCGGCGAATTCGATCAGGTTCTCCCGCCGCTTGTTCTGCTTGATCGAGCCGGCATTCGCGAGCAGCGATTCCAGATCGCCGAATTCGTTGATGAGGAGCGCCGCCGTCTTCAGGCCGATGCCCGGAACGCCCGGCACGTTGTCGACGCTGTCGCCGGCGAGCGACTGTACCTCGACGACCTTGTCGGGCCCGACGCCGAATTTCTCGAATACTTCCGCTTCGCCGAAGATCTTGTTCTTCATCGTGTCGATCATGCCGACCTTCGGCCCGATGAGCTGCATCAGGTCCTTGTCGCCGGAGACGATGGTGACGCGGGCGCCCATGTCGGCAGCCTGGCGCGCATAGGTGGCGATCAGGTCGTCGGCCTCGAAGCCTTCCTGCTCGATGCAATGGACGGAAAAGGCCCGGGTGGCCTCGCGGATCAGGCCGAACTGCGGCACCAGGTCCTCCGGCGGCTCCGGCCGGTGGGCCTTGTATTCCGGGTAGATCTCGTTCCGAAAAGTCTGGGCGGAATGGTCGAAGATCACCGCGAAGTGAGTCGGCTCGTCGCCCTCCTCCGGCGTCAGTCCCTCCTGCAGCAGCTTCCAGAGCATGTTGCAGAAACCGGAAACGGCGCCGACCGGCAGGCCGTCGGGCTTGCGTGTCAGGGGTGGAAGCGCGTGATAGGCGCGGAAGATGAAGGTGGACCCGTCCACCAGGATCAGGTGGTCGTTGGCGGTGAGGGCGGGGGAGGTGCTTTGCGTCGACATGGCGCGGATCATGCCCGCAGCCCGCCCTTGAGAAAAGTCCTAAAGATAAAATTTCCGGACAGTCCCTGCCACGGACCGGGCAGACGCCAGCTACTCCGCCGCTTGCGCCTGATTTTTCCGCCCGCGCGTTCCGTTGAGGTAGGCCCAGTCAGGCCGTCTGAACAGGAACCAGCCGATGTTGGTCTTGCCGACAAGCCAGAACAGGATCATCGGACAGACGCAGCCGAGAAAGGTGGAGAGGAAGGAGACAGTGCCGATGTCCAGGATGTCGAGTTTCAGCAGAACCATCCTGCTGATGGCCATCGGGAAGAAGAAGGCAAGGTAGATGACGATGGAATTCTCGCCGAAATGGCGCAGGAATTCGATCCGGCCCCAGCGGACGATGAGCGCGCTGGTAAGGATGATGGCCCCCGCCCCGGCAACGCCGAGGGCAAGCGCGACAACGGGCAGCCTCGACCAGCCAAGATAGACAAGTCCGCCGTTCACCAGCGCCCAGACGAGCAGGTAGACGAGGCTGATGCCGGTCCGCTCACGCGCCCAGGCGGCAAGGGCGAAGATGTTCGGAGCGAAGACATAGCCCGCGTAGAAATATACGAAGCGCGCGGCGAATTCGTCGATCACCACCCAGCCGGTGTGGATCGGTGCAATCTGCAGCAGGGCGGCAATGGCGAGCACCAGCTGCCAGGGCATGCCTCTGTCGTAGGCCAGCTTCGAAACCACGAAGAAGACCGGCAGCATGTAGATGAACCACAGCGTGCCGAAGGGATCGATGAAACTGAGGAGATAGAGCTCGAAGGTTTCGCGCGCGCCGAGTTCCTGCACGAAGAGCGGGGCCTTGACGATGAGCTGGAGCGTCATCCACAGCACGTAGAAATAGGCGAAATGAACGACTTTCCGGTCGGCATAGAGCTTCCAGTCGCGCGCGATGACGTTGGACAGGAACAGGCCGGAAATCATGAAGAAGTCGGGCATTCGGAACGGTGCGGCAAAGGCGACGACGGGATGCATCCAGCCGGTCGCGCCGGCAGCTTCCTCGACACCGAGCACGGCATTCATCATCACGACGAAAATGATGCAGATACCCTTGGCCGTATCCACCCAGTCGACGCGTCCTGCGCTCATTGGTCCTGACCCCGTGCCGTGCCGGAAAGGAATTTTCCGGGTCAACGGACACACCTAGCCGGGACCCGTTAATATTGCGCATACGCACAAGGTCACGTTTTGGTGAGTGCCGGCGATGCCAGGTCAGGATCCCGCGCCGTTCGATCCGTCCTGCCACGGGCTGATCCTCGGCTGTCCGGTTCCCGAGGGCGTGTCCTTCTTTTCGGACCAGTCTTCCGCGTCGAGGTCGACGACGGACCCGTCCGGCGCATACCGGCTCTTGCCGTCCTGTACGATGACGACGTTCGAGCGGGCGATGATGAAGCGGGCAAGCACTTCACGGAAGGGTGGAACGAAGAGCAGCAGGCCGAACGCATCGGTCACGAAGCCGGGAATGAGCAGCAGGATGCTGGCCAGAACGATCATCGCACCCTGCATGACCTCGTTGCCGGGCGCGCGTCCCGCGTCCAGTTCCTTTTGCATGCGCATGAGCAGGGACAGGCCCTGCTGGCGCAGCATCAGCGTGCCGGCAAGGGCGGTCACGACGGTCAGGAGTATCGTTGGAATGACACCGATGAGTCCACCGATCCAGATGAACACCGCGATCTCGATCAGGGGCAGAAGAAGAATGCCGGCAATGATATAAAGTCCCACGGGAGCTCCATGTCTGATACTCTGTTTGTTCATAAAGTAGACATTCGGTCACAAAAATGCGAGCAGGCGATGGCTGGAAACGATACCTAGGAAAATATTCTGTCTTGCTCTTGGGTCTGGATGCTGGTTCAAGGTCCTCCTAAATATGAACCTGAGAGACTTAAAGCGAGAGATGGCCTCCAACCGGCGAACCGGGCGGGCGTCGTCCACGGCCTCAGAAGGGTAGCCGGAACGAAAGATGAATGAGATTTTTGACCCCTTAACGCTCCTCCTCCTGGGACTTGCGGTATTCATCCTGTTCAAGCTGCGGTCCGTGCTGGGCAAGCGCACCGGCAACGAACGCCCGCCGTTCGACCCTTATTCGAAACCGGAGCAGCCCAAAGGCAAGGTGAACGGCGAGGACAATGTCATCCCGCTGCCGAACCAGACGGCACAGCCGCAGCCCGAACCGCTCGGGGAACCTGGCCCCGGCGGCAACGTGGTCATCGACAAGGTCGCCCCGGCCGGCTCCGCGCTCAACAGCGCGCTGAAACAGATCCTGTCCGTCGACCGCAGCTTCGAGCCGGAGCCCTTCCTGCAGGGAGCCCGCGCGGCCTATGAAATGATCGTCATGGCCTTTGCCGATGGCGACAAGAAGGCGCTCAAGGGTCTCCTGTCCCGGGACGTCTATGAAGGTTTCGTCGCGGCGATCGAAGACCGCGAAAAGCGCGGCGAAAGCATCGAATCGACCTTCGTCGGCATCGACAAGGCCGAGATCGTCGAGGCGGCCCTGAAGGGATCGACCGCACAGGTGACGGTCAAGATCCACAGCCAGCTGATTTCCGCGACGCGGGACAAGGCCGGAGACGTCGTCGACGGCGATCCGTCGAAAGTGTCCGAGGTGATCGACATCTGGACCTTCGCGCGGGACACCAATTCCCGCGATCCGAACTGGAAGCTGGTCGCGACGGAATCCGCCGACTGATCATGGCGCGCGGGGGTCCGAAACTGCGGGTGCCGCCGGGTGCCCCGCTCGCCGTTTTCCTTAAGGGCGCGGTCCTCTCCGCGCCGCTTTTCTTTGCAGGAGCCGCTAACGCCATGCAGCAGGGCCCGCGCGTTCCCGGCACTCCCGACCAGACCACCTTCGCCGATCTGAGGGGTTGGGCGGAAGACGACCACGCCGCCGCGCTTTCCAGCTTCCTGAGATTTTGCGGGAACCCGGCATCCGCCGGAGTCGATCTGTCCGCGGAAGAATTCCGCCTCTTGTGTCAGGCGGCGGAAGACAGCGCCACCGGCTCTTCGGATGCCGCCCGGCGTTTTTTCGAAACTCATTTCACGCCGATGCGGATTGCCGAAAAAGGCTTCGTCACGGGCTATTTCGAGCCCGAGATCGCGGCCTCCCGGGAAAAGACCGATGTCTTTCGGGTACCGCTCCTGAAAAAGCCCGACGGACTTGAGGCCGTCACCGCCTCGAACCGGCCCGAGAACTGGCCCGCCTCGCTGAGCCACGGCCGCCGCGTCGGCGGCACGCTGGTGGAAATGCCGGACCGCGGCGCCATCATGAATGGCGCGCTGAACGACGAAGGCCTGGAGCTGGCCTATCTCTCCGACCCGGCCGACGCCTTTTTCATTCATGTCCAGGGATCCGCCCGGCTTCGCCTGGAGGACGGATCGGTAATGCGTGTCGGCTATGCCGGCAAGACCGGCCATCCCTACACCGGCATCGCCCGTCTGCTGGTGGAGCGCGGCGAGGGAACGCCGGAAGACTTCACCATGAAGGGCCTGCGACGCTGGCTGGCAACCCACCCGGACAGGCGCGACGCGCTGCTGAAAGAAAACCGCTCCTACATCTTCTTCCGCGAGGTCACGGAAACCGCGCCCGACGACGGCCCGGTCGGCGGTGCCGGCCTGCCGCTCACGGCAGGCCGTAGCCTGGCGGTCGATCCGACGCACATGCCCTATGGCGCGCTGGTGTTCGTCGCCGCCGGCTTTCCCGACTGGCAGGACGGGGACAGGAGCTTCGCCCGACTGATGGTGGCGGACGACACAGGGTCCGCCATCAAGGGCACGGCGCGCGGCGACATCTTCACCGGCTCGGGCAAGGCAGCCGGCGAGATTGCCGGCGAGATCCGGCATGCGGCCGAGTTCACCGTTCTCGTTCCGAAGATCGCCGGCGGCAAACCGGCTGTGCCGACGGACTGAACGATGACAAGACGGGGGAAAAGGGGAACATTGTCGCCGGAAGACCGGCACTTGTGGGGCAAGGTCACCAG
>JBNKGB010000009.1:0-75373 GCA_050289605.1 Roseibium sp. | reverse complement strand
GTGTGGTTTTCGAATTTGAAATACGCTCCGGCGGGTGCTGCATAAATGAGGCGTATTTCAAATTCACCACACTAGGAGACGGCGAAACGATTTGCGCTTGAGGTCCGGCTGTGGCCTGCTAGAACTTTCCGACAAGGCCTGAGTCCCTCCGGCCCGAGCCAATCTTTATAAAATTCAAGGATCCGTCATGAGTTCCATCGACAAGGTCTTGGCGCGTATCGATGCCAATCTCGACGACAGCCTCGACCGCCTGTTCGACCTTCTCAAGATCAAGAGCATCTCCACCGATCCGGCCTTCAAGGTGCCCTGCCGGGAAGCCGCTGAGTGGCTGGCAAACGAGCTGAACAGCATCGGCATCGAGGCCTCGGTTCGCGATACGACCGGGCATCCGATGGTCGTCGGCCACAAGAAATCCGGCAAACCGGGTCCGCATGTGCTGTTCTACGGTCACTACGACGTCCAGCCGGTCGATCCGCTGAACCTTTGGAAGCGCGATCCCTTCGATCCGATCATCGAGACCAGGCCGGACGGCAGCAAGATCATCGTGGCGCGTGGCTCGGCCGACGACAAGGGCCAGTTGATGACCTTCGTCGAAGCTGCCCGCGCCTATCTGGAAGAAACCGGCGACCTGCCGGTCGATGTGTCCATCCTCTTCGAGGGTGAAGAAGAGTCCGGCTCCCCGTCCCTGCACCCGTTCCTGGAAGCCAACAAGGACGAACTTTCTTGCGACCTCGCACTTGTCTGCGACACAGGCATGTGGGACGCGGCAACGCCGGCCATTTCCATCATGCTGCGCGGCATGGTCGGCGACGAGATCATCGTCAAGGCAGCAAGCCGCGACCTGCATTCCGGCTCCTACGGCGGCTCGGCGCAGAACCCGAACCACATCGTCGCCGGCATCATTGCGGGCCTCCACGACGAGAACGGCAAGGTAACCCTGCCCGGCTTTTATGACGGTGTCATCGACATGCCGGAAGACGTTACGAATATGTGGGACGAACTCGGCTTCTCCGTTGAGGAGTTCCTCGGCGATGTCGGCCTGAAATATCCCCGCGGCGAAAAGGACCGCATGCCGCTGGAACACCTGTGGACCCGGCCGACCGTGGAAGTGAACGGCATGTGGGGCGGTTACCAGGGCGCCGGCTCCAAGACCGTGATCCCGGCCGAAGCCCACGCCAAGTTCACCTTCCGTCTCGTCGGCGACCAGGACCCCGACAAGATCCAGTCCGCTTTCCGTGACTATGTGCGCTCGAAGATCCCCGCCGATTGCACGGTGGACTTCATCGCCAAGGAAGGCAGCCCTGCCGTGCGTCTGGATTTTGCGATGCCGGCGCTGGAAAAAGGCAAGAAGGCCCTCAGGGACGAATGGGATAAGGACGCGGCGCTCATCGGCATGGGTGGTTCCATTCCCATCGTCGGCGACTTCAAGCGCATGCTGGGCATGGATTCCCTGCTGATCGGCTTCGGCCTCGAGGACGACCAGATCCATTCGCCGAACGAGAAATACAACCTGACCAGCTTCCACAAGGGCATTCGCTCCTGGGCGCGGGTTCTCGACGAGCTTGCTAAGGACTGACGCAAGACCGGTGTTCGAACGGGCTGAATTCTCAGCCCGTTCTGCTCTTTTGGAGACAAGGAATGAAATCCATCTGTGTCTTTTGCGGGTCCAGCTATGGCGCACTTGAGGCTTACGGCAAGGCGGCCACGGAAACTGGCCAGGCGATTGCCGCACGAGGCTACCGGCTGGTCTATGGCGGTGCCAAGGTCGGGCTGATGGGTACGGTCGCCGATGCCGCACTTGCGGCCGGCGGCGAGGTGATCGGCGTGTTGCCGCAATCCCTTCAGGAAAAGGAGCTTGCGCACGAAGGCCTCACCGAACTGCATCTGGTCGGCTCCATGCACGAGCGCAAGGCCCTGATGGCGGACCTGTCCGATGCCTTCATCGCCCTACCCGGCGGCGTCGGCACGCTGGAGGAGATTTTCGAGGTCTGGACCTGGGGCCAGCTCGGCTATCACAGGAAGCCCTGCGGGTTCCTCAACATCGAGGGGTACTACAACCAGCTGATATCCTTTCTGGACCATCAGACACAAGAAGGCTTCACCAGGAAGGTCATGCGCGACATGGTGCAGATCGCCGGAACGCCCGAAGCCCTGATCGGCCAGTTCGAAGCCTATGTCCCACCTTCGGCTCCCAAGTGGATCGGCAAGGACGAAACCTGAGAGCGCCCCGCTAAATATCTGACGTCCTTGCGGAAGCTGGAAGGAACTGTTCACAGTTCACCGCCCTCCCTTTGCAAGCAAGGCGTTCCTTGCTACATCCCGATCCGCAGCCGCGCGTCCCGCACGGCCGGGAATCTTCTGAGAAAACCATATGCGTCTGCCTGCCATCGGATTTGCCTGTCTTCTTGCCCTGGGCGCTGCCGCCTGCTCACCGTCAACCGATCTGGAAGGAACGTCCGCCCGCCTGTCGCTGGCAGCAGAACCGACCTTCATTCGCATCTCGGACGACAGCGTCGGTGGCATTACGGCCGAAACGACGTACAGTTCCAAGGCGATCGAAGCGGCTCTGCCCGGCTTCACCACGGAAGGTATCCAGTCTGCGGACGAGAACCATACCGAGTGGGCAGAGGCCGTTTTCGACAGCAACGGCTTTCAGGTTCTGCAGGTCTTCAAGGGCAACAACGGCAAGATCGGGACCGTTCACGGCGTGACCTATCATGTGCAGGGGCCCAACGGCGAACGGGTCGGCATGACCCTGTCGGAAATCGGCACCTCGCGCGCCGATTGCCGGGTCGGCAGGAACCTGTGGCGGGGCATGGCCATCTGCAAGTCCGAGGGCCATCCGAACGTGCAGCTTGTCTACGCCATCCCCGGCTATCAGGGCCCGTTCGACCGCCTGCCAGCGGAAAACGACCTCTTCGACGCTCAGCTCCAGCGCATTTTGTGGACTCCGAAGGGCTGAGGCCGGCTCCAGCTGAAAACCAGTCCAATCGGATGGGTCAACGCCCATGGTATCGCCTTCACCCTTTTGCGACGGTGACCTTTCGCGAATCCTCAGGTAAAGCCTTGAAGCATGATGACCAGGGCACGACCAATCGATCCGGACAAACTTGCCGAAGACCTGAAGGCCGGTAATCGCGCTGCTCTTGCACGCGCCATCACGCTGGTGGAATCCCGAAAGGCGGAGCACAGGCACAAGGCGCATGAGCTTATCCAGAGCGTCCTGCCGCTGACCGGGAAGGCTCTGCGGGTCGGCATCACCGGTGTACCCGGTGTTGGCAAGTCAACCACCATCGACACACTCGGCTCGAACCTGACCGCAGCCGGTCACAAGGTTGCCGTTCTGGCGGTCGACCCTTCTTCTACTCGCACCGGCGGTTCAATACTGGGCGACAAGACCCGCATGGAGCGACTGGCCGTCGACCGGAATGCCTTCATCCGCCCCTCGCCCTCCGCCGGAACCCTTGGCGGCGTTGCCTCGAAAACCCGAGAGACCATGCTTTTGTGCGAGGCTGCAGGTTTCGACGTCATCCTCGTGGAAACCGTCGGTATCGGTCAGTCGGAGACGACGGTGGCGGACATGGTCGACTTCTTCCTGGTGCTGATGCTGCCGGGCGCCGGCGACGAATTGCAGGGCATCAAGAAGGGCGTTCTGGAAATCGCCGACATGATCGCCGTCAACAAGGCCGAGGGCGAAGGCGCGACGCGCGCAAGGTCCGCCGCCTCGGACTACCGGGCGGCGCTGCATATCCTGGCGCCCAAATCGCCAACGTGGACGCCGCCTGTGGTCACCATCTCCGGTCTTGCCAATGAAGGCCTCGATCATCTCTGGGAACAGATCGGCATCTACCGCGAGCGCATGCAGGCGAGTGGTGAATGGCATGAAAAGCGCAGCCGTCAGCAGGTCGCCTGGATGTGGGACATGCTGCAGCAGCGCTTGATGATGACGCTGAAATCAAACACAAGAACCGCCGAACGGCTGAAGGCGCTGGAAACCGAGGTCAGGGACGGCCGCACGGCCGTTTCGCTCGCGGTGGATGAACTGGCGAGCCTGATGGGGCTGAACGAGTGAAGGCGACGCGTTCCAGGATCATTCTTGTCACGGGGTTCTCACCTTTCCCCGGCGCGCCCGTCAATCCGACCGAGAAGCTGATGCACCGCCTGCCGCAAAGGCTGGGCAAACATCAGTCCGGCGTCGCGTTCGTCTTCCACGTCCTGCCGACAACCTGGGCGGGTCGGCTTGAGGTTACGGCGAAACTGCGGGAGGAAATCCGGCCAGACGCCATCGTGCATTTCGGTGTCGACGGCACGCGCCGCACCGTCAACGTCGAGACCAGGGCGGTCAACCGGGCCATCCGCGTGCGCCCCGACGCAGCGGGCCTGTCGCCGGACCGGCCGGAACTTGTTCTTTCAAGCGAGCGGGCAAGAACCGCCACCCTGCCCGCGAAGGCGCTCAGGGACGCCGCCCAGACCGGCGGCGCGCCGGTGAGGCTCTCGACCAACGCCGGAACCTATCTTTGCAACGCAACGCTCTGGGATTCCCTCGGCTCCGGCATACCGAGCATTTTCATCCATGTCCCCTCGCTGCCGAAGGGACGGCACGACTCCCGGCCCGGCTACCCGCAGATCGAGGAAGCTGCCGTCAGGTTGCTGAAGGAAGCCGCGCGGCGTCTGCGCTGAAGCTGGAGGCCTGAAAACCGCCAAGGCCGCTCCCGGCGACCATCCATGGCGGCCTCATTTCCTTTGGGTCTTTTCCAGAAGCCATCGAACCTGCCGGATGCAGTCGTCCGCCATGTCCGAGGAGAGTCCCGCCCGGCCCAGAACCCTGAGGCCCAAATAGGCAGACAGGATCCCTCGCGCCGTTTCCCGGGCGCTTGCCTCGTCCAGTTGCCGGTCTTCCGTCAGGGCATTGAAGAAGGCGTTCTCCAGCCTTCGCACCATGGCCTGCAGCTTGACCTCGGCTTCCCCGCCTTCAGCCGCCTTGTCGACAAGTGCATTGCACAGAAAGCAGCCCAGCCGGTCGCCGTTCTTTCGTGCTGCTTCGGCCACCTTTTCAAACAGGGCAAGGATCCTCTCCCGGCCACTTCCCCGCTGCCGATCGTTCAGAAAGGCGACGGTCGCGCCGATGACCTTCTCGTTGTACCGGTCGAGGGCCGCCAGATAGACCGACAGCTTGTCGTGAAAGGCCTTGTAGAAAGATCCCTTGGTAATCTCCATCACCGCCAGCAGGTCCGCCAGCGATGCTTCTTCGTACCCGACATCCCAGAAAAGGCCCATGGCCTTTTCCACGGCCGCCCCGGGATCGAATTCACGCGGTCTTGCCATATTTTCTCCTGCGGCACCGTCTCATCACGCGGGGTTCACTTTTCCCTCACGCCGTTTTGTTTTGTACCGATCGGTTCCCAATCCTATTTTCCAGGCACCGGCGGAGGCAGGGCTGGCTCGATCAATTAGGAACCAAATGGTACCGAAAAAATCCAGTCAGCGCAATCGCTTCCACCCCGGCACCGTTCAACATTCTTCCGACAGATCTGGGAGTGCTTCCATATGATTAAAGACCTGATCCGCAGCTCCGTTGCCGCCCTTGTGGTCGTCACCGGCCTTGTTTCCAGCGCCTTCAGCGCAGGCTTCGATGTCAATGCGACCATTACCGGCCTTGCCCTGCGCGGCGTCGATCCGGTTTCCTACTTTACCAGCGGCGCGCCGAAGGACGGCGACATTGCCATCACCGCCGTTCACAACGGCGCCACCTACCGCTTCGTTTCCGAAGAAAACCGCGACCTCTTCCAGAAGAACCCTGCAAAGTACCTGCCGCAGTACGGCGGTTTCTGTGCCTTCGGTGCGGCCATGGGCGTGAAGGTCGATGGCGACCCGGATCTCTGGAAGATCGTCGACGGCAAGCTTTACCTGAACCTTGCCCCGTCCATCCAGGAGCGCTGGTCCAAGGACATCGACGGTTTCATCGTAAAGGCTGACGAAAACTGGGTGAAGCTGGAAAACGTCGACCCGAGCAAACTCTGATCGGTCTACCGCCCCAAGACCGACAGGAACGGGAAGCCTGTCCTGTTCCGCCTGACCGGCCGGTTCCCGTACCGGCCGGTTAGCTGTTCTTAAAACTTACAACCACAGATTTACCGGACCACAAGATTTTCTCTTTATGTCGTTGGCCGTCTTCCGATCAAGTTCAACGCAGTCGGCAATGGTTTTCAGGGTAGGTCTCGTGGTTCAAAAGGTAAGTGTGGAAACACAGACGCTGGTCGATCTGGTTGTCAGGGAACCCTCGTCGGAGGGCGCTTTCCGGGCACTGCTCATTCTTTTGCAGAATTCTCCGGACAGCAGCGTGATTTCCGGTGCACTGGCACAGATCGAACCTGCCAGCATAGGCAGTGCCGCCCTCAGGGATGAGGCGGTGGAACTGCTTCGGAAGGCAGATGCCGCCGAGCTGCTTTCGGTCTGGTCGCCGGCCCGCCCTGCCTATTCGAATGTCGTTGCCCTGACCCAGAGCGCACCACCGGTCAACGGGTTTCACAAGAGTATTACCTTCAAAGACATCGGCGGGCTCGAGGACGTCAAGAAACAGGTCCGCCGCAAGATCATCAATCCCTTTCAAAACAAACGTGCATTGTTCGAGCGGTTCAAGAGGAAGGCCGGCGGTGGCGTGCTCATGTATGGTCCCCCGGGTTGCGGCAAAACCATGCTGGCAAAGGCGCTTGCGAATGAATGCCAGGCGCGGTTCATCGAATTCCGCGCCGCCGACATTCTCGACCAGTTTGTCGGCAACGCCGAGAAGCGCCTCGCGGCAATGTTCCGCGAGGCCCGCCAGACCCGGCCGGCGGTCCTGTTCTTCGACGAAGTCGAGGCGCTGGCGCAGCGGCGCCAGTTCGACAGCACCAAAAGCGTGAACACCACCGTCTCCGCTCTGCTGAACGAAATGGACGGGTTTTCGGAACACAATGAAAGCATGTTGTTCCTGGGAGCGACCAATGTTCCCTGGTCGCTGGACTCGGCCTTCCGCCGCCCGGGCCGCTTCGACAGGGCGATCTTCGTTCCGCCGCCTGACCAGGTGGCACGTGAATTCATCCTCAAACAACTGCTCAAGGATCGTCCCATTTCACAGAATCTGGATTTGAAGGCGATCGTCCAGAAGGCAACCGGCTTCTCCGGTGCGGACCTGTCGGCGCTCGTCGACACCGCCATCGACATGGCGATTGAGGACAGTCCCTCGGTCGAACAGCTCTCACCCTTGTCAAACGGGCACTTCAATGAGGCCTTCCGGGAAGTTCGTTCCACCGTGGGGGAATGGCTGGGGCAGGCCAGGAACTTTGCCGAATATGCCAACGAGAACGGCACTTACGACGATCTGTCCGCCTTCTTGAAAAAATATGCCAAATGAACCCGCTGGCGGAACTTTCTGCCGCAAGGTCTTTGCTGGATGCGAACAATCATGACGGGGCGATGCGCCGGGTTGATGCGGTGCTGAAAGATCACCCGGATTTCGCAATGGCACTGTCACTTGCCGTTGCAATCGAATTCAATCGCAGCAATTACGCAGCTGCCCTGCAAAGGGCGCACAGATATCTGGCCATAAATCCCGACGACCCCGAAATCCGAAGCTGTGAAGCGGTCTGTCTCATCCGTTTGAAGCGGCGCAAGGAAGCCGCGAAGGCGTTCAAGCGCTTTCAGATGGATTTTCCGGACCGGCAAAGCGATATCGATGCAATCGCAGCTCACCTCCATCTGCATGCCGGCAAACGGCGGAAAGCCAACAAGAAGCTGCACGATCTGAGGAAAACCTCACATGGAAAGGGCGATCTGAAGGTTATCGCGATTGTCCTGCACAAAATGGGCGATCTGTTCGCCGCGCACAATCTCTTGCTGGAGGCGGTAAAAGAAGTCCCGAACGATTATGACGTCACAGCGGCGCTGGCGAGCAGCTGCCTGCAGCTCGGGCGCCTGTCCAAGGCCCGCCACTTTGCCCGAATGGCACAATTGCTCGAGCCGGGCAATCCTTCGCCAAAACAGCTCTTCATGCTGAGCTACCTGCTCTATTTCCCGCCTTTTTATCTGATACTCATCGGCAGTTCCACGTATCAGTACGTCAAGTGCAAGCTGCACTGGACACTGGCATTCGTCGCAGCGCTCATGCCGTTCCTTCCGGCCGTCCGCTCGCTGGAGTTCAGCTTTCATCCCATTGAAATCCTGCTGCAATTCAGGATCCCGGGTTATGTCTCGACCATCTGCCTCGCCATGGTCTGGTATGGCATCATGTCGGTGTCGGAAAAAATTCAACAGAGCAATCTGAAGCGGCCCGTGAAACCGCAAAGACTCAGGAACTATTGAGGCGGTCATGGAGAGGTTCGTCCTTGGCAATCGAATACCACTTCGCTTTCTGATCTGGATATTGGCCAGCGGTGTGCTGAGCTTGCTGCTGCTCAACCAGGTCAGCCCGAAACTGACATCCCTGAACAGGACTGTCTCCGGACTGAACCCGAACACGCTTTACCTCCTTGCCAGAAGTTCCGATTACTGCCCTGCCGACATGGTCGTCTTCCGTTCTTTCAGCAGAGGCAAACACGACCTCAGGCCGGTGACCGCACTCGGCGGCAGCACGTTTGCGCTCACACCGATGGGCTACCGCATTGACGCAAACGAGCACGAGATGCCTGAAAGCTGGCGCAAGGCCGCCGCAACTCGGCTATCGGCGTCGCATATGCGGATGCTTGAACCGGAGGATGTTCTGATCGTCAATCAGGATTTCGGTCGACCATTCGGGCCGGACAGCAACGATTGGCCTTTCGAGATCGTCGACAGGCTCGCAATCCGGTCAAAGGTCACCACCGTCCTGTTTGCCGAGAACATCCGTGACATCGGCCAAACCGTCGGCAGCGGCAGAAGCTGCCATCGCACCACGCTCTCCGGACGCCGGCTCCTACCCTCCAGCCCGGTTGTGGAGGAACAACAGGAAAGTCGGTCAGAACCTCCCGCAATCCCGTCGCGGAGCATGGCGGCGGAACATCAGCCCAAAACTTCGCCGGAAACGAATCTGACCGCCGGCCTCCGCCCGAGCATCGACTGAACAGCCTTCCGGCGGATGGCTCCCGTCCATTCGGCACACCGCTTGCTCTTTCCAGGCCAGACACTGGAACCGCATCCCAATCCGGGACGCTTTCAAGCATTTGGCCGGGCCGATGACACGAAACCGATCTAATCTGAACCGCCGGGCGTTTCTTGCCGGGACAGCCTTGTTCCTTTCCGGGACAGTTGCCTCCGCGCAGATGAAGGTCGCCGACCTCAGGGGCTCCATCGATTCAGAGGATCTCGGCCTGCTTCCGAACGCCGCGGATGATCAGACCGCCCAGTTCCAGAACGCTGTCAACCGCGCCGTGGAGCGCGGCAGGGCGCTGTTCCTGCCCGCCGGAACGTACCCGGTCGCCAATCTGCGCCTGCCGTCCGGCACGCTCATCGTGGGCGTTCCGGGCCGCACCCGGCTGGTCTACCAGGGCGGCGGCGGTCAGCTGATCCACGCCGAAGGCGTCAGCAACGTCGGCCTGACCGGCATCACCTTCGACGGCGCCAACCGGTCTATTGGCGACTTCACCGAAGGCCTCCTGCATTTCATCGGCGTCAGGAACCTTGCCATCGACAATTGCGAGATCGCTGGCTCCTCCAAGACCGGCCTTGTGCTCGACCGCTGTTCCGGCCGGGTGGAAAACTGCGGGATTTCGGGCGCGGCCGAGGCGGGCCTGCGATCGAACGAAGCCGTCGACCTGTCGATTACCGGCAACACGGTCACCGACTGCGCCAACGGCGGCATCTGGGTGCATCGCTGGCGTGAAGGCGAGGACGGCACCATCGTTTCCGGCAACAGGGTCGAGCGGATCGGCGCACGCTATGGCGGCACAGGTCAGTTCGGCAACGGCATCAACGTCTTCCGTGCCCACGGGGTGATGATCGCGAACAACCGCATTGCCGACTGCGCCTTTTCCGCCATCCGCTCGAACAGCGGCTCGAACGTGCAGATCCTCGGGAACTCCTGCATGCGCTCAGGCGAAACCGCGATCTACTCGGAGTTCGGTTTCCAGGGCGCGGTGATTTCCAACAACATCGTCGACGGCGCCACAACCGGCATTTCGATCGCCAATTTCATGAACGGCGGCCGTATGGCCGTCTGCTCCGGCAATCTGATCCGCAACATCTCGGAAGTCGGCCCCTACCCGCCGGAAGTCTCCGGCTTCGGCATCGGCATTGCGGCAGAGGCGGACACGGCTCTCACCGGCAACGTGATCGAAGGAGCGCCAAGGTTCGGCATGCTGCTCGGCTGGGGCCCCTATATGCGCAACATCGCCGCTTCCCAAAACGTGCTGCGGGACTGCGGCACGGGCATCGCCGTGACCGTGGTGGACGGCGCGGGGTCAGCCATCATCACCAACAACATCGTTCAAGGCTCGAAATCGGGCTCGATCAACGGCTTCCGCTGGCTGGAAAAAGCCACCGGCGAACTCAACAACGTCTCGAAATTTTCCAATCTGACGATACAGGGCAATCAGGTCATGGCCTGATCGCCCTCGATCTTCATCGTCAGCGGCCAGCCGGGGCAAAACGCAGGGAAAGACAGGACAGACCGCCGTCCACCTTGCGCGCTTCGTGGGTCGGCACCACGACTGTCTTGAAGCCGGCCTCCTCGATCGCTGCAAGCGTCTTGGGATAGCCTTCCGGCACGAGGACGACATCGTTCACCCGGATGACATTGGCCGCGTAGTCTTCGCCTTCCGGCACCACCACCAGCGGACGCTCGCCGAAGAAGCCGCTGTCGGCCATCACCTTGGTGGCGAGGATGACGCCGTCGCCAAGTGTCGAGCAGGCGGTCTTGAAGTGAAGCACGCCTTCGGGGGTTTCGCAGATCTCGGCCTTGTAGCCCCAGTCCGCCAGCAGGGCGGCAAAGGCTTCCGCGCCCTCGCGGTCGGTGCGCGCCGACAGACCGATCAGAATGACGTCGTCCAGCATCAGGATATCACCGCCGTCGACATGGCCTTTGCCCGGAAGCTCGACGACCTGCCGGAAGGCGGCATCCAGCGCCGGACGGATTTCACTGCCCTCGCCTTCGCGGCTGTCGGTGCCGGGCCTGAGCTGGATCGCTCCCTCCGGCAGGCAGAAGGCCGGGTCCTCCACGAAGCAGCTGTCCGGAAAGGCTTCCATCGGCGGCAGCACCGTTACGGTGAGACCGGCCTCTTGAAGTGCCGTCACATAAAGCTCATGTTCCTGCCGGAACTTCGCACCGCTCGGATCGCCGGCATCCACCGCCCGGATGCCATTCGCCACGCTGTCGGCGGGCGTCCGTGTGATCGCGTGCGTAAAACGGAAAGACAGACCTTTTTGGTGCGCCATAGTGGAACTCCCATGAAAACGACAAGCGGCCAACCAGCCATCCGCCGGGCGAAATTGCAAGATGGCGCTTCCGTGAAATCCTGTATCGAGCGCGCCTATGCACCGGTAAAATCGCAGATCGGAGACCTTCCGGACGTCAGCGCGGGTGTCGAGGAGGATATCGCAACCAAGGTTGTCTTCATCGCCGAAACCGGCACCCGGATCGCCGGTTGCGCCATTCTGGGTCTGACGAAAGCTTCAGCGCATCTGGTCAATCTAGCCGTCGACCCGGACTTCCAGGGCGCCGGCCTCGGCAAGGCGCTGATCAGAACGGTGGAAGCGCACGCCCGTGCGTGCGGTGCCGGGCAGATCCATCTGGCCACTCATGTCCGCATGCCGGAAAATGTCGCTCTCTACACCCATCTTGGCTGGCACGAAGCTTCAAGATCCGGCAACAAAGTCCTGATGAATAAGAAATTATGAATCTCAGAAGCGCCCTAGGGCAACTGGCTTTTCAGCGTTGACAGGAATTCGCTTCGCGGCCTGACATGGCCGGCCAGGACACCGCGCCGGGTCAGGATCGGAGGGTTCACCAGTCCATCAAGCAGAGCTGCCTCGTCGTCGTTCAGTTCCAGCAGCGCTTCGAGAACCGTTGCCATCATCACTTCGGATGCTCGCGTCGCGCCGTCGTCGCATTTGAGCGCAATGCCGAAGCCAAGCTCGGGAACGGAAGCGCAGAACACCCCTTCGGCGCCGGTCTTGACGAAGACCCGGCCCCGAAAGCCTTCCATTACCCTGGTGCAGAAGCGGTCGGCGCCTGCGACCATGTAGGGTTCGTTGATACAGGCATCAAAGAGACGCTCGGCGGCTTCCGCCCGCAGCGGCTCGAGCCCTTCCCCGGTTCCGAACCTCGCGAAGGCCGATGCGAAACTCCTGAGCGGCGTCGCGTAGGTCGGAATGGAGCAGCCGTCGGTGCCGCACACGTCCTCCGACAGCGTATCACCCGTCATCTGCTCCATGACAAGGCGCACTTCGCGCTGCACCGGGTGGCTGGCTTCGACGTAACCGCGGGTTGCCACGCCCATCACCTTGGCGAGCCCCAGGAAGCCGGCATGCTTGCCCGAACAGTTGTTGTGGAGGCCGCAGGGCGTCTCATCCGCCAGAATCAGCTTGGCGGCATCTTCCATCCGGCCTGGCCACTGCGGGCCGCATTCCAGATCGTCCTCGCCAAGGCCCGCCTTGAGCAGCATCACACGGGCGGCATTGGCGTGGATTTCCTCGCCGTTATGGGACGCGCAGGCAAGGGACAATTCCGCGTCGGTCAGGTCGAGAGCGTCCGCCGCGCCGGATTCGACCAGCGGCAGCGCCTGCAGCGCCTTGATGGCGGAGCGTGGAAAAACGCGGGTGTCGACATCACCGATGCCGCAGACGAGCTTGCCTGAAGTATCGGCAATCGCCAGGCTCCCGCGGTGACGGCTCTCAGTCACGCTGCCGCGGGTCACATCCACCAGAATCGGGTTGTCCATGTCGTTTCTCATGTGAGGATAAGTCTTTCGTCACGCTAAGCGGATTCGGCCCTGCCTGCAGTCAAAAAAGCGGACAGGCGTGCCCGCGCCTCGTCGATGACCGCATCCTGCTTGCAGAAGCAGAACCGGATGTAGCCGGTCGGTGCGTCTGAGCCGTAGAAGGCCGATACGGGCACGGCGGCGACGCCGGCTTCTTTGACCAGGGTCTCGCAGGCCTCCACATCCGTCTCGCCGAGCTCCAGTCCCTCGAAGCCGCAGGTCAGGAAATAGGTAGCCGAGCAAGGCAGAACCGAAAAGCCGAGGCCTTCCAGGCCCTTGGCCATCCGGTCCCGCTTGGCCGTAAGGTCCTGTACCAGCCCGTCGTAGTAGTCGTCGCCCTTCTTCAGTCCGTAGGCAACGGCGCGCTGAAGGTTTGGCGGCGTGGTGAAGGTCACCCACTGGTGGGCCTTGGCGATCGGGTCCATCAGATCCGCCGGGCCGGTGACATAGCCGACCTTCCAGCCGGTGAGCGAAAAGGTCTTGCCGGCGGACCCGATCCGCACGCTGCGAGCGCGCATGCCGTCGAATGTCATCAGCGGCCTGTGAACCTTGCCGTCGAAGACCAGATGTTCGTAGACCTCGTCGCAGATCGCATAGGCGTCATACCTGATGCACAGTTCCGCGATGAACCGGAGCTCCTCTTCGGAGAACACCTTTGCCGTCGGGTTCATCGGGTTGTTGAGGAGAATTGCCTTGGTCCTGTCGGAGAAGGCTTTCTCGAGCTCCGACCTGTCCAGCCCCCATTCCGGCGGGGTGACCCGCACGCGAACGGGAATGCCTCCTGCCCGCCGCACCAGCGGCAGGTAGCAGTCGTAGAGCGGTTCGATCAGCACGACCTCGTCGCCGGGGCACACCAGCGACAGAATGCAGTCGGCAAGCGCTTCGGTGGCGCCGGACGTGACCAGCACTTCACTCTGCGGATCGACTTCCAGGCCGTAAAAGCGTTTATTCGCTTCGGCAACCGCTTCCCGCAGCTCCGGCAGGCCGAGCATCGGCGGATACTGGTTCGGCCCCTCGATTAGTGCCTGCGCGGCAACCTTGCGAATATCTTCCGGACCGTCCACGTCCGGAAATCCCTGACCCAGGTTGACGGCGTAATGCGCTTTCGCCAGCCGGGACATGGTCTCGAACACCGTCGTGTCGATGCCGGTAAAAACCGGATTGGTCGGTTTCATGGTCTCTCCCGCGTGCTTTGTTCCGGTTCTAATCGCCCTGTCGAGGTCCGTCGAGCATTTTCCGGAGCTCGTGGTTCCGGTGCTAGAGCAAAAGATCCGATTTTACAGAACCTTCGTTTGACTCCGCCCACTCCTGGAGCTCTGATGGCTCGACAGTTATCCGGGAGGACTGACCATGCTCGGCGTAATCATCGGAATTGTGGCAATCGTTTTGGGTGTCAGCGTCATTCTGCGGCGCACGGGCGCCCCCGTCGGCAGCCATCGCATCGTGCGGATTTTCTCAAGCCGGATCATGGGGGTCGCCCTGACCGCGGCCGGCGTTTTCATGCTTCTGTCAACGTCCTTCATCTTTGTCGACGCCAATTACGTCGGCCACCTGAAGCGTATTTACGCCTTCAAGGAACTCCCGCCCGGACGCATCCTCGCGCTGGACGGCGAAAAGGGGCCGCAGGCCCAGATCCTCGGCCCGGGATTTCATTTCATCCCGCTCGTCCGCGTTCTCTACGATTTCGAGGAATGGGAAGTCATTACCATTCCGGAAGGCTATTACGGCCAGCTCACCGCCCTGGACGGTGAGGCTATGCCATCCGGCATGTTCATGGCCCCGGCCATTCCGGACGACCAGATGGCGGACATGCTGAACGCCAGCAGTTTTCTGACCAAGGGCGGATTGCGCGGCCCGCAGGAGACCGTTCTGAAGCCCGGCCAGTACCGGCTGAACCGGTATCTCTTCGACGTGCGCCTTGACGAAAACACCAACGCCACCATCATCCCTGCCGGTCACGTCGGCGTGGTCAAGTCCAATGTCAGCCGGCCCGGCGTCAACTGCGTCGAGGAAGAAGTCTCCGCCTCGGTCGCCTCCCGCGAGGCGCTGATGGTGCCGCTGGTCCCCGACGGCTGTGTCGGCATCTGGAAGGATCCCCTCTTTCCCGGAGCCTATTACCTCAACCGTCAGGCCTATGAGGTCACCCTGGTCGATACAAGGATCCAGACCTGGGAGTACAAGGGCGGCTACACCAAGCGCATCATCGATCTTTCGGTCGACCAGCAGGGCAACATCCAGCAGAACGAGCGATCGGTCCAGGAACAGATCCCGGATGACGCCGCCGACCGGGCGGTCTTCGTCAAGGTCGAGGGCTGGGACATTCCCCTGGAGCTCAGGGCGCTTGTCCAGGTTGATCCCGACAACGCTCCCGTGGTCGTCGGATCCGTCGGAGGCCTCGCGGAAATCGAGAACCACATCCTGACCCCGGCCATCCGTTCCATCGTTCGGAACGTCGCCGGAGCGTCGATCCGGGTGCAGGACAAGAACCCGGACGGAACGCCTGTCCAGCCGATCCATTACACCATCCGGCCGACGCGGGTTCTGGATCTCATCGAGAACCGCGACGCGCTGGAACAGACGATCGAACAGCAGATCAAGGTCGAGGGCAACAAGGCGGGTGTCGACATCCGCGAGATCCGCCTGGGCGAACCCGCCATTCCGCCGGAGCTGCTGGTCTCGCGCCTGCGCGTTCAGCTCGCAGACCAGCTTTCCACTGCCTATGAACGGGAAACCGAAGCCCAGCAGAAGCGCATCGAGACCGAACAGGCCCGCTCGACCGCAGACGAACAGCCGCGTCTGGTAGAAGCCCAGATCGCGGTGAAGGTCGCGAACCAGCGCGAGCAGGAACGCGCCGCCCTCGGCCGCGCGGAACGCCAATACCTGGAGGAGCTTGCCCGCGGCCAGAGCGCGCAGGTCGAAGTCCTCGGCCAGGACAGGGTTGCTTTGCTCCAGGCTCTCGAGAAGCTTCTCACGTCTCTGGAACGAAAACCGGAACTTGTCGGACTTGTCGGCAAACTGGTGCCGAACACTGTCGTCGGCGGCGACACCGGATTTGCGGGCGCGGCTGCCCTGCTCGGTGCAAGTCTCGGCGCGGCCCAGGGCCAGCCGGGCACGGCGAATCGGACTTCGAGCGCACAGTAACTTTGCGCGGCAAGAGGCAGCCACGACACAACCGGAGGCCGTGGCAGCCAGCCTTCGACCCGCTGCGGATTTGCCGAAAGACGGGCTAGGAAGGATCCGGGTGCAACGCCTCGGGCGCCCGACTTGAAGTCTTGCCCTCAGGCTTCAGCTGGTGTCCCGTTTTGCCGCGCGTTTGCTGCGGTTCCGAAGTTTGCATCATGCGTTTCAGCACCGCTTCGATCTTCGGCACGAGATCGGCGTGTCTCTCATGGAGCAGGTGATAGAACTTGACCTCCTTCAAGGAGCTACCCAGCGGAAAGACATCCGCCAGACCGCCTTTCCCGATGATGCGGTTTCCCGTTTCTTCACCGACGATCACCAGGTCGATCCTGTCCCGCTCCAGCATTTCGAACAATTGCTCGGGCTTGTCAGCGGCCCAGACCTCGGCGAAGCCTTCGGATGCCTCGCTGGCGAACTTTGCGCCGGCGACATGCCCGACCCGCAGCGACTTGAGCTCTTCCATGGATTTGCCCTTGAAAGACGGATCCCTGGCAAAGGCAACGGTGCGCGCAACGACGACCGGGACATTGACCCTGATAAGGGTCTTGTGCCGTTCCGCGACACTCCCGATACGCACCAGTTCACCGTCGGTAACGCCCGAAGCCGCATGCATGATTGCCCTCTGGGGGCTTTCCACGACCGTCTCGATCCTAATTCCCAATTCGGCATAGGCCCTGGACAATATCTCTTCGGCAACCGGCGTGAGACTTGGCGCGTCGAAGGCCGACAGGCGCAGGCGTTGCTGCGCTGAAGCATTGGCCGTGGAGACCAGAACTCCAAAAAGGACCCAGACGGCCAGCCGGCGCATTTTATTTGTCTCTTCGGCCATTTCGGCGAACAGGGGCGAGTGGAGCACGCAATTTTACCGAGAAGGTTTCGACATCACTTAACAGGCATTGAAATAACCCTACGTGATGTTTGCGCTGTTTTGCAACCGGCCCGCACATTCACAAATCCGACCGCGCCGGGATCGGGCCAAAATCACCTACCGGACCCGGACAATCGTCATTGGAAAGGAGACCACGAGTTGATTTCCGTCTTTCGGGAAAGGCGGGTCTGACGAGGCTTCAGGATTGGATCCCGTAATACTCCCGGGCAGCCCTGCTGACGAAACCCTCTTCGACAAGAACCCGGAAATGCCTTGCCGAAAGCATATCCGGACGGCAAATCAACGGCACGCCCGGACAGCCTCCGGCCCACCGGTCTCGAAACCTGCATGGCTGCTGCCCGGCCGGCACCTTGCTGCAATGCAAAATTTCCGCTAGACATCCCCCCGATTGACATAGGTCAAACAAACCGGTCCAGGCTGATCGGGCTCTGACCGCCCCAATTCAACGCAAATCCCGGAGTTTGTTTTGTCCGCAAGAGCCGAGGCCCTCGCGCCTGCAAAATCGATTAAGCTGGATGCATCGCGCATCAAAACGGAACTTCTGGCCGGGCTGACCGTTGCCCTTGCCCTCGTTCCGGAAGCCGTTGCCTTCGCTTTCGTTGCCGGGGTCAACCCGCTTGTCGGCCTCTACGCCGCCTTCTTCATCGGCTTGATCACGGCATGTTTCGGCGGCCGTCCCGGCATGATTTCGGGCGCGACCGGCGCTCTCGCCGTCGTCATGGTGACGCTGGTGGCCCGGCACGGTGTAGAATACCTGTTTGCCACCGTCGTGCTGATGGGACTTATCCAGATTTGCGTCGGTCTGCTCAGATGGGGCAAGTTCATCCGGATGGTGCCTCATCCGGTCATGCTGGGCTTCGTCAACGGCCTGGCGATCGTGATCTTCCTGGCCCAGCTCGGACAATTCAAGGTGCCGGACGGCGCCGGGGGACTTGCCTGGATGAGCGGGTCAGAGCTCTTTCTGATGCTGGGCCTGGTCGCCGTCACCATGGCCGTCATCTGGCTCCTGCCGAAAGTCACCTCCGCCTTCCCTGCCCCGCTCGCGGGCATCCTTGCCGTCACGGCTCTGGTTCTCGGCTTTGGCCTCGACACACGGTCCGTCGGCGATCTGGCGTCGATTTCCGGCGGCCTTCCGTCGTTTCACATTCCCATGGTGCCCCTGACCTGGGAGACGCTGGAAATCATCTTCCCCTATGCGGTCATCCTGTCGGCCGTCGGCCTGATCGAATCTCTCCTGACGCTCAACCTTGTCGCCGACCTCACCAACACCAAGGGCGGCGCCTCCAGGGAATGCGTTGCGCAGGGGGCGGCGAATGTCGTCACCGGCTTTTTCGGAGGCATGGGTGGCTGCGCGATGATCGGCCAGTCGATGATCAACGTGAAGTCCGGTGCGCGCACGCGCATGTCCGGGATATCCGCCGCCCTGTTCCTGCTCTCCTTCATCGTGGTCGCCGCGCCGTTGATCGAACGTATCCCGGTTGCCGCCCTTGTCGGCGTCATGTTCATGGTGGTGATCGGCACCTTCGCCTGGGCCAGCCTCAAGATCGTGCACAAGATCCCGCTGATCGATGCCCTGGTCATGGTGGTGGTGACCTGCGTGACCGTTTATTCCGACCTCGCGGTCGCCGTCGTTGTCGGCGTCATCATTTCCGCGCTCGCCTATGCCTGGAACGCGGCCAGCCGTATCAGCGCACGCATCGGCACCAGCAAGGAAGGCTGGAAGGTCTACCGGCTCTCCGGCCCTCTGTTCTTCGGCTCCACCACAGGCTTCGCCGATCTGTTCGACCCGCAGAAAGACCCCGAGGATATCGTCATCGACTTCATCGAAAGCCGGGTTGTCGACCATTCCGGCCTGGAAGCCATCGACGCGCTCGCTTCCAAATATGAAGCCGCCGGCAAACGCCTGCATCTTCGCCACCTGTCCCCGGATTGCCAGAAGCTGCTGGCCAAGGCAGGCAACCTCGTCGAGGTCTCCGTTCTCGAAGACCCGGACTATGAAGTCGCGGTTGATTACGGCCACAAGTTCGACAGTCCCGCGGAAGAAAAAACCGCCTGATTTGCAGCAGGGGTGGCAAATTGAATCTGATCGACCCGCGGAACGAAAGCTCTCGCGGGTTTTTCTTGTCTTTTTGGCCGATCCAGTGCGAAACCTGCTCTGTTTCCATCCGGAATTCTTTGCTTTGCCCTCAGCCGTCGAAAGGGCTATTGGTAAAACAACCAATTCACGAGTGCAGGCAATCACTTGTCCCTCAAGCGGCGCATTCACATCACCCCGACGCTGACGACCGTGATCGGAGGCTTCGTCTTCGTGACCGCGGCGCTGGTTCTGTTCGTCCAGGCCTCGACATCCGAGAAGGTCGTGCGCAAGCTTGGCGGCTCGCTGATCAATGTCGGCATGAGCTCGCTCGACCAGGCCTTTCGATCGCAGATCGACGCCGTCGAGGAAGCGGGAAAATACACGGCCGCCGCGTTGCAGAGCGGCAGTATCCTCATGAGCCGGCCGCAGGAAGTCGCCGATTATCTTTATGGCACCCTGGCGCCCCTGGAATTCGTTTCCTTCGTCATCATTGCGGACAAGAACGGCGATTTGATTCAAATCGACAGGGCGCAGGACAACAGCATCCTTGTGCCGCAATTCGTGCCGGTGACCGACAACACCCATGTGCTGACCGGCCTCATCGCGGAAACGGCAGGCAAGACCGAGGCCTTTTGGATAGGTCCGGACTATCACCCGCAAAGGCAGCACACCTTCATCGCCCATGTGCAACCCGTCTCCACGAACGACCGGTACGAGGGCCTCGTCATCGTGGGCATGTCGATGGAACGCCTGTCCGAAATCACCCGGGAAATCTCCACGGAACTGGTCAAGGTCTTCGTGATCAATCCGGAGACCTACTACATCATCGCCCATCCGAACCTTTCCGGGGTGTTCGACAGACTGTCTCCCGCGGAACCGCTGATTGCCCTGGAACACGTGCCGGACGAATTTCTGAAATCGCTCTGGCAGACGACTCCGGTGGACGGGGAACCCTATGGGCTGCGTGACGGCAACGAATTGCGGACCGGATTCGATGAAAACGGCGGCAAACGGTTCGTCGTCCTGCAAGGTCCAGAATTCGGCCCGACCGGACTGCCGATCTCCATAGCGGCGCATTTTCCCGCCCGGATCCTGGAGCAGCCGCTTGAACAGCTCACGGATGCAATCCTCATCGCGCTGGCTCTGCTCGGCCTGTCCCTCGTCGGTGCCGGGCTTCTTGCCTACCGGATCGGCCAGCCCATCCGTCGCGCGGCCGTCGGCGCGAGGGCGGTCGCCAACCTGGATCTCGAGCATGTCGAGCACCTTCCCCACAGCTTCGTGCGTGAGCTTGACGATCTCGCCAGCGGTTTCAATTCCATGGTCGGCGGCCTGACCGCGTTCAGCCGCTACGTCCCCAGAACCCTGGTCCAGAAGCTGCTGCGCGAAGGCAGGGCCGAGGCGCCGCCGGAAGAACGGGAGGTGGCGGTCCTCTTCACGGACATCGCGGGCTTCACCACCGTTTCGGAGGGCATGACGGCGACGCAAACCGCCGCTTTCGTCAACCATCACCTTTCCCTGCTCGGGGCTGAAATCACCCGCCAGGGCGGCACGATCGACAAATATATCGGTGACAGCGTCATGGCCTTCTGGGGGGCGCCGGAACGGCTGGACAACCCGGCCGAACCCGCCGCCCGCGCGGCCCTGGGCATGGCAAAGGCTATCCGGGAAGACAACCGGCTCCGGGCGGCGCGCGGCGAGACGGCGGTCCGCATGCGAATAGGACTTCATGTCGGTCCGCTGGTAGTTGGCGACATCGGCGCGCCCGAGCGCGTCAACTACACGGTTATCGGCGATACGGTGAATGCAGCCTCTCGCCTTGAGAGCCTCGGCAAGGAAATCGACCCCGGCGCCGACGTGATCATCCTGGCCTCAAAGGAGATCGGCGACAGGCTGCAACAGGACATCGGACAGGAAACGATCGGCGCCCAGACGGTCAAGGGCCGCAAGGAACAGCTGGAAGTGGTCCGGCTGGGGATATAGCGCGCGCAGTGCCGAATTGCCTGTTTGCCGGTCGGCCATCCCTCCGCCCCGCAGGCATCCGCCGTCACCGTACTAGGTATCGCGGCCTGATCCGGAACGATTTTCGTGATCGGCATCGGCGGAAATTTCCGTCGCGTTAAATTGTGGCCATTGGCGAAAAATGCTATAAAGTCAAATGCGAAGCATCCTCTTAACCCAATGTTTTTTTTACTCTCTGGTGTCTTATGGCTGCGGTTACCTCGCGTAAACTCTTGAATTTGTTTTCTTACCTGGCATCGCTCCTGGTCGCATGGCTGACGGGCGCGACGAGTTTCGCCGCGGATCGCGCGCAGGAACCGACGACGCCCCTGGAAAGCAGCTCCTGGCAGCTTTCCAGATCGAGCCTGACATCCTCGACGAGCTACCTGGTGCCGTTCGATGAATCGCTTCCCTCCACCGACGTCACGTCCGTCCTGGAGCGCTCCTCCAGCGACAAGGAAATTGTCGTCGCCGCCTACGGAAGCGAATCGCCTGGCGCCACGAAAGGCTCCGGAAGACCGAAGGTAAATCTCAACCCGTTTGTTCCGAGGGAATATGGCAGGACCATCGTCACGGTCCCGCACGAACGCCTCATTCTCGAGAATTTCTTGAACATCCGGGTACGAATTTTCAAGGAATGCAAGGCGTGCGAGACGCGGGTCAAACTCAACAAGGAGAGCCCGTTCAAATGCCTTTCGGACGTGCTCGGAGAACTTGAAGAGCGCCTGCAGCAGGAAGCTGATCGCGGCAGCACGGTCGCCCAGCAGGCCCTGCCTGTCGTCAAGCAGATGAAGGAACAGGTCCGCGACGCGAAATCCGGTGCCGAGGCGCTTGCCGCCATTCGCAGCGGTATCAGCAAGGTCCAGCAAATCAGCCTCGTCCAGTCCCAGGACACGGTAATCGTGAGCCTGCAGCAGCAACAGCGCGCCGTTCTCACCGAAACCTTGCAGGCCGTCGAAGTCAGTCTCACGAAGTCGCTGTCGATTTGAATGGATTCCGGTACGTGACAAGGCTGTGTGAAGTCAGGCGCCGTCTTGGGGAAGTCATTTTTCTTTTGGGGCTTTGCGCCGCCTGCATTGCGGTGACGCCTGGAGCCGTCCTGGCACAAAGCCTGTCCTCCGGGGCGCGCATGGCGCTCGTGATCGGCAACGCGGACTACAACTTCGAGAAGCTTCCGAATGCGCGCAACGACGCGGAGAGCATGGCGGCAACCCTGCAGACGCTCAATTTTGACGTCGACCTGGTTCTGGACGCGACACACGAGAACTTCCGCAGGGAAATCGAAGACTTTGCGGCACAGACGGTCAAGCGCAACGCAAGTGCGGTCCTGGTCTATTATGCCGGACACGGCGTCCAGCTCGCGGGAAAGAACTATCTCATTCCGGTCGATGCGAATATCCAGGACATCGAGACCCTTGTCAGCGAAAGCGTCCATTTCGATGACCTGCTGACACAGGTAGGCAGCAGCAACGCGTTCAAGATGGTGTTTCTGGACGCCTGCCAGAACAACCCCTTCCAGGATCAGATCGACAGCGTCGGGGTCGGCCTGGCGCCGCCGCCGGATGTCAGCGGCTTCCTGATCGGCTTCGCGACGCAGCCGGGAAAAGTGGCTTATGACGGCGCCGGCAACAACAGTCCCTACGCGACTGCGCTCCTTTCCAACCTGAGGACTCCGGGAAAGGAAGTCCTGTCGGTGCTCGCCAAGGTCAACCAGAACGTCCGCAAGGAAACAGGCGGCGCCCAGGTGCCATATGTGCAGTTTTCGGTGAAACCGGAGTTCTTCTTCAATCCCGGCGAGGAGCCGGACGGAGACCTTGAAACCCGTTTGTGGAAACTGTCCGCCCGCCAGTTGGACCCGCAGCTCCTTACACTGTACTTGCAGCGTTATCCGGAAGGCCGTTTCGTGGACGAAGCGAAAACCCTGCTCAAGCGGCAGGATCGGAATTCCGACCTCCCCCAACCGGACACGCCGGTCAACTTGGCCAGCCTGGAAGAGGAGATCTGGTCGAGTGCGCTGGATTCCCGGAACCGCTCCCTGCTCGAATATTACATCGAGCGCTTTCCCAACGGACGGAACGTGGAACAGGCGAAGAAACTCGTCACGCAGATGATCCCCGACAATCCGGACAGCCTGACTTCCGCGGAGCTCTGCCGGAAATTCGCGACCCATCCCAACGATTCCACGGTCATCTACCAGGGCGTATCGCTCAACCGGCTGGCAAAAAATGCGGGTGCAGCGGTCAGCGCCTGCCAACTGGCGGTCGAGAAGTTCCCGGAAGACGCGCACTACAAGGCCCTTCTCGCACGCGCCTATGCGGCCCAGGGCAACACCGAGGAGGCGGTCGCCCTCTACAAGACGGCGGCAGAGGCCGGCGATACGCGGGCGCTTGTCAGCCTGGGCCTGCTCTACGAACTCGGCCAGGGCCTGCCGAAGGACCTGGTGCGGGCAAGAGAACTTTTCGAAAAGGCCTATGGGCATGGCAGCCCGGACGGTGCGATCAACCTGGCTGTTTCGCTCTATTCCGGATCCGGCGGCCCGCGCGACGTTCCCCGCGCCATCACGCTTCTGGAATTCGCCTCTTCGGAAGGCGCCGCTCGGGCGACCTATAATCTCGGCGTCTTTGCCAAGGAAGGCATCTACAAGTCTCCTGAAAACGCGGTCGGCTTCTTCCGGCGCGCCGCCGAACAGGGCTATGCGGAAGGCGCGCTCGCCGCAGCCGCCATTTACGACGAAGGTTTCCATACCGAGAAGTCGCCGAAAGATGCCTCGGAGCTGCTTTTGTCCGCACTCACCGCCGACAGCGGCGAGACCCTGGCCAAGATCACCGCGGAGGCAAGAAGCTGGTCGCAGGAAACGATCACCGAAATTCAATCCAGAATGAAAACCGCGGGTTACTACGACGGCGAACTGGACGGCCTTCCCGGACCGCGCTTTACCCACGGACTGGAGCTGTGGCGCCTCTACGGCGGCTCCTCGTCCTAGCCCCTCCGGGCTTTCCAGAAATTGTGCTTTTTTCCTAGAGCCTTGTCCGTCAATATTGGTTCCCTGAACCGATGCGGGCTCCAGCGGACCGAACCATGGAACTTGATGTCCTTTATCTTGCCGATCTGCGATTTCCCGGAGGCACCTCCACGTCGCTCAGATACGACCTGCGCGCCTGCAGGAGAGCCGGCCTGAAGGCGGGTATCATTCCGGTCGCATCCCCCATCTTTTCGAGGAACCGCGTTCTCAATCTCTCGCTGCTTTCGGAAATCCAGGCGACGCAGACCGTCATCGTCCCGCGGGACGAAAGACCCAAGGCCAGGGTCGCCCTGCTCTATCACCCCTCCATTCTGGAAGAGCGCGTCCGCTTCAGGACCGAGTTCGACGCCGGCAACAGCTACATGGTCGTGCATCAGCCGACACGAAACCGGCGTGGACAGCCCTATTACAAGACGGAGCAGTGGCCGGCTCTTGCCGCTGACTGGTTCGGGCAGGAACTGAGGCTGCTGCCCGTCAGCGACGTCGTCCGAAAGGACCTGATCGCCAACGGTCTGTCCCACATGCTCCACGACGGCAACTGGCAGAACCTGATTGATCCGGCCGATTTCCCCCAAAAGACGCCGCGTGCGCCGGGTGGCCCCATGATCATCGGCCGCCACAGCCGGCCGAGCCTGGACAAATGGCCTTCCCCGGGCGTCGCCCTGGCCTGTTATCCGGAAAACCCGGCCTACGCCTTCCGCATGCTCGGAGCGCCGCAGGACTATCTGGACCAGTTCGAAACGCTGCCGTGGAACTGGCAGGTTCTGCCCTTCACGCAGAAATCCGTTGCCCAGTTCCTGCAGGGGCTCGACGTTTACAGCTATTTCCACTCCGATACCTGGATCGAGGCCTTCGGCTATTGCGTGCTCGAGGCGCTTGCGACCGGACTTCCCTGCGTCGTCCCCCACAGCATGGAGGACATTTTTTCCGACGCGTGTTTCTACGCCGAGCCCGCGCAGGCCCCGCAGATCTACGAGCGCCTCCAGTCCAGCCGGCCGTTGATGGAAAAAACAGCCCGCAAGGCACGCGCGCATGTGGAAGCCAGGTTCGGCCTTGACCGGTTTCCGGACAAGTTCAACAGCGTCGCCGACCGGCCCTCGCCCCTTCGGCGAAAGCGTGCGGTGCGTGAAAAACCCGCAAGACCGACTGCCCCTGTCGTTCTGACGGTCACCTCCAACGGCATCGGCCTCGGTCATCTATCAAGGCAGCTCGCCATCGCAAAGGCGCTCGGACCGCGCGTCAACGTCGTGTTCTTCTCTCTTTCCGAAGCGATCGAAATCGCCCGTTCCATGGGCTATCTCGCCGAATACCGCCCGTTTCACCGCAAGCTGCAGGTGGATGTGGAGACCTGGAACGCCTATTTCTTCCAGGAAGTCCGCGAAGCCCTGAGCCACTACAAACCATGCCTGACACTGTTCGACGGAAATATCGCCTATGCGGGCCTCGTTGACGCGCTCGAATCCTACGGCAAATGCACGTCGGCATGGATCCGGCGCGGTCTCTGGCGCACCCCGCAGCCGAGCAGCCTCTCGCGCGAACGCTTCTTCGATGCGGTCCTGGAACCCGGCGAATTGTGCGAAGCTCTCGATGCCGGCCACTCCAGGCCGGATCCGGAAGGTGTTGCCAGGGTCAACCCGGTGCTGATGACGCAACCGGGGCATCTCTTCACCAGGGCGACCGCAAGGCGCGCGCTCGATCTGCCGGCGGACGCAATCCTGTGCCTTGTCCAGCTGGGTTCGGAAGCCAATTTCGACATGTCGCTTCCCCGGCAGCAGCTTCTCGATTTTCTGGATCGGAATCCGGACGTCGTCGCGGTCGACGTCCGCTCGCCGCTTCATGTCGGGAATGACGCGCCTCTGCACGAGCGCCTGCTGATGCGAAAGATCTATCCTCTTGCCCAGTATCTGAAGGCCTTCGATTTCGCGGTCTGCGCCGCCGGCTACAACACCTTTCACGAGAACATCGCCGCCGCCCTGCCGTCGCTGTTTATCCCGAACAGCAATCCGGAGATGGATGTCCAGGAAGCACGCGCCGAATACGGCGCACGCTCCGGCTGGAACCTGACTTGTCCGGCCGACGATCCTTTCGTCATCGAGACCGGCCTCACCCGGATGCTCGACCCGGATCTTCGGGTGGAAATGTCCGCGGCATGCCAGCGAAAAACCGGTTGCTGGGATGGTGCCCGACAGATCGCCCGGCAGCTGCAGATACTGGCCCAGCTTCCGGAAAACCTTCTTCCGGACCACTGACGGTTAGCCGCGCACGGGGTTCTCGGCTACCCTGACGGAGAGCAATCCGGGGAAATTCAGGCAGATTGCAAGGTTGACGGGAATGATCAAAGAGAGATTGGAAAGCTTCGGACTTCGATTTGCCCTTCGCAGCCTTCGCGTTCTCAGGACCGGCGACAGGACCAATGCCGCCCTGCTGTCGGACTATAGCAAATCCGGCAATGTCGCGCTGTTGTGGGCGCTCGATCAGGACGGCGAAATCCTGTCCGACGAAGTCATCGGCCAACTGGAAAAACTGACCGGATTTGAAACCGTCATCGTCGTCTGCCCACCCCGTTTCTTTGCCTGGCTGCGGGCCAGGGGGATATTCTTCGAAAGCCTGCCTTCCCGGGTGGACATGGGTCGCAGCGGAGTTTCCTCCAACTGGGATCTTTACATGAAACGACGGGTCGCGCGGATCCGCGAAAACTGGGCGCCCGATTTCGAGTTCACCGTTGGACGAACCCCGGAAAGCTATTGCCGCGAAGTCCCGGCCGCGCCCGGGATCGATGGGCATTCAACTCCGAACCGGGTGAATGACCAAGCGCCCGGCAACTTGATAGATGCCTAGACATAGCCATCGGCGCCATACACCTCCGGTTCGTCGAAGGCGTATTTGTGCCGGGAGGCTTCCCTCAATTCGGACCTGAATTCCGCTGCATTGGAAACGGACCGGAAAACGTCCTTCTGCGCATCCTGCTTGAATTCGGGTATCGCATCGAAATCGAAAGGGGAAAGCTCGGAAATTCCGCGAAGCTTCCACTCAAGAGCGTGAAAGGCGGCCCGGGGAGGCTGGTTCAGGACGGCATCGTAGGAAACCTGGCGGACCATCGCACCCGAGGCGGCTGCCGTCCCGGAAACGCTCCGGAACCAATCGTCGGCAGCGGCAGCATCGTCGAGAAAACCGGACAGGCTGACTTCCACCTTCAATGCCGTCGTGTCGACCAGCCGCCAGACCCCCGACTGTTCGGCTTTTAGAAACGAAACATGGCGCGCAAGCCGTCTGCGTGTCAGGAACAGGCAGGCGCAATCGTTGCCGTAGAGAACAGTCCGGAGCGCATCTTCCGAGATTTGTTTCGGAAAAAGCGTATAGGACAAACAGTCGATAGACAGCCTGTCGCAGATCCGGGAGAAGACATCCAGGATGTAGACCGGGTTTTGCCGGAAGAAGGCGGACAATGCCTCCCTCTTCTCCCGCGCGTATTCGAAACCGGTCTCCTCCTGAAACAGCTTCAGAAAATCCTTGCCGTTGCTTTCCAGTCCGAATGGCGCAAGCGGATTGAACATTTCCCGGAAGACGACAGCATTTTTCAGGCCATGCTGCAGCATCGCCTGATGAAAGTTGGTGCCGCTGCGGGGGGCCGAAACCAGAATGATGTGCCGGGGCATCAGAAAGCCTCCAGGGCGCTGACGTCGACGTCCGGCCCGCTCAGGACCGGATCTCTCAGGACCTGTATCAACTGGTCATGGTCCGGATGGATCGGGTCGCCGATGTCCCGCCCGGCGAACTCCTGTTCCGTGAATGTCCCCCAGTTGCGCAGCCGCAGGAACTGGACGTTGCCCGCCCCCACCTGGCGCGACAGACGGACGAAATCAGGCATTTCGGCGTAATTGTCCAGCTGAACCACGAAATCCATGCGGAATTCGTCGATCGCCTGAAGCCGCCTCAGGTGCCCGAGAAAATAGAGATTGGGGAGTAGACTGCTGAAGCGGCCGCCCCGCCGGAGGCGCTCATAGGTCTCGGGGGTCGCGGCGTCGACGGAGACGCGCACGCTCGACACATGCCCCCACAGGTCCAGCCGGTTCCAGAGCTCTTCCGTCAGAAGCAGACCGCTGGTCTGCAGCGTCAGGGCCCTGATCCGCTCCGAGCCGGCGCAATAGGTTTCCAGAAAATGCAGATAGTGCCTGCTGGCAAACGGTTCGCCGTCACGCGCGAGCACGATCCTGCGGGCAGAGGACAGAAAGCGGGCGTATTCGCCGCTTACCAGCCGGTTCAATCGGTCCGTGTCGTATTTCCCGAGTACGATGTCCCGGGTCCTGCAGGAGGGACAGGACTGGTTGCAGCTTCGGTCGTGCGAAAACGTTGCCCGGAAAGGCGGTGTTTCCAGCCGGATCTGCCTGCCGGAGATGATCTTGCCGTAGCGTTCCCGTGCCGGCGAGGCCGGCTCCGGGGCAAGATACGTCTCGCGGGACTGAAGACGTCGGCCGTTGATCTGCGGGCAGTTGAGACGGCTGCAGTGGGAAAAATCACCGTCCAGGATCGAACGGCGGATTTCCTGGGCATTCGCCGAGTTCCAGGCCGCCTCGGGGTCGTCGCCGAGATCTCCGACCGGCAGGGGTTGCCAGGCCGCCGGACAAAGGTGAACAGTCTGGTTTTCCTGCGTGTCGATCTGGTCGAACGGCAGTGGGCAGAACCGGTCCTTCAGCCAGGCGTCCGCCGGGTGGGCTGGATCGCGCCGCTCGTTGACTGCGGCATCCCAAAGCCGTTCCAGAACGAGGTCCTGGCGTTCGCCCTGCCGGACCGCGGACAGCAGATCCCGTGCCTGTTGCCACCGGCCCTGTCGGACGGCCGTGAGGGCGAGAGCGAGCAAGGTACAGGTTTCATGCCCGGCTGTTCCCTGCAAGACGCCACCGTCGGGTGCTGCAAAACAGTCTTCGCTCGTCTCCGGTTGGAACTTTTCCGCGATCTCTTTAATGAGATCCAGCGCACTGACAGCTGCCCCTGCCGGATCGCGGCACGCAGCCGCGTAGTCGGGCTGCCGGGCATCGCTCCACGCCAAGAGATCGTCAAGAAAATCCATCCTGTCCATCGTTCGAAGAGCGCTTCTTCTCAATTATCCGCAAGACCAAGGTATTCAACAAAAGCACAAAAGCTCAACCAATATAAGCCGTTACCGGCAAACCAGCGAAGGGGCGTTCGTCTTCAGCCCGGAAATGAAGCCGCTGTCTCGGACGATTGGCGTTTCGCGTATTCCCGGAAGGCGGTTCTGGTCATCCTCTTGGGCGTGCCTTTGAAATCCAGATACCGGTCGGAAAGCTGCAGGCGTTCCTGCTTTTCCAGCTCCTGACCGGCACTGCCGGAATAATCGTGGCGCAAAACCGCTCCGGGTTCATACAGGAAACGGCCCGGCGCCAGTTCCCGCAGCATCCGGCAGCACAGATCGAGACCCTCGTGTCCGGCTAGGAGCGGATCGAATCCACCGTAGCCAGTGAAATGGGTGGTCTCCCAGATAGAGAACCCCTCTGTTACCGGCGGTGCGGCGGAGAGCTTGTCTCCCAAATCGTAGTGCGGACCGGACAGCCCTTCAACGGATTTTGGCGCAATTCGTCCTCTAACCGCGATGGCATTCTTTTCGGCGCAAGTATGAACGAGAAGGGCAAGATCTTCAGGTGCCGTTTCGCCGTCGTCATCCAGAAACAGAAGATAGCTCCCACGTGCAACATAGGCTCCGACATTCCGAGCAGCGGAGCATCCAACATTTTCAGGCAAGGCGAACAGCCTCGCCCCGAACCGCAAATCCTCCTCCGTCGCATCATCCGCCGCCAGGCCATTGGCGATGAAGACCAGTTCCACGCCAGGTGTTTCGACGAAATCCGCCAATCCGGCCGCGATGTCACAAGAGGACAGCCAGGCGCGGTGGGAAACGACGATCACGGAAACCTGCACATCGTAGATGTTTTGCGTGTTTTCCTTCAGGCAAAATGTATGAAGCTGTTCGTAGAGGTCGAACAGGTACCCGGAGGCAGCCTGCCGGGCCTCCGGGAAATTTCCGTTCTGAAAGTCGCTCAGCGCTTGAGCAAACAAACCCGGGCTCACGTCTTCCTCCCGCCTGTCCTGCGGACCGCTCACCAAGCATCTTCCAACGCGCACAGAAGTTCAACAACCGCATCCCGCAGGGTCGTCTGAATTTCCATGGGTTTGAGGCTACCGGCACTCATGCGAAGGCGTCCCGGGAAACCCGAAGGGGGTTCCGGGCCAGGCCTGGAACCTCCGGTCACCTTCCGGTCTACGCTACCGCACCAGAATGTTGCGGAACTGCCAGGGATCGGAAGTGTCGATGTCTTCCGGGAAGAAACCGGGGCGGTTTTCCAGCGGCGTCCAGTCGGTATAATAGCCCTTGACCGGACCGAGATAGGGCAGCTGGATTTCGAGGCAGCGCCTGTAGTCCATCTCGTCGGCCTCGACGATGCCGGCTTCCGGGTTCTCGAGCGCCCAGACCATGCCGGCCAGGACGGCGGAGGTGACCTGAAGTCCTGTGGCGTTCTGGTAAGGGGCCAGCTCGCGAGTTTCCTCGACGGAGAGCTGGGAGCCGTACCAGTAGGCGTTCTTCTTGTGGCCGTAGAGCAGGACGCCCAGTTCGTCGGTGCCGTCCTGAAGCTCGTTCTCTTCCAGAACATGCAGCTTTTCCTGGATCTTGCCGGCGGAGCCGAAAAGTTCGTGCAGCGACAGGACCGCAACGTTGGCCGGATGATAGGCGTAGTGGCAGGTCGGCCGGTAGCTGACCTTCTTGCCATCCGAGACGGTGAAATAGTCGGCGATGGAAATCGCCTCGTTGTGGGTCACCAGAAATCCGTACTGGGCACCGGGCGTCGGGCACCAGGTCCTGACGCGGGTGTTGGCGCCGGGCTGCTCAAGGTAGATCGCGGCCTTGCAACCCTTCTTGTGCTTCCGGGCATTGGCGGGTTTCCAGGTCTCGTGGGTGCCCCAGCCGAGTTCGGCCGGCTGGAAGCCCTCTGAGAGAAATCCTTCCACCGACCAGGTGTTCCAGAATTCGTTGGCCGGCTTCGGCTCCTTGGCCCGCTGGGTGTCGCGCTCGGCAATATGGACGCCCTTGACGCCCACCTTCTTCATCAGCTTCGCCCAGCCCTTGCGGCTCGTAGGTTCCTTGAACTTCACGCCGGTGTCCGTGGCAATGTCGACCAGGGCTTTCTTGACGAACCAGGAGACCATGCCGGGGTTGGCCCCGCAGCAGGAAACGGCGGTGGAACCACCGGGGTGCTTCTTCTTTTCCCGGCGCACCGTTTCGCGCAAGGCATAATTGGTGCGGTCGGCCGCCGAAGCTTTCTCGTCGAAATAGAAGCCCGGCCACGGTTCGACCACCGTATCGATATAGAGGACGCCAAGCTCGCGGCAGAATTTCATCAGGTCCAGAGAGGACGTATCGACCGAAAGGTTCACGACGAAGCCCTGCCCCTCGCCTTCACTCAGGAGCGGCGTCAGGACGTCCCTGTAGTTCTCCGGCGTCAGACCGACTTTCTGAAACCTGTAACCCCTGTCCGTGACCAGCCTGGCATCCGTGTCGACCGGATCGATGACGGTGAAACGGGACTTGTCGAACTTGAAGTGCCGCTCGATCAGCGGCAGCGTGCCCTTGCCGATGGAACCGAGGCCGATCATTACAAGCGGCCCGGTGATCGTGCCGTGAACCGGCCATTTCCTTGCGGCGGCCTCCTCGGCTCCGGAGCCGCTTTTTGCAGGGGCCTTGCGCGGGGCGGCCTTTCCTGCGGCGGCCCTGGCGGTTGTGGGGGCCGCCTTACGGGCTGGTGCCGGTTTGGCTGGAGTTTTGGCGGCAGCCGGTTTCGCGGCGGCCTTGGACACTGCCGGCTTTGCGGTTGCGGATTTTGCCGGGGTTTTCGCTGCGGCCGGTTTTGTCGCGGTCGGTTTGGCTGCAGACGATCTGGTTGCAGATGGGGGTGTGGAAGCTTTGGTCGACGAAGATCCGGAGCTGGCCGTTTTTGCCGCCGCGCCGGTACCGGCCCGGGCCGATCCGGAAGCAGCCGGCTTCGCGTTTGTCCGACGCCGGGCGGCCGATTTCGTGGCTGCCTTCGGTGCCGGCTTTTTCGGCGCGCCGCCGTTGGTTTCGTCGGTCATATTCAAAACTCCAATCGTTTCCGTTTGCGCCGCCCTAAACTCAACAGTGGGTCCGGCCTGCTGGGAGATCCTTCGAAAAAGAAAGCGCACTTATTGCGCTTTTCTTACCTGTGACTGGTTTCATCCGGGAATTCAAGTCTGCTCGGCGTGCTTTCTGCTTCGACTGATCAAGCTGTCGGTCGAAACCTTAAATCAACAGACCAATTCCAAAAGATAAAAACAAGAGATGGCGATGAAAATTCACCGCCATCCCGAAGAGTGCAAAGTCATGCTGCTTTCGAAACGAAGAAACGGTCGTCCACGGAGGTCACCGCCGACAGCGGATCGATGACGCCGGAACCGGTGACCAGGCCATCAAGCCCGGCAAGATGCCCCGGCGCGAGTTCGGTTCCGAGAAAGCGGTGACGCTCCACCGGTCCCGGCAATGTGACCTCATCAAGAAGCCCGGCGGCGAAGCCGAAGCGGGAATAGTATGGCAGGTCCCCGACAAGGATCACCGATCCGTGGCCGTGAACGGCCGCCTGATTGAGCGCATGGCGCATCAGCCGGTCGCCGACCTGCTGTCCGCGGCAACTGGGGGCGACGGCCAGCGGTCCGAGCAACAGGCTTTGATAGCCGTTGCGGTCCGCCACGGACCACAGTCGCACCGTCCCCACCAACCGGCCGGTTTCATCGAGCGCGGAAAATGCGAAGACCGGCAGACGGCCTTCGCGCAGGCGCTCGGAGGTCTTGGCAAAGCGCGCCTCGCCGAAGCAGACGTCAAGCAGTGCCTCGCGGGCACCGGCATGGGCCGGTGCCTCCTCCACTATGTCGATCATGGCTTTCGTCCTTCAGATGACGAAGGATGCCAGCGGCGCGAAGCCGTTGAAGCCGACGGTCGAATAGGTCGTGGTGTAGGCTCCGCAGGCCTCGATCAGCACCTTGTCGCCGATGGAGAGGCTCACGGGCAGTTCATACGGCGTTTTCTCGTAGAGAACGTCGACGCTGTCGCAGGTGGGGCCCGCCAGAACGCAGGGCGCGGTCTGGTCGCCGTCGCGCGGCGTGCGGATCGGATAGCGGATCGCCTCGTCCATGGTCTCGGCAAGGCCGTGGAACTTGCCGATGTCGAGATAGACCCAGCGGATCTCGTCTTCCTTGTTGGATTTCCTGGAAATCAGCACCACTTCGGCTTCGATCACGCCGGCATTGCCGACCATGCCGCGGCCCGGCTCGATGATCGTCGACGGTAGCCGGTTGCCGAAATGCTTGGAGAGCGCCTGGAAGATGGCTTCGCCGTAGCTCGGCACACCCGGAACGTCTTTCAGGTAACGGGTCGGGAAGCCCCCGCCCATGTTGACCATTTTCAGCTGGATGCCCCGGAGCGCCATTTCCTTGAAGACGCCTGCCGCCATGGCGAGAGCGAAATCCCAGGCTTCGAGATTGGCTTGCTGGGAGCCGACGTGGAAGGAGACTCCATAGGCTGCAAGTCCGAGCCGGTGCGCGTGCTCAAGGACATCCGGTGCCATTTCGGGGTCGCATCCGAATTTTCGGGAGAGTGGCCATTCAGCTCCGGCGCCGTCGCACAGGACTCGGCAGAAGACTTTGGAGCCAGGGGCGACACGAGCGATTTTTTCAACTTCTTCGATGCTGTCGACGGCGAAAAGCCGGACGCCAAATTCAAAGGCACGCGCAATGTCTCTCTCCTTCTTGATGGTGTTGCCGTAGGAAATGCGGTCGGCTGTCGCGCCGGTCGCCAGAACCATTTCAATTTCGCCGACGGAGGCGCAGTCGAACGAGGAGCCGAGGCTTTCCAGAAGAGACAGGATTTCCGGCGCCGGGTTGGCCTTCACGGCGTAATAGACGGAAGTGTCCGGCAGGGACCGCGCAAAGGCCTGGAAATTCTCGCGCACGATGTCGAGGTCGACAACCACGCAGGGGCCGTCTTCGTCGCGTCGTCGGAGGAATTCGCGGATACGCTCGCTCATGGGGAACTCCCCTTTCTCAATTCTGGCCGCAGACGCGCATCATTCTCGGCTGGCGCGCTGCAGTTCACGTCGCAGGGTGCCGCAACGCGCACCGGGCCTCCCCCGGGATGGAACCGGAGGCCGGGTTGGTTGCGGCGACGGTTGGGCAATGCGGCTGAAGGTCAGCAGCAGAGCTTTCCCGCGTCGGGAATGCCGTTGATTGGATCGGGAGAACCGAACCGCACGTCGGGCAATGAAGTAACAAGTGCCTCTTCAGTGACGCCGGAGGTTGGATACCCCGGCAGAGACCAAAAAAGCCCTCTTACGTCGTTGCTTTAAGCCGTCCGGATCATACTGCCCCGCCCCTTGGCGGATTTTCTGGCAGCGGTCCCTTAAGAGATGTCTTCGTCGGACACCCCATGGACGACCACGGGCACGTGCGAATTTGGGCGAGGCGTATATGCGCCCGTTCGCCACTTGATGCAATAGGAAAAACTCGGTTGCCGAAACTTTTTTCGTCAGGGTTAAGATCTCGGGGCCTTTTCGCGGAAGGTCTTGCCGTGCTTTAACAATTTGGAGAAAATTTTGGGCCCGGCCAACGGGCGTCCATCCGTGGTTGCTTGCCGCCGGTGAAGACTGGCTGTCATCGAAAAACAAGCCGGGTGAAGACAGGATGAGAGACCTCGCCCGCCGGACCGCTCCGCTGACCGGTCCACCCCGGGTTTCCTAAGGAAAGCGACAGGATGCAGATCGGAAAACTCGACCACGTCAATCTGAGAACAACGCAGCTCGACGTTCTCATCGCCTGGTACGGCGACATCCTGGGCATGCAGCCCGGTCCGAGGCCGGACTTCCCCTTCCCCGGAGCCTGGCTCTATGCGGGCGAGGCTGCCGCGATCCATCTGGTCGGTATGGAGGGAGACCCGGCCGTCGGCTCGGAGCAAAACCTGAAGCTGGAACATTTCGCCTTCACGGCGACAGGTGTCGAGGAGTTCGAACAGCGACTGATCGCCCGCGGCGAGCGCTATCGCCGCTCGGTGCAGCCCGGCACCGGCACGATCGCGATCAATGTCTGGGACCCGGATGGCAACCACATCCACGTCGACTTTGCCCCCGGCACCTGATTTCGCGCGGCAGCACATTGCCGGTCCCACACTTGCATCGACGGAAATGCGTGCCAGCCCCCTCTTTCCGGTTCGCGGGCATCTCCCCCACGAGGGGGTGCGGGGTGCCAGCCGACAGGTTCGGGTTTCACAATTCCGTTTCCGATGCTCCGTGCGGGCCGCTTCGCAGCAACTCCAATTCAAAAACTCTCCTCGAAAATCCTGCTGTCCGGAATGTCTTCCCGTTCCAGGCCTGCCTTCAGGTCCGCCAGGAACCCCGCAGGGCCGCAGAGGTAGTAGTGGGCATTTGCCGAGCCCGTCAGGGCGACGAGACCTTCGGCCGTGATGCGCCCCGCAAGGTCGTAATCCCGGCCCCTGGCATCCGTTTCCAGCGGGCGGCTGTAGTGGGTCAGGACACGGATATTCGGTTTGCCCGCGGCAAGCGCGCCAACCTCCTCGCGGAACGGATGATGCGCACCGTCGCGCGCGCCGTGGACGAACCAGACCGGCCGGCGTCCCTCCTCCGCCGCCACGGCATGCAGCATGGACAGAAGCGGCGTGATGCCGATGCCCGCACTGGCGAGAACCAGAGGCGTCTCGGGCTCCGGAAGGCCGAACGTTCCGGCCGGCGTTCCGGCATCGATCATGGCCCCGACCTCCAGCACATCGTGCAGAATGCGCGAGACAAGGCCCTGCGGCTCGCGCTTGACGGAGATCCGGTAATGGCCGCCCTTCGGCGAGCCGGAGAGTGAATAGCTACGACGGACCTTGCCAAAACCTCCCGTGAGGTTCAGTTCGAGGGGGAGATGCTGGCCGGCCGCAAAAGGCTTCAACTGACCGCCGTCCCTCGCCTCGAAATGAAAGGACGTGACATCGGCGCTTTCCTGAATGCGGTCGACCAAACGCAGAGAGCGTGCCGACCCGGCCTCTTCCTGCCAGCGCAGGCGCAGCACAGACGTCAGCTCCACGATCCCGTCGATTTCCAGCGTCACGAGCTGCCGGGCGCCGGGCACACGGGCAACTGCTTCGGAGTCCCAGTCGATGCTGGCCCGACCCGTCACTTGCAGCAGACTGCCCGAAGCGAAGTCGATAAAAAGGACCCCGGTGCGCGGGTCGCTCAGGATGTTGCCGAGCGTGTTGTAGAAGCGGTTGCCGGCATAATCTGGAAAGCGGATCGTGCGATCGCCAAGCACCTCGACGAAGCCGTGATCGCCGCCGCGGTGGGAGATATCCATGCCGTAGGCCGGGTTGTCGCCATCGCCCCGGTAGCCGGTCGCGATAAAGAAGGTATCGGCGGAGGTGATCCACGCCTGTTGGGAGACGGTGAGGCATGCGCCCCGAACCGCGGTGCCAGAGGGCTTCTCCGGGCTCCACCAGAATTTGCGGGCACGGATATATTGCGGGCAATTTCCGAAGGACTGGCCGACGGCGAAGCTGATTCCATCTTCACTTGCAGCGACCACAGTCCCATTGACCCGGTTGCGGCGGCGGCTGGCCAGCTCGATGCCGATAAGACCGACATCGGTGCCAGCGGTCAGAGCCCCCTCAAGAGCATCGCCCGCGACCGGCCGGGCCGAGATTTCAAGCGAAACCGCATCGGGCGAGCGCACAAAACCGGGTCCTCCCTCCAGAAGTGTCGCCCAGGTCCGTCCCTCGGCATCACGAGCTGCTGCAATCAGGAAAGGCTGTTCCTCAAAGAAAATCCGGTGTTGGTCGGGCATGAAACCGCGGATGGCGCCACGGGCCCAGCGTTCGACGTCCCGGTCGCCCAGGCGCTCCTGTACCTGACGTTCGCCGGTGTGAAACGGCGACAAGGATTGCTTCTCATGAACGTTGTCATCAGCATGAGGCATCGTGATCTCCCGTGTGGCAGGACGAAAAGAGCCACGGACCGGCACTCGGCAGGCCCGTGACCAAGTCTTCGTCAGGCGGCTAGCCCGACCTTGGTTGCCTGCATCGGGACAAATCCCGGCAGGGCTTCGACGCGTTTCAGGAACGCGCGAATGTTCGGATAAGGCTCGAGGGAGACATTCCCCTCCGGGGCATGGGCCGTGTAGGTGTAGATCGCGACGTCGGCGATGGTCGGCCTGCCCCCCACAAGCCAGTCGCGCCCTTCCAGATGTTTTTCCAGGAGATCGAAGGCATCGGTCGCGATCTGCTTTGCCCTTTCCGCATCAAGCCCCGCACCGAATACGGTCACGAGGCGGGCGGCAGCCGGACCGTTGGCAATCTCGCCGGCAGCCAGCGACAGAAACCTTTGAACGCCGGCTTCCGCAAGCGGATCCGTCGGCAGCCAGTCCGGAGAGTATTTGCGGGCGAGATAGACGAGGATGGCGTTGGAATCGGCGATCACGGCGCCGCCGTCCTCGATCACCGGAACCTTGCCGGCCGGATTGAGTTTCAGAAAAGGCTCCGACTTGTGTTCGCCCTTTGCCAGGTCGACGAAGATCAGTTCGTGGTCGATGCCGGCGAGTTTTGCGAAAAGTTCGATCCGGTGGCAGTGACCGGAGAGCGGAAAGCTGTGAATGCGAATGGCCTTGGACATTGGGGGTTCCTCTTTTGCCTGATGGACAACGGCACCGGATCTCCATTTCCGGGCCGCCCGCCGAAATGTGCCCCTAACTTGATTTGGAAATAATCCCCAACTTCATTCAATAATTATGTACAAATGGGAGACAAAGACATTTCATTGCGGACCAGCCATCGTGGACAAGATCGAGACCATCCGGGCCTTCATAGCCGTCGCACAGGAAAATTCCTTCACCGCGGCCGGCCGCAGGCTCGGCATTTCGACGAAACTCGTCAGCAAATATGTCCGGCATCTGGAAGGTCAGCTGCAGACCCAGCTCTTCAACCGCACCACCCGGAGTGTCGCCCTCACCGATGTCGGCGCCGCCTATCTGGAGCGCTGCCGGCCGGTCCTGGAACAGCTGGACGAGCTGGATTCCCTCGTGCGCGAGCGTCAGGGCGCCCTGGCCGGCCCGATCCGGCTGACAGCGCCGACCGGTTTCGGCAGCACCCGGCTGCCCCAGGCGCTCGCCCCGTTTCTACGCAAGCACCGCGACGTCGAACTCGACATGAAGCTGACGGACAACCGTGTCGCGCTGGTCGAGGAAGGGTTCGATCTGGCGATCCGCATCGGGTCATTGAGCGATTCCACGCTGGTTGCCCGAAAGCTCGTCGATATGCCGCTGGTCCTGTGCGCGGCCCCCGGCTACCTCGAACGGCACGGCCGCCCCAAGCATCCGCGCGCGCTGCTCACCCATGTGTGCCTCACCGACAACAACCAGCTCGAGGTCAATGTCTGGCGCTTCCGGTTCGCCGGCGAGGAACATGTCATCCGGCTGAACGGCGCTGTTCAGGCCAATTCTCCCGCCGCGCTCGTCCAGCTCGCCATCGGTGGCCTCGGCATCACCCGGGCCCCCTTCTATGCGGTCGAAGCAGCCCTTGGCGACGGCCGCCTCGAACAGGTTTTGCCGGATTTCGAAACGGACGTATTCGGGGTCTATGCCCTTTATCCACCCAACCGCCACCTCACCCGGCGTGTCCGGATGCTGATCGATCACCTCGCAGGGGAATTCGGCAGGTAAGGCGTGCCGCAGGCATTCGGACCGGAGCCTGTTGTCCGCTAGCCGTCTTGCAGGGCGCGCGGAAAGGTCATTTCGAAACAGGCGCCCTTGCCCCCTTCCCTCACCAGCCGGATAGCCCCCTTGTGGGCCTTGAGCAGCGCCTGGACGATACCGAGCCCCATGCCGGTACCGCCGTTTTCCCGCCGTGTGGTAAAGAACAGGTCGAAGACGTGACCGGCGTTGCCAGCCGAAATCCCTTCTCCATTGTCGGCGACCCGCACGGCCAGCCGGCCGTCCGCTTCCGCGACCGTAACCGTAACCCGGTCCGCCCCGTGCTTGAGCGAGTTGTCGATCAGGTTCTCGAATACGATCCGGGCATTTTCCTCCGATAGCGGCAACTGGCAATCTCCGTCGCAGTCGATCGCGACCCGTTCATACCGGCCGCGAATATCGCCAAGGACCTCCGCCAGCTGGCTGGACCCACCAATTTCCACGCTGTCAGCCCGGGCAAGATCCCTGAGACGGTTGAGAAGCAGCGTTGCCCGGTCCGTGTCCTTCAGGATGTTGTCCAGAAACCGCATGCGTTCCGCTTCGTTCAGGTCTCCACATCCGTCCCTTAGAATTTCTGCCGCCCCCTGGATCGCCGTCAGCGGTGTCTTCAGCTCGTGAGTGACATGGTTGGCGAAGGTGGAGATATAGTCATTGCGCTCGAACAGCTTGCGCGACATGTCGAGCATGCTTTCAGACAAAGCATGGATTTCCCGGCTGCCGTGGATCCTGATGGGTTCCAGCGCATTGCGGTCACCACCGCCAATCCTGAGCGATCTTGTCGTGAGCGCCTTGATCGGACCCGATATGGCTCTGACGAAGATAACCCCGACGATCGTCGTGGCGCCGAGAACGAACGCCAGCATCCAGAAGACCGCCTCGCGCTTGAGAAAGAGCTCCTTCAGGATGTTGCTCGGCGTTCGCGACGCATAGACGACACCCGCAACCCTGTCGTTCACGATAATCGGCAGAGCGGTAAAGACCCGGACACTTGTGCCCCGGCTGATGGAATAGATCGGTTGAGGATTTTCGACGATCCGCTCACGAAGCGCGCTTGCGTAGTGTCCCGCAAGGGCGTCGCTAACCTCCTTGACATGTACCAGGGATAGCCCGACATCCTTCCGCCCGGCGATGACGACACCATTGAAATCGAGGAGGCGGAAACCTGCCAGAGTGAGGTTCTGCGTCCTCAAAAGGATCGGATCAAGCTGCCTGCCGATTTCGAGATAGGCAGGATGGACTTCGATTGTAGCGGCCTCGGGATCCGGACGGCCTGGCAGAATGGGCGTCTTGTTGAGATCCAGCGTGGTCAGGATCGGAGACCAGTTGCCCGTCACGTATCGATCCGCCAGGCTGCCGTTGTAGGATTTTTCCAGCGGCCCGTCGATTTTGGCCCCAAGGGGCAGGTCATCGCCACCAGCCTCCGCGAGCCTTTCCGCGGCGACAGCTGCAATTGCTGCCGATTGGGCGATCAGTTCGGCCTCGGTCGTCTCGATCAGCTGGTTCTCGTAAACCCGGAAGAAGACGACCCCGGCGAGCGGCACCAGCAGCATGATGCCGAGCACCATCGCCACCACGAGGCTGAGCGGTGGCCGCCATCGGTCGCGAAAGGAACGGGACAGCAGCATCAAGTTCTATCCACCCTCGCAGGGCCCCAGCCGGAACCCGACGCCATGCACCGTTTCGATGGCATCCGAGCAGCCGGCCGCACCAAGCTTCGCGCGGATGTTGCGGATATGGCTGTCGATGGTGCGATCCGAAACGTGGATGTTGTCCTTGTAGGCCTGATCCAGGATCTTTTCCCGGGTGAAGACGATTTTCGGGCGGGCGAGCAGCGTCGCCAGAATGTCGAACTCGATTGCCGTGAGCGTCACCGCCCCCGCGTTCACCTCGACCAGACGCTGCGCCTTTTCCAGGGTCAGGACACCGTGGCTCAAGGCAGATGGGGGACTGTCGACGGCGAGCGCCTTCACGGCGCCGAAGCGTTTGAGGATGGCTCCGACCCGCGCGATCAGTTCGCGCGGGCTGAAGGGTTTGGTCACGTAATCGTCCGCCCCCAGCTCCAGCCCGACGATCCGGTCGATCTCGTCGTCGCGTGCCGACAGGAACAGGATCGGTACATCGGAAGTCTTGCGCAAGTGCCGGCAGACATCGAGCCCGTCCATCTCAGGCAGGCCGATATCGAGCACGATCAGCGCGGGATCAAACAGATGCGCCTTGTCGATCGCCTCCTTGCCGTTGGTTGCAATCTCGAACGGATAGGACGCCTTTCGAAGTGCGAAACAGATCACGTCCCGGATATGAGGATCATCATCGACGACAAGAATGGTTTGGCTCGGCAAGAGGATCGTCCTGAAACAGCGGTTCTGAAAACGTAAGCTTTAACTGAGGCAGGATCACGTTTCCAGCCACCATCCGTCCCGGCGCAGTGTGCGCGGCAGGGATTGATCGAGATCGTGATTTGCCACGGCAACGGAGCGGCAAAACGGTTTTCTGGGTTTGTCCCGGAAAGCCCTCAGCAGGAGATCGCAGATCGTGGCGGCGATCACGGCGCCGGTGGTTTGCGGAATATGTCGTATCTGATTGGTCATGCCCCCGTTTTGCCTGACCCGCTTGCAGCGGGCTCTCAGGACTTGTGCAGATTTTGCGCAATTTTAAAATCCGTCATCGGAAGAAGAGCGAAGATCAGTCGACCTGCGCCTTTGCAAACTCTTCCATGAGCCCCTGAAACGTGTCCATTTCCGGAAACCTCTCGTAGCTGCGTTTGGCGGGCGTCTGCACCCAAGGCAGTTTCTCCGACGTCATGGTCTCAAGATAAGGTTCGCTCCAGCACGGATCGTCGAGCAGCGTGGACCGGACATTGACGATATGATCGAAGCCGGGAATGCGCGTGAACATCCATGTCTTGCAGTCCGGGCAGAAATAGTGATCGGCATCCGGCCCTTGGGCTCCGCCTTTCACAGGTGTTCCCTCTGTCACCTGGAACGCAGGCGCCGGCATGATCATGGTCAGCGAAAAGGCGCTGGAACTCATGCGCTGACAGCCTCGGCAATGGCAGGCACAGGTAACAAGGGGAGCCGCCGAAATCTCGAATTTGGTGTGCCCGCAGCGGCAGGTGCCCTTGAGCGGATAATCCGTCTTGCCCATTGGAACGGCTCCTTTCGTAATCCTGTTGCTGGGTTGTGTACTGTAATTTTTAACAGCGCACGCTGGCGTTTCAATGGGGCACTCAAATCATTGCGGTTTTCCTGTGCGCAGCGGCTTCGGCCTTGCAGACGGCGTGCCCGCTCAACCTGAGCCGGCACGGCAATTCTCGACGATCTGCGCCAGTACCCTGAGTGTGGTGCGATAGTCCTCGTCACTGATGCCGCGTACCGCCATCTTGCGAAACCGGTCCTGGCGCCCGGCAGCCATGAGATGAAGTCCCCGTCCATCGTCGGTCAGTTCAACGGCCGGATCACAGACCGTGATCCAGCCCTTCCCTTCAAGGTCGCGCAATCTGTCTTGCAGTTCAGGCGCACGCACCATGGGCTCGAATGTCTTCAGGAGCTCCCTGCGCGTCAGCGTCCCGCCGGCAGCCACCAGCGTGTTCAGCAATTGCCAGTCCCGGCGGCCGAGCCCGAGGTCCCGGTGGAGAGCGTTGATCCGCGCGGTGAGCGTGTCGTCGGCCACCTTGATCCAGAAGCCGATCGGGCGGTTGAAAATCTCTCGTTCGGTGTGGTTCGTCATGGCGACCTCCAGCGACTTCGCAAAATGCGAAGGGCAGCACAATTTGCTGCATCTGTCGCGGGTCCTCGCTGGCCGGGCCTTGACGCCCGCCTGCTGAACAGAGCCTTCGAACCGAAGGGACCGGGCTTACCCGGGCAAAACGCCCAACCGGTCATGCCTTTTTCGACGAACCGAAACTAGCCACCGATGCAGGTTGACGCAATGGATAGGAACCGGAATTCCTGTTGGCCTGACGAGCTCCAGACGGGTTGCCCTGTGAGCCGCGTCCAATAAGATCCACCCTTAGTTGCAAAACCGAACCAACCGGGAGCCGATTGATGCTCGAAGGAACCTGCCACTGCGGCGCCGTGCGCTGGACACTCGAAACCACGCCGGAATCCGTGACCGCCTGCAATTGCACCACATGCCGCCGCTACGGTGTCTTATGGGCGTACGGGCATATCGGTTACGACATCAAGGTGTTTGGCGATACCAATACCTACAGGCGCAAGGACGGCGGCACTCTTGACTATCATTTCTGCCCGACTTGCGCCTGCATCACTCACTATGTGGCTTCCAGGCCGTTGGAAAACGGACGCTACTGGACAGCCGTCAATCTGCGTCTGACCGATCCGGACCCGATCGCAGACCTGCCAATCGACCATTTCGACGGGCTTGATACATTCGATGACCTGCCCCGGGACGGCAGGACCGTCCGGGACATGTGGTTCTGAAACCTGCAGCATCGGACAGGAGCGCCCGGCTTAGTCCAGTTTTTCCATCAGCGGCTGGAGTGCCGGATGGATGTTCGGGCTTTCCTCGCGGATGAAACGAAGCAAGGCCTTCTCGTTTTCATGAAAGACGCCGTCCCTGCCGATCCGGCTCACGAGCCAGGCTGCTTCATCCTCGGTGATCACCTCGTTGGTGGCGATTTCCGCCGCCATGGCAGCGCCCCGTTCGGCGAAGGGATCCGTTTCGGCATAAGCATCGCGAATGCCGCCGACTCCGCCACTGAACATCTTCCTGAAGAAACCGCCAAGGCCACCGTCGAAGCCGCCGGGCTGGTTCAGCCAGTCTTCCCGGGCAAGCGCCAGCTCCCTCGGCGGCGGCGTGAAGCCGGACATGGCCATCAGGTAGTTGGCGACAGCCTTTGCAAACAGCTCCGACCATGCCGGTGCGTTTTCCGCCTCCGAGGTCGCATCGTTCAGATCGAACAGAATTTCCGCTTCTTCACGGGACACGGCCACGCCCCGGCTCCCCGAACCGGCATAAAGCACGCGGCGCAAAAGCTCGACTTCACCGTCGGAAATGACGCCCGGCTTCAGCTCCGCGCCCGAGCGGGTCACCCCTTCGCCGGAAATGACCGAGTCGGCAACCGTTCTGAGCGCAAATTGCTGAAGGCGTTCGGGGGCCTGCCGCGCCTTTTCCAGGACGTGCAGCACCGCATCGAGTTCGGTACGGGTGCAGACATGGCCATCCTTCGTCACCTGTTCGATCAGCCAGTCGGCATTTTCCTCCGAGACATAGCCTTCCGGAGTGGCCTGATGCACCAGAATGTCGCCGACGGCTTCGGGAAACAGCTCGTACCAGGTATCGGCATAGCTCAGTTCGGCATTGTTCAGCCGGAAAAGCGCGGCACCTTCGTCGAGAGAAACCGCCATGTCGCCATAGATGTAGCGGCGCAAGGTGATGACGTCGTCCTCGCTGACATGACCGTCAGTGATCTTCGCGGCTACAAAATCTTCCAGTCCCGGTTTGGCCATAACGTTCCCCTCAAAAATACCTAGGTCCTGACCCAGGCCGACTATTGCCGGAAAGTCTTGAGATTCCTGTAACGGCACCTTCGGGAAGAAAATCGCCGGTTTTGAGGTTTCATCGGCTGTCGGCGGGCAACGAAAAAGGGAGCCGCGGGGGAACGGCTCCCTTTCTTTCCCGGCTCTGGCTGTCGAATGGAGCCGGGAAGCATCTTCCTTCGCGATATCGCGGCCGGGCCCGGATCAGCCGCGGTGGTGCTTACCGAAACCCCATCCGCCGCCGCCCCGCATGCCACCGCGTTTGCCGCGCTCGAAGTCGGCTTTGGTGATGACGCCGTCCTGATTGCGGTCGGCATGATCCATCATCCGGTCCATGTGCTTTTCGGCTTCCTCGGAGGTGATGCCGAGGCTGCCGTCGGCATCGGCGCGCTGGAACATGTCGACGATACGGCCCTCATTGACCGCCAGCCAAAGGGGACCGAAGTCCTGCAGGGTGAAGGACCCGCTGCCGTTGGTATCTGCCAGGGAGAACAACTCGGTCCGCTTGGCATCAAATTCCGCGCGGGTCACCTTGCCGTCGCCGTCCGTGTCGAACATTTCCAGGAACATGCGGCCGTGACCGCCCCGCCCATGGTGCATTCCGCGGGGTCCGTGTTCGCCGCGTTCCGCATTCTGCCAGCCGCGGGGACCTTGGCCGCCGCGTTCGCCGTCATGTCTGCCGCGGGGGCCGCGGTCGTCATCGTCATTGCCGCGGCCCATCATGCCGCGCGGACCGTGATCGTCATCATCGCCGCGGGGGCCCATCATGCCACGTGGACCACGATCGTCATCGTCACCCCGGGGTCCCATCATGCCACGCGGACCGCGATTGTCGCCATCGTTGTCCTGGCCCATCATGCCACGAGGACCTCGAACGCGCTCGACCGTGTCATTGCCGTCCCGATCCAGCATGTTGAACATGCGGTTGGCGATCAGATCGGCCTCCGCCGTGGTCACGTTGCCGTCGCCGTCCTTGTCGAGGAACTGGAAGGTCCGGACCATCCGGTCATTGGAACGGGTCAGGAACTCGGCTTTGAATTCCTCCAGGCTGATGTCTCCGCTGCCGTCCTTGTCGGTTTCCGCAAACTGCTTTGTCCGGACCTCCGCGATTTCCGCCTTGGTGATCACGCCGTCACTGTTGACGTCGAAGCGTTCGAACAGACGTTCCATGTGCCGGCCGCCGCCCGGTCCGGAGCCGGGCCCGAATCCGTGTCCGAAACCCGGACCGTGATCGCCCATCTGAGCGAGCTGAATTCCCTTTGCCTGTTGCCCCCCGTTCCCGTTTGCAGATCCTTCCCGGGCGGAGGCGGAAAGGCCGGCGGTCAGCGCGGTTCCCGCGACACCCGCAGCCAGGGCGGCAATTGCAATCTTCTTGAACGGTTTCATTCCAACAACTCCTTGTTCGTTGATGAGATGAACGTAAGAGGCAATTGTCGCAGGAATACCCTTGCCAGGCACCTCAATTGTCACCGTGTGTCCCGCTGGGCTCCGCCGACACACTTTGTTACAAGTTCCGTTCGCGCCGGCCGCTCTCCGGTATTATTTTTAAAGACGAAACAGACAGATCCACGGCTTCGGCCCTTTCGGGGGCGTTCGCCGTCAAGTGTGGAGAATGGCGTGAGCGACACGAGCCCGCATATCCTGGTGGTGGACGACCACCGCGACATACGCGAGACACTGGCCCGCTACCTGGTCAAGAACGGCATGCGCGCGACGACGGCTGAAAGCGCCGCGCATGCACGCAAGATCCTGAAGGCGGCGTCCATCGACCTTGTGGTCCTGGACATCATGATGCCCGGCGAGGACGGCCTGTCGCTGTGCCGGCACCTGGTGGAGACCGGCTCGCTGCCGGTGATCCTCCTGACCGCCATGGCGGACGACACCGACCGGGTGATCGGCCTTGAAATCGGCGCGGACGACTATGTCACGAAGCCGTTCAACCCGCGCGAACTGCTGGCCCGCATTCGCGCGGTCCTGCGCCGCACCTCTCTGGTGCCGAAGGAACGTGATCCCATCGAACAGGATATGCTCGGGTTCGACGGCTGGACATTGAACGTCGCCCGGCGCGACCTGAAGGATCCGGACGGCACCTCCGTCGCCCTGTCCAGCGGCGAGTTCCAGTTGCTCTGCGCGTTCCTGAAGCGTCCGAAGATGGTGCTCAACCGGGACCAGTTGCTGGACCTGACCACGGGCCGCACGCCGGCTGTCTTCGACCGATCCATCGACAACCAGGTCTCGCGTCTGCGCAGGAAGATCGAGGCTGACCCGAAGGATCCGCAAATGATCAAGACGGTCTGGGGCGGCGGCTACATGTTCACCGCTGATGTGAAAGCACAGGCCGAATGACAGCCGCCGACCGTATCCGTGCCGCCTTGCGGTGGCTCTGGCCGCAAACGCTGGCCTCGCAGCTCATCCTTCTGCTGCTGGCAGCCATCGTTGCGGCGCAGGCACTCAGCATCTGGATCTTCCACGACGAACGCCGCATCGCGCTGGTCGCCGTTGCTCGCGACAACCTGTTGCAACGCGCTGTCGCCGTCGCCAATCTCATGGAAGAAACGCCGCGCCCGCTGCAGGAGCGTATCCTTGAAGCCAGCAGCAGCCGGTTCGCGGTGTTCTGGCTGGGCAGCACGCCGCTGGCGCCGGAACCCGGTAAATCCGGTTTCGAGAAACGGCTGCAGGGCTTTCTCAACGAGCACCTCGGCGGTGGGAAAACGGCAAACCTGAACATTCATTCCGATGAGAAACGCGGTCCGCGGAACTGGTTGGCGCATCACGACGACGAGCCTCACTGGCGCGCCGTTCCGCGCGACGAACGGCCGAAAGACCTGCACAAGGTCATGAACCGGGCGGAAGACCTGTCCCTGTCGATACCGATGTCCGACGGCCGCTGGCTGAATGTCGCGACCAGCTACCGGCCGCCGCCCGGAACGCTCCTGCCACTCCTTGTGCAACTGGCCCTGACCGCGCTCGCGGCGGTCACCATCATCGGATTTGCCGTCAGGAGGGTCACCCGCCCCTTGAAGGAACTTGCCGTTTCCGCCGAAAGGCTGGGGCGCGGCGAGGACCTTGAGCCCCTCGTCCCGAGCGGCCCGTCCGAAGTCAGGGCGCTGACGTCCGCCTTCAACGAAATGCAGGACCGCCTGACACGGTTCGTGCGCGACCGCACCCGCATGCTGGCCGCCATCAGCCACGACCTCAGGACCCCGATCACCTCGCTGCGGCTGCGCGCCGAATTCATCGACGACGAGGAGAACCGCGAGAAGATGATCGAAACGCTCGAGGAGATGGCGGCCATGACCGAAGCCACCCTCCGCTTTGCCCGCGACGAGGCCCAGGTCGAGCAGGCCGAGAATGCCGACCTCGGCGCGATCCTGGAGGCGATCGCGGGCGATCAGCAGGACCTCGGCCACGACTGTTCGCTGCAGCTTGAGGAAAAGATCGTTCTGCCCTGCCGTCCGGTGGCGCTGAAGCGGGCCTTCAGAAACCTTATCGAGAACGCCGTCCGCTACGGCGATTCGGTCTCAATTACCGCTGCCCGAACCGCGGGCGAGGTTGCCGTCCGGATCCGCGACAAGGGACCGGGCATTCCCGAAGACAGGCTGAAGGACGTGTTCGAACCCTTCGTGCGGCTGGAGGAGTCCCGCAATGAAGAAACGGGCGGGATCGGGCTCGGCCTTGCGATCACCCGCTCCATCATCCACGCCCATGGCGGCACGATCACGTTGAAGAACCTGCCCGAACACGGACTCGAGGCGGAAGTCCGCCTGCCGACCGGCGGCTGACCGGAGTCCACCGGCCCGCCCGGTTTCACAAGGCCCGCGCGCGCTATCCGGGACCAAGGCCCTTTCGCCGCGATTCCAGCTTTCCGGCATAGGTCGCTTCGTCCACCGGTTCCAGCCACTCGGCAACCGAGCCCTCAAGCGTTTCCTGGATAGCCAGGTGCACGAGGGACGTCTGAGGCCCTGCCCCGTGCCAGTGCTTGAGGCCCGGCGGGATCCAGACGACGTCGCCCGTCAGGATCGAGAGCTTGTCCTGCCCCCACACCTGCACGAAGCCCGCGCCGTCCAGCACCTGCAGGGTCTGGCCGAGGGGATGGGTGTGCCAGTGCGTGCGCGCTCCCGGCTCGAACATAACCCTGAGTGCCCTGACGCGCGCTGGCTCCGGGGCCTCGATCACCGGATCTTGCCAGACAGTGCCGGTGAAATAGTCCGGATTGGCTCGTTTTGTCGGCCGGGACCCGGCCTCATAGACGGTCAGAATGCTCATGACGCCTCCTCGCCTGCTAAACCGCCAGCCTGCCGCTTGCGGGACCTTGGCCAGTTGATCAGAACAACCCCGAAGATGGCAAGGCAGATTCCGGCAAAGGTCTCCATGTCCGGGCGCTCCGACAGGAACACCACGCCGAGGAACACGCCGACACCGGAGCGCAGGTAGGCCTGGCTTGCCGTGCCAAGAGCGCCGAGCGTCGTCAACAGGCGGAAATAGATCAGGAAGGCCAGTGCCGTGCAGACGATCCCGAGCATCACCGCCGCTCCCAGCCCGGCAAGGCTCGGCGAAAGCGTCCAAGGCCTGTCGGTGACAAGGCTCATCGGCACCAGCACGAGGCTGGCGCAAAGGAGCGTGCCCGTGGCGGTCACGATCGGCGAATAGCCCGTAAGATGCCGCCCCCTGAGCGCGGCGATACCGTAGAGCGCCGCGCTGAAGAAGACGGCGAGCTGAGGCACCAGGTTTCGGCCGATATCCTCCAGGGCGCCATAACCGACGATCAGCACGATGCCGCCGAAGCCGGCAAGCGCCCCCACCAGCTGCCGTGCTCCCGGACGCTCAGCGTTGCCCGTGAACAGCACCGAAAAGAGAAAGACCCAGAGCGGCGACGTGGAATTCAGCACACTGGAAACCGCCGTCCCGGCGTATTGCTGCCCCCAGGCGAGCAGCAGCCAGGGACAGGTGCTGTTGACCAGGGACTGGATGAGAAACAGCCGCCAGCTGCGGCGATCGCGCGGCATGCGGATGCCCCTCGCGGCCATGACCGTCAGGAGGACGAGCGACGCGGAGGCAACGCGGATGGCAATCAGGGTTGCCGGCGGAATGGTTGGCAGCGCCAGGCCGATCCACATGTAGGACGAGCCCCACAGGAAGGCGAGACAGCCAAGCAGCGCGTATTCGAAGGATCTGTTCTGCATGACATTCAGCGGCGCTTTATCCGTTGGCTTCGCGGCTGTCGCCGGGTGCCTCGTCCCGCTCATTCATGCCGTAGTCGCGCAGGACATGAGCAATACGCAGGCGGTAGTCCTTGAAATAGCTGTTCCGCCCTGCCCGTTGCGCCTTGCGGTGCTGGGTCAGTTGCCGCCACTCGTCGAGCGCCGCCTCGTCCCGGAAGAACGAAAGCGACAGCAGCTTTTCCGGATTGGTGATGCTCTGAAAGCGCTCGACGGAGAGGAAACCGTCGATCTGCTCGACCAGCGGCCGCATTTCCGCGGCCATGTCGAGATAGTTCTGCTTCTTGTCCGCATGCGGGATCACTTCGAAAATTACGGCAATCATCAGAATTTTTCTCCCGTTGCGTGCGGTGCGGAGGCCAGTTTCAGGAAGGTGCGATCCTCTCGCAAGATGAATTTTTCCTTTTGCGCAAAGGCATAGTTCTCCTGTCCGACAGGATCGGCGGCGAGCCGCGCGCGGTAGGCCTCGTAGGCGGCAAGGTTTTCGACCGAGTAGACGCCGTAGGCAAGTGTCGTCGAACCTTCGTGCGGGGCGAAATAGCCGATCAGATCCGCCCCGCAGCGCGGGATCGCCTGACCCCAGTTGCGGGCATACTGCTCGAAAGCAGCCCTTTTCGTCGGATCGATGTGATAGCGGATGAAACAGGTGATCATGGAGTGCTCCGTTTTCTGTGGTGATGACGGACCCTGTGTGCCATGGTTCGGCACACGAATGCTTCGATGAGGATCGAACCATGAAAGATGGTCCCGACATTGCCCGGATCGGATCGCTGATCGGCGACCCGGCCCGCGCCAACATCCTGAGCGCGCTTTTGAGCGGCAAGGCGCTGACGGCAACGGAACTTGCGGCGGAGGCCGGCATCACGGGTCCGACAGCGAGCTCACACCTGAAGAAACTGATGGAAGGCGGGTTGTTGTCTCAGGCCAAACAGGGCCGTCACCGTTATTTCACCCTCGCTGGACCGGAAGTCGGCGCGGTACTGGAAGCGCTGATGGGCCTTGCGGCCCGCAAGGGCCACTTGCGCACCCGCACCGGACCGAAGGACCCGCAGATGCGGGCCGCGCGGGTCTGCTACGACCATCTGGCTGGCGACATGGCGGTGCGGATCTATGACAGCCTGCAGCGCCGCGGCTTCCTTTCCGCCTCTTCGGACAGTGGCGGTCTCACCCTGACCGGCGAAGGCACAAGCTTCGTGTCCGGCATCGGCATCGACCTCGGCGCCCTCACTGCCTCTCGCCGCCCGCTCTGCCGTGCCTGTCTCGACTGGAGCGAGCGGCGCAATCACCTGGCGGGCAGCCTCGGAGCTGCCTTGCTGACCCGCTTCCAGGACAACGACTGGCTGCGCCGGGAGGCGGACAGCCGGATCGTGCATATTTCGCCAAAGGGTGAAGCGGAGCTGAAGACGCTGTTTCCGGCAGCCTGATCACGACGTCTCCTGCCAGCAGTCTCTGGGAAGGGCCAACAAAACGAACACCTCATCCTGAGGAGCCTCGCATAGCCTGGCGTCTCGAAGGATGGGTGGCATATATTCAGCAACAAGTGGCCCATCCTTCGAGACGGGCCTTCGGCCCTCCTCAGGATGAGGCTGTTTGGGATTGGCATTTTTGTACAGATCCGTTTCAGATCGCCCGCCCCTTCAGCCGCAGCTGATCCGCAAGCCCGCGTTCAACGCAAAAAACCCGGCCGGGGCCGGGGTTTTCAGGTGATGGGAGGACTTCATCGGCAATTGAGATATCCGCTTGGAGATATCTGCCTGTTGGTTTTGGGGCCTATCGGGTCTGGCCCTGCCTTCAGGATCGCTTCAGGCTTTCCTGAATGCTCGGAAGCGCTTCCCTGAAACTGCGGTACAGCCTCGCGGGGAGCCAGGGAAGCCGGTCCCGGTTGTAGTCCTGCCGATGGCGAACCAGAAAGATTCTTGCCGTGTGCACATTCATATTCAGTCTCCTCGGACGAGAGAGAATCTACAGCGCCTCACCCCTTATAATTGCAAGATAGCGCACATTGTGCACTTTACAAGAACGCACTCGGTGCATTTTTGCAAAATTTCCCTATATTTTCCCTGCGTAAGTTATTTCACGAGTCAAAATAAATACCCCCCGCGGTTTCCCACGGAGGGCATCTCATTTTTTTACCCCTGAAGGACCGGAGTGCGTCTACTCGGCCGCCACCATCCGGGCCGGGTCGTAGTTCAGGATCGGAGCCAGCCAGCGTTCGGCAAAGGCCAGGTCCCAGCCCTTGCGGGCCGCATAGTCCGTCACCTGGTCCTTCTCGATCTTGCCAACACCGAAATAATGGCTGTCGGCATGACCGAAATAGAGGCCCGAGACCGAGGAGCCCGGTAGCATCGCCCGGCTTTCGGTCAGCTGAATGCCAGTCAGGCGCTCGGCGTCCAGCAGGCGGAACAGCGTGTCCTTTTCCGTGTGATCCGGCTGAGCCGGGTATCCTGCAGCCGGACGAATACCCTGGTAGTTTTCGGCGATCAGGTCCTCGGCGGAGAGATTTTCCTCCGGCGCATAGCCCCAAAGGTCCTTGCGCACGATCTGGTGGAGTTTTTCGGCAAAGGCCTCGGCCAGTCGATCCGCCAGCGCCTGGGAGAGGATCTTGTTGTAATCGTCTCCTTCCCGCTGATAGCGGGCGACCAGCTCGTCTTCGCCGTGTCCGGCAGTGACCGCAAAGCCGCCAACCCAGTCGCTGATGCCGCTTTCGAGCGGAGCCACGAAATCGCTCAGGGCAACGTTGGCGCGCCCGCCAGCCGACCGCGCCATCTGCTGGCGCAGCGTGTGGAAGGTGGCAAGCGTTTCCGTCCGGCTTTCATCCGCGAAGAGGCGGATGTCGTCGCCTACGGCATTGGCCGGCCAGAGCGCAGCAACACCGCGCGCCGTCACCAGCTTCTTTTCCACGATCTCGTCGAGCAGGCGCCGCGCATCATTATAGAGGGCCTTGGCCGCCGGGCCGTAGCGGTTGTCCGTCAGGACGGCCGGATAGCGGCCCTTGATTTCCCAGGTCGCGAAGAACGGTGTCCAGTCGATCACCGGCACGAGGTCTTCCAGCGGGAAATCGTCGAAGACGGTTGATCCCGGCTTTTTCGGCGCAACCGGCGGCTTGCCTGCAAAGTCGGCCAGGAAGGCGTTCTTGCGGGCTTCCGCCAGAGGTGTCCGCTGCTGGTTGCCCCGGCTTGCGGCGTGCTTTTCGGCAATGTCCGCATATTCCGCCCTGACTTCCGCAAAGAAAGGCGTCCGTCCACTCTCGCTCATCAGCTTTGAGGCCACACCGACCGCCCGGCCCGCGTCGGTGACATAGATCGCCTGACCACGCTCGTAATTCGGATGGATCTTGACCGCCGTGTGGATCTTCGAGGTGGTCGCCCCGCCGATCAGCAGCGGCACGTTGAAGCCTTCGCGCTCCAGCTCGGCGGCAACATGGCACATTTCGTCGAGCGAAGGCGTGATCAGTCCGGAAAGCCCGATGAGGTCGACCTTCTCTTCGCGCGCCGTTTCCAGGATCTTGGCGGCAGGCACCATCACGCCGAGGTCGATAACCTCGAAGTTGTTGCACTGGAGCACGACGCCGACGATGTTCTTGCCGATGTCATGCACGTCGCCCTTCACGGTCGCCATCAGGATCTTGCCCGCGGACGACTGGCCGGTGAGCCCCTGCTCTTCCTTTTCCTTCTCCATGAAGGGCATCAGGTAGGCGACGGCCTTCTTCATCACGCGGGCGGATTTCACCACCTGCGGCAGGAACATCTGGCCGGTGCCGAAGAGGTCGCCGACAACGTTCATGCCGTCCATCAGCGGGCCTTCGATCACGTCGAGCGGCCGGCTGAACGCCTGCCGGGCCTCTTCGGTATCCTCGACGACAAAATCGTCGATGCCGTGGACAAGGGCATGTTCCAGACGCTTGGCGACACCCCAGGTGCGCCAGGTGAGATCGGCTTCCCGCTTCTTGCCGCCCTCGCCTTTCCAGCGCTCGGCGGCTTCCAGCATGCGGTCGGTCGCGTCGTCGCGGCGGTTCAGCACCACGTCCTCGCAAAGCTCGCGCAGATCCGTCTCGAGGTCGTGATAGACCGCCAGTTGGCCGGCATTGACGATGCCCATGTCCATGCCGTGCTGGATGGCATGGTAGAGGAACACCGAGTGCATGGCCTCGCGGACGGCTTCGTTGCCGCGGAACGAGAAGGACAGGTTCGACACGCCGCCGGAAACATGGGCATGGGGCAGGTTCTGCCGGATCCAGCCCGTCGCCTCGATGAAGTCGACGCCGTAGTTGTTGTGTTCCTCGATGCCGGTCGCGACCGCGAAGATATTCGGGTCGAAGATGATGTCTTCCGGCGGGAAACCGACCTTTTCCGTCAGCACCTTGTAGGAGCGCGCGCAGATCTCCGTCTTGCGCTGCAGCGTATCCGCCTGGCCCTTTTCGTCAAAGGCCATGACCACGACAGCGGCCCCGTAGCGGCGAACAAGCCTGGCGTGTTTGATGAATTCCTCTTCGCCCTCCTTGAGCGAGATGGAGTTGACCACGCCCTTGCCCTGGATGCACTTGAGGCCGGCCTCGATGACGCTCCACTTGGAACTGTCGATCATCACGGGCACCCGGGCGATATCCGGTTCGGCCGCCACCAGGTTAAGGAAGGTGACCATGGCCTCTTCGGAGTCCAGCAGGCCCTCGTCCATGTTGATGTCGATGATCTGGGCGCCGTTCTCCACCTGCTGGCGGGCGACATCGAGCGCGGTGGCGTAATCGCCCTCCTTGATCAGCTTGCGGAAGCGGGCCGATCCGGTGACGTTGGTGCGCTCGCCGACGTTGACGAAGTTGGTTTCCTTGGTGACGACAAAGGGCTCCAGACCGGAGAGGCGCATATGCGTCTCGATCTCCGGGATCTCGCGCGGTTTCTTGTCCGCGACGGCTTCGGCAATCGCCCGGATATGCGCCGGTGTCGTGCCGCAGCAGCCGCCGACAAGGTTCACCAGACCGGCGGAGGCGAATTCCTCGATCAGGCCCGCCATATGCTCCGGGCTCTCGTCATATTCGCCAAACTCATTGGGAAGACCCGCGTTCGGATAGGCGCACACAAGCGTATCGGCCACCCGGCCGAGCTCGTCGATATGGGCACGCATTTCCTTCGCCCCCAGCGCGCAGTTGAGGCCGATGGTTAGCGGGCTGGTGTGGCGGACCGAGTTCCAGAAGGCTTCCGGTGTCTGGCCGGAGAGCGTGCGTCCGGACAGATCCGTGATCGTGCCGGAGATCATCACGGGCAGGAGCTTGCCGGTTTCCTCGAACACCTCGTCGATGGCAAAGAGCGCCGCCTTGGCGTTCAGCGTGTCGAAGATGGTCTCGACCAGCAGGATGTCGGCGCCGCCCGCGATCAGGCCGCGCACGGCTTGCGCATAGGCGATCCGCAAATCGTCAAAGCTGACAGCGCGGTATCCGGGATTGTTCACGTCCGGAGAAATCGATGCGGTCCGGTTGGTCGGCCCGAGGGCACCTGCCACGAAACGAGGGCGGGACGGATCTTCGGACATGACCCGGTCGCAGGCCTCCCGTGCGAGCTTCGCACTTTCGAAGTTCAGCTCATAGGCCAGTTCCTCCATGCCGTAGTCGGCCTGGGCGATGGTCGTGGAGGAAAAGGTGTTGGTCTCGATGATGTCGGCGCCGGCTTCCAGGTAATCCACATGGATCTTCCGGATCGCGTCGGGCTGAGTCAGGCTCAGGAGATCGTTGTTGCCCTTGACGTCGCGCGGCCAGTCGGCAAAGCGCGCGCCGCGATAGGCGGCCTCGTCCAGTTTCAGAAGCTGGATTTCCGTTCCCATCGCCCCGTCCAGAACGAGAATGCGGGTCTTGGCGAGATTGCGCAGGCGCTCGAAGGCGTCGGACTTGATCACTTAGGTTTCCTTCCGGAAAGGTCTTGATGTGGTCGAACCGGCTGCCGCCGGCATGAAATCGGATATGTGCGGCCGGGTCGCATCAGGAGCTAACAGGTTCGTCGAAAGCGTCCCAGACCTTGATCCGTTCGCTCTCGTCTTCACCCTCCGGGGTGAAATCGCCGCCGCGCGCCTGATAGACCGCCAGCAGGCCCACGATTTCGATGGCCGAACCGCCCAGGATTTCGTGTTCGCTGTTCTTGGCGACGAGCAAGATCTTTCCCTCGCCCCTGTCGATCGCCCGAAGCGTGAAGCCCTGTTGCCGCAACAGGGAATGAGCGGCCGCCACGACCTTGCTGCTGGTGCTGATGTTTGCCATGTCTGTCACCTTCCGTTCTTGCCGGACAGGTCACGTGCCTTTGCCTGGCCTGCCGTTGGCGGGCTTGCGGCGAATGACACGGGTCCGGTCGGCCGGTCCTTGCGGGAGACGCGATAACCGCTGCATGCCGCAGCGGCTCCGCTCTTGCCCGTTTCAGCCTTGCGCCCCAGGTCTCCGAGACGGATTTTCCATAGTAAACCTCCCGGAACCGAATGCGAAATCCGGCGTCACGATCGGTGGGGCGTATTGTCCCCATCGAAGCGGCGGAGCTTTCAGGCCGCCAGCTCCTCCGTGGTTTCCGTCAGCGGCTTGCCCATGCCGAGCATGTGGCAGATGGCATAGGTCAGGTCGGCGCGGTTCATGGTGTAGAAATGGAAATTGTTGATCCCGCGGTCGACCAGATCCATCACCTGCTCGCAGGCCACGGCAACGCCAACCAATTTGCGGGTTTCCGGATCGTTGGTCAGGCCCGAGAACCGGCGCGCCAGCCATTGCGGGATCGAGGTGCCGCATTTGGCGGAGAACACCATCGTCTGCTCGAAATTGTGGATCGGCAAGATACCCGGAATGACCGGAATGTTGATCCCGGCGGCCGCGATCCGGTCCAGATAGTCGTCGAACAGGTCGTTGTCGAAGAAATACTGGGTGATGATGCGGTCCGCGCCGGCATCCACTTTACGCTTCAGGTTGTCGATCTCGCTCTGCCAGCTTCCGCTTTCCGGATGTTTCTCGGGGTAGCCGGAGACGGAAATGTCGAAGTCGGCGATCTTCTTCACACCGGCGACCAGGTCGGACGCATAGGCATAGCCGCTTTCATGCGGTACGTAGCGCGAACCGATGCCGTCGAGCGGGTCGCCGCGCAGCGCCACCAGATGGCGCACGCCGAGGTCCCAGTAGTCCTTCACGATCGCGTCGACCTCGTCCTTGGCGGCACCGACGCAGGTCAGGTGCGCAGCCGGGGCCAGGTCCGTTTCCTTCAGGATCCGCTCGACGGTCCTGTGGGTCCGCTCGCGGGTCGATCCGCCCGCGCCATAGGTCACCGAAACCATGGACGGGCTGAGGGGCGCCAGGCGCTCTACGGTCGTCCAGAGCGTTTCAGCCATCTTGTCGGACTTCGGAGGAAAGAACTCGAAAGAGGCCGTGATCGGCGAGGACGTTGCCGAATGGGACCGGCGGATGGAAGTGTCAGTCATGTCAGGCGACCTCTCGGGACGTGTCGCGCACCGGCAGATCGGTAACGATCCGGCGGTCACGGGCAAGCCACAGCGTAACGGTAAGGTTGTTGTCGGTATCGGCGGCCGGAACGAGGTCGGTGACCTGTTCCAGATCGAGATCAAGAGCTTCCAGCCAGCGTTCCATCTGGTCGTGGGAAAAACCGAGTCGACGGTGGGCGTGCTTGTCGCGCAGGAACTCAAGTTCATGCGGCGCGAAGTCGATCACCAGCAGGCGGCCACCAGGGCGAAGCGCACGGGCAGCTTCCGCCAGGGCCCGGGCCGGCTCGTCCAGGAAGTGCAGCACCTGATGGATCGCGACCACGTCGAAGGAACGCGGCGGCACGTTCAGCGCATAGACGTCGCCATGGCGGACCTGCGCATTGGTCAGGCCTGACTTGGCAAGGTTGGCGCGGGCAACCGCAAGCATGTCGTGCGAGGCATCGATGCCGAGCGCGCTGGCATACTGGCCCGAGAAGACTTCCAGAAGGCGGCCCGTTCCGGTGCCGAGATCCAGGAAGGACTGGAACGGCTTGTCGCCCAGCGCCCTGCGCATGGCCGCCTCGACGTCGTCCTCGGACACATGGAGAGAGCGTTCCCTGTCCCAAGTCAGCGCGCGGGCGGCGAAATAGGCTGCCGCTTCCTCGGCCTTGGCCTTGCGGATCGCCCGGAAGCGTTCCTGGTCGGCCGCCAGAACCGGGTCATCCCGGGAAATTCGGTCGACAAGCGCTCTCGCCAGTTCCCCTTCCGGCCCTTCGGCAAGGCGGTAGTAGACCCAGGACCCTTCCGGGAACCGCTGGATGAGATCGGCTTCGGCAAGAAGCTTCAGATGGCGGGAGATGCGCGGCTGGCTTTGACCCAGAATCGCCGTCGCGTCCTTGACCGTCAGCTCGCTTTCCGCAAGCAGGGCAATCAGCCGCAAACGGGTCGCCTCGCCGACGGCCCGAAGGGCGGCAAGGGTTTCGTCAACGGAAAGGATCGGTTCTTCGTTCATGCGCTCGTTCGCCAATGTCGATATAAAGATATCTTTATATCATCAGCGCACCAGGTGCAAGCTCCGAGTTCATATCCGACCCGATTTTGTCCGAAACCGCCGCACTCGGGCACAGGTAGCCTCTCAGCTCCGCCCAATCGGCAAAGCTGTGCATCTTCCATGGAAATGAGTCCTGAACCGGCAGAAGCTTCGGGAGAGCGGGCGGGGCCCTCAGCTCTCCACGGCTTCCAGAGCCAGCATATGGTCGAAGGCCCCGTCCCGAACGCAGGCAGGCAGGCTGCCCAGCGGGATGAGGCTGGTCCCCATCAGTTCGCGCTCGTACAGCTTCTCGATGTCGCTGGTGTCGACCGTCTGGCCGTGGACGACGGACTCCAGCTTGGTCTGGAAAGCCCCCACACCGCCCATGGAGGAAAAGTGCCAGCCGGCATCGGGGATGATCTTCACCGGACGGCTGATGCCGGACAGGTTGTTGTTCCGGATCCTCAGCAGCGGCTGGGTGAGGAAATCCGGAAGGTAGGACTTCTTGGTCATCCGCGCCTTGGTGCGGCGGAGCTGCTGCGGCGTCGTGAAATATTTCTTCTCGATCATCCGCGAGCCGAGCAGCCAGGACTTGCCCGGAACGATACGGTTGAGATGATGCTTGTGAAGGCTTTGCTCGAAGACCAGCATCCTGCCCTTGTAGAGCCGTTCCTTCAGAACCTTGTCCAGAACGCCTGAACGCACGATCTCGTCCACGTCCGACAGGAGGATCAGGTCGTCGCCGTCCAGCCCCTCAAGCGCCTGCGCGATGCAGTTGCGCTGGTAGTTCTCGCGCTCCCAGTCCTTCTTTCGCCGGTTCTTGTAGACGCCGAGCGCGGGTGGCAGGTCTTCGGGAAATTCGATCTGCAAATCGATGATCTTGTCGGCCCAGGGTCGGAATCGCTCCCGGTTCTCGTCGAAATAATAGGGTTTGGCCCTGCCCCTCTGGGTCTGGTTGGCCTCCACCAGAACGAAGCGGTCGACGTGATCGCCCATTTCCCGAAGGCGGATTTCCAGGAGGTCGAACTCCTTGTGAAAGACAAAGCAGTCGTAAAGTTTCATGCCGTCCAAATCCTCAAAGGCTCTTCCAGAGCCGGAATTTCGCCCGCATGGCCTTTTCCTGCAAAACCCGTTTTGCCTTGAACGGCTGAGACAGGTGAAGGTCGTTCGTCGAGAAGCGGCCGGACAGGAACACGTCCTCGAACCGCTCCATGACGGAACCGGGCCGGAAACCGGTCACGGAGGCCCGCGCCAGGTCGCTGTCCGCATGTGACGGGTGATAGTCCGTCAGCAGCCTGACCAGGTCACGGCGCGTGCGGTAAATCCATTCCTTTTTCGGCGTCATCGCCACGTGATTCTGATCCATGCCCCCTGCCCAACTGAACACCGGCTTGCCGAACATCAGGAACTCGGCGATCGCAAGGCCGAAGCTCTCGCCGATCTTCTTCGCGTTGAGACCGGCGTCGCAACTCGCGATGAACCTTGCCTTTTCTTCTGGCGAAACCACAGGCGGCAGAAACAGCGCGCGCGGGTGATCGATGAATTTTTCCGTGTTCACGAACAGAAAATGGAGGTTCGACCGGCGGCTAAGCGCCTCCCCCACGGCACTATGGGCGAACTCGATGTTGAACTGGTCGAAACCGCCGTATCGTCCGACGACAAAGGCGTCGCCTTGAATATTGAGGTCCCTCCGGAGATTGCCGTCTGCCTCTGGCAGGTTGACGATATGGGGAACGGCCGGTGCCTTGCCGCCGGTCATCCAGCCGGCAAGCCAGTCCGACACATAGGCATAGACGTCGCCATGGGGTTCGAAATGCCGGAAGACGGCGTGAATGCCGGAGCGTTCGGCCGCAAGGCCCGTCGGCCGGGCGCGCCCGTCACGTATGTAGTAGCCGAAATCGAGCTTGTAGGGTTCGCTTGCGGGCCCGCTGCCACCTGCACTTTCCACCGGGATCATGGTCAGGGTCTTGCTGAATTTTTCGACGACGGCAGGCACGCTGCTGCCTTCGCTGTAAAAAACGAAGACTTCGTGGCCAAGCAGCTCCTGCGCCCCGAGCGCATAGTCATAAAGCGCGACACTCATCCCGCGCTCGTTTATGGCCCCTGCCTCGAATCCGATCCGCATCCGCTACCCGTCTTGTCTTGGTGCCGGAGCGATATCGGATTTCGTCCGGAAGGTCCATTCTCCCGTTTCGGAATTTGTCCCGACCCCAGGGCCAACGACCCGAGCAGCGCTCCTATTTGAGCGAAAACGGCATCTGCACCCTGGCCGAGCCGCCGCCATATTCGTCGTTGACCGTCAGGTCGAGAACGTAGTCACCGGCGGGTGCCCCGCTCAGATTGACGGTCAGGTTGGCCATGCATTCCGTGTTGGGGACATGGCTCTTGTATTCGAAACGGCCGAACTTCTTCTGACCGGCCACAACCCTGCCGTCAGGCAACGACAGGTCGAAGTCGACGGTCAGCAGCGACGTGAAGAGATCCTTGTCCTCGCGCCACTCGAACCCGGTGGGCTCGAGATAGACCCGCAGGGTCTCGCCAACCGCAAACACGTTGTCTCCCCGAGCGGAGTAGATGCCGTAACCATCGGCGGGCGCGGTTACGAACATGGCGTTCGACAGGGTAAGAGGCATGTCCGCCCAGGCCTGCGCCAGGGCTTCACGCATCAGCCGGATAGCCGCGCTGCCATCCCCGGCCGCGAGCGCCGTTTCGGCTTGCGCAGCCTTGTCCTGCAACTCTCCGCCCGCCGCGGTCCCCTGCATGGCGGCAAGCAGCCCCACCCCGATTACCAGACTTTTCAGCATTCTCGCCTCCGATCAAACATGTGCTGCCCGGTCCGGCTCCTGTCGGTGACGCCAAAGCGGACGGACACGGTTCAGGGCTGGCCGTCCGCCCCCTCGCCGTTCGGATCATTCGCATCCGCATCTATCATGCCATGAGCGGCGGCGCCTGCCGCTGCGGCTCTGGCCACCGACGGAGAAATCTCGCCATTGCCGTCGTCACTGCCCGCGACGCGAACCGTCACCTGGCGATGCGCGAACTTGATGCCGTTCTTTTCGAACAGGTCCCTTAGCCCGGCATAGACCACCTTGCGCAGCTCGAACTGCTTGCCCGGCTTGGTCGTGAACTTCACCCGGGCAATCATGGCCGAGTCTTCCATCGACATGATCCCCTGCGACTTGAGCGGCGCCAGGAACATCGGCCCGTAATATTCGTCTTCCAGCAGTTCCTTGCCGAAGGTCTTGATGATCTTGCGCATCTTTTCCACGTCGGTGTCGTAGGTTACGCGGAACGCTAGTTTCATGACCGCCCAGTCGCGGGAGAAATTCTCCACATGCTGGATCTCGCCGAAGGGAACCGTCGTCAAGGCGCCGCGATGGTGGCGCAGTTGCATCGAGCGGATCGAGATCTTCTCCACGACCCCCTTGGCGCTGCCGATATCGATGTACTCGCCTTTGCGGAATGCGTCGTCGATCAGGTAGAAGGCGCCCGAGAAGATATCCCGGATCAGCGTTTGCGCGCCGAAGCCGACCGCCAGGCCGACCACACCGGCACCGGCGAAGAGCGGGGCGATGTTTACTCCCAGCTCCGACAGGACAACCATCGCCGCGATCACCACGATGGTGATCAGCAGGAAATTTCGGAATATGGGCAGGAGCGTCGCGATCCGGCTTTCGCCCGTCCCGCCGATTTCGGCTTCTTCGTCCTTTTCGCCCGGCGCTTCCCTGGCCATCTGCATATCGATGACGATCTTCACCGCCTCATAGGCCATATAGGCCAGGAACATCGCCAGCAGGACATCGACGAAGGACCCGATCAGCGAGCTGTTGCCGGCCAGCGGAATGCCCCAGCGCGATGTCAGGAAGTCCACGGAAACGAAGACCACCAGGATGGCGGCTCCGCGGTCCAACAGGTCACGGAACGGACGGCGCCGGGCCTCCCTTTCGGCGGCCTCCGCGTGGGCCTGCGCCATCGCGCTTGCCGGGTCGGCTTCTGCGCCTTCGCCCGTCTCAGTGCGCCTGATTTCCTCGGCGATCCGCGCCTCGGCCACAGCCGTATCGAGACGCGGCATCAACACCTTGTCGATGATGAGGATCAGGACGCCGTAGGCGATGGCAGCCATCAGCAGAACCTGGAGCGGCGCGCCGACGAGTCCGGTCGCGTCCGGCAGATCCAGCAGGATCCGAACCGCGGAAATGGTCCAGGCGAGGACGAAATATAGGACGGCAATGAAATGCCATCCGCCCGCCAGAACCTTGCGCCAGGCAGTCGCGTTCTCGCCCTTCCTGCCCCGGATCAGACGGGCGACCGTCTTGCGGTAAACGATCGCGATGACGGTCAGGATCAGCATGCCGATCGCCGAGGCGGCGATCAGGGCCACCTTCTGCACCTGATCCGGCAGCCCGAGGCGTTCCATCCACAGGCAGAATCCGATTGCCGACAAGCTGATGGCGCCGCCGGCCAGGAGAGCGCGATAAAGCGACCTTGCCTCCGGCGTGGTGAGCGCGACCAGGCGATGGCTTTCCGCGTCGGGCGTGAGCATGTTGAACCAGATGACCCGCAACACGAAAAACACCGAGATGACGCTCAGCACGACAAGAGCGGTCTGGTTGGCCGCTTCCAGTCCCGTTCCGATCGCAAGATAGACAAGCGCTGAAACGGCAAAGAACACCACCACCGAGGCGAGCATCAGCAAGCCGCGGCTGAACAGGTAGATGATCTTGTCGGCCCTCGTTTCGGCCTCCGCCTTGAACAGGCCAACAAACTGGCGCCGGCCCCAAAACCGGAACAGCGCCATCACCGCAAGGCCCGCCAGGACGGCGAGAACGACATTTGCCAGCGTGGTCGCGATCCATTTCAACCCGTCATCCTTGCCCTGCGCCTGCAGGACGGACAGCACGGAATTGTGGATGGTCGGCACTTCTGCGACGATCGATCTGAACGTGTCGCGGGCTTCCAGCGCATCCTCCAGGAAAGTGTCGAGAGCCTCCATCGCCTTCGCGCCCTCGCCTTCCTCCTCCGGGACGGCCTCATCGGCGGCGGGAGCGGCGGCCGTTTCGTCGGCGCCGGTTTCACTGTCCTTCTCCCCGAAGGAAAAGAACCCCGATATTCCCTGAGCCTGCGCCGGGGCAGCCGCCTCGTAGGCGGCGGACCAGGCAAGAATGGCGGCAAGAACGACAGCAACCGTCCGCAAGGACGCGGAGGCCTGTACCGGCCGAATGAAGGATCTTATTGAAAAGCACATGTCTGCCCCGCGGCGAGTCGCTCCGAACGTCCAGCGTTTCTAAAGCATGGTTCGCCCGCGATGGAAAGGAAGCCCGCCCCGGATCGACCGGAAGGACCACTCTTCAAAAGAGGGGCACGAGGATGAAGCGCCTTGAAAAAGAAAGGACCCGGTCGTCGACCGGGTCCTCGGCAATGCGGGCGCCGTGTCCGAGCCTAGTTCAGGGCCGCCTGGTTCCAGTGGGCCATCTTGCGTCTTGCTTCCGCGACGGTCATCCGCTCGAACAGGGACATTGCCTCGCTGCGGGCTTCCGGAGAAAGCCGGTGACGCCAGGGGCCGATCGCCAGAAGGGAACCGACGGTGATGGCGGTCAACCCGGAGGCCTTTGCCAGGACAACAAAGGGTTCGGGGTCCGGGCGCACCATCCAGTGGCTGACTTCCTCGACACCACAACGGACGAGCCAGGCAAAGGTGGCAACCGCTTCGGCGAACCTGTCTTCCGAAGCGAAGCGGCGAAGGGCCGCCTCATTGACCATGCCGCGCTTGGCGAGCAGAAGCACGCGGCTGCGGGCGGTTTCGAAATCATAGCGGCCAAGCCAATACTGGTTCGACATGCGCTGAGCGGCGATATCGGCTGCTTCAACGACGCGTTCAGCTTCCTCTTTCTGACCGGCCGCAAGGAGCTTTTTTCGCACTTCCTCGCTAGCGACGGCGACCAGGCTTGCGATCTGGGATTCAGCAAGGTCGGAGCGGTCGCTCAGGAAGAGCTGCAATGTGGCATCGGAGGCCGCATCGCTGATCAGGGTCGAAACCGAAGTCTCCGAAAGACGGGCACCGTCGTTGCCGGCGACTTTCCGCTTTACCTTCAGGTCGCCCTTGCGGATCAGAACATCGGTCACTTCCTCGGAGAGCACTTCACGCTGCGCGATGGCGAACCGGTGGGCGTTCCCGTGTTTTTCGGCAATCCTGGTCAGATCAGCGTCGCGCAGGACGGTAGACCTCAGAAGGATCGGCTCGGCAACCTCGATGTCGTCGTCCGCGAGCCGGCGGATGGTTTCTTCCGGTCCCCGGCGCAGGCTCGACATCTGTTCGGCCACATATCTGCGCACCTCGGCCTCGACCATGTCGACGAGACGAAGAAGAACCGAGTCGTAAATATCAACTTGCTCGTCCGAGCAGCGATCGGATGTCAGAGCAAACAATGTTGCGACATGACGCGCCAGCTCAGCCTTCCGGGCGTTTCCGGCTTCGCCGGTCAACTCCGAGAAGTTTACAAGTTCTGTTTTCAACGCTTCAGTCATATTCGATACCAGCTCTCAATTAGTGCCGATGCGGCAGTGGACCGAGAATGAAACGCAGAATTAAAGAAGTGAGAAACGCGATTTTCGAGAATGTAATCGAGTTTTCATAAAACTTTCCGGGTTTTGTCTTCAATTGCCGAACACCCGCCGCAAGTACCTGAAATTCAACCACTCTCTCTTTCACACGCTCTGACCGGCACCCAAAATCCGCTGCCGATTTTCTTGCGGATTTTTCCAAAAAAAGTTTTCCGCCTGCCATCGGTGACTTCGCGCCTGGAACCGCCGGACGGTCGCCGGAGGCACGGCAGGACTGCCCTAAGGTAAAGCGCGCGGAAACAATTGGCGGCCTTCCCGGCGGATTTCCGGTTTTGGGTTCCCCTCGATTATCCGGCGTCAATCATTCCCTGTCCGGCGCACCAGAATTAAAAAATAACTTTCTTTCTTTATTGACAGACTCGTTCCGCAACACAAATAAAGAAAGCAAATAATTTCTTTATTGGAGTGAGTCATGTCCCGCCAGATGATCCATTTTCCCACCCGCCCGTCCCGGCGTCCCGGCAGCAGCGGATGGACGGCAGTTCTCGCGACAGCGTGGACGTCCCTGTCCACGGCGTTCGTACACCGCAAGCCAAGGCAAGTTCCCGGAGATCTGCTGCGGGACGTCCTTGCGGACAACGGCTTGAGAGCCTGGGAAGAAGAGAAACGTCAATGCCGCACGCGTGGGCCCTGGGCCTGAGATCGGCCGGACCACTTCGATCGACCAAAATAACCGGCGCCGTGTGGCGCCGGTTCTTTTTCATTCGTTGCCGGACAAGGGCCTATTCGGCCGCCGCAAGGAAGTCCTTGGACGTATCGGCATTATCGCTGCCGCCGTCATTGCGCCTGTTCAGCTGATCGAGAAGCCGCTGCCGCTTGTCGGCTGCCTTTTCCATGTTGGCATCCTTTACCGGGCCGAAGCCGCGCACAAGGTCGGGCACACGGGCCAGTTCCACCAAAAGACCGTAGTGGCCCTCAGGCAGACGGTTCAGGATCTCGGCGATGTCGCCTTCGTACTGCGCGATCAGTGCGCGCTCCGCCTTGCGCTCGGCGGTAAGGCCGAACGGATCGTACCACTTGCCGCGTGCGCCTTTGAACCCGGCCAGAAGTCTGAAGACCGTGAAGATCCAGGGACCGAAGGCGATCTTTTCCGGCCGTCCGGTCTTCGGGTCCTTGCGATGTGCCAGGAGCGGTGGCGCCAGATGCACCTTGATCTTGCCCGGGTTTTCGAACCGTTGCGCGATCTTGCGCTTGAAAGCCGGGTCGGAATAAAGCCGGGCGACCTCGTATTCGTCCTTGTAGGCCATAACCTTGAAGAGCAGGTCGGCAACTGTCTGCGTCAGCCGCAGGGTACCCGGTCCATGGGCTTCGTCCGCCGCCTTGATCCTGGCGACGAGGTCAAGGTAACGCGATGCATAGGCGGCGTTCTGGTAGGCGGTCAGTTCCCTGGCATAGAAGGCGATCTTCTCGTCTAGGCTCAGGACCGCCGGTTTTTCTTCCGCCGGCAACGCCTTCAGAAGTTTCTCCGCATCTGCGGCCAGAACCCGGCCTGCCCGGAACGCCTTGATGTTGTTCGTGACCGCAGCGCCATTCAGTTCCAGTGCCGTTTCAAGGGCGTAGTCGGAGACCGGAAGGGCACCGCTCTGGAAGGCCATGCCGACCAGCAGCATGTTGGCATAGATGGCATCGCCCAGGAGCTTTTCGGCGATATCGGCCGCGTTCATGGCAAGGTAGGTACCCGAGGCCTGCCGCAGGGCCAGATCCATGCGGGTTTCGTCGAAGGAGAGCGTCTGCTTCAGAACGAATTCGGCGGTCGGCGCCACCTTGGTGTTGGCAACGGTCAGCATCTTGCCGCGGTGGGCAAGGGCCAGCTGTTCGGCGTTGGTGGCAACCACCATGTCGCTGGCGATCAGCAGATCCAGGCTTGCCGCGGGGACACGCGGGCCCTCGATGGACTTGTCGCTGGCGGCGAAGCGCACGTGGGAGGTCACCGGGCCGCCCTTCTGGGCAAGGCCGGTCATATCCAGCGTCGAGGCCTGCTTGCCGTCGATATGGGCCGCCATCGCCAAGACGGCGCTGATGGTGGTCACACCCATGCCGCCGATACCGGCGACCAGCGTGTTCCAGGTGCGATCGAGCGGTGCCAGAACCGGTTGCGGCAGCTCCCGAACCAGGGCGTCGATATCGACATCGGCCTTTTTCGGCTTCTTCAGGGCTGCCCCGTCGATTTCGACGAAGGACGGGCAGAAACCCTTGATGCACGAAAAGTCCTTGTTGCAGCTCGACTGGTTGATCACGCGCTTCTCGCCGAACGGCGTTGCCAGCGGTTCAACAGACAGACAGTTGGACTGGACCGAGCAATCGCCGCAGCCTTCGCAGACCCGGTCGTTGATGAACAGGCGCATGTCCGGATCCGGGAATTGGCCCCTCTTGCGCCGGCGGCGTTTTTCGGCGGCGCAAGTCTGGTCGTAGACGATGACCGAGACGCCGTTGAACGACTGCAGTTCCTTCTGCACGTCCATCAACTCGTCGCGGTGGTGAACTTTCGTCCCCGGCGCGATAGACGCCCAGCTGCCGTAGCTGTCCGGATTTTCCGAGACGACCGCGATCCGTTCGACCCCTTCGGCCTCCAACTGGCGCGTGATCCGCGGCACCGACAAGATTCCGTCGACCTTCTGGCCGCCGGTCATGGCAACCGCATCATTGTAGAGGATCTTGTAGGTGATCGGCACATTGGACGCGAGCGCCTGCCGGATCGCCAGGATGCCGGAATGGAAATAGGTGCCGTCGCCCATGTTGGCAAAGACGTGGCTGTCGCCGGAGAAGGGCTGCTGGCCGACCCAGAGAATCCCCTCGCCGCCCATGGCGATCTGGCCTTCGGTGGTGCGGCCGGCCATTTCCGTCATGGCGTGGCAGCCGATACCCGGCATGGAGCGCGAGCCTTCCGGCGTATTGGTCGAGGTCGAATGCGGGCAGCCCGAGCAGAAATAGGGAATGCGCGCGGCGCGCTCCGCGTGCCCCTGAGCCCACATGGCCTGCTGGGTCATGCGGTTGGCGACAGTGCGCATGTCTTCCGAAACCGCGTCGGACGGCAGCCAGGCCATCAGGCCCTCGATCAGTTCCGCGACCGAGATTTCCAGAACGTCCGACAGGAACGGCGTGCCGTCGGGGCGCTTCTTGCCCCAGATTTCCGGACGACTCATTTCCGGCCAGTGATAGGAAAGGTCCTTGATCTGCGGCTCCATGAAGGCCCGCTTGTGTTCCACGACCAGAAGGCGTTCGGCGCCGCGGGCGAAGTCCCGGAGCCCGAGGGGCTCGATCGGCCAGGTCATGGCAACCTTGTAGACCGCAAGCCCGAGCGACCTGGCAAAGTCCTCGGAGATACCCATCAGGTCCAGCGCCTGCAGCAGGTCGCGATAGGCCTTGCCGGAGGCGACGATGCCGAGTTTCACGTTCTGGCGTATGCCGAAGGTCACCCGGTCGAGGCCGTTGGTGCGCACATAGTTCTGGGCCGCCGGAATTCGCAGTTCGCGCACGAGGCGTTCCGTCTCCAGGCGGTTGCCGAGAAGAAGGTCGCGATTCTGGTGGTAGTCCTTGCGCGGATCGCCGTCGAGCGGACGCACGAGGCGCAGCCTGTCCGGCGACACGTTGATGGTCGCCGAGGCGTCCATCGTGTCGGCAACGCAGATCAGCGCCGTCCACAGACTGGTGAAGCGGGACATTTCCAGGCCGTGCAGGCCGAAGTCCAGAACATCCTGGATGTCGGCCGGATTGAGCACCGGAATTTCGGCATGTTCGAAATAGAATTCGCTCTGCGCAGGCAGAATGGAAGATTTTGCCAGATGGTCGTCGCCCGCAAGTGCAAGCACGCCGCCGTTGCGGTCGGTGCCGGAAGCATTGGCCTGCCGCAGGACATCGCCTGCCCGGTCGACGCCCGGTGCCTTGCCGTACCACACGCCGAAGACGCCGTCATAAGCGGTCGGCCGGCCGACGCCGCCTTCCCCGCGCAGCTTCTGGCTGCCCCAGACGGCGGTCGCGCCGAGTTCCTCGTTCACGCCCGGCTTGAAGACGATGTCATATTTCGAAAGATGGCGCTTGGCGCGCATCAGCTCGGTATCGTAGCCCGCCAGCGGCGATCCGCGATAACCGGATACAAAACCGCCCGTCTTTAATCCGGACAGCCGGTCGAGCCTTGCCCTGTCCATTACCAGACGGACAAGCGCTTGTATGCCGGTCAGATAGACCCGTCCTTCTGTCGCGACATATTTGTCCTCCAGGGTCACGGGTGGCATATGCACATTCATCCGACTTCCTCCTCATAAGGCACTTGGTGCGGCCGCGCCTCAGGGCAACCATTTCCTTCAGATAAATATCATCCTTTTCTCCGGCAATTTCTGTGCTATCGTCACCCCCAATCACCCATAGGCAGCATAAAAATTCCTAAAATAACCGATGGCAGACAAATATCTTCTCGACCCGTCCGACATCCGTGTTCTCAAGGTTCTTCAGCGCGATGCGTCGCTTTCAATTGCGGAGGTGGCAAAGGAAGCCGGCATGAGCCAGACCCCGTGCTGGCGCCGGATCAAACGCCTGAAGGAACAGGGCATCATCCGGCAGATCACCGCCATTATCGACCGGGAATCGGTCGGTCTCGGCTTCGTTGCCTATTCCTTCGTGAAACTTGCCGTTCCCAGCCGGGAAAACATGGAAACCTTCGACAAGCTGGTTCACCACTGGCCCGAAGTCGTCACCTGCGAACGCATCACCGGCGCGGTCGACTATCTCATTAAGGTAGTTACGGACGACATAAAAACCTACGACAGTTTTCTGAGACTCAAGCTGCTCGACAACACTCTGGTGTCCGACGTCCAGTCACGCATCGTGGTCAATACGGTCAAGGATACGGTCGCCCTGCCGCTACGCGAAAACTGACCCTGCCGCCCGGACCGCCCCGGCACCGCCGGACTCTTGAAAGGACTTCTTTTCAGACTGTCCGGTTCAGAGCGCGAAACGGCCTGGGGACAGGCCGGTCATGTCCAGGAACGGCGCTTTTCCGGCAATCTTTTCCGCGAGAAGCCGGCCTGTGACCGGCCCGAGGGTAAATCCGTCATGGCCGTGGCCGAAATTGAGCCACAGCCTGGGAACGGTCAGCGAGGCACCGACAACGGGAAGGGAATCGGGCAGGCACGGTCGGGATCCCATCCAGGGTTCGTCCTGCATCGGTCGTCCAAGGGGAAAAAATTCCTCCACCCGCCGTTTTGCCAGCTTGATGATTGCTGGATTTGGCGGCGTATCCCGCCCGGCCAGTTCCACCCCTGTGGTGAGGCGGATGCCCTTGTCGGTCGGTGTCAGCACACAGCCGTTTTCCACATCGACAACCGGTCGCGACAACGAGGCACCGGACACGGGCCGGTAATGCATGTGGTAACCGCGTTGCACGGCCAGAGGATAGCTCTCGCCGAAACCCTTCAGAACTTCCTCCGACCAGGCGCCAAGGGCAATGACGGCATTCCTGGCGAACAGTTCGCCCTGCTCGCCTGCCAGTGTGAACCCACCCCGTTGCCGCCGGAGTTTCCCGGCATCGCCGCGGAAATAGCCACCGCCCTCCTGGACATAGGTCCGCCAGAAGGCATCGACGACGGTATCCGGGTTGGAAACCGAATGGCTTTCAGGCCAGTAAACCGCCTTCAGGTTCACAGTTTTCAGACCCGGCTCGAGCTTGCCGAGTTCGCTTTCGTTCAGCTCGTCGTGAGCAACGCCGAAAACGCGCGCATAAAGGCGCTCGGCTTCGTCCTGGCGAAATGCCGCTTCCGAGCGGTAAAGATGCAGCCAGCCGCCCTGCCGGTAGTACCGGTCGGCGTTCGTCGTCCTGGCGAGTTCCAGGTGTTCCTCGACGGCGAAAGCCCGCAGGGGAGCAATCACCCGAGAATAGGCCTCAAGACCACGCCCGCTGCTGGCGGCCTGATACTGCCGGATCCAGGGCAATTGGCGGAGCAGCGTCTTGATATCGCAGGAAAAGGCACAGGACGGCCGGAAAAGGCTGGCAAGCAGATCCTGCGGACGGCCCGGCAGCGTGCGCGGTGCGAAACCGTTGCGTTTCACGATCCCCGCATGACCGCTGGATGCCTCTGCGCCGGGATGCTTGCGGTCGATCAGGGCGACGTCCAGTCCGAGACGACGCAAGTGGATCGCCGTGCACACGCCGACAATGCCCGCGCCCAGAACCATGACGTCGAATGTACGCAGTTGCCGCCCTCCCAATCGCGTCACCTCCCCACAGTCCGGCGCCACCCGGCGGCCTGCCGGTTCTCACACCGGTGTGTGCCGCAGGAGGCGGAGCACCATTCCGCCAGGAGCCGTCCCGACCCGGCCGCGATCGACACAGATGATGGCGAAGCGCCCAAAAGCGGGCTAGTCTGCGCCGTCCTGCCCTTTCCGGTCGAAGCTGGGTCAGCCATGGGATATGTAACCTTGAAGGGCGGCCGCACGCCGGTCCGCGATAGAAAAGCAGTGCCTGCCACAGCATGAGAATTCCTGGAGACAACATTAGATGATTCGAATGATCGGGGCAGGCTTGGCTTGGACGGGCCGCCATGGAACAGCCGCCCTGGCTGTGAGTATCTTCATCGGCATGGCGCTTCCGGCCCTGTCGGCCGTCTTTCGCCCCTATCTCAGCCTGGCCGTATTCGCCCTGCTGACGCTTGCTTTCCTGCGTGTCGACCAGAAGGCCATCCGCATGCGGCTGAGACGTCCCGCGCTCCTCCTGGCTGCCCTGTTCTGGATGATGCTCGGCGCACCGCTCCTGACCCTGTTCGTTCTCGGCTTCATCGACACGTCCACCCTCGGACCGGACGTGCTGCTGGCGCTCTTCATCGCGACCGCCGCACCGCCGGTCATGGCCGCGCCTGCCTTCATCTACCTGCTTGGCCTCGACGGCACGCTGAGCCTTGCCCTCTCCGTCGCCGCGCTGGTCGTCACTCCGCTCACCGCCCCCTTCATCGGCAAGCTGATGCTGGGCCCGTCCCTGCCGCTCAGCGTCGGCGGCCTGGCTGTGCAGCTGTCCCTCCTGCTGGCCGGCGCCTTTCTGGTTTCCGCGCTCTTCCGCAAGCTCGCCGGGCAGGAACGCTTGTCCCGCGGCACGCATCACATCAGCGGCCTGAACGTGTTGCTGCTGCTCTTCTTCGCCATCGCCGCCATGGACGGCGTCGCCGCGAGTTTTGCGGCAAAACCGCTCTTCACCCTCGGCCTGACCGCGCTTACCTTCTGCCTGGCCATATTCCAGATCGGGCTGACACTCGCGATCTTCGCCCCTGCGACACGTGAGGATGCCTACGCGATCGCCCACACCTGCGGCACGAGGAACATGGGCCTGATGGTTGCCGCTTTCGGCGGCACCCTGCCGGAATTCACCTGGCTCTGGTTCGCCGTCGGCCAGTTCCCTATCTACATATTGCCGATGATGCTGAAACCCTTCGTGCGCGTGTTCTGCCGGCAAAACGAAAAAACTGTGACGCAGCAGACCTGACCCTTCATTTCCGTCATGCTTGTTTCGGGCGAACCGAAACGCAGCCAGAGGAAGAACGATGCCGGTGATCCAGTCCCAACTCAAAGGCCTTGCCGGAACCGTCCTGCGGAGCCTGCCTGTCCTTGCCGCCCTTCTATGGCTTGCCCCGGCGGCACAGGCCGGAGACACCGCCGATCTTCAGGTTCTCGGCTTTTCGCGCGACGGCACCACTTTCGCCTTCGAGCAATACGGCATCCAGGACGGTTCGGGTTTCCCCTATTCGGAGATCTTCGTCGTCGACGTGATCGGTGACACATGGGTGCCCCCTTCGCCCTTCCGGCTTCGCGACGATACCGATGCGGGTCTTGGAGAGGCGGGGGACAGCGCGCTGTCGGCTGTACGCGCCGAGAACCGCGCAAAGGCCCAGGCTCTGCTGCAGTCGAGAGCCGTTGCCGGAAAAGGTCGGATCGCCGGAATGAATCCGCCGACGGAACTGGCGACTGATCCGCACAGGATGAGCGTGCTGCCGAAGCTGCCCGGATTGCCCGACAACGCCCCGATGGACCTGACACTCGAAGAGTACGACCTGCCCTCCGGCCAATGTCAGAGCTACGGCGCCGAGACAAAGGGGTTCCGGCTGACCATGCTCCATGATGGCGTCACCCGTGTTCTCAACGAGGACAAGAGCGTTCCCGAAAGCCGCAAATGTCCGCTCGGCTACCGCATCGAACGCGTCCTCACCCATTTTCCAGGCGACGCGCCGCCCGTCTTCGCCATCCTGATCCAGATGGAAAGCCTCGGCTTTGAGGGCCCCGACCGGCGATACCTGGCAATAACCGGACGTCTGTGAACCTCTAAACCGATTGAGACGCCTCGCGCCATCTTGCCCTGAGAAGCGAGAAGTGTTAGCGCGGCGGAATTGTTGAAATCGGTCGCTTCACCGACCGAATTGGCCTGTCCGGGAGAACGCCATGCCGCGCGACATCAAAATCGCTCCTTCGATCCTTGCCTCCGACTTTTCCAAGCTCGGGCAGGAAGTCCGCGACGTGGTGGAAGCCGGTGCCGACTGGATCCACCTGGACGTGATGGACGGCCACTTCGTGCCGAACATCACCTTCGGCCCGGACGTGATCGCCAAGCTCCGCCCGCACACGGACCAGGTCTTCGACACCCACCTGATGATCGAGCCGGTCGATCCCTACCTGGAAGCCTTCGCCAAGGCAGGCTCGGACATCATCACCGTGCATGCGGAAGCAACGACCCATCTGGACCGCTCGTTGCAGGCAATCCGCAATCTCGGCAAGAAGGCCGGCGTGTCGCTGAACCCGGCAACCCCGGAAAACGTGCTCGAATACGTCCTCGACCGGCTGGACCTGATCCTGGTCATGACGGTGAACCCCGGCTTCGGCGGCCAGAAATTCATCCACTCCCAGGTCGAAAAGACCCGCCGCCTCAAGGCCATGATCGGCGACCGACCGATCGATCTTGAAATCGACGGCGGCGTCACCCCGGAAACCGCCCCGCTCGTCGCGGCGGCAGGCGCCAACGTTCTGGTCGCCGGTTCCGCTGTCTTCAAGGGTGGTTCGGTAGAGAGCTATGCGGGCAATATTGCGGCCATCCGCAAGGCGGCCGAAGAGGCGTAAGCGGCGGCGCGCTCTACCCAAGATACAAGCTATAGAGTTTGGCAACCAGTTGGTTATAACCTGAAGACCGCCATGATCGGCGGCTGCTCAGGTCGCTGTTTGTTGCAAAAATATTTTTGTGCACCGAGCCGCTTACAGAATAGGTTTTGATATGGCAGCCGGATTTGCCTTCATATTTGCGATCTTATTTTTGATTTTATTTGTAGCTAATTTGATATTTTACGCGCCATTTATTCTATCTCTATACTTGAGTTTTATTTTTTTTGATAAGAGAAGATTTTTTATTGGGTCAATTACACTTATAATCGGCATATCTCCCATTTTTTACTACTATTACTCGAAGCACAAACTCTATTCGGAGTTTCAGGATAGGGTATCGGAAGTCAATTCATGGCCGCGCAAACCGGTGCCCGAAAAGGGTGCAGTCAAGGCCATTCTCGTGAATTCCGGATGGATCGACCTGGAGCTTCTGGAGCTCGGAATAGTCGATACCGTCGCGGCCCAAGGCCACGTGTATCAGCGCGATTGGGGCGAGCAATGCGTAACGAAGGCGCACGCTCAGGAAAACCTGTCTGGAGCTACTCGAGCTCGCAACGCGTTCTTTTCGTGTCCAAAGATCCAAGCATCATCGAACCACCTAAAATGGGATGCGATCCTTTACGACAGGTCTTGGGCTCCCAGCCAGAATAAAAAGTGTGCGGGGCGATACCCAGAAGACGTCGTTGAACTCAGATGGGCAACTGAAAAAGGCGGAGAACTGATCGCCTACCACGAAACGCCATACAAGAGAGAGCTGAAAGGCCCTTGGATATCACCGAACAAAAAAGAAAGTCTTTTCCTAATCGAATGCGTAAAAGCTGAACCTAGCAAACCATTTGACAATTTAGCCTTTGTGACCAACGCCCTTGGATACGACACGCTGGATGACTATCCACAATATGCAGTGAGTGTCGACGCCTTGAAGGCGTTGCGGATCCTAAATGCCGAAAAAAACAACAAGACGAATGAGGCCATCATGCTTTTGGGCCAATGGCCATCCACACCCGAGATTTCGAAATTCATTCGAACAGAAATGCAGCACGGAGAATGGACCTACAAGGTCCTCTCCCGAATGACATCCAAGAAAGGCAATTTTGAACTCTTGCCTCATCTCAAATCCCATGCAGCAGATTTTATCGCTATTTGCCCGAAAACCACTCGTAACCCGAAAGATTGCGAACGCTTAGCAGAGAAGCTCCAAGCAAGTTCGTAGCTATCGGCTAGTCAGCGGAAGTGGCTTGCGTTTTCACTCGAGGTCCATCCTTCGAGACGCGCGCACGTGCGCTCCTCAGGATGAGGCAGCACGGGTTGAGAGCCCTCCTGGGGCGTTCCACACTCACGCCCTCATCCTGAGGGGGACCGCAAGGTCCGTCTCGAAGGATGGGCCGCTCGTTCCGCGTTCGCCCAAAAGTGTTCGAGGCCCTTTGTACCCCGTCACATACATCTTCCCGTTGAACCATTCCCTCGGCTAAGCTCGCCCCGACTTGGCCGGGGGAATCGTCGTGGCGCATATGCAACGCAGCATCGGGCTGCTCAGTCTCACCT
>JBNKGB010000008.1:0-75515 GCA_050289605.1 Roseibium sp. | reverse complement strand
GGCGGTCGGTCCCGGAACGTTCTCGAACTCGTAGGTGACGACGGAAACGGACGCCGCAAACCGGTCGAGTGCGTCGAGGTCTTCGTAAGGGGCGACGGAATAGGCGGCGCAGACCTCAAAGGCCGGACTGTTCGGATCGGGGCAGAGGACATGGGTTTTCAGGCCGAGGCTGGCCGCCGATTGCGCCAGCATCCTGCCGAGTTGCCCGCCACCGAGAATTCCGATCGTATCGCCGGGGCGAAGCCGGGTGGTTGCGCTCATGATCTGAAATCCCTCAGCTTGCGGAAGCTCAATGAGCCTCATCCGACGGCTGGTCCGCGACGGCTGCCGTGCGGTCTGCCCGGTAGGTATCGAGTGCGTTCGCGATGCCCGCGTCGTTGAGCGCAAGCACGGCCGCGGCCAGAAGGGCGGCATTGGTCGCCCCTGCCTTGCCGATGGCCAGGGTGCCGACCGGAATGCCTGCCGGCATCTGCACGATGGACAGGAGGCTGTCCTCGCCCGAGAGGGCTCGGCTTTCGACCGGAACGCCGAAGACGGGCAACGGCGTCAGCGCGGCGGTCATTCCCGGCAGATGGGCGGCGCCGCCGGCGCCCGCGATGATGATCTTGAACCCTTCCGCCTTGGCGCCCTTGGCAAAGGCGTACATCCGGTCCGGCGTGCGGTGGGCGGAGACGATGCGCGCTTCGTAGCTGATACCGAGCTGATCGAGCGTATCGGCCGCATGTTTCATTGTCGGCCAGTCCGACTGACTGCCCATGATGATCGCGACATCCGCTTTTGCCATATCTTGCTCCAGTTTCCGGCGGGTTCGGAAGAGCCGCGGAGTATAGGCAGCGCGCGGCGCATCGCAAGCGCGAATCTGCGGGAAAATGGTCGCGGCCGGCACGAACCCGGCCTTGCACGACGGGTTTTGCCGGAGGGGCGCAGGTCAGGCGATGATATCGGGGAAGAGCTGATCCTCCAGGGCGGTGATCTTGTCCTTGATCATCAGCTTTTTCTTTTTCAGCCTCTGGAGTTGTAGCGCGTCGTAATTGGATGTTGCTGCAAGCGCTTCCACAGCGACGTCGAGGTCCCTGTGTTCCTGACGAAGCTGCGCCAGTTCCCTACGCAAGGCATCATTGTCCATTTGCGCCATCTATTTCCCCCAAACCGGACATCCGTCCCAGGTCGTTTTTCTGCTGTCCGGCACGATAGAGCGTTTCGCCTGAATATTGAACCATTTGAAAGGCGATTTCGACGGGCGATTTCGGAGACTTGCACCGGAATGTCGTCTTCGGGAGGGGCGGCAAGGACAGACCCTGCCTGCCGGGCCGGAAGCCGTTTCCGCGTCCATCGCGGGGGGAGAGCGGATAATTTCCGGAAATTCCCGCAGCCAGGCTCCGGGTTCCGGTTCCCGGGCCCCGGGAAGTGGCGGAATGCGAAATATTGACCCATGTGAAATTTGTGAACCGGCAAATTTTCGAGGGGGAAATTTCCAGTGTTATGAGAGGCTTATTTGGTTCCGCTTTTTCAAGGTTTCCTAAGGATGATCGCGGGAATGCTTAATTTGGCGGCGAAACGCTTCAGATATGCGCATTCTTCAATCGACAAGGCCCGATTTCCTGTGGCACGATGCGCGGGTTGAGCCAACAGACAGGAGGTTTATCCATGTCAATGCAGTCGCATCTCGCAGAACTTGAGCGCCGTCACGCGGAAATGGAACGCAGGATTGAAGATGCTCAGTTGCACCCGAGTACTGACTCCCTGGAATTGGCTGACATGAAAAGGCAAAAGCTAAAGATCAAGGATGAAATCGAACGAATACGGCATGACGTGACCCTCCATTAGGTCGCCTGCCGGAGATTTCGAAACGCCGCGTCTGACGCGGCGTTTTTTTTGTCCGGTGCCCGATGCCCGAGGTCCGGCGCTCACAGGGCCTTTGCCTGTTCCCTGAGCGCGAATTTCTGGATCTTGCCGGTCGAGGTCTTGGGCAGGTCGCAGAAAACGACCGTCTTGGGCGCCTTGAAGGCCGCCAGATGCTCGCGGCAAAAGGCGATCAGGCTTGCCTCGGTGACGTCCGCTCCGCTTCTCAGTTCGACAAAGGCGCAAGGGGTCTCGCCCCATTTCTCGTCCGGCCGGGCGACGACGGCGGCAGCCTGAACGTCGGGATGCTTGTAGAGCACGTCCTCGACCTCGATCGAGGAGATGTTTTCGCCGCCCGAGATGATGATGTCCTTGGAGCGGTCCTTGAGCTGGATGTAGCCGTCCGGGTGCAGAACGCCGAGATCGCCGGAATGAAACCAGCCGCCCTTGAAGGCCTCTTCCGTGGCCTGCCGGTTTTTCAGGTAACCCTTCATGACCACGTTGCCGCGGAACATGACCTCGCCTAGGGTCTCGCCGTCCGCGGGCACGGGTTCCATCGTTTCCGGGTCAAGAACCGTCAGGCCTTCAAGCGCTACATAGCGCACGCCCTGCCGGGCCTTCTTCTGCGCCTGAAGGTCGGGCGGCAGGTCGTTCCATTCGCCCTTCCAGTCGTTGACCACCGCCGGGCCGTAGACTTCCGTCAGGCCGTAGAGATGGGTGACGTTGAAGCCCGCCGTCTTCATGGCCGCAAGCACGCTTTCCGGTGGAGGGGCGGCGGCGGTGAAGAACTCGACCTCGCGGTCCAGGTCGCGCTTCTGGTCGGGCGCGGCGTTCAGGAGCGTCGACATGATGATCGGCGCGCCGCACAGATGGGTCACCTGTTCGTCGGCGATCAGGTCCCACATGGTGTTCGGACGGACCCAGCGCAGGCACACGTGCGTGCCCGCGACGACCGAGATCGACCAGGGAAAACACCAGCCGTTGCAATGGAACATCGGCAGGGTCCACAGATAGACCGGATGCTTGGCCATGGAAGCGGTGAGGATGTTGGCCTGGGCCAGCAGATAGGCCCCGCGGTGATGGTAGACGACACCTTTCGGGTTGCCCGTCGTGCCGGAGGTGTAGTTGAGCGCGATCGCGTCCCATTCGTCGTCGGGAAGCGACCACGCGAAGTCCGGATCGCCGGACTGCAGGAACGCCTCGTAGTCCAGGGGCCCGAGGCGTTCGCCGTCCTGCGGGAACTCCGGATCGGAATAGTCGATCACCGTCGGTTTCACCGTGGCGATCGCAAGCGCTTCCTTGATGACGGGCGCATATTCCCTGTCGGTGATCAGCACCTTGGAACCGGCGTGATCGAGCTGAAAGGCTAGGATGGCCGCATCGAGGCGCGTGTTGAGGGAATGGAGCACCGCCTTTGTCATCGGCACGCCGTAATGTGCCTCCAGCATCGGCGGCACGTTGGAGAGCATGACGGAGACCGTGTCGTCTTTGCCGATGCCCAGCTTTACCAGGGCCGACGCCAGCTGGCGTGAACGACGGTAGAATGTGCGGTAGTCGGTCCGCTGGCGTCCGTGAATGATCGCCGTGGTGTCGGGAAACACCTCCGCTGCCCGAGCCAGAAAACTGAGCGGGCTCAACGGCGCGTAATTCGCGGTGTTCTTGTCGAGGCCCTGTGTGAAAGGGCTGGCACTGGCATCCATGATCATCCTCCCATGATCGATTTTTCGGGCATCAAACCGGAAAACCGGATTTTGTGCAATGCACCAATTGGGGAAGTTTCCGCCCGTCGCGAAGGGCTACGACAGGAAACCGGCGAGACCATCATAGGTCAATTTCGCACCGATGACGGCCATGAAAATATAGATGATGCCGTAGAAGGTTTCCGCCTTCACGATCCGGACGAGCCTCACGCCGCAGAGCGTGGCGATCAGGGCAACGGGAAACAGTGTGACGGAGGTCGCCAGGTTGGTGGAGTCGAACTGGCCAAGCAGGAAATAGGGCACCAGCTTGATCGCGTTGATCGCTGCAAAGAAGATGACCGAGGTTCCGGCGAACAGCGTCGGCGAGAGGCGCAGCGGCAGCATGTACATCTGAAAGGGCGGCCCGCCGGTGTGGCTGATGAAGCTGGTGAAGCCCGCGATGGTGCCCCAGAAGGTTCCCTTCGGCCGGTTATGGCGGGCGGCGGTGGTCACCTTGCGTTGCTTGAAGACATAGTTGGCGACGAAGGCCAGCGACATGATGCCGATCAGGAACAGGACGAAGCCATCGCTGACATAGGCGGCCGTCGCCCAGCCGATCCCGATGCCGAGCACGGCGGCCGGCAGCAGGATGCTGAGGCTGCGCCAGTCCGCCTGGCCCCGGTACGCCAGGAGCGCCACGATATCCATGACGATCAGGATTGGCAGCATGAGGCCGGCCGCCTGAAGTGGCGAAATGACAAGCGCCATGATCGGAACGCCGAGCATGGCAAAGGTTCCGCCAAATCCGCCTTTGGAAAGACCGACCAGGAAAACGGACGGAATGGCGGCGGCGTAGAACCAAGGGTCTGCGATAGGGGACATGTGCTCGAAAGGGTGGATTAATGACAGGAACGGGACCGGCAGACAACCACGCCAGAGTGCTTACGTAAAGTCCCGACCGTCGAATTGCTTAGCCGTGGGCTCTTGCATTTTCATGTGCGCTCACACCACTCTAGGTGTCAAAAGCGCAGGGCTGGATCCGATCCACGGGAGGACGGCATTCAGGCAGGGCAAGGGTCTTTGGGAGGACTGTTCATGGCAAGCCGGTATCACGAGGTCTATCAGGGCTGGAAGCACGACCCGCTTGGTTTCTGGGCGTCGGCCGCCGAGGAAATCGACTGGGTGTCCAGATCCGGAAGGGTGTTCGACCCGGACCAGGGACAATACGGCCGCTGGTTCCCGGACTGGGAATGCAACACCTGCTACAATTGCCTCGACCGCCATATCGAGGGCGGCCGCTCCGGGCAGGCGGCACTGATCTACGACAGCCCCGTCACCGGCCGGAAAGCAAGCTACACCTACGCCGAATTGCTGGCCGAGGTCGACGCGCTTGCCGCCGTCCTTGCCGACCGGGGGCTGGAAAAGGGCGACCGCGCCATCCTCTACATGCCGATGATCCCGCAGGCGGTCATGGCGATGCTCGCCTGCGCCCGCCTCGGCGTCATTCACTCGGTGGTGTTCGGGGGCTTCGCGGCGAACGAGTTGGCAACGCGCATCGACGATGCGACGCCAAAGGCCATCATCGCCGCGTCCTGCGGCATCGAGCCCGGCCGGGTCATTGCCTACAAGCCGCTGATGGACGCGGCCATCGACCTGTCCTCGCACAAGCCCGATTTCTGCCTAGTCTACCAGCGCGAGGAACTGAAAGCGGACATGACCGAGGGCCGGGACTTCGATTTCGGCGCCCTGCAGGCGGAAGCCAGGGAGGCCGGCCGCAAGGTCGCTCCGGTCACGGTCAAGGCGACCGACCCGCTCTATATCCTCTACACCTCCGGCACCACCGGCCAGCCCAAAGGGGTGCTGCGCGACAACGGCGGCCACATGGTGGCTCTGAAATGGTCGATGTCGAACCTTTACGACGTCAAGCCGGGCGAAGTCTTCTGGGCCGCGTCCGATGTCGGCTGGGTCGTCGGTCATTCCTACATCTGCTACGCGCCACTGCTGCACGGCTGCACGACCATCGTCTTCGAGGGCAAGCCGGTCGGAACGCCCGATGCGGGTACTTTCTGGCGGGTGATCTCGGAGCACAATGTCGCGTCGCTGTTCACCGCTCCGACCGCCTTCCGCGCGATCCGCAAGGAAGACCCCAACGGCGAGCTGATCAGGAAATATGACCTGTCCAAGTATCGGTCGCTGTTTCTGGCCGGAGAGAGGGCCGATCCGGAAACCGTCAACTGGGCGATCGATCAGCTGAAAGTGCCGGTGATCGACCACTGGTGGCAGACCGAGACCGGCTGGAGCATCGTCGGCAATCCGCTCGGGCTCGGCCAGCTGCCGGTCAAACCCGGCTCGCCTACCGTGCCGATGCCGGGCTACGACGTCCAGGTTCTGGACGATGCCGGCCATCCGCTCGGTGCAAACACGCTTGGCAACATCGTGGTGAAGCTGCCGTTGCCACCGGGCTGCCTGCCAACCCTGTGGAACGCGGACAAGCGTTTCTTTGATTCCTACCTTGCCGAGTTCCCCGGCTACTACAAGACCGCCGATGCGGGCGTCATCGACGATGACGGCTACCTGTCGATCATGGCGCGTACCGACGACATCATCAATGTCGCCGGCCACCGGCTCTCCACCGGCGGAATGGAGGAAGTGCTGGCAACCCATGCAGATGTCGCCGAATGTGCGGTGATCGGCATCGCCGACAAGCTGAAGGGCCAACTGCCCTGCGGTTTCGTAGTCCTTAAAGCCGGTGTCGACCGGCCGCATGAGGAGATCGAGACCGAACTGGTGAAACTGGTGCGCGACAAGATCGGACCGGTGGCCGCCTTCAAGATCGCGATCACCGTAGACAGGCTGCCGAAAACCCGATCCGGCAAGATCCTGCGCGGCACCATGCGCCAGATCGCAGATGGTGAAAGCTACAAGATGCCTGCCACGATCGACGACCCGGCCATCCTGGATGAAATCAGCGAAGCCTTGAAATCACACGGGATTTCCGTCTGATCCCCTGAGCTGACGTTACTGGAAGGGTCGATCTGCCATCGACAAGGCAAAAAATGCAACATACTGTCGGGCCGCTGCGAAGCGGCCCGATTTCGTTTTGCAGCCGGGACATAAGGCTCGATCAGCTACTCAAACAACGGTGAGGTTTCCGTGTCTTTGGAGAATAAGGTCGCCATCGTAACCGGCGCAGCCCGTGGGATCGGTCTTGCCATTGCCAGGCGTTTCGTCATGGACGGCGCAAAGGTCGTGGTCGCCGATGTGGATGATGAGGCCGGCGAGGAAGCGGTCGATGACCTGAAAAGTCTCGGCGAGGCGACGTACCTCCACTGCAATGTTTCCGAACGCCTGGACGCGCGCAATCTGGTGGCCGAAACGCTCAACGCCTACGGCGATGTCGACATCCTGGTCAACAACGCCGGCATCGTCATCGGCGCCGATTTCCTGGACCTGGAGGAAGACGAGTTCGACCGGGTTCTGTCGGTCAACCTGAAAGGTGCTTTCCTGTGCTCCCAGGCGGTGGCGCGCCACATGGTCGAGAAGGTACAGGAAGGCGGCAAGCCGGGCTGCATCATCAACATGAGCTCGATCAATTCCCTTCTGGCGATCCCGAACCAGCTTGCCTACTGCGTTTCAAAGGGCGGGCTCGCCCAGCTGACCCGGACGACGGCGGTTTCGCTGGCCCAATACGGCATCCGTGTCAATGCCATCGGACCGGGTTCGATCATGACCGACATGCTGGAATCCGTGAACGCGGATCCCGCTGCGAAGGCCCGCCTTCTGTCCCGCACGCCCATGCTGCGGGTTGGCGAGCCGTCCGAAATCGCGGGTGTCGCGGCTTTCCTGGCCTCCGATGATGCCAGCTACGTTACCGGCCAGACCATTTATGCCGACGGCGGCCGCATGCCGCTGAACTACACGGTGGCGCTTCCCGACGAAGACTGAGGACAAGGCGGCCTTTCCGCTTCACCAGCCGATCCGGCCTCGAGCCGGGGCCTTGTGGTATCTGTGACGAGCCGGCCCGGTCAGGCTTTCGCGTTTCCTCGGGAAACCGTCTCTTGCACCCGGCTCCGCCACCGGGCGGTCACACCATCTCCAATTCCTTCTCCGCGCCGAACTGCAGGCGCGCGAGCTTGGCGTAAAGTCCGTCGGCGGCGCTGAGTTCCGCATGGGTGCCGGTTTCGACGATGCGGCCGTCTTCCATGACCACGATTCGGTCCGCCTTCAGCACCGTTGCCAGCCTGTGCGCGATCACCAGCGTCGTCCGGTCTTGCATCAGCCGGTCAAGCGCCTGCTGCACGAGGTTCTCGCTTTCCGCGTCGAGCGCGCTGGTCGCCTCGTCGAGCAGGAGGACGGGAGCACTTTTCAGCACCGCCCGCGCAATGGCGATGCGCTGGCGCTGGCCTCCCGACAGGGTGATGCCGCGCTCGCCCACCATCGTATCGTAGCCTTCGGCCATGGTTTCGATGAAGGGAGCAGCGAGGGCTGCTTCCGCCGCCGCGACGATTTCCTCTCGGCTGGCGTCCGGCCGGCCGTAGGCGATGTTCTCGGCAATGCTGGCGCCGAAGACTGCCGTGTCCTGCGGCACCAGGGCGATGTGCCTGCGCAGGTCTTCCGGATCGAGTTCCGGCAACGCCACGCCGTTGAGGCGGATGGCGCCCTCGATCGGGTCATAGTAACGCATCAGCAGACTGAACAGGGTTGACTTGCCCGCGCCCGAAGGTCCGACGACGGCAACCGTCTCGCCGGGCGCGACGGTCAGCGTCAGGTCGCGGACGACCGGCATGTTGGTGGCGTTCCGATAGGCGAAGGAGACCTTGTCGAAGCTGATCTCGCCGCGTGGCGTCTCCGGCAGGCGGACGGGGTTGGCCGGTGCACTGATTTCCGGCTGGATCTCCAGCAGCTCGGACAGGCGTTCGGCAGCCCCTGCCGCCTGGGAGAGTTCGCCCCAGACTTCGGAAAGCGCGGCGAGCGAGCCGGCGGCCAGGATGGAATAGAGCAGGAACTGGCTGAGCTCGCCGCCGGTGATGCGTCCGGCAAAGACGTCGCTCGCCCCGATCCACAGAACCGCGACGATGCTCGAGCCGATGACGAAGATCGCAAAGCCGGTGAGCGCGGCCCGGGCGATGATGGCCTTGCGAGCGGCCTGGAACGCGGCATTGACGGCCGACCCGTAGCGGTCGGCACTGCGGCGCTCGTGGGTAAAGGCCTGAAGCGTGCGCACCGAGCCGAGCATTTCGCTGGCATAGGCGGAGGCATCGGCGAGCGTGTCCTGGGCAAAACGGGAGCGCTTGCGCACCTGGCGGCCGAAGCCGAGGATCGGAATGAGGATGATGGGGATGGCTGCCAGCACGATCACCGAAAGCCGCGGGCTTGTGACGACCATCATCACCGCCGCACCGAGGAACATGATCAGGTTGCGCATGGCAAGCGAAGCGCTCGCGCCGAAGGCGGACTTGATCTGGGTGGTGTCCGCGGTCAGCCGCGACAGGATCTCGCCGGATTTCGCTCCGTCATAGAAGGCGGCGCTGAGCCGCGTCATGTGGGCGAAGACGTCGGAGCGGACATCGGCGACCACCCTTTCGCCGATCCACATCACCAGGAAGTAGCGCGAGGCGCTGGCCGTGGCGAGGGCGAGGACGACACCGATCAGGACGGCAAAATAGGAATCGACCAGCGCCGGATCGCCCGCGCCGAAGCCGTTGTCGATCATCCGGCGCACTGCCGCCGGCAGCACCAGGGTGATCACGGCGGCCGAGAACAGGGCGACGATGGCCGCGCCCACCATGCCCTTGTGTTTCAGGAGATAGGGCAGCAGCCGGACCAGGGGTTTGATCGATCGCCGGGATGGACCTGTCTGCGGGTCAGAAACGGGGGCACTGGCCAAGGGGCTCTCCTCACTCTTTGCGCAATGTCTTTAGCACGATCCGTGCGAGGCTCAATGTCATTGGTGACGATCCCGGCGAAAGTCCGGGCGTGCCGGCGGGCGGGCGAGCGCCGGATTTCCCTTGTAGGATTTAGGTGGAGAATGCGGGAATTTGCCCCTTGTCTTGCCTGTCTCCATGGGGTATATCCCCGCCTCATGTTTCTGAGGGCGGCGTCCGCAACCGGATCGGCGGCCCTTTACTTCGTTTACGTCCCTTTGGCTGATTTCCCGGAAAGAAGCCTTGAGGCGTTTGAAAGGACCGGCCATGAAAGCGGATATCCATCCCGACTACCACACCATCAAGGTCGTCATGACCGATGGCACCGAATACTTCACCCGCTCCACCTATGGCGCGGAAGGCGACACCCTCACGCTCGACATCGACCCGACGTCCCACCCGGCTTGGACCGGCGGGGACCGTCAGCTGATGGACCGCGGCGGCCGCGTGTCCCGCTTCAAGAACAAGTTCGCTGGTTTCCTGGGCTCCTAAGACCCGGCCACGATCGGTTCAAACGAAAAACCCGGCCTCTGGCCGGGTTTTTTGTGTTTGGGCGCCGATTGTTGGCGTGCGGCGCGTTTCCCTTCAAACGTTAACAGCGCCACATTGATGTTCACAGGCAGTGATACCCCCAGCCCCTCCTCACAAGGGGAAGGGGAGTGTGCGCGGCGAGTATTCGAGAAGTTGGCTGAACCAGCTCTCCGGATGGAGCTTGTCCTCAAGCGCTTCCATGATCTGCGGACGATTCCGTTCCCCCCTTGTGGGGAAGGGTCAGGGATGGGGGTGAACCGCGAAGCGGTCATGCATTGGGATCAATTCGTCCTCCACATGCCGCCCTGCGCGGAAAAGAGTGGTCGCCATAACATTTGAGGTGACCCCGACCCAAACAAAAAGCCGCCCGAAGGCGGCTTTCCGGAAAACGGAATGTGAGACGGATCAGCCGAGCTTGCCGAAGGCGGCGTGGAGCTGGCTTATCTGGGACGCGACCGGATTGTCATTGACCGCTTCCTCGGAGGGAATTTCGCTGTCCTTGCGGTAGAGCATCTTGTCCAGATGAACGACGCGTTCCTGCAGGCGGGTGGACCTTTCGATGAGTTCGCGCAGCGTATCGGGAAGATCGTTCCAGGCCGGGCCGCCGGTCATGCTGCTCAGCTTGTCGAGCCGGACCTTGTTCTTGTCGCTGCCGGCCTGCTCACGGGACATCTCGCCCTCGTTCACCGCCCGCTGCAGCAACAGCCAGGAAGCGAGCTGCATCAGCCGTGTCGTCAGGCGCATGGATTCGGTGGCATAGGCGAGAGACGCCGGGCGCGGCAGTTCCTTGGCTTCCTCGCGGCCCTTGCCGTCGAGGTACATGGCGGTCTCTTCGACCAGCGACATGCCCTCCTGGAAAAGGCTCTGAAAATTGTCCGAGCTCGCCAGATGAGGAGCGATATGCACAGTGCCGACAAAATCACCGGCTTTTTTGTTGTCTTCCGTCATTGGATTGCTACGCCTCAATTCGTCTTCCGGTTTCCAGCTGCCGGCCCCGAAACTGTCCCGAAACAACACATTCCTGTTCGGGTGTTCCATTGTGGAACGGTGCTGGTCTTCATGCCAAAAACCGAGCAATCTGCGTGCCATTTACGAAGGTAAACGGCTATTAACCAGAATGGTGACAATGTACTATGGTGCGTGGCCAAAAAAAAGAGCCGCAGGGTTGCGGCTCTGAGTCTTTAACAGGGAGGCGTCAAACAGAGTGGACAGGAGCCACTCACATCCAGATGACTGGATGTATAAATTTATACTTTGGAAAGATTAACAAGTGGTAAACGAATAAAATTGCGCCCGTCTTGTTTACCCTACCCACAGGTAGCCGGTTCGAAGTTATTACGTTTCCTGTAATATTTACCGTGGCTACTTCTGAAAGAGCGAGTTGGCTGCATCGCGAATATTCCCACGTTGCTCTATCTCCTTCTGGGTACGGTTAATCTCCTCCCGCAGGGCTTCGACCCGGAGAGCCAGATCGCCCTCCGACAGCGTCGACAGGTCTTCCCCTACGGTAATTGCACCGGCCGAAGGTTTTTTGGGGACATCTTCGTCAAATAGGCTCATTGTTTCATTTCCCGAGCTGTGACAGGTATTCCATCCGCCGCGCGTGCCGTTTCCTCCGTGAGGCTCGCGCCGGGAATTTACCATAGGCTGGGCAAAGATTGTCCTGCCAGTCCCAAAATGAACCGGAAAGGACCGGACCCTATGCAGAATTTGCCGGAAAGCATGTCCGTGGTGGCCATCTCCGAGCCGGGAGGACCGGAGGTCCTGGTGCCCGAGGAGCGGCCGCTGCCGCAGCCCGGGCCCGGCGAGATCCTGATCCGGGTCGCCGCGGCAGGCGTCAACCGGCCGGACATTCTCCAGCGCAAGGGAGCCTATCCGCCGCCGAAGGGCGCGTCCGATCTGCCGGGGCTCGAAGTCTCCGGTGAAGTGGCCGCGCTCGGCGAAGGCGCAAGCCGCCACCGGATCGGCGACAAGGTGGCCGCGTTGTGCCCCGGAGGAGGCTACGCGGAATACTGCAAGGTGCCGGAGGGCCACGCCCTTCCGGTTCCCTCGGGTCTGTCGATGGTGGAAGCCGCGGCCCTGCCCGAAACCTTCTTTACGGTCTGGACCAACGTCTTCGACCGCTGCGGCCTGAAGAGCGGTGAGCGTTTCCTGGTGCATGGCGGCACCTCCGGCATCGGTACGACGGCGGTCCAGCTTGCAAAGGCCTTCGGTGCCGAGGTCTTCACGACGGTCGGGTCGGCTGAAAAGGCCGAAGCGGTGAAGAAGCTCGGCGCGGACCATGCCATCAACTACCGCGAAGAGGTGTTCGAGAAAGCCATTCTGGAGATCACGGACGGCGAAGGGGTCGACGTGATTCTGGACATGGTCGGCGGCGACTATGTCGAGCGGAACTGGAAGGCGGCCGCGGTCGAGGGGCGGATCTGCCAGATCGCGACGCTGAACGGTGTCTCGGAGAACGTGAACTTCTCACGCCTCATGATGAAACGGCTGACCCATACCGGATCGACCCTCAGGCCCCGGAGCGACGACTTCAAGACCGCGATCGCCAAAAGCCTCAAGGAAAAGGTCTGGCCGCTGATCGAAGCGGGCAGGATCGGGCCGATCATGGATTCCACCTTTCCGCTGCGGGAGGCCGCGGAGGCGCATCGCCGCATGGAAAGCTCTGGGCATATTGGCAAAATCGTTCTGACCCTGGAGGCCTGATTCCCTGACCGAATCGGGGGAAACGCAAATTGTGCATGGCCATTTGCGTTTCCGCGGCAATTCTCTTATATTCCGGCCACTTCCCATTAATTTGAAATGGAACATCGCTTTTTCGCCCCGCCGGGCGGGGGAGCAGACGAGAGGAATGTATCCGATGGCGAACACGCCGCTTATGCCGAAGGCAACCGCCGTCTGGCTCGTAGACAACACCGCGCTGAGCTTTACGCAGATCGCCAATTTCTGCAAACTCCACCCGCTGGAGGTCAAGGCGATCGCTGACGGAGAAGCCGCGCAGGGCATCAAGGGCCTGGACCCCATCCTGACGGGTCAGCTCTCAAGAGAAGAAGTCGAAAAGGCCCAGAACGACCCGAACTACCAGCTCAAGCTGCAGGGCTCGCGCGTCGTCGTGCCGGAATCCAAGCGCAAGGGACCGCGCTACACGCCGGTGTCGCGCCGCCAGGACCGCCCGAACGCCATCCTGTGGCTGGTGCGCAACCATCCGGAACTGAAGGACGCCCAGATCATGCGTCTTGTCGGCACCACCAAGCCGACCATCGCCGCCATTCGAGAGCGTACGCACTGGAACTCGGCCAACCTGGCGCCGTCCGATCCGGTCACCCTGGGCCTGTGCAGCCAGCTGGAACTCGACATGGAAGTCGAAAAGGCCGCCAAGAACGCGCCGCAGCCGATTGCCGGCGAGCCGGTTGAAACGCTGATGCCGGTCGAGGATAGCACCAGCGAAGACGCCATCGCCGCCGCCTTCTCGCTCGACCCGACCCGGCCGATCAGGCGCGAAGAGGAAGAAGAGATCGACGCCGACGCGGTGTTCGCGAAGCTCAACTCCCTGAAGAGCGCCAACGACGACGAGGACGACGGCCAAGACATTTAAGTCACAGCCTTTTCCCCAGAGGTTCGGGCCGCCGGCTGAAGACAGCCGGCGGCCTTTCTATTGGTGCGGGAATATGGCTGTGCGCTCGATCGGTTTTCCGGCATCAAACGCTTCAATAATTTCGGGAAACGCTCTAGTCTGCCTGAAAATTCAGGGAGATTTTCATGACAAACAGACTTTTGAAACTGGCCTTCGGGCTGACGCTTGCCTTCGGTGTCACACAGGCGAAGGCGGAAACGCGCATCACCTACAAGTCCGCCAAGTCGTCCTCGTCCTATTACCAGATGGGTGTGCAGATCGCCGAGGCGCTTAAGGCCGCCAGCAACGGCGACATCGTCGTCACCGTGGAGGAAAGCCAGGGGTCGGTGCAGAACGTCATGGAAGCGCGGGCGCGCGGCGCCGATTACGTGTTCACCACGCCGCCTTCGCTCGTTTCGCTTGCCCAGGGCGGCAAGGCGATGTTCGAGGGCAAGGGTGATCCGAAATTCGACGAGATCCGGGCCCTGTTCCCGATCCCGTCCCTGACCATGCATTTCGTCATGTCCGAGAAGAGCGGGACGACCGATTTTGCCGGTATGGAAGGCAAGACCATCCTGCTCGGCAAGGGTTCCTTCGGAGCGACCGAAGGGGAAAAATACCTCAAGTTGTTCGGCCTCGAAGGCAAGGTGACCATTGCCGACGTAGAACTGTCGAACGCGGTGGCGGCGCTCAAGAACGGCCAGATCGACGGCTTCGTGACTGCGGGGTCCTGGCCGGCGCCGAACGTCATCGAGGCGGCCGCTTCCGCAAAGGTCAGTGTGCTCTCTCTTTCGGACGATGAGATCGCCCAGACCAAACGCACCAAGCTGGTCATCCCGGCGGGCACCTATGCCGGCCAGACCGGCGACATCACCACCACCTCCCTGCCGGTCGTGGCATACGCGACCACCCAGATGGATGACGATACCGCCTACCAGCTGACCAAGACCTTCTGGGAGGAAAAGGCAAGGATGGGCGAGGATGCTCCCTGGTGGAACGGCGTCGACAAGGACCTGATGGCGAACATCACCGGCAAGATCCATCCGGGCGCTGTCCGCTATTACGAGGAAGCTGGCTTCGAGCTGAGCGACGCCCAGCAGTAGTCGGCTCGCCTGACCATCGGTCAGACCGGCTCCGGCCCGGAAAAGCATCCTTCCGGTCCGGGGCCGTCTTCCTCCCTGGCCACATACGGTCCAAACCGCGTCCGAACCAGGGCGCCGCAACCTCTTTCGACATTGACGACATGATCAGCAACGACCCCGCGACAACGCCCTTTCGGCGATCGGCAATGCTTGTGCTGGCCCTTTTGCTGGTGGCCTTTCACCTCGGGCTGATTTTCTCGGGCCTGGTGCCCAATCTGATCAGCCGGCCGATCCATCTGGCCCTGGCGCTGCCCTGGATCTTCGTCTTTGCCGAAGGCGGCATGATAAAGCGGGCAAGCGGTGCGGTCCTTTGCGCCGTGGGGGTCGCATCCTGTTTCTGGATTGCCGCCCATCAATCCGCACTCTCCGACCAATACGGGTTTCTGGAAGGCAGGTTCCAGTTCGCTGTTGCCGCCGTTCTGCTGCTGACGGTGCTCGAAGGCGCCCGGCGGGCGATTGGCTGGCCGTTGCCGATCGTTGCCGCTTTTGCTCTCGGCTACGGCATGCTGGGCCAGCACATCCCGGGAGAATTCGGTCATTCCGGAACACCGCTCGCCAGCTTTCTGGGCACGCTGACCATTGCCGAAGGCGGCATCTGGGGCAGCCTGACGGGCGTATCCGTCAATGTGGTGGCAATCTTCGTGATCTTCGGCGCCGTTCTGAACGCGGGCGAGGCGGGCCAGGGCTTCATGAATGTCGCGGCGGCCGCGGCCGGGCGCCTGAAGGGAGGCGCAGCCAAGGTGTCGGTGCTGTCCTCGGCGCTGTTCGGCTCCATTTCAGGATCGGCCTCGGCCAACGTCGCCTCCACCGGAGCGATCACCCTGCCGGCCATGACAAGGCTCGGTTATCCGAAGCGCCTCGCCGGTGCGGTCGAGGCGGTCGCCTCCTCGGGCGGCCAGATCATGCCGCCGCTGATGGGCGCCGGGGCATTCGTCATGGTCGAGCTCACCCGCGTTCCCTATACCGAGATCATGGCGGCGGCCCTCTTGCCCGCGGTGCTCTATTTCTTCGCCGTCTGGGTTGGCATCAACGCCTATGCAAGGCGTTACGACCTTGCCGCCATCGACCGGCAGGACCAGCCGGACGCTGCACGGGTGCTGATCACCTCGGTCTTCTTCCTTGTGCCGTTCCTGGTGCTGCTCTACGGCATGTTCGTCGCCGAATACACGCCGCAATACGCTGCCTGCATCGCCATTCTCGCGGGCTTCGCACTGCTTCTCTTCAATGCCAAGGGGACATTCCGCCTGCGGGATGTTCTGGAGCGTTTCGAAAGCGCTTTTCTCAACTCCGCCCGGCAGGTGTCGGTCATCGCCTCCATCATCGTGTGCGCCTCGATCATCATCGGGGTGCTTGCGATCACCGGTCTCGGCGTCAAGATCACTTCGCTGATCCTCTCGGGCGCCGGCGGCATGCTTTGGCCTTCGCTCGCCCTGACGGGGCTTGCCTGCCTCGTCCTCGGCATGGAGGTGCCGACCACGGCCGCTTATGTCATCTGCGTTTCCGTCGCCGGTCCGGCCCTTATCCAGCAGGGGCTGTCGCCCTTGCAGGCGCATCTCTTCGTGTTCTGGTTTGCGCTGCTGTCCACCATCACGCCGCCGGTGTGCGGGGCGGTCTTCATTGCTGCCGGAATGGTCGGGGAGAACTGGCTGAAGGTTGCCATGTCGGCGATGGCCCTCGGCATCGGGCTCTATGTCATTCCACTGGCGATGATCGCCAATCCAACGCTCATCGAGCTGACGTCCAGTCCGCTTCCGGCGCTCGCGGCCTTCGTGAAAATCGGCCTTGGCCTCAGCCTGATCTCCTATGGCGTGATCGGATTTCAAAAACCGCTGCCCAAGCTGATGGCGACGCTCGCCGGCCTGCTTGTCGTGTTCGCGGTTCCTGCGATCGGCTAACGGGTATTCCGGGTCTCAGCCGGCGCTTGCCTGCCCGCAGCCTCCGGCTTTCAGAATCCGCTCTGTCGAGGCCGGATGGCGCAGAAGCGCGGCGGCCGGGCGAATGGGACGCGGCTTAAGATCGCCGCCGCAATTGGGGCAGGTGCCGTTCAGGGCTTCCTTTGTGCAATCGGCGCAGAAAGTGCATTCGAACGTGCAGATGAAGGCTTCCTTCGATGCGGGAGGAAGATCCTTGTCGCAGCACTCGCAGTTCGGACGAAGGTCCAGCATATCATCTCCTTTTTGAAAAACCGGTGCGTTCGATGGGTGTTCCGGCGGACAGGACCCGGATGTTACCGCAGTCGACGGCTTCGGTCCCTCTGTATTGTGGTGAACCGGTCTGCCCGTGTAGGGGGCGGGGCGGCAAGGCCGCCGCCGATGTGTTATGCTGGTGCGGCGAGGGGGCACTCACTTCCGGTCCGAAACGGAGGAGTGACATCATGGCTGACCGATGGCTCTTCAAGAGCGAAACCTATGACAACTGCAACTGCGCGATCAATTGCGGCTGCCAGTTCAACCTGCCGAGCACCCACGGATACTGCCAGACGGCCTTCGTCGGCAAAATCGTCGAGGGATATTTCAACGACACGCCGCTGAGCGGCCTGAAGTGGGCGACGCTCTACAAATGGCCTGGCGAAATCGCCGAGGGCAACGGCAAGGGCCTGATCGTGATCGACGAGCGGGCGGACGCCGCGCAAAGGCGCGCGCTGGAAACGATCCTGTCGGGCAAGGCGTGCGAACCCGGGAGCAATATGTTCGCCGTCTTCACGTCCACCTGTTCCGATTTCTGCGAGACCCGGTTCCTGCCGATCGATCTCGAGGCGGATCTGGAGGCGAGAACCGCAAGCGTCGAAATCCCGGGCATCCTGACCAGCAGTGCCAGCCCGAAGATCAATGAATTTTCCGGCGAGCCGTTTCACATCGCCCTTGCCCGCCGCGACGGCAGCTTCGAATTCATCTACGCCGAGCTGGGCCTCGGCCGGACGCAGGTGACGGGTGAAATGGCAATGTCCTATGGGGACAGCTGGGCGCATTTCTGCGTCCATCATTTCAACCAGGACGGCATTGTCCGCCAGCCGTCCCGTCTTTCCGCCTGGCTCGGCGGGTAGCCGCGAGCCGGACGGCGGTCCCGGCCGGAGCGTAGGGATGAGGCCCCGCGTTATCCCGCTTCGCGCCGGGACCGGCCGAAGGACAGATTGCTGCCCGGCCCGATGCCGTAGCGCAGGCACAGGAAGATCACCGTCAGGCTGAGACCCAGCCACACACCGCCCCAGAAAATCGTCGGGCCGCCGTACTCCTCGGACAACATGAAGGCGTCCGACCGGGCGCCGGAGCGCGCGATCGTGTCGTCGAAAATGTCGTAGGGCACGTACATCAGGCTCGCCAGACCGATGACCCGCAACACCATGTCGTTGGCGTCGTGGCCGAGAAAACGCGCCGCGGCGAGAAGTGCCAGCCCGGTGAGCGAACAGAAGATCAGCGGAAACAGGTCGCGGATATAGAGCGCTGTCACGGCAAGCATGACCGCGCCGAAAAAGCCGGTGACGAAGCGGTCCGCCTCGGAGCGCAGGGCTATCGTCAGCAGCAGGACGCCCAGCAGCAGCGAACCGACATAGCCTGCGGACAGAATGAGAAAGCCCCATCCCCCACGCGTGATCGTATGTCCGCCCTGCTCTGGCGACAGCGATATTTCCACGACCGACCCGCCGGTCAGGAGCGCGGCCAGCCCGTGGGAAAGCTCGTGCAGGTAAACGATCAGGTATTTGAGCGGCAGCACCACGGGCGTGTTCCACAGGAGGAACAGGATCGCGGTTACAAGGAGAAGCTGCCAGTGGCCTTTGAAAAACTGCATGTCTTGAAAGGCCTTGCAGGGCCGGAAATGTCAAGCGGACAGGAAACAGCCGGACCGGACCAGCATTGAGGCCCAAGGGTCCCGGCTTGCACGGGCATTGACCTTGAAGCAAGGCGATGCGCCGGCAGATGGCATGGGGACGCGCAAGAAACTGGCCTGTATCGGACCGATTCGCGCATCAGGGCAATGGCGAATGGGGCCGACCCCGAATTCTTGGCCAAGTACTTGTTGCTTTACTTTCCGAAACGGCAAAAACTCGTTTGAAATCTGGCTGTATGGGAGAACCGGCGTGAAACTCAAGGTCAAACTGTCAGATCCCGCGCGCCTGTTGGCTTCGGAGATGTGCATAATACCCTCGCCAACGCTGGCGCAGGCGGTCGCGTCGGCAGGCGTGGATCTGATCATCATTGACCTGGAACATGCGGCGACCAACAACGAGACCCTGCATGCCATGATCATGGCGACGCAGGGGACCGACTGTGCTCCATTGGTCCGGGTTATCGATCACAGCCCGGCGAATGTGAAACTCGCGCTGGACATGGGGGCCGAGGGCATCGTGTTTCCGCTGGTCCGCACAGCGGATGAAGCCGCCGCGTGTGTCGCGTCAATGCGCTATCCTCCACATGGCATACGGGGGTGGGGTGCATTCGTGGCACATTCCCGGTGGGGCGTTCCGCCGATGGACTACCTGCCCACGTTTGGCGACAGGACCGTTTGCTGTCTGCTGATAGAGACAACCGAAGCGGTGCAGAACATCGACGCCATATTCGGGGTCGATGGTGTGGATATGGCCTTCGTGGCGCCGTTTGATCTTTCAACTTCCCTCGGGGTGTCCGGCCAGTTTGATCATCCGGCATTCCGCGAAGCCGTCGGAAAAATAGAAGCCGCGGCAATGGCAGCCAAAATCCCGCTGGGCGGCGGGCCTGCCAATACCGAGGCGGAAGTCGAAGCGCTCTTTTCCCGCGGATACAGGGTGTTTGGCGGGTTCGACATTTTTCAGATCAAGCGGGCGGTCGCAGACCTTGTCGGACATGTCGCAGCCCGTTCCCGGGCAACTACTTGATCGGCCGGTAGTCAGCACAGTCCCGTGAACTTCAGCGCGATGCAGCGGCTCCGGGCAAGGATACTTGCGGGCTGTCGCCTTCTTCCAACGGCCTGAATTCACCGAGGTCGTCGGAATGAGCCAAAAATCCCATGCCTCCGCGCGCGATCGTATGTGCGATCTGTTGAGGTGGCACTGAAATGTACAAGACCGCCTGCCGGCCTCACTGGCCGGTATGTCACGCCTTTGTCCCCACCAGCCAGTCGCACAGCAGATGCACCGCTGAAACCGGCGCCGGCCACCAGTTGTGGCCCGGTGAAGTAAGTTCTCCACGATTGGCATTTTCGCGTTCGCTTCGCCATCCGCTTGGCGTTGGATGTAAATGGTCGTACCCTTTGAACCCTAATCCGACTTCCTGCTGGTGCAAGTGAGCGACTACATCACGTTGTTCGCTGAACTGGGCCATCTTTTGTCTCCGCTTATTGGGTGCCGATGGCGGTGAGGTTAGGAAGGCGCCGTCAAAGGCGGCGCGGGCAAAGCGTCAAGGAAATGCAAAATCGAGCGGAACGTCCGGAATACGCCTTGCAGATCGGGCTTTTGGGCACCGTGACCGTTACGGATGCGGCGGGTTCACCCGTCGCGCTGGCCGGTCGAAAGGACCGGGCGCTGGTTGCCTATCTGGCCGCGCATCTGGGATGTCCGGTCGACCGGGACCGTCTGGCCGGTCTCATCTGGCCGGATGCCGCACAGGGGGCGGGGCGGGCCAGCCTGCGGCAGTCGTTGAGCACCATTCGAAAGGCGCTTCCCGAAGAAGCGGGACCCGCGATCGTCGCCGACCGGGATACCGTCAGACTGGATGAAAGGCTCGTCACGACGGACGTGAGAAAGCTCGAACAGGCCCGTGAGGCGCCCGCTGCGCTTGGGAACTTGCAGCTGAACCTGGACGGTGCGGTTCTCGGCGGCCTCGGGGGCGTTTCCGCGGATTACGACTCCTGGTCCGCGAGCGAGGCGTCCCGGTTCGCAGCCCTGGCGGTGGATGTCCTGTCACGAGCCGCCGATCATGCCGAGCGGGAGCGAAGATATGCCGATGCAATGCTGTTCCTCTCCCAGGCACTTGTTGTCGCCCCCTGGCTGAAGAAATCGTGCGCCGCCTGATGCGGTTGCAGGCGGCCGCGGGACGTCCGGAGGCGGCGCTGCGGCAGTTCCGGACCCTTGAGGTCCTGATGGAGACGGAACTCGGCGTGCGTCCCGATGCCTGCACGCAGGACGTCGCCCGCTCCATCCGTGCCGCACGAAACCGGGCCCCGGTGACGGAGGCGAAGGCGCTTCGGGTTGCCGGGCATGCGGTTCCCGGGTCGGTCCTGGTGACCCGGTTCATCGAGAGGTCGGACGCCGAGGACTACTTCGCGATGAGTTTCACCGAAAGTGTCATCCTGGCGCTTTCCCGCTTCCGGGAAACGCCGGTAATGGATCTCAAGACGGTGAAGGCGGCGAGCAGTCTCCATGGCGAAGACGCGGTGGAAATGGCCCATGCGGTCGGTGCCGAGTTCGTTCTCAGCGGAGCAATCCGGCGCAGCGGGGAAAGGCTTCGTGTCAACGCCCGGCTGACGGATGCGGCAACGGGCCAGACTGTCTGGGCGGAGAAGTTCGACACGGTCTTTGCCGACCTTCTGGATGTCGAGGACGAGCTGTCGGCACGCGTTGCCACGGCGATCGCCGGACGCATCGAGAACGAGACCATCCGGCGCGCACGCGGCAAGACCCCGACCAACCTGGCCGTGATCGACTGGGTGATGCGTGGCCGCTATTACCTGAACCTCTACACCCGGTCGGGCGAAGAGGAAGCCAAACGATGCTTTGAGGAAGCGCTCAGGCTGGACCCCGATTGCGTTGCCGCCCTGGCGGGACTGTCCGTCAGTCACCTGCATGACTTCGAAAGCGCATCGGACCTGTCCGGCGCAAAACTGGACCTTGCGCGCGACCTTGCGCAACGTGCGATCGACCTGGACGAGAAAAACGCGCATGCCCGCTACGCGATGGCTTCGGCCCTGTGTTACCTGGGAGGCCACGCCCTCGCGTTACAGCACTGCAACCGGGCACTGGAAACCAACCCGAACGACTATCACAACATCTGTACCCTCGGATGGATACTCACCTTCGGCGGGGATATCGAGGAAGGTGTTGCCTGTTTCTCGAAAGCGATAAGCCTCAATCCCTATGCCCCGAACGGTTGTCTGCTGCCGTCCGGATTTGGCCTGCTCGTGCAGGGCAATATCGAGGCAGCCATCGACAAGCTGTCGGCCATCAGTGGCGACAACATGTTCAAGCAGGGGGGGCTGGCTGCCTGTTATGCAAGTCTCGGGCTTGACCGGGAGGCAAGGCTCGCCGCGAGGGCCTTTTTCGCTCTGGCGGAGCAGGACTTCCCCGGCGACGCTGCGGAGGGCTTCTCCCAAACGAGGAAATACTGGCATTGCCTGTTTCAGTTCGAGAAAGAGGACGATGCAAAGGTCTTTTTCGGCTTGCTGAACAAGGCGGGCATCCCGGTCTAGATGTGAGCTTTCAATAGGTTGTCCATTCGGGCCTGAGCGAAGAGACTGGAGTTACCACACTTCAAGTCTTTGCGGAGAACCCGAATGAACATGCACAAGAATGCCCAATTGACCCCGCTGGGTCGAGAGCGGCTTGTTATTGGCGCTTTAGCGGACGAGCACGACTCTTATTGATATGCGAGACAATTGTCTTTTCCTGCTGCCGAATTGAATATCTTGTGACATTGTAACGGCTAATGGCCGGTCGAATTGATCTGCCAACGGTGAAAGGGTTCGGCCCCACGATGGCCGGCAAGAGTGTTGCGGCAACTGCCCGGTGCCTTGCCGGGAACTTTCGCTTTGTGGCGCGCGCCAAGGGGGGCACACGGCGCATGTTGTTTCGGAGCTGGCTGGCATTCACGATTGTGATCGGTGTGGTGCAGGTGATCTTGGGTCTGCTGGCCGTTTTGCAGCATGATGCGATCTATTCAGAGCTCCTGCGCCAGCGCATTGCCGTTATCGCCCAGACCATCGTTGCGTCCTACAAGCCGATCGTCGATCTCGGATTGCCCGTTTCGATGATCCGCAACGGCGACGAGGTCGTGTTGCGTGCACGGGAAATGGATGCCGAAATCAGCGCCGCCCACACGCTCAATCCGTCCGGCATCATCGTGCATACAACGGTGGAGCCCCGTCCCCAAGCGGTTCGGGACGAAATACTCAAGACGATGCGTCTGGCCAAGACCGAGACCTGGGGCACGGAAACCGAGACCAATGTCGTCAGCGGTCACAACATCAAGCGTGCCGACGGCGATACGGTTGCCGCCGTTGCGGTCTCTTACCCCAAGGACAGGCTCTCAAAGGCCTCTTCCGCGATTTTCAGGAACATGGCGCTCGCCGGGCTTCTCATCTGGATCACGGTGTCGGGCCTGGCCTACCTGGTCCTCCGCCTGCTTCTCTCCGGACCGCGCAGGGCGATCAACCGGCTGCGGCCGGAAGAAGGCGCCGCCCCTGCGGAAACCGGCCCGCCGGAACAAACTGCTGGCGGCGAGGACGAAGACGCGAAGGCGGGCATCTTTGAAGCGGAAGTCTCCCGTTTGAAACACAACCTCCTTGAAGCCTCCCGCCAATATGACGCTGCAATGCGCTTTTTGACCAGGGGGGAGAACAGGGAGGAGCGGCATGTGGAAAGTGATGACGGCGGGAATGCAACGCCCACCAGGCAAGCCCGCTCCCGAAAGCGGGCCGGATCCCTTGCCGGCGTGCTTGCACTCAGGCTTGCACCGGTCGCAGGCATCGCAATCATTCTGTCGGCGACGGTCCTCGGCCTTCTGATCCTTCGGGATGTCAACCGGTCCATCGAGCCCGAGCTGGCCGCACGCGCCAACCTTGTGGGGGTTGTCGTCAGCGAGAATGTCCGGCGCGCCCTTGACGCAGGCGCCCCGCTCGACAAGCTGGTCGGTGCGGAAAACTATTTCGGCGACATGCTGACACAACTGCCGGAAGTGGCCTATGTGGCGGTGGCGACGGGCCGGATCGTCCTGGAAGCCGGAGACAGGATCGATCCCTATCTGGCGCCGCCGAGGCAGCGCAAGGATGTCCGCAGTCATCCGATCCTGCACAAGGGCGAAGAGATTGCCTATGTCGTGATCGACATCGATCCGGCCTTCATCGCCAAACGGTTCAGGGACGTTTTTCTCGACATGAGCGTCGTCGTCCTGGTCACCGCCCTGATCGCTTTCGAAGTCATGGTTCTTCTGACAAGCCGTTCGTTGACGGCGTCGCTCGACCGCTTGCAGCGCCTGGCGGCCATGCAGGCCGCAGGCGATTTTTCCAGAACAGCCAATCCGTCAACTTCGGATGTCATAGCAGTCCTGTCTCGGCAACTCTCCGAACGGGCGGTTTCTGTTTACGGCGCGGTCGAACGCGCCCTTGCAAACACCGATCCGGCGGGGGCGGGTGGTCGTGCCGCCGGCCTCAAGGCGCGCTTCGGTTTCCGGGACGGACCGCCCGAACCACTCAGGCTTTCCTATTTCACCGACATCCGGCTTGCGCTTTTCCTGTTTGCCGCAGCCGATGAACTTCCGTTGGCTTTCCTGCCGCTTTATACGCGGGCTTCGGAAAACCTCTGGCCCTGGATGAACCAGAGCGTGCTGCTCAGCTTGCCTCTGGCCGGTTATCTGCTGGCCATCATCATTGCTTCACCGTTTGCCCGGGAACTGGGCCAGCGCTATGGGCTGCGAACGCTGTTCCTGGCAGCGGGGATTCCCATGATCGGCGCCCATATGGGGCTGTATTTATCCGAAACCGCGCAGGAGATCATCTTCTGGCGGTCCGTAACCGGCATAGGCTATGCGCTTATCACGCTGGCCTGTCAGGACTACGTGATCGATTCCGCAACGCCGGAAAACCGGGACCGGCTTCTGGGAACCTTTACCCTTGTTCTTTTTGGCGGTGTTCTGGCAGGTGTCGCGCTCGGTGGTGTTCTGGCGGACAGGCTGGGCCAGCAGAATGTCTTTCTTCTCAGTGCGATCCTGATCGGCGTCTCGGCCCTGCTGAGTTCCTGGCTGATCGTGCCCGGTGTCGGTGCCGGCGCCGGACCCGGAGCAAGGTTCCGCCCGCGCGCCATCCTCACCCTGCTGCGGAATCCTCGATTTTTTGCGGTCGTGATGGGCGTTTCGATCCCGATGGGCGTCATCATGCAGGCGTTCGTTTCCTATCTGGTCGCCCTGACACTGGATTCCCTCGGGGTTTCGACTGCCGACATCGGTCGGGCTCTCACGCTCTATTTCATTGGTGTCATTGCTGCCGGACCACTTGGCGGGCGGCTTGCCCAAACCGGCCTGCCGGTCCGTTATCTGGCTGTCTTTGCCACCTGCATGTCCGGACTGGCGCTGTCTCTGTTTGCCTTCTGGCCGATCCCCATGGTTCTGGTCTTCAGTCTCGCGATTTCGGGCCTCGGCTTCGGGCTGGCGCGGGGCGCGCAGGTCTCGCTGGTGATGACGGCAGCCGAAACGGAATTGAAGGATGTCGGGATTGTTGCCGTTCTCGGATCTCTCAGAACTCTCGAACGGGTGGGCAGTGTGATCGGTCTTGTCATCATGGCGGGGATCGCCGGTTCATTCGGCTACGTGGCGGCAATCGGTGCAATTGCGGCGTGGACGATAGCCGGAACCGTTCTGGCTGCGCTCGTTTTCCTTCGTGAAGGTTCCTCCCGGGCGGTCATGTGAAAAGGCTCTGATGCTTTCCGGGTCTGCCTGTTTCACAAGGTGCCGGAAGGAAACGTGATGCGTTTCAATCTGACCTAAGGTAACATTTTAGCAGCCGGAATAATCCTGGGGGAGATGACATGACGGGTTCCCGACTTCTGCTGGCTTTCGCCTTGCTGCTCGCCACCGTCGGCTCCGCCGCTGCGGAAGATGGCAGGCGGAAGATACTCGGCGTCTTTTATGAAGGCTGCGAGCATCTTTGCCAGGGATTTCAGGACGCGATCGCCGAAAGCGGGTTCCCCGCAGACGTCATCGTCCGCGACATCGATCAGGACAAGACGAAGTTACCGGGGATGGTCGCCGAGGCAAAGGAAATCCGTCCCGACCTGGTGCTGACCTTCGGTACAAGCGTCACGCTTGGTATGATCGGAACCCTCGAGGATGTCGGCAGCGGTAAATTTCTGGAGGAGATTCCGGTGCTGTTCACGGTGGTCGCCGATCCTTTCGGCACGAATATTGCCGAGAGCTTCGAGCGCAGTGGCCGCCCGAACGTTGCGGGCACATTCAATCGCGCGCCGGAAAGCGTGCAGGTGGCGGTCATCCGCCAATATGATCCCACCTTTCAGAAACTCGGTCTGCTCTACCACTCAAACGAACGCAACTCGGTCATCAAAAAGCAGGAACTGGAAGCACTGGCGCCGTCGCTCGGGTTCGAACTGGTGGCGCTGGAACTGGATCCGGGCAATGAAGGCGCGCCCGCGCCCGAGACGATCCCGCTGCGTATGGCCGAATTGCGCGAACGTGGTGTCAAATGGATGTATCTCGGCTCAAGTTCCTATTTGAGGAAAAACGGAACGCTTTATACGTCCTCGGCCGTCGAAAACGGCATTGCCATCGTCAGTCCCTATGAGAGCCTCGTCCGAGAGGAACAGGCGCTCCTGTCAATTGCCGCCAGGTACTATGATATCGGCAAGCTGGCCGCCGGCCAGGCACTGCGCATCCTGCGGGACGGGGAAACACCGGGCGATCTTCCGATCGTAAGGGCAACGGATTTCGCCTATGTCGTAAATATGGACGTTGCCCGGAAACTCGACAGGATTCCGCCTTTTGCCTTTCTTCAGATCGCCGAGGCGGTAACCCACTGACGGAGCAAGTCCAGCCCGATCAGCCGTTTCCGGAGTCAGGCGCGGCGGCATTGAACCCGGCGGTTTCTGTTCCCGCCGGAATGCTCGTCAACGCTCCGTCAGCTTCAGCTCGATGCGGCGGTTTTTGGCGAGAGCCTCCGGGTTCTCGCCTTCTTCCAGCGGCTGGAACTCGCCGAAGCCGGCGGCGACCAGGCGCTTGGGGTCGACGCCCTTCTCGATGAGATAGCGGACCACCGAAATCGCGCGGGCGGCGGAAAGTTCCCAGTTGTTGCGCAGCCGGCCGGTGCCGGAAAGCGGCCGGGCGTCGGTATGACCATCGACCCTGAGCACCCAGTTGATCTCGTCGGGGATCTGGAGGCTGAGTTCCTGGATGGCTTCGGCCAGCTTGTCGAGCTCGGTCTTCCCGGCTGGATTGATGTCTTCCGAGCCGCTGTCGAACAGAACTTCCGACTGGAACACGAAACGGTCGCCGACGACGGAAATGTCGGAGCGCTGCGACAGGATCTCCCTCAGGCGGCCGAAGAAGTCGGACCGGTAGCGGGAGAGTTCCTGGACGCGCTGGACGAGGGCCGCGTTGAGGCGCTTGCCGAGGCTGGCGATCTTGGCCTGGCTTTCCGTTTCCTTGGCTTCCGATGCTTCGAGCGCGGCATTGGCCGCGGCGAGCTGGCGGCGCAGCGCTGAAATCTGCTGGTTGAGCAACTCGACCTGGGCAAGGGCCTCCTGACTGATCTGGCGCTCGTCGTCGAGAAGGTTCTCCAGCCGGCTGGCGCGTCCTCCTGCGGCATCCGCTTCGCCCGAGCTGCTCTGCAGCAGGCCGAGCAGGCGCGTCTGTTCGGCCTCGGCGTCGGAGAGGCTTGCCTGAAGTCCGGAGATGGTGTCCTCCAGCTCGCCCGAGTTGGCGCGTTCCAGCGCCAGCAGCTCGGTGAGTTCGCTGATCTGCGCGTTCAGCCGGTTCAGAACCGTGTCGCGGCCGGAAAGCTGCTGGGAGAGGAAGAACTGGGCGATCATGAAGATCGACAGCAGGAAGATGATGACGAGCAGCAGCGTTGCCATGGCATCGACGAAGCCTGGCCAGTAATCCGTCGACTGAGCCCGGCGGCGTGCACGAAGTCCTGCCAGTCCTCCTGCCATCGCCTATTCCTTCGCGCGTTCGAAGGCCGAGGCGATCGAGGACAGAAGGCCTTCGATCCGTTTCTGCTGGTCGCCCTGCGATTCCGCCCAGTCGCGCATCATTTGCTGTTCGGAGCGCACATGCTTGACCAGCCCTTGGATACCCTCGGCCAGGTTGGCCATGGCCTGGGTGGCGTTCTTGCTGCCGCCCTCCTCGATGCTTTTCTGCAAGGCGGAGATGGATGCCTGGATGCTTTCGACGCCGGGGGAATCGGGGGCGGCGAAGAGGCCTTCTTCCGGAGCGATGTCGGTGACGGTGGAAAGCCAGTCTTCCAGCTCGTTGTAGAACCGGTTCTGCGCCTGGCCCGCCTGCAGGTCGAGGAAACCGAGGACGAGCGATCCGGTGAGGCCGAAGAGCGAGGACGAGAAGGCGGTGCCCATGCCGGACAACGGGGCTTCCAGGCCGGCCTTCAGATCCTCGAAGATCACGTTGGCATCGCCCGAGCCGACATCCAGCGACTGGATGGTCGCCCCGACCGAACTTACGGTCTGAAGAAGGCCCCAGAACGTGCCGAGCAGGCCCAGGAACACCAGCAGGCCGGTAAGGTAGCGCGACATCTCGCGCGATTCCTCAAGGCGCATGCCGATGGAGTCCAGGATCGAGCGGGCCGCCGTCGGCGTCAGCGCCATGTCTCCGGACTTGTTGCCCAGAAGGGCGGCCATCGGGGCGAGCAGGATCGGGGAGCGCGTGTCCAGCGCCGGGTCGCCCATCCGGAAACTGTTGACCCAGGAGATTTCCGGGAACAGCCGGATCACCCGGCCGAACAGCAGCAGCACACCGAAGCTGCCTACGAGCACGATCAGCCCGTTGAGGCCGGGGTTGCTCATGAAGGCGGTCGAAATCTGCGGGAACAGAATGAAGGCAATGAAGGCGACGATCACCAGGAAGATGATCATGAAGGTCAGATATGCCCTTGGGCTGGACAGGCTGTAGGGGTCGAACTCACGGGCCATATTTCGCCATCAATCACCTGTTGCAGACGTAACAGATTGATAGCGTGATTTTTGACAGGTTGGAAACCTCTAAGGCGTTCAAAACGTCAATTAGCCTTGGAAAGCCCCTGAACCGGCCGACAATTCAACTGACCACCTCATCCTTAGGAGGACCGTCAGGTCCATCTGGAAGGATGAGCGGCAGGTTCAAGAGCACGTGGCCCATCCTTCGAGACAGCGCTTCGCGCTTCCCCAGGATGAGGAAAAGTATGCGGCAGCCTTGCTCGGGAACGTCTAAGCCACTCAGCTCTGCGCAGGAGCTTCCGCTTTCTTCAGAAGGCGCAGCAGATGCCTGTGGGCGTCTTCGTTGCCGACGACGACGTCGCCGGTTTCCAGCATCTTGTTCTTGCCGTCGAGGTCGCTGACGAAACCGCCGGCTTCCCGGACCATCAGAATGCCGGCTGCAAGATCCCAGGAATTGAGATTGCGCTCCCAGAAACCGTCGAAGCGGCCCGATGCCACCCAGGCAAGATCGAGAGCGGCGGCCCCGGCGCGGCGGATGCCGGCGACTTCCGGCATGATGAAGCGCAGTTCGCGCAGCGTGCGGCCGTGGTCACCCTTGCCGATGAAGGGCAGGCCGGTGGCGAACACCATCTCGTTCAGGTCCGTACGGCCGGCGACACGCAGGCGGCGGTCGTTGAGAAACGCGCCGCGTCCACGTTCGGCGGTGTAGAGCTCGTCCATTACCGGGTTGTAGATGACGCCGGCGACGATTTCCCCGGCCCGTTCCAGGGCGATGGAGGTCGCGAAGATCGGAATGCCGTGCAGGAAATTGGTGGTGCCGTCGAGCGGATCGACATGCCAGCGATGCTGGCCGTCCGTGCCCTCGATCTCGCCGCTTTCTTCCATGACCAGGCCGAAGGTCGGCCGGGCCTTGATCAGTTCGCTGCGCACGATGTCTTCGGCGCGGCGGTCGGCTGCGGACACGAAGTCGCCGGGCCCCTTGCGGGAGACCTGCAGGTTTTCCACTTCGCCAAAATCACGGACCAGGGACCGGCCGGCCTTGGTCGCGGCTTGTACCATCACATTGAGGAGAGCTGTGCGGGCCATGAAATGTCACTTATTGTTGGGCGTTGCCCGGAAAAGCCCGGGCAACCCGTTTTATCGAGCGGTTGGTCGCCTCAGTCGGCGCGGCGGACGTATTCCAGCGAACCGGTGTCCACGATGATCTTCTCGCCGGCGGTGATGAACGGCGGGACCATGACGCGCACGCCGTTTTCCATCAGCGCGGGCTTGTAGGACGAGGACTGGGTCTGTCCCTTGACCACCGCGTCGGCTTCCCGGATTTCCAGGGTCACGAACTGCGGCAGGGTGATGCCGATCGGACGTTCCTCATGCAGTTCCACGGTCACCATCATGCCGTCCTGCAGGAAAGCGGCGCGGTCGCCGACGAAATCCGCCTGGAGTTCGAGCTGTTCGTAGGTTTCCGTGTCCATGAAGATCAGCATGTCTTCCTGGGTGAAGAGATACTGGAAGTCCTTCTGCTCCAGGCGGACGCGCTCGACCTTGTCTTCCGAGCGGAAACGCTCGTTGAGTTTGCGGCCGTCGATCAGGTTCTTCATTTCGACCTGTGCGAAGGCGCCGCCCTTGCCGGGCTTCACGTGCTGGACCTTGACGACGGCCCAGAGAGTGTCCTGGTGCTGAAGCACGTTACCGGGCTTTATTTCGTTTCCGTTGATTTTCATGGAACGACCGACTTTGTAATTTGTTTGGATCTGGAGCGGCGCGAAAACCAGCGATGGCTGGCGCGTCCGAATTTGCTCGCGCCTGTCCACCACAAAAGCGGTCCGGATTCAAGGAAAAAAGGAGAATAGGCTTACGATTGCTTCCGTAATCGGAAAGTTTACGGAGAGTCTTTCTCGGGATCTTCGCTCGGCGCCATCAGGGTAGGCGCATATTGCTCCGCCAGCTTCCGGGCCTTCTCCAGGGTATCCGCGTCAAGACCGTCGACGATCTGGTCGAGGGAAAGGTCGGGAACGCCCAGTGTACGGGCTACCAGATGCCAGCCGGCCGCGGCGGCATAATCCTGTTCCCGGCCGCGGCCGTAGGCATAGATCCTGGCCAGCCGGTTCATGGCGACCGGATTGCCGGCTGTCGCCGCGCGTTCGAACCAGTCGGCGGCTTCCGTCTCATTCGGCTCCACGCCCTTGCCCTGGAAGCGCAGGATGCCGTAGTAGACCTGCGCGGAGGTGTTGCCGCGGCGGGCCGCCCGGCCCATCCAGAAGGCACCCTGGCCCGGGTCGTTGAGACCGGTCTGGGATTCCAGATAGGAAAGACCGAGCGAATATTGCGCATCCGGGTCGTTCATCCTGGCAGCCTGCTCAAGAAGCTCGCGTGCCTTTTGCTCGTCGAACGGACGGCCTTCGCCTTCCTCGTAGATCATCGCCAGATTGTAGAGCGCTGAGGCATTGCCCGCGTCGGCGGCCAACTCGAAGAGGTCGGCGGCCTTTTTCTTGTCGGCTTCCACGCCCGAACCCACAAGGTATAACTGCGCGAGCTGAAGTGCGGACCCCGTATCGCCCTTGGCGGCGGCCAGGCTGTACCAGTCGGCGGCCTTGGCATTGTTCTGCTCGATCCCGAGCCCTTCCTCGTGCAACACGCCGAGCAGGGCCTGGGCGGCCTTGTCGCCCTCTTCGGCCAGTGGTGTCGCCAGGCCGAGCGCCGTCAGGAACCAGCCGCGCTGGAAGGCGGAATAGGCGGTCTCCGCCGTCGCGGTCTGTCCCTCTTCCAGTCTGGGCGGGCCGTCGTCGATGATGCTGAGAAGCGTCTTGTCCCTCGTGGTGACGTCGATGACGATCGATTTCTGCCCCCCTTCCGCGGGGGCGGCGGTCTGTGCCTCGGGTTTGTCCGCGGGGGCGGCGGCCGACGCGGCGGCAAGCGTACCCGGCAGCGCGGCCACAAGGCCTGCGGCGGCGGCAAGTGCGCCCAGTCGGTTTCGCCGTGCTGTGATCCGTTTTTTCTGCATCGATCCCGCGCCGTCCCGTTTCAGTTAGTCGACCTCAGGAAAGGGATGAGCTTCCAGAATGCGGTTGGCTTCGGCGACAACCGTTTCGATCGCCTTGTCCGACTGCCAGACGGCATCCTTGAGCGCGATGAAATCCGCGCCGGTCGCGGCGACCTCGTCGAGTGTCTCCAGCGTGTTGCCGCCAAGGGCGACGCAGGGCGTTTCGAAGAGTTCCGCCCACCAGGAGGCGGCGCTGAGCGTCTTGGAATGAGCCTCGGCCTTTTCGTCAAGATCCAGCTTGCCGAAGAAAATGTAGTCGGCGCCCGTTTCCGCCAGCTCCATTGCATCGTGCTTGAGCTTGGTGCCGCCAGTGCCGACGATCCGGTCCGGCTGGAAGCTTTCGATTGCCAGCTTCAGGTCCTCAAGCGAAGTGTCGACATGGACCCCGTCCGCGCCGCTGCGCCCGGCGGCCTGGGTGTCGCGGTAAACGATGGCCGCGGCGCCGCCTGCCTGAATGACGGGCACCAGCACCTGGGCGGCCGCCTGCACGTCCTTTGTGCTCGCGCCCGGCATGTAGATCAGGACGCAGGCGATGTCGCCACCGGCGAACGCCTGGCCGAGCTTGGCCGCCATGTCTTCGGCATCGAATGCGGGCGGGGTGACGAGAAAGAGGCGGGGACGGTTCACGTGCGGCGGTCCTGGTTGTTCACACTTCAGTACTTGTCCCTAAAGACGGCGAAAGAGGGACGCAAGGCCCCTCTTTCTGGAAAGTGAATGAAATTTTTGCGTGTCCGGCGCGGACGTTACGCGACTTTCGGGTCCAGCTCGCCCGACTGGTAGCGGGCGGCCATCTCGGAAAGCGTGATGATCTTCTTGATCCTGGAGGCCTGGCCGGCGGTGTTGAAGGCTTCCAGCCGGGCGACGCAGAGCTTTTCCATCGCATCGCGGGCAGGCTTCAGATACTTGCGCGGATCGAACTCGCCCGGGTTCTCGCTCAGGATCTTGCGGATCTGGCCGGTCATGGCCATGCGATTGTCCGTGTCGATATTGACCTTGCGCACACCGTTCTTGATGCCGCGCTGGATTTCCTCGACCGGCACGCCCCAGGTCTGGGGCATCTGGCCGCCGTACTGGTTGATGATGTCCTGCAGGTCCTGCGGCACGGAGGAAGAGCCATGCATGACGAGATGGGTTTCCGGCAGGCGGCGGTGGATTTCCTCGATCACATGCATGGCCAGGATCTCGCCGTCCGGCTTGCGGGTGAACTTGTAGGCGCCGTGGCTGGTGCCCATGGCGATGGCAAGGGCATCGACCTTGGTTTCCTTGACGAACTTCACCGCTTCTTCCGGGTCGGTCAGCAGCTGGTCGTGGCTGAGCTTGCCTTCCGCGCCGTGGCCGTCTTCCTTGTCGCCCATGCCGGTTTCAAGCGAGCCGAGCACGCCGAGCTCACCTTCCACGGAAATGCCGCCGAGATGCGCCATGTCGGTTACGGTCTTGGTGACGCCGACATTGTAGTTCCAGTCGGCCGGGGTCTTGCCGTCCGCTTCCAGCGAGCCGTCCATCATGACGGAGGTGAAACCGGCCTGGATGGCGGTCATGCAGGTCTGGGCCGCGTTGCCGTGGTCCAGATGCACGCACACCGGAATATGCGGGTAGATTTCAACGACCGCATCCATCATGTGCTTCAGCATCACGTCGTGGGCATAGGAGCGAGCACCGCGGGAGGCCTGGATGATAACCGGGGCATCGGTCTTGTCCGCTGCGGCCATGATCGCCAGCGCCTGCTCCATGTTGTTGATGTTGAATGCCGGAACGCCGTAGTCGTGTTCAGCAGCGTGATCAAGAAGCTGGCGAAGGGTAATACGTGCCATCAAAGGTCTCCCGAGGGTGCGGTTCGTCAACGACGTCATGGTCAGGCTGGCGCGCCTTCACGCCACCACGATTGCGGTGCGTCAATTCACCGGTGGTTCTATCAAGATTTCCCGTGGGGGAAAGAGGGACGCCACCGCTTAAATCAATTAAAATACAAAGGTATCAGGGAAAATGTCGGCGCGTAATTAATTCGCGACATGAATTAATTCAGGCGGCCGGACACGCTTGCCCGTCCGTCTTCAAAGCGGCGAACTGATGTCGACGAAGGTTCCGGCGGGATCCCGCAGAATCATGCGCCGCTGGCCGTAGGCCATCTCGCGCGGGGCCTCGACGATATTGGCCTTCATGGCGATGGCGCGCTCATAGACGGCATCGCAATCCTCGACGACGAAGGTGAGGATCACCCCGGCCGGCGCCCTCTGGGCGCGGGCCGGAACGACGTCGCTTGTCTGGTTCAGGATGCCGAGTTCCAGACCCGGATGGTCGGGATCCGCCAGCCGGACGAACCAGTCCGAGGTGAATTGAGGAGTGAGGCCGAGAAGATCCTCATAGAAGGCTGCGGTCACCGCGACCTCCTCCGTCAGAATATTGGCGAAACAGCGTTGCATTCGCGTTCCTCCCGGCTTCAGACCTGCCTCAGGCTTCCAGGGCCGTGACGCCCGGCAGCTCCTTGCCTTCCAGCCACTCCAGGAAGGCGCCGCCTGCCGTGGAGACGTAGGAGAAGCTGTCGGCGGCGCCCGCATGGTTTAGCGCGGCCACCGTGTCGCCGCCACCGGCAACGGAATTGAGCTTGCCGGCCTTCGTGTTGGCAGCCGCGTGCTGGGCCGCCGCGACGGTTGCCTTGTCGAACGGTGCGATTTCGAAGGCACCGAGCGGGCCGTTCCATACGAGTGTCTTGGCCGCGTCGATCTTCGCGGCGACGGTGGCGATGGAGGCGGCGCCAACGTCAAGGATCATGCCGTCGGCCGGAATAGCGTCGAGGGCGACTGTTTCGTTTTCGGCGCCGGCCCTGAATTCCTTCGCCACCACGGCGTCCGCGGGCAGCACGATTTCGCAGTTGGCGGCTTCCGCTGCGGTCATGATCTTGCGGGCCGTGTCTGCAAGGTCATGCTCGCAGAGCGACTTGCCCACATCGACGCCCTTGGCAGCCAGGAAGGTGTTGGCCATACCGCCGCCGATCACCAGCATGTCGACCTTGGAGACGAGGTTTTCCAGCAGATCGATCTTGGAGGAGACCTTCGCACCGCCGACAACGGCCAGAACCGGGCGGACAGGTTCGCCGAGCGCCGAGCTGAGAGCTTCGAGTTCCGCCTGCATGGTGCGGCCGGCATAGGCCGGCAGAAGCCGTGCGATGCCCTCGGTGGAGCCATGGGCGCGGTGGGCTGCGGAGAAGGCGTCGTTGACATAGATGTCGCCGTTGGCGGCAAGGGCCTTGGCGAAATCGGGATCGTTCTTTTCCTCGCCCTTGTGGTAGCGGGTATTTTCAAGCAGCAGCACATCGCCGTCCGCCATCGCCGCAACGGCTGCGGAAGCGGCCTCGCCAATGCAGTCGTCGGCAAAGGCGACCGGCTTGCCGAGAAGATCGGCGACAGCCGGTGCGACCGGGGCCAGCGACATGTCGGCGACGCGTTCGCCTTTCGGGCGGCCGAAATGAGCGAGCAGGACGACCTTCGCCTTTTTGTCGGAAAGCTCGCGGATGGTCGGCAGCACCCGTTCGATACGGGTGGTGTCGGTCACGCGGGTTCCGTCCATCGGAACGTTCAGGTCGACGCGGACCAGAACGCGCTTGCCGGCAATTTCGGTCAGGTCGTCGAGTGTTTTGAAAGCCATGGAGAAGCCTCGTATCAGGGACGGGTCGAACTGGTGGTGACGGCAATGCCGATACCGAAGAGGGTGAGAAGGACGCCGAAGGAGCGTTCCATCCAGAGCTTGGCGCGCATGAACTTCGCCCGGACGGTGGGCAGCGTGAAGAACATCGTCACCAGCACGAACCAGAGGAACACGCCGCTTGCCATGATCACACCGTAGCCGATCTGGGTCCACAGCGGCGTTGCGGGCGAGGTGACCTGCAGGAAGACGCTGAGCGCGAACATGGTGGCCTTCGGGTTGGTCACGTTGGTGAGGAAGCCCCAGCGCAGGGCCTTGAGTGGCGGCATGCCGCCAAGGGCGCTGTCGGCGGGCATCTCTTTCGACGCGGTCCGGTACATGGTGACGCCGAGGAACACCAGATAGGCCGCGCCGATCAGTTTCAGCGCGTTGAAGAGCAGGATCGATTGGGAGACGATCAGGCCGATGCCGGCGAGCGCGTAGGTGACATGGACGCCGAGCGCCAGCGCGATGCCGAGCGCGGTCATGATGCCGGCCTCCCGGCCGCCGATGAGGGCGTTGCGCAGGACCACGGCAAAGTCGGGTCCGGGAACGATCGCGACGACGATCGTCAGGGAGATGACAGTGAAAAGTTCGAGCAATTTCCGGGCTCCGGCAGGTGGACACAGAACGAAGTCCGGCGATCTAGAGGTCCAGTTCCGCCGGATTGCTGTTTTTGCTGACATCAGGCTGTGACCGGTCGAAGTCCGGTTCCCAGTCCTGATCCGACGGGACTCGCCGTCGCTCTTCCTTGAGGTCGGCCCAGTAGAAACCGAGGCCCACGAGGCAACCAACCGCAAACAGCGATCCGACAATGACCAGCAGCGGTGTCATGGCGGCATCTCCGGAATTGAACTGCTTCAATGCGGTTCAAGTCTACATGACCTTTGTCCGGGTCGTCTGCCTGAAATGTCGTTCGAGTGGCGGTTTCTTGCCGGGGGCTGGCTGACACGGGCAAAAAAGACGCCGGAGAATGTCCGGCGTCTCGTCAGCAGCGGCCTTAGATGAGCTTTGCCATCGCGACAGCCGTGTCGGCCATGCGGTTGGAGAAGCCCCATTCGTTGTCGTACCAGGACAGGATGCGCACGAAGGTGCCGTCCATGACCTTGGTCTGGTCCATATGGAAGACCGAGGAATGGCTGTCGTGGTTGAAGTCGGAGGAGACCAGCGGCTCGTCGGTGTAGCCCAGGATGCCCTTGAGCTTGCCGTTGGCCGCTTCCCTGATCGCCGCGTTGATTTCCTCGACCGAAGTTTCGCGCTTGGCAATGAAGTTGAGGTCGACAACGGAAACGTTCGGGGTCGGGACGCGGATCGCGACACCGTCGAGCTTGCCGTTGAGATCCGGCAGCACCAGGCCGACGGCCTTGGCGGCGCCGGTCGAGGTCGGGATCATCGACATGGCGGCTGCACGGGCGCGGTAGAGGTCCTTGTGCATGGTGTCGAGGGTCGGCTGGTCACCGGTGTAGGAGTGGATCGTCGTCATGAAACCCTTTTCGATGCCGACGGTTTCGTTGAGGACATAGGCGACCGGGCTGAGGCAGTTGGTGGTGCAGGAAGCGTTGGAAACGACCAGGTCGTTTGCCGTCAGCGCATCGTGGTTGACCCCGAAGACGATTGTCTTGTCGGCACCGGCGGCCGGTGCGGATACCAGCACGCGCTTTGCGCCGGCTTCCAGGTGCATGGAGGCCTTGTCCTTGGCGGTGAAGATGCCGGTGCATTCCATGGCGATGTCGACGCCGAGTTCGCCCCAGGGCAGGTCCTTCGGGTCGCGGATCGCGGTCACCTTGATCGGCTTGCCGCCGCCGACGGAGATGGTGTCGCCTTCCACGGTCACTGTCGCCGGGAAACGGCCGTGCACGGAATCATAGCGCAGCAGATGCGCGTTGGTCTCAACCGGTCCGAGGTCGTTGATCGCAACGACTTCGATGTCCGTGCGGCCGGATTCGACGATGCCGCGCAGGACGTTGCGGCCGATGCGGCCAAACCCGTTGATTGCTACCTTGGTTACCATATTCCACTCCCGCAATCTTCGGCGTGCCTCACAAGGGGCTAAACCGATTTAAAAACCACATCAGGTGGTCACGTGATGAGCACGCTCGTGCTCGAAAGGCCCGGCAGCACAGGAGGAGCTGGCACCGCCGGGGATTGATCTGATCAGGCCTCGAGCTTGCTCTTGGCAGCTGCGACGACGGCATCCTTGGTGATGCCGAAATGCTCGTAGAGCTGCTTGAAGGGCGCGCTCGCGCCGAAGCCGGTCATGCCGATGAAGACGCCGTCCACACCGATGAACCGGTCCCAACCCATGCGGATGCCGGCTTCCACGGCGATCTTTACCGGGCTGGTGCCGATGACGGCGGCCTTGTAGTCGTCGGACTGTGCCTCGAACAGCTCGAAGGATGGCACGGAGACCACCCGGGCGGCGATACCTTCGCCGGTCAGTTCCTTGTGAGCATTGACGGCAATCTCGACTTCGGAGCCGGTCGCGAAGATCGTCACCGCGGCATCGTCGTCGCTGTCGATGAGCACATAGGCGCCCTTGGCGCAGAGGTTGGTTTCCTCATAGGTCTTGCGCAGGGACGGCAGGTCCTGGCGGGTCAGGGCAAGGATCGACGGACCCTTCCGGTTCTCCAGCGACAGCTGCCAGCACTCGAGCGTCTCGGTGATGTCCGCCGGGCGGAAGAAAGTCAGGTTCGGGATCGCCCTGAGGGCCGCGAAATGCTCCACCGGCTGGTGGGTCGGGCCGTCTTCGCCAAGGCCGATGGAATCGTGGGTCATCACGTGGATGACGCGCTGTCCCATCAGGGCCGCGAGGCGGATCGACGGACGGCAGTAGTCGGAGAAGATCAGGAAGCCGCCGGAGTAGGGGATCAGGCCGCCGTGAAGCGCCATGCCGTTCATCGCCGCCGCCATGCCGTGCTCGCGGACGCCGTAGTGAATGTAACGGCCGGAGAAATCGTCCGGGGTGATCGGCAGGGTCTGCGAGGTCTTGGTGTTGTTGGATCCCGTCAGGTCCGCGGAGCCGCCGATGGTTTCGGGAATGACCTCGTTGAGGACGGTCAGGACCGCTTCCGACGCCTTGCGGGTCGCCATCTTCGGCTGGTCTTCGGCAAGTTTCTTCTTGTAGTCCAGAACGGCCTTGGTGAAGCCCGACGGCAGGTCGCCGCGGTAGCGGCGCTCGAACTCGGCGCGGGCTTCCGCGTCGGCTTCGGCGAAGCGCTTCTGCCAGTCCTTGTGCGCCTGGGCGGATCTCAGGCCCGCAATGCGCCAGGCGTCCAGGATGTCGCTCGGAACCTCGAACGGTTCGAACGGCCAGTTCAGGGCGGCGCGGGTGCCTGCGATTTCTTCTGCACCGAGCGGAGAGCCGTGGACACCCGACGTGCCGGCCTTCTTCGGCGCGCCGAAGCCGATGGTCGTCTTCGCGGCGATCAGGGTCGGCTTGTTGCTGGCCTGGGCCTGGCGGATGGCAGCGGAAATGGCCGACGGATCGTGCCCGTCGACGGACAGCGTGTTCCAGCCGGAGGCGGCGAAACGGGCCTGCTGGTCGGTCGAGTCGGTGATCTCGACCTTGCCGTCGATGGAGATGCCGTTGTCGTCCCAGATGACGATCAGCTTGTTCAGCTTCAGGTGGCCGGCGAGCGACAGCGCTTCCTGGCTGATGCCTTCCATGAGGCAGCCGTCACCGGCCAGAACGTAGGTGTAGTGGTCGACGAGATCCTCTCCGAACCGTTCCGCCTGCAGGCGTTCGGCGATGGCCATGCCGACGGCGTTGCCGAGACCCTGGCCGAGCGGACCAGTGGTCGTTTCGATGCCGGCGCCATGCCCGAATTCGGGATGGCCCGCGGTGCGGGAGCCGAGCTGGCGGAAATTCTTCAATTCGTCGAGAGAGAAGTCCTCATAGCCGAGCAGATAGAGCAGGCTGTAGAGCAGCATTGAGCCGTGTCCGGCGGACAGCACGAACCGGTCGCGGTCTGCCCAGTTCGGGGCGGTCGGGTCGAATTTCAGGAACTCGGTAAACAGAACGGTTGCGATGTCTGCGGCGCCCATGGGCAGTCCGGGGTGACCGGATTTGGCCTTTTCCACGGCATCGATGGCAAGAAAGCGGATCGCATTTGCCATACGCTGGTGTTTCTCAAGATCGGTCATCTCTATCCCGTAGCTTGCAATGGAGCCCTATCGGCCAGGACGAACCGCCCGGCGAGGCATATTTGAGGTACGTTGCTCAGAGGTTGACTCTCGTCAATCTCGAACAGGCGCCAGACAAATATCAGGAACCGGCGGCGAGTCAATAAAGGTGCCGATATCGAACCCTGTGAGAAAATTCCGGATTTGCGGGTTATAGAGTTGAGGATTCTGCCAAGGGTGGCATTGACGGGAAGAAGTTGCGGCGCCTAAGCTCCACGTCTTAACAAAGATTTGCTTTTTGCCGGAAAACACGTGTTCGAACCCGGGTTGCCGGCGCATTCGGGACGGACATCGATTGCGGGAGCGAAGGCGCCAAATCTTACGTCTGACGTTTGGAAGGAACAGACAGGCCGCCGAATAAAATGTTGGGACGACGAGCTTGATGTCGGAAGTCGACTGCATGGAAAAGACCAGTCTTGCGGATGCGGTGAAGCGCCTGGAAACGGCGGTGAGCCATCTGGAAACGGCCGTTCAGCGCCGTCTGGACGCGGACCGGTCCTTGAATGCGCTGCAGGACGACCTGCAACGGCTGGGCGAAGACCGGTCCCAGCTTGCCGCGTCCCTGGACGAGAGCGAAGCCAGGGCTTCCAGGCTGGAAGAAGCCAACAAGGACGTTTCAAGGCGGCTCGTCTCGGCCATGGAGACCATCCGCAGCGTGCTGGATGCGCACGGGGGCTGAGGACGGATGGCACAGATATCGGTCACGATTAACGGCAAATCCTTCCGCATGGCCTGCGACGACGGCGAGGAAGAGCGGCTGATGGGACTGGCCGCCCGGTTCGACGGCTGGATCTCCGACCTCAAGGGCTCCTTCGGCGAAATCGGCGACCAGCGCCTCACCGTCATGGCGGGGATCATGGCAACCGATCAGTTGTCCGAGCTCGAGCGCAAGATCACGGCGCTTCAGGAAGAGCTTGCGGAAGCCAGGAAACAGCAGGTCACCGCGCTCGACAACATGAGCCAGCACGAGCAGGAGCTGTCCCGCGCCATCGGCACGGCCGCCGCGCGTATCGAAAATCTTGCAGACAGTCTCGGCAAGAGCCTCCGGCAACGCGAAAATTCCTGACGCTTTTCTCCAAACCTGACCATGGCGCCGGGGTCGACGGTGCAAAATTCGCATGTGAGGAACGCGATGCCGCTCTGGTAATTGCGGGGTGCTCGGATTATATGCGGTACTTGCGGCTGCCCGATACGTCAGGAAACTTATCCCCGGGGCCTTACGCATTCCCTCGGGAGCTGTCCCTGCTCTGGGCCGTGGTCCGTTGCAAACGGCGCCCACCTACGTAGTAGGTTTCCCGGGATTGCACTTCCAACGGTCGGACGGCTGCGCTTCTTCACGGCATATCGGGCCCAACCGAATGTAACTAAGAGGCCTCATGACTGCTGCTTCCCTCCTTGCCGCTGAAAAAGACATCCTCCGCAAGCAGGCGCTGACCCGCCGCAGGGCGATGCCGGTCACCGACCGGATCGAAAAGAGCCTGGAGCTGGTGGATCATTGCGACCTTTTGCCTCTTCCCGAGGGGGCTGTCGTGGCGGGTTTCTGGCCGATCCGGGACGAGATCGACCCGAGGCCGCTCATGGACAGGATCCGCGGGAAGGGGCACTCCCTGTGCCTGCCGGTCATGGACGGGCAGAACCTGATCTTCCGCAGGCTGGATCGCGATACCGAACTGGTCCCGGCCGGGTTCGGCACCCTGGAACCGGGGCCCGCGGCGGAAGAATTGCGTCCGGACGTTCTGCTGATGCCGCTGGCCGGTTTCGATCGAAACGGAAACCGCATCGGCTATGGCAAGGCCTTCTACGACAATGCGATTGCGGCCCTGGAAAAATCCGGGCCACTGCTCAGGATCGGGCTCGGTTTCGCCCTGCAGGAGGTTGACCGCGTGCCCGCGGAAGCGCATGACAAGCCCTTGAACGGGATTTTAACCGAGAAGGGATACCGGGCCTTCGGCTGACCGCATTTTTGCAGAGCCGCGACCGGATACCTTGAGAGGACGTATGCGCATTCTTTTTCTGGGCGATCTTGTCGGCCGTGTGGGCCGGACCGCCGTCATTGAGCAATTGCCGGAGCTGGTGGAGGACAACCGGCTGGATTTCGTCATCGTCAACGGAGAAAACGCGGCTTCCGGTTTCGGGATCACCGAAGCCATCCTTCAGGACGTGCTGGATGCGGGCGCGGACGTGGTCACCACGGGCAATCACGTCTGGGACCAGCGCGACACGCTCGTCTACATCCAGCGCCAGGACCGCCTGCTGCGGCCGGTGAACTTTCCCACCGGAACGCCGGGTCGGGGCGCCCATCTCTACACCGCCCGCAACGGCGCCCAGGTGATGGTCGCCAATGTGATGGGCCGCGTCTACATGGATGCGCTCGACGATCCCTTCGCGGCCATCGAGAAGGTCGTCTCTGATTGCCCGCTCGGACAGGTGGCCGATGCCATCATCGTCGACATGCATGCCGAAGCCACCAGCGAGAAGCAGGCCATGGGCCATTTCCTGGATGGCCGGGTGAGTCTCGTCGTCGGAACGCACACCCATGTCCCCACCGCCGATCACCAGATCCTGGAAAACGGCACGGCCTATATCTCGGATGCCGGCATGTGCGGCGCCTACGACAGCGTGCTCGGCATGGACAAGGAAGAACCGGTCAACCGTTTCCAGCGCAAGATCCCCGGCGCCCGCTTCACGCCCGCCACCGGCACGGCGACCATCTGCGGCATCGCCATCGAGACGGACGACCGCACGGGGCTTGCCGAGCGTATCGAACCGGTGCGGATCGGCGGCCGGCTCGAACCGGTTCTGCCGTCATTCTGGCCCGGGTCTGACTGAACGGCGGGAACGTGGATTTCTCCAAGCTGGATTTTCGCGGCCAACTTGCCTATAAGCGGCCCAGTTTTCACTGACATCACCTTAAAAGAACCGAGAAGAGCCATGGCAGGCCATTCAAAATTCAAGAACATCATGCACCGCAAGGGCCGTCAGGACGCGGCCCGCTCCAAGATGTTCTCCAAACTTTCCAAGGAAATCACCGTCGCCGCGAAGATGGGCGACCCGGATCCCGACTCCAACCCGCGCCTGCGCCTTGCCGTCCAGAACGCCAAGGCCCAGTCCATGCCGAAGGACAACATCCAGCGCGCGATCAACAAGTCCCAGACCGGCGACGGCGACAACTACGAGGAAATCCGCTACGAGGGCTATGGCCCGGCAGGCATTGCCATCGTCGTCGAGGCGCTGACCGACAACCGCAACCGGACCGCTTCCAACGTGCGCTCCTACTTCACTAAATGCGGCGGGTCGCTCGGCGAAACCGGCTCCGTGTCCTTCATGTTCGACCGGGTCGGCGAGATCGTCTACAAACCCGAGGCCGGTGAAGCCGAAGCCGTTCTGGAAGCCGCCATCGAGGCAGGCGCCGAGGATGTCCAGTCCGACGAAAGCGGCCACACGATCTACTCTGCCTTTGAAGACCTGAACGAGGTTGCGAAAGCGCTGGAAGATACGCTGGGCGAAGCGGACTCGACCAAGATCATCTGGAAGCCGCAGAACCTGACCCCGGTCGACGCGGACAAGGCCCAGACGCTGATGAAGCTGATCGACATGCTGGAAGACGACGACGACGTCCAGAACGTCTATTCGAACTTCGATGTCGACGAAGAGACCATGGCTGCCCTGGCGTCCTGACCGGTCCGGAATGACGATTTTGAAAACCCCGGTTCCGCCGGGGTTTTTTGTTGAAGTCACAGACCCCCACCCCTAACCCTTCCCCCTTGTGAGGAGGGGTTAGGGGTGGGGGTGCTAGCCTCTGATTACGCACCGGAGATCCCTCATGTTCAACATCTACGACCTCACCCGGAAAGACCCTAAAACCCTGCAGGAGCGGGCGCTGAAGCTTGCCGAGGAGGCGGGTGAATTGGCGCAGGCGGTTCTCTCGGTCACCGGGGCGCCGGGCAGCGCCTACAAGAACCACTCGCTGGCGGACGTGCGCGAGGAGGCCGCCGATGCCGCCATCGTCGCGCTTTCCATTCTGGCGCAGGCCTCTGCGAGCCGGCAGGAGTTCGAGAGCGAGCTCAACCGGCTGATGGCGGACAAATGCGCCAAGTGGCAGGCCAAGCTATCGGAATAGGGGATCGAGCGCCGGCATGCTGGTGAGCGCGGCGAGCGCGATCAGCCCGTAGGCGAGCATCCTGTAGAGGCCGGGATTGGCCTTGCTGAAGCCCTTCGAGCCGGTGAAGATCGCCAGGGCATAGACCGGGACCGCCATGACCAGCAGGCGGAGGACCTCCACGGTGAAGAAGCCGTTGAGGGTGTAGGCGATGAAGGTGCCTATGCTGGCGAGCGCAAAGAACATGATCAGGTTTGCCCGCACGATCGCCGTATCCCTGGCGCTCGACAGCCAGAAGGCCACGACCGGCGGTCCGGAAACCTGCGAGATGCCGCCGAGGACACCGGCAACGGCGCCGACGCCCAGGGACACCGGCCTTGTTGGTTTCCTGTCGTAGCGCCATCCGGAAACCAGCAGCAGCAACAGGCCGGTGACGATTGCGAAAATGGTCCAGCGCAGGACGAGGACATCCGCGTTGGCAAGCAGCCAAGCCCCGAAATGCACGAAGAGAACCGCGCCGGCAACGGCCGGCAGCACCGTTGCCCAGTCGCATTGCCTTATCGCCCGGATGACCAGGGGCAGGGCGACGATACCGTCGATGAACAGAAAGGCGGCCGCCGCCGTCGACGGCAGCATGACGCTGGTGGCCACCGGCATGAAGATCATGCCCGCGCCGAAACCGGCAAACCCGCGCACGCAGCCGGCGATGAAGAGCACGACGGCCAGGAAGGCGAGCAGGTTTGGCGGGAAGGTGGCTGAGAGGTCGAACATGGCGTCTCGCGGGCGGATGGCGGGAACGGGTTGCTGGAACCCGGACACAGGCGGAGTGGCGTGAAGGCCGGGCTTTGGCGGAAGAACCGGGTTCGATGCCGGTTTTAGACAGGCTTTCCGGTGGTAAGCCGCGCTTTGGCTGGCGTCAACCGGGAACATTTGTTACCGATTTGTTCCATGACACATGCGATTCGATTGCTGGGCATCGACCCGGGACTGCGGCGCACCGGCTGGGGCATGATCGAGGCGGCCGGCAACAGGCTGTCCTTCATTGCCTCCGGCACCGTAACCTCGGACAACAAGAAGAGCCTGGCCGAGCGGCTGGTGGAACTTCACGACGGCCTCAGCGAGGTGGTGCGCCAGCACGCCCCGCAGGAAGCCGCGGTCGAGCACACCTTCGTCAACAAGGACGCAGCTGCCACGCTGAAGCTGGGACAGGCGCGCGGCATCGCCCTGCTGGTGCCCTCGCTTGCCGGCCTGCCGGTCGCCGAATACGCGCCGAACCTGGTCAAGAAGACCGTCGTGGGCACGGGCCACGCCGAAAAGGAACAGATACGGGCCATGGTCAAGATCCTGATGCCGCGGGCGACCTTCAATTCGGACGATGCCGCCGATGCCCTGGCGATCGCCATCTGCCACGCACAACACCGGGCAAGCACGGCGCGGCTTGCCGCCCAGATCGTCTCCAGGGGGGCGGCATGATCGGAAAGCTGAAAGGGACAATAGACAGTTACGGCGAGGATCATGTGATCCTGGACGTGCACGGCGTCGGCTATCAGGTCCATTGCCCCTCGCGCATCCTTCAGGGCCTGCCGCGGGCGGGCGAAGCGGCGGTTCTCTTTATCGAGACCATCGTGCGCGAGGACATGATCCGGCTTTACGGCTTTGCGGCCGAGGCCGAGCGGGAATGGTTCCGCATCCTGATGACGGTCCAGGGCGTCGGCGCGAAGGTTGCGCTCGGCATTCTGGGCATCCTGAAGGCCGGCGAGGTTGCCAACGCCATCGCGCTGGGGGATAAGGCCACGATCTCGCGGGCGCCGGGTGTCGGCAAGCGGGTGGCGGAGCGAATCCTGTCGGAGCTGAAGGACAAGGCGCCTGCTCTGGCGACGGTCGATCAGGCGACGATTTCCGTTTCCCGGAACGTCGCCGACAATGTCGCGGCGCGGCCGGTCGCGGAAGCGGTTTCCGCGCTCACCAATCTGGGCTATGCCCAGGCTCAGGCGAGCGCCGCCGTTGCCAAGGCGATGCAAACGGCGGGCGAGGATGCGACGACCGAAAAGCTGATCCGGCTCGGTCTGAAGGAATTGGCGGGATGATGTTCATTACCTATGCCGTGATTGCAGTTGTGTTTGTGGTGCTCGGCATCGGCGGGATCATGTATCTCGACCACCGGTTTTCGCTTTCCGTCGGAGACCGCCCCTTCGCCATCAAAGGACGGCGGGTGGACTCGGACGATCCGTTCGTGCGCGCCCAGTTCAGGAAATTCTATGCCCTCAGGGTGGCCTATTCGGTGCTGCTTCTGGTGCTTTTGTTCGTGGTCGTAAGCCATGTCGGATGACGCCCGCATCGTGACCCCCGAAATCCGCGGGGACGAAATCGACAGCACCATGCGGCCGCAGGCCCTGGACGATTTTGTCGGCCAGGCGCAGGCTCGCGCCAACCTGAAGGTCTTCATCGGTGCAGCCAAGGCGCGCGGCGAGGCGCTGGACCATGTCCTCTTTGTCGGCCCCCCGGGCCTCGGCAAGACCACGCTCGCCCAGATCATGGCGCGGGAACTCGGCGTGAACTTCCGCGCCACCTCCGGCCCGGTAATCGCCAAGGCGGGCGACCTTGCCGCCCTGCTGACCAACCTGGAAGAGCGCGACGTGCTCTTCATCGACGAGATCCACCGCCTTAACCCGGCGGTCGAGGAAGTGCTCTACCCTGCAATGGAAGACTACCAGCTCGACCTGATCATCGGCGAAGGGCCTGCCGCCCGCTCGGTGAAGATCGACCTGGCGAAATTCACGCTCGTCGCGGCAACGACCCGGCTCGGACTGCTGACGACGCCGCTGCGGGACCGCTTCGGCATTCCCGTGCGCCTGCAGTTCTACACGGTTCCCGAGCTCGAACACATCGTCAAGCGCGGCGCGTCGATCCTCGGCATCGGCATGGCCGAGGACGGGGCTCACGAGATCGCCAAGCGCTCGCGCGGCACGCCGCGCATCGCCGGCCGGCTGTTGCGGCGGGTCCGGGACTTCGCCGTTTTCGCCGGGGTGGAAAGGGTCGACCGGGAGCTGGCCGACAAGGCTCTCTTGCAGCTGGAAGTGGACGGCGCGGGGCTGGACAGCCTCGACCGGCGCTACCTCAATCAGATCGCGGTGAATTTCGGCGGCGGGCCGGTCGGCATCGAAACCATCGCCGCCGCCCTGTCAGAGCCGCGCGATGCCGTCGAGGAAATCGTGGAGCCCTATCTGATCCAGAACGGCTTCCTGCAACGCACGCCACGCGGACGCATCCTGACGCCCATGGCCTTCCAGCATCTCGGGCTGGCCGTGCCGTCCCGCGCCGAGGGACCCCAGATGGGGCTGTTTGCCGATCCGGAATAGCGGCGGATCGATATCCGACTCATGGAAATTGAACTTGCCACTGTCAGCATTGGCAATAACGTAATAGAGCCGGTTAAGCATTTTTTCGCGAATCTGAATGTACCTTCCCCGCAACTATGCGGGGGAAACGATGCGTAAGCGGCTTTCAACTAAACTGGCTCTGATGTTTCTGGCGGGTGCTCTGGTGATGTGCGTGGCGATTGTCACCGTCACATCCCTGGTTTCGCGCGATGTTGCCAACGGGCAGGCCGACAACGGCCTGACGAGTGCGACCAAGGCAAAGGCGAAGGTCCTTGAACTGGCGCTGGATCAGGTGATTTACGGGGCCGGGTTCTTCGTCTCGCGCGAGGAGGCCAAGGACAGCCTGATGAAAGCCATGGTGGGCTGGAAGAACCTCAAGGAAGGTCAGACCGAGACCTTGCGGAAAATCTTCGTCACCGACAATCCGAACACCGAGGACGAGCGCCATCTGCTGGTCGAGCCGGCGGAATCGAACTATTACGGCAACAATCACAAGGTGGTTCACCCGGTCTATCAGCAGGTGATCGCGCAAGGATTGTTCTCCGACGCGGCGCTCGCCAATCCGGAAGGGTTCATTACCTACACCTACCGCAAGGGCGACGAATTCGCCTACCACGTCGATGCGCCCGAAATCGCCGGCAACCCCACCCAGATCGCCTTCGGAAAACTCTTCGAGGCAGCAAAGAACGCGACCCTCGCCGGCGGACAGATCTATTCCTCCGGATTTGTCGTCGACGCCAAGGGCAAGGTCTCCCTGGTCCTGGCCGCGCCCGTCTTCTATCTCGACCGCTTCTTCGGCGCCGTTGCCTTCTCCGCCGACATGGAGCGGCTGGCGGGCATGCTCAACGATCCGACGGGCCTGGGCGCGAGCGAAAAGATCTTCCTGGTCGACGCTTCCGGACAGCTCGTGCACCTGGATGCCGCCGGCCATGCCGACGCGGTGCAGAGGCTTGCGGACATCAGCTCGGGTGACCGTCTGATCCGCCTTGATGGCGATGATTACCGCTTCGCCGAAGCGCGCAACACGTTCGAGAACACGCCCTACGGCGTGGTCGACGCCGTCCGCCAGACGGAACTGTCGGCCGCCGCCAACCGCATCACCTATGGCGCGATCATTTCCGGCTTCGTCTGCCTGGTGCCGATCCTGGGGCTCATCTGGTGGGTCACCCGGCGCATGTTCGCGCCCATGGAGCGCCTGTCCGTCGCAGCCCGCAAGATCGCCGACGGCGATCTGGAAGTGGAGGTTGAGGCAACCGAACGTCACGATGAGATCGGCCGCATCGCCCGCTGCATCGAGGTGTTCAAGGAGAACTCGATCGAGCGCGAAAGACTGGCCGCCGAGCGCAAGGTGGGACACATCGCCCGCGAGAAACGGGAACAGCTGATCGATTCCCTGATCGCCGCCTTCCGCTCCGAAGCCCAGACCGTGCTGGAGCTGGTGGAAACCAATATCGCCCGCGTCGAGGAGGTGTCCTCGGCGCTCAACGAACGCTCCGTCGCGGCCTCCGAACAGGGGCAGACCGCGGTGGCGACCTCCGAGAATGCTTCTTCCAACGTCCAGGCCGTGGCCTCCGCCACCGAGGAACTCAACGCCTCCATCTCGGAGATTTCCCGCCAGGTCGAAACGACCGCTTCCATCGTGGCCCAGACCACGTCGGCGGCGCAAAGCTCGAACGCGAAGATTTCGGGACTTGCGGAAGCCGCCAACAAGATCGGCGACGTCGTTTCCCTGATTTCGGAGATCGCCGAGCAGACCAACCTTCTGGCCCTCAACGCCACGATCGAGGCGGCGCGTGCGGGCGATGCCGGCAAGGGCTTTGCGGTGGTCGCCTCTGAGGTGAAGTCGCTGGCCGGCCAGACCGCCAAGGCGACGGAGGAAATCTCCGCCCAGATCGCCGCGATCCAGGCGTCCACGACCGAGGCGGTCGGGGAAATCGCCCGCGTGTCCGAATCGGTCGAAGAGGTCAATTCCTACACGACCACGATCGCCGGCGCCGTCCAGCAGCAGGGCGCCGCCACCGGAGAAATCTCCCGAAACGTCGCCGAAGCCGCCGACGGCACCCGCAGCGTGGCGGAAACCGTTGCATCTCTGAATGAGGGCGTGGCGGAGAACACCGCCGCTGTCGGTGACATGTTGACGGCGACCATCGAGATGAAGCAGCAGGCCGAACATCTGCGCGCTTCGGTCGAGAAATTCCTCGCCGAGGTTGCGGCAGCCTGATCGCAGGCATAGGTATGCGCAACAGGCCTTTCGGGGGCCTTCCGGCCGGACGGCCGGGAGGCCCGTTTCATTTGGATAAGAGGTTGATGCCGTGACAATGTGGCCGGATCTGGCAGGACGCCTGGAAGAGGGGGGGCACGTGCTTCCCGTGAGGGTCTATTACGAGGACACCGATTTCACCGGGCTCGTTTACCACGGCGCCTATGTGCGGTTTTTCGAACGCGCGCGTTCCGACTTCCTGCGCCTGATCGGCATTCACCACAAGGAGCTGGCGGACGGAACCCATGGCGCCTCGCTGGCCTTTGCCGTCAGGACCATGACCCTCGATTTCCGGAAGCCCGCCCGGATCGACGACATTCTGGACGTTCGCACCAGCCTGACCGAACTCAAGGGCGCCCGCGTCCGGCTCGATCAACGGATCTTTCGAGGCGAGGACCTGCTGGTTTCCGCCGCCTTCACCGTTGCGGTGATCACTGCACAAGGCCGTCCGGCACGGTTGCCGCGGAATTTGGCGGATAAACTGCTCGCGCATGTTCCGGGCGAAAGGCCCGTCGATTGAACAACTTGAGCCGAAGTTGCGATGGCCGGTCACCTCGATCCGTCAAAACAGTTCGAAAAGAAAATTCCGCGTTAAGCTTGCGGTAACCTTAATTGATTCCTTTAGAGAGGGACTTGTTTGTTTGGCAAAGTCCCAGTTTTGACAAAATCAAACGTCAGAGAGGCGGCTGGTCAGAAGTGCCGGTCTCTGATTCCGGCTTGTCGCAGGTATCGCCGGGCGGGTCTTGCCGGACACTTGAATGCACATCATCGCCACACGGCCCAGAGGTCACTGAGTTTATGGAAACACTTGTCCAATCGACATTGGCAACGCCCGCAGGCGACATTTCGTTCTTCTCCCTGTTCTGGCAGGCGCATATCGTCGTCAAGATCGTCATGCTGGGTCTCCTGGCCTCTTCCATCTGGTGCTGGGCGATCATCGTCGACAAGGTGATGCTGGTAGGACGCACCAAGCGGCAGATGACGCGGTTCGAGACCGTGTTCTGGTCGGGTCAGTCCCTCGAAGAGCTGTATGGAACCCTTCACAATCGCGTGAACTATGCCATGGCGGCCCTGTTCGTTGCCGCCATGCGCGAATGGAAGCGCAGCCACGAAGGCGCCCGCCCCGCCATTGCTAGCCTGCAGCAGCGCATCGACAGGGTGATGGACGTCACCATCCAGCGCGAGGCCGAGCGGCTGGAAAGCCGTCTGCTCATTCTGGCGACCGTCGGCTCCGCGGCGCCCTTCATCGGGCTGTTCGGCACCGTCTGGGGCATCATGACGGCCTTCCAGGCCATCGCCGCCTCCGAAAGCACCAACCTGGCCGTCGTCGCACCGGGCATCGCCGAGGCGCTTTTCGCGACCGCGCTCGGTCTGCTCGCGGCCATTCCTGCGGTCATCGCCTACAACAAGTTTTCCTCGGACGTCGGCAAGGCGGTCTCGCGCATGGAAGGGTTCGCCGACGAATTCTCCGCGATCCTGTCGCGCCAGATCGACGAAAGGGGCTGAGCCATGGCCATGCAGGTCGGTGCAGGACAGGCGGGGGGACGGCGCGGACGGCGCCGGCGGCGCAATTCGCCGATGAGCGAGATCAACGTCACACCCATGGTGGACGTGATGCTCGTGCTCCTGATCATTTTCATGGTTGCCGCACCGCTGCTCACGGTGGGCGTGCCGATCGATCTGCCGGAAACCCGCGCCAAAGCGCTCGAGGGGGATACCGAGCCGATAACAATTTCGGTCAATTCCGCCGGCGAAATCTTCATTCAGGACACGCCGATCGCCCTTGAGGAAGTCGTGCCGAAGCTGGAGGCCATCTCCGCCAACGGCTACGACGAGCGCATCTATGTGCGCGGCGATCAGGATGCGGACTACGGCACCATGATGAAGATCATGGGCCGGATCAACGCGGCCGGGTTCAAGCGACTCGGTCTGGTCACTCTGGAAGAACGGGACTCGTAACGCGTCATGCGCGCAGGTCTCATCGCGTCTTTGGCCGGTCATGCGGCCGTCCTGCTCTGGGGCTTGATCGCCTTTCCGGACGCGGAGAAGTTTGCCGTGCAGCCGGTGGATTCCCTGCCGGTCGACCTGGTGCCCATCGAGGAAATCACCAAGCTCAGGATTGGCGAGAAAACGGCCGAGATCCGCGAAGTGGCCGCCGTGCAGCCAAACGAGAAACCCTCCGAGGAGCTGCCGAAGCCTGCGGACAAGCCCGGCGAGAGCAAGGTCGAGCAGCCCACGCCGCCGACACCCGCGCCCACGCCTGCGCCCGCACCCGCGCCTCAACCGGAGCCCGAGCCGGCCAAGGCGGCCGAGCCCGCACCGGCGCCCGAGCCCACGCCCGCGCCGTCACCTGAACCGGCCCCCAAGGCGGAACCGAAACCTGCCCCCGAGCCCGCACCCCAGCAGCAGGCGGCCGCCGCGCCGCAGCCGATCCTGACCAAGGTTGCGCCGAGGGCCAAGCCGACGCCCCCCAAGCGGGTACCGGAGCCACCCAAGGAAGATTTCGACAGCACCCAAATCGCGGCGCTGCTGAACAAGACCGAACCGGCGCAGCAGACAGGCCAGGCCTCCCAGCAGGAGGCCTCGCTCGGCTCGCGCAAGGGACAGCAGGACGTGCGGATGAGCCAGTCGGAACTCGATGCCCTCAGAGGGCAGGTCGCGCAGTGCTGGAACCCGCCCGTCGGCGCGGTCGGCGCGGAGGACCTGATGGTCCGGGTCCGGTTCAACCTGTCCCAGAACGGGCAGGTCTCCGGCAGTCCCGAGGTGATCAACTCGAGCGGCAATCCCGCCTTCAACGCCGCCGCGAGCAGCGCGACCCGCGCGATCATGCGCTGCCAGCCGTACACCCTGCCGATCGCCAAGTACGAGGCCTGGCAGGAAGTGATTATCAATTTCGACCCGAGAGAGATGCTCGGGGGATAGTCCGGCCGCCCGGACCGATTGTCGACAAGGGAGCTGTTGTGCTCATGCATGGCGTATTGAAAAAAATGTCCGTTTCCGCCCACCGCAAGGCCGCGAGGCTGCTGTTTCTGCTGGCGATGGCGGTCATCACGGCACCGCAATCCGCTTTCGCTCTGGTGGAAATCGACATCACGCAGGGCAACATCGAGCCCCTGCCGATTGCCCTGCCGCCCTTTTCCGCCGAAGGCGACGGCAAGCTGGCCGCCGACATGACCGCCGTCATCTCCGCCGACCTGAAGCGCTCGGGTCTTTTCAACCCGCTCGACCCGGCAAGCTTCATCCAGAAGAACATGAGCGTGAATTCCACGCCGCGCTTCGGCGACTGGCGCCAGATCAGCGCCCAGGCCCTGGTCACCGGAACGGTGATCAAGCAGCCCGACGGGCGCCTTCGGGCCGAATTCCGACTGTGGGACGTCTTCGCCTCCGAGCAGATGCTCGGCCAGCAGTTCTATACGACCCCGGACAACTGGCGCCGTCTTGCCCATATCATTGCCGATGCGATCTATGAGCGGCTGACGGGCGAAAAGGGCTATTTCGACACGCGCATCGTCTATGTCGATGAAACCGGCGCCAAGGACAAGCGGGTCAAGCGGCTCGCCATCATGGACCAGGACGGAGCCAACGTGCGTTACCTGACCAGGGGCGACGACCTGGTGTTGACGCCGCGCTTCTCGCCGACCAGTCAGGAAATCACCTACATGTCCTACGGCGGCACCGATCCGAGCGTCTACCTGCTCAACATCGAGACCGGTCAGCGGGAAATCGTCGGTAACTTCCCGGGCATGACCTTCGCGCCCCGCTTTTCGCCGGATGGCCAGAGCGTGGTGATGAGCCTGGAGCAGGGCGGCAACGCGAATATCTTCAAGATGGACCTTCGCTCCCGCCAGACGACCCGGCTGACCAGCACGGCCGCCATCGACACCAGTCCGTCCTTTTCGCCGGACGGACGCCAGATCGTGTTCGAGTCCGACCGGGGCGGCACGCAGCAGCTCTACGTGATGAGCGCCAACGGCGGCGAGGCCCGGCGCATCTCCTTCGGCCCCGGCCGCTATTCGACGCCGGTGTGGTCGCCGCGCGGCGACCTGATCGCCTTTACCAAGCAGCACCAGGGCCGTTTCATGATCGGGGTCATGAAACCGGACGGCAAGGGCGAGCGCATCCTGACGGAAGGCTATCATAACGAAGGCCCGGCCTGGTCGCCGAACGGCCGTGTGCTGGTGTTCTTCCGCGACACGCCGGGCGCCAACGGCGGACCGCAGGTCTGGACCGTGGACCTGACCGGCTACAACGAACAGCGCGTGGACACACCGGCCTTTGCGTCGGACCCGTCCTGGTCGCCGCTGATCGACTAGAAACCTCGACAAGGTTCCCACCGGAACCGTGTTAGGGTTTTGCTAACCATGTTTGCAAAGACGCTTTTAACCAGCTTTGGCTAGAAAGCGTTTACCAAGACCGGAAGGTCTTAGGCCTGTGCGGGGCCGGGGATTAGGAGACAGGAATGTTCAAAGGAGTAAACGCTGTTCGAAGCGCGCGGTGGATCGCGGTCTGTTTCGCGGTTCTGTTCGCAGCAGCATGTGCCCAGACGAAACCGGACGGGCTTGCCACCAATGTGAAGCCGGGCACCGGCCAGGACTTCGTCGTCAACGTCGGCGACCGTGTATTCTTCGAGGAAGACCAGTCGGTCATCAATGCGCAGGGCCAGGCAACGCTTTCCAACCAGGCGAAGTGGCTGAACCGCTATTCCCAGTACACGATCACGCTGGAAGGCCATGCTGACGAGCGCGGCACGCGCCAGTACAACATCGCGCTCGGCGCCCGGCGTGCGCAGGCGGCCCGCGACTATCTGGTCGCCCAGGGCGTGAGCGCATCGCGGATCAAGACGATTTCCTACGGCAAGGAACGTCCGGTGGCCGTGTGCAACGACAACAGCTGCTGGTCCCAGAACCGCCGTGCTGTGACCGTGCTCAACAACGCCACCAACTGATCCGGTGGTTTGTCGAATCGAAAGGCCGGGCCCGTGCCCGGCCTTTTGCATTTCCGGCAAGGAGCCTTTTCTTTCGCCGTTTCGCCGTCTGGTCGCCGGTTTTGCGCGATACAGTTGGCGCGGCGTCAAAATTTGGCCGAAGTCCCGTTGCTCTGTGCACTTGAGTACGGAGCCGGGCATGATAAGACATCATGCTCGTGGATCTGCTTCGGCAAGGGCGAATGCGGCCGGAGGCCGGTGCGGTCCGACGCCCGGCATATCCCAATCCGGAGGAGCGAATGCGGAATTTTAAGGGACTGGCAGGTCTCGTAATGGCGCTGGTTTTCATCGCCGCTGCCACACCATCCGAGGCACAGCTGTTTGGGCGCAAGAAAGACGATTCAACGGTGCGCATCGATCAGCTTGAAGAGCGGATCCGGACACTGACGGGACAGATCGAACAGCTGTCCTTCCAGATGCGGGAACTGCAGGACCAGATGCGCCGCATGCAGGAAGACAACGAATACCGTTTCCAGCAGCTGGAAGGCGGCACGCCGGGCAAACGTTCGGATATCTCCCCGGGCACCGCTCCGGGCGGCTCCGCACCGGGGCTTGACGCCAATGGTGTGCCGCAGTCCGGGACCCTTGTTGCTCCGGGCGGCGGTTTTGCGACATTGCCTGCCGAAGGCTCCGGTGACGGTGCCTGGGACCAGAGCGGCGGCTATCAGACCGGACTGCCGTCCAACGGTCCGATCGACCTGTCCACTCTGGCGCAGGGCGGCGGCAACATTCCGGGCACGGAAGGGACCCTCACGCCGGATCCGGGCCTTGCCACCGACGACGACCAGATCGCCAGTGTAATCGGCAGCGGCGATCCGCGGACCGATTACGATCAGGCCTATTCCCAGGCGGTCAACGGCGATTATGTGTCCGCCGAAAACGGGTTCCGGACGTTCCTTGAAAACTATCCGGACGATGCCCTTGCCGCCAATGCCCAGTACTGGCTGGGGGAAAGCCTGCTGGCCCAGCAGAACTACCGCGAGGCGGCGGATGCCTTTCTGAAGACCTATACGGATCATCCCGGCAGTCCGAAGAGTCCCGACAGCCTTCTGAAACTCGGGATCTCCCTGCGCGGCCTCGGCGAGTCCGATGCGGCCTGCGCGACCTTTTCCGAACTCCTGAACAAGTTTCCGAATGCCGCGCCGGCCGTGTTGACGCAGGCACGGGACGAACGCCGCAGTGCGCAATGTTCCTGACAGGCCGGTAGAGCCCCTCGGGCTCCCGGCCGATGAAATCGACGGCCTCTTTTCCGGCCTCGCGCCGTTTTCCCGTCTCGCGCTCGCCGTCTCTGGCGGCGCCGATTCCCTTACTCTCCTCATTCTTTTCAGCGAATGGAAGCGCCGCACGCACTGGCAGGGCACGGCGGAAGTCCTTTGCGTCGATCACGGCCTGCGCCCGGAAAGCGCTTCGGAGGCGGACTTCGTCGCCAGCGTTTCGGCCACGCACGGCCTGCCATGCACGATCCTGAGGTGGGAAGGCGACAAGCCATCCGGGAACCTTCAGGAAGAAGCCCGCGCCGCCCGCTACCGACTGATCGCGCGCCATATGGAAGCCCGCGGCCTGCAGGCGCTGCTGCTCGCTCATCATCTCGACGACCAGGCGGAGACGTTTCTCGACCGGTTGACCCGGGGAAGCGGTCTGTCAGGCCTTGCCGCCATGGCGCAGGACGAGTTCGACGGCCCCTTCGGCCTTCGCTTGCTGCGTCCGTTCCTCGGCGTTCCCAGGGCACGCCTTGAAGCCAGCCTGCGCGCGCGCGGCCAGTCCTGGTGCGAGGACCCGTCGAACCGGGACCCGAAATACAAGCGCAGCCGGCTGCGCCGGATCATGGACCTGCTCGCCGGGGAGGGTCTGACCCCGGAGCGAATCGCCCAGACGGCCGGTCACCTGCGGCACGCGCGCGAAGCCCTTGAGGAAACCGCCCTGGAGCTCTACGGGCGGCTCGTCGTCGACCATCCCGCAGGCCCGGTCAAACTGGCACGTGAGGCCTTCCGCTCCGTTGCCCCTGATCTCCGCCTACGGCTTCTCTGTCTCGTCATCGGGCGGGTGACCGGCCGGAGGCTGCATCTCCGGTTCCAGAAGCTCAAGGTCCTGGACGAGGCGCTGATGGGGGGAAGCGGCAGCCGTCAGACCTTTGCCGGATGCCTGTTCGCCGCCGGTGAAGACACGATCTGGGCCTGGAGGGAGCCTGGACGGGTTCCGCCCGATACCATCACCGTGCAGACGGATGGCAGGGTCTGGGACAACCGCTACCGGATCGCCGCAGCAGGCGTAGCGGAGGACGGCGGCGTGCCCGCGCTCCTGCTCGGACCTCTCTTCCAGGCGCCATTGTCCGGAAAGGATGTTGCATGGCCGGATGGCTGGCCGAGGCAGGCTTTCGACTGTGCTCCCGTCCTCTGGACTGAGGATGGCGGTGTTGTAGGATCTTCCGTTACGGCAGAACTTGGGTTAGACAGGTTCGGAAGGCGTGCTGGTTTCGACCTTGTTCGGGTGCCCGTCCGGGCCAAAACGGACGGTAACCCTATCTATGAAGGGAACCGGGAGGAGGAAATCTAGTGTTTTCGCCGCGCTCGACATCTGATAGTTGTCCAGGCTTAACAAAATAGTCAGTGCATCTGCGCAACAATGGCGCACCGCCTTGGCAGCGGGGTTTTGGCGACCTATCTTCGCTAAAAGAAAAGTGACCGCGTGCAGTAAGTCGCGTTGGGCGGTTAAGGAAACGAAATGAACGCACATTTTCGCAACTTTGCTCTTTGGGTGATCATCGCCCTCCTGTTGATCGCATTGTTCCAGTTGTTTCAGGGGCCCGCGCAGCATGGCGCGACGAATGACATCGCTTATTCGGACTTCATGAGGCAGGTCGACAACGGCGAGGTCAGGTCCGTCACCATCCAGGAGCAGAAGATCACCGGCAGCTACAACAGCGGCGGCGCTTTCCAGACCTACGCTCCGGACGGAGCGCAGTACGTCAACGAACTGCGGGAAAAAGGCGTTCTGATCAATGCCCGCCCGCCGGCGGAAAACTCTCCGCTTCTGGGCGCACTGTTCTCCTGGTTGCCGATGCTTGTCATTCTCGGCATCTGGATCTTCGTGATGCGCCAGATGCAGGGCTCCGGCGGCAAGGCGATGGGCTTCGGCAAGTCCAAGGCCAAGCTTCTGACCGAGGCACATGGCCGCGTCACCTTTGAAGACGTTGCCGGCATCGATGAAGCCAAGGAAGACCTTCAGGAAATCGTGGAATTCCTGCGCGACCCGCAGAAGTTCCAGCGTCTCGGCGGCCGCATTCCGCGCGGTGTTCTGCTGGTCGGCCCTCCGGGCACCGGTAAGACGCTGACCGCCCGTGCCGTTGCTGGCGAGGCGAACGTTCCGTTCTTCACCATTTCCGGTTCCGACTTCGTCGAAATGTTCGTCGGCGTCGGTGCCTCGCGCGTCCGCGACATGTTCGAGCAGGCCAAGAAGAACGCCCCCTGCATCATCTTCATCGACGAAATCGATGCGGTCGGCCGTCACCGTGGCGCCGGTCTCGGCGGCGGCAACGACGAACGCGAGCAGACCCTCAACCAGTTGCTGGTCGAGATGGACGGTTTCGAGCCGAACGAAGGCATCATTATCATCGCGGCGACCAACCGTCCGGACGTTCTCGACCCGGCGCTGCTGCGCCCGGGCCGTTTCGACCGTCAGATCGTCGTGCCGAACCCGGACATCACCGGCCGCGAGAAGATCCTGAAGGTGCATATGCGCAAGGTTCCGCTGGCGCCGGATGTCGACGTCAAGACGCTGGCCCGCGGCACGCCCGGTTTCTCCGGCGCGGACCTGATGAACCTCGTGAACGAGGCCGCGCTTCTGGCGGCCCGCCGCTCCAAGCGGCTGGTCACCATGGCCGAGTTCGAGGATGCCAAGGACAAGGTCATGATGGGCGCGGAACGCCGCACGCTGGTCATGACCGAGGAAGAGAAGAAGCTGACCGCCTATCACGAGGCCGGCCACGCCCTGGTCGCGCTGCATCAGGAAGCCTCCGATCCGATCCACAAGGCCACCATCATCCCGCGCGGCCGTGCGCTGGGCATGGTGATGCGCCTGCCGGAAAAGGACCAGGTGTCGCTCACCCGCGCCAAGTGCAAGGCGGACCTTGCCGTTGCCATGGGCGGCCGCGTCGCCGAGGAAATGATCTTCGGCTACGAGAAGGTCACCTCCGGTGCGTCCGGTGACATTCAGATGGCGACCAAGCTTGCCCGCGCGATGGCGACCCAGTTCGGCATGTCCGACAGGCTCGGCCCGCTGCTCTACGGCGAAAACCAGGAAGAGGTGTTCCTCGGCCATTCGGTCGCCAAGAACCAGCACGTGTCCGAAGATACGCAGAAGATCGTCGACGCGGAAATCAAGTCCTTCGTCAATCAGGGATATGAAACCGCGAAGAAGATCCTCGGCGATCACGAAGACCAGCTGCACACCATTGCCAAGGGCCTTCTGGAATACGAAACCCTGTCCGGCGATGAGATCCAGGGCCTGCTGAAAGGCAAGCCGCCGATTCGCGACACCGACGACGAACAGCCGGTCGGACGGTCTTCCGCCGTGCCGACGGCCGGTGCCAAGCGCGGTGGCGACGAGGCCAGCGGCGGCATGGAGCCGCAGCCGCAGTCCTGACCGGGACGATGCCATTGAAAAGAAGATGCCCGGCTCCGCCGGGCATTTTTATTTGTGAACATCCTCCCGGTGCATGTGAATAGTAACAATTGCTCACATATTTTGAAGCGCGCGCGGGCCGGTATGGGGTAAAAGGGCGCAAGAGAAAAATCTACGGACAAGAGTGATGCGCAAGTTTTTCGGGACCGATGGCATTCGCGGTCAGGCCAATACCTTTCCCATGACTGCCGAGATGGCCCTGAAGGTCGGTATGGCCGCGGGCTTGGTCTTCAAGAATGGCGGCCACCGCCACCGGGTGGTGATCGGCAAGGATACGCGCCTGTCCGGTTACATGCTTGAAACCGCGCTGGTGGCCGGCTTCACCTCCGTCGGCATGGACGTGTTCCTGCTCGGCCCCATGCCCACGCCTGCCGTTGCCATGCTGACGCGTTCGCTCCGGACCGACCTCGGCGTGATGATCTCCGCATCTCACAATCCTTTCCAGGACAACGGCATCAAGTTCTTCGGGCCCGATGGTTTCAAGCTGAGTGACGAGATCGAAAAATCCATCGAGCAGCTGGTCGAAAGCGATCTGAGTTCCCGCTTGCCGAGTGCCAGGGATCTGGGCCGGGCGAAGCGGATCGACGGCGCGCAGCAGCGCTATATCGAGTTCGCCAAGCGCACGCTGCCGCGCGAAATGAGCCTTGAAGGCCTGCGCGTGGTCATCGACTGCGCCAACGGTGCCGCCTACAAGGTGGCGCCCGAAGCCCTGTGGGAACTCGGTGCGGACGTCATTTCCATGGGCGTGACGCCGGACGGCTTCAACATCAACAAGGAATGCGGTTCCACATCCACCGCCGCGCTCTCGCGCAAGGTGCATGAGGTCAGGGCCGACATCGGCATTGCCCTCGACGGTGACGCCGACCGGGTGATCATCGTCGATGAGACCGGCACGGAGGTCGACGGCGATCAGCTCATGGCCGTGGTGGCGCAGTCCTGGCAGGCATCGAACCGCCTGTCCGCGCCGGGAATCGTCGCGACGGTGATGTCCAATCTCGGCCTGGAACGCTACCTGGAAAGCCTGGGACTGAATCTCGCCCGCACCAAGGTGGGCGACCGCTATGTGGTCGAACACATGCGCGCCAACGGCTACAATGTCGGCGGCGAGCAATCCGGTCACATCGTGTTGTCCGATTTCGCCACCACGGGCGACGGCCTCATTGCCGCGCTCCAGGTGCTGGCCTGCGTCAAGGACCAGGACCGTCCGGTGTCCGAAGTCTGCCGCCGGTTCGAGCCGGTGCCGCAGGTCCTGAAGAACGTCCGCTACAAGGGTGGTGCGCCGTTGGAACAGGATCTGGTGAAATCCGCCATCGAGGACGGCGAGGCGCGGCTCGGCAAGTCCGGCCGCCTGGTGATCCGGGCCTCGGGCACCGAACCCCTCATCCGCGTCATGGCCGAAGGGGACGACGCCGAGCTCGTCAACCAGGTCGTCAACGACATCGCCGGCGTGGTCGCCTCCGCCGCGGCCTGACGTTCTTCCATCCCACAAGTGAACCGCTCCAAGGGGCCGATCTGCGTACCGGCATGCGGCCGCTAGGCCTTCCCGGACGCAGCGTTGCGAAGAACCAGGTTCGTCTGGCCGGGAAACGGCGAGCAATCGAGTAACGAGAACAGGGACTTGTGCCAGAAAAGTCCCGGCATATTCCGAGCGGCAGGGAGGGCGCAGAGGTGGAAGGCATTTGCCGGCTGTCTCGTCATTCCGTGAGAGCGGGTCCACTATGTCTTGCGATCAACTTGCGCCTGTTAAGACAAATTTAAGGTAAAAATACGCGGTTAAAGAACAGGGTTAAGTCACCTTTAATGAATTTCCGCCATTCTCTCTGCAAGTTTGATGTGTCCTGCCATTGATTAACGCGGGCGCTCACTGAAAGAGGACAAGGAAATGGACAATTTCTTTAAGCGTTTGTCTCTGACCGCGTTTGCCGCCGTACTTTCCACGGCGGGTTATGCAGCGGACCTGCCAGCGCCGGTTATCGAACACGTTCCGGAAGTGCCGGCCGTTGGCGGCTGGTATCTGCGCGGCGACATCGGTTACAAGATCTACTCCACGCCGGACCTGAAATACGGAACGCTGGACTTCTACGATGAAGAAATGGACGGCACCTTCCTGATCGGCGCCGGTGTCGGTTACAAGTTCAACAGCTTCCTGCGCACGGACCTGACGGTCGACTACGAATTCGCGTCCGAAGCCAGCGCCAAGGCATACTGCGGCACCTGCGGTGTCGGCTATTCGGTCGAAAAGGCCGACATCGACGTGTGGACCTTCATGCTGAACGGTTATGTCGACATCGGAACCTGGAACCGGATCACGCCCTATGTCGGTGCCGGTGTCGGTGCGTCCTACGTGACGACGAGCGGCATCAACTACGACAACGGCGGTGGTGTGACCGGCTCCTATGAAGGTGCCAGCAAGTGGAACTTCGCCTGGGCGCTCATGGCCGGTGCATCTTATGATTTCACGCCGAACCTCGCGCTCGACGCGGGCTACCGCTACCTGAATATCGGCGACGGCCAGTCGGCCAAATTCGCGACCGGCGGTCAGAACACCCGCATCACCTATGATGATCTGGCTGCGCACGAATTCCGCCTCGGCGCCCGCTACACCTTCAACTCGGCTGCCGCCTCCGGCCCTGTCTACTACGAGCCGCAGGGTCCGATCACCAGCAACTTCTGATCCTTCCCGGATCAACGGATGTGCAAAGGCCGGTCGAAAGACCGGCCTTTTTCCGTTCGGCCAGATGTTTTCGCGTTACTGCGGTCATCCCGGCCAAGCGAAGCGCGAGTCGGAACCGGAGAGACACAAGCTTCTCGAATTTCCCCTGTTCAAATTCCAGTCCCAGGCTCCCCGACCCCGGATCTTCTCTGTGCTGGGCCCGGGATGACTTGCTCAGGGGGAGACGAGGACTTGAAAGATCGGTCTTTTTGCGTTCCCCGCCGATTTGAATTGACCGCCGCGATTTAAAATCATATCCCCCTAGGTGGGCCACCCCTCCCCAACGAGGGGCTACTATCTGCGAGGGTAGACAGATATGACTGAACTCACCGTCACGCCGGAAGTCCGTCCGGCCAATCCCAATTTTTCTTCAGGTCCCTGCGCGAAACGTCCCGGCTGGTCGCTCGATCAGCTGATCGGAGCCCCCTTGGGCCGCTCCCACCGTGCGAAGCCCGGCAAGGCCAAGCTGGCCGAAGCCATCGACCTGACCCGGAAGGTCCTGAACGTTCCGGACGGCTACAGGATCGGCATCGTCCCGGCTTCGGACACCGGCGCGGTCGAAATGGCCCTGTGGTCGCTGCTCGGCGCTCGCGGCGTCGACATGCTGGCCTGGGAAAGCTTCGGGTCCGGCTGGGTGACGGATGTCATCAAGCAGCTCAAGCTCGACAACGCGCGCGTCCTGGAAGCCCCCTACGGCGAGCTGCCGGACCTGGCTGCGGTCGACTTTTCCAATGACGTCGTCTTCACCTGGAACGGCACCACCTCCGGCGTCCGGGTTCCGAACGGCGACTGGATCCCGGCGGACCGGGTAGGCCTCACGATCTGCGACGCAACGTCCGCAGCCTTCGCGCAGGACCTTGCCTTCGACAAGCTCGATGTCGTGACCTTCTCGTGGCAGAAGGTTCTGGGCGGCGAAGGTGCCCATGGCGTGATCATTCTGGGCCCGCGCGCGGTCGAACGGCTTGAAAGCTACACGCCGGCCTGGCCGATGCCGAAGATCTTCCGCCTGACCAAGGGCGGCAAGCTGATCGAGGGCATTTTCAAGGGCGAGACCATAAACACGCCCTCCATGCTTTGCGTGGAAGACTATATCGACGCCCTCAAATGGGCTGAAAGCCTGGGCGGCCTTTCCGCTCTGCGGGCGCGGGCCGACGCCAACATGAAGGTTCTTTCCGACTGGGTCGAGGACACGGCCTGGGTGGACTTTCTCGCAGTCGATCCGGCAACCCGCTCCAACACCTCCGTCTGCCTGAAAGTCGTCGACACCGACATCCTGTCGCTTACCGGCGATCGGCAGGCCGCCTTTGCCAAGGCGCTTGCCGCCACGCTCGATGCGCAAGGGATCGCCTATGACATCGGTGCCTATCGCGACGCCCCCTCCGGCCTCCGGATCTGGGCGGGAGCGACCGTCGAGGCAAGCGACCTGAAGGCACTGACGGCGTGGCTCGACTGGGCCTTCGCATCGGAAAAAGCGAAACTGGCTCAGGCTGCCTGAGCGTTTTCTCCCCACAACGACCATTGCCGGGCGGCGCACCCGCCCGGATTGCTACTCGTATTGAAGGAGAGGCTTTCATGGCTCCCAAGGTACTGATTTCCGACAAGCTGTCGGACGCCGCCGTCCAGATTTTCAAGGATCGCGGCATTGATGTCGATTTCCTTCCCGACGCCGGCAAGGACAAGGAAAAACTTCTGCAGATCATCGGCAACTACGACGGTCTTGCGATTCGCTCCGCCACAAAGGTGACGGAGAAGATCATCGCCGCCGCCGACAATCTGAAGGTAATCGGGCGGGCCGGTATCGGCGTCGACAACGTCGACATCCCGAAGGCGACCTCGCGCGGTATCATCGTGATGAACACGCCTTTCGGCAATGCCATCACCACAGCCGAGCACGCCTTGTCGATGATGATGGCCGTCGCCCGCCAGATCCCGGCGGCCGATGCTTCCACACAGGCCGGCAAATGGGAAAAGTCCCGCTTCATGGGCCGGGAACTGACCGGCAAGACGCTCGGGCTGATCGGATGCGGCAACATCGGGTCGATCGTCGCGGACCGCGCCATCGGTCTCAGGATGAAGGTGATTGCCTTCGATCCGTTCCTGACGCCGGAACGGGCAATGACCCTCGGTGTCGACAAGGTCGAACTCGACGAGCTTCTGTGCCGGTCCGACTTCATCTCCCTGCACACGCCCCTGACGGACAAGACCCGCAACATCATCAATGCGAAAGCAATCGCGAAGATGAAGAGGGGCGCCTTCCTGATCAACTGCGCCCGCGGCGGACTCGCCGACGAAGCGGCCGTGCGGGCCGCCCTTGACGAGGGCAAGCTCGGCGGCGCCGCCTTCGACGTGTTCGTCGAGGAACCGGCGAGGGAAAACATCCTGTTCGGTGCGCCGAATTTCGTCTCCACCCCGCATCTGGGCGCGTCGACCACCGAAGCGCAGGAGAACGTCGCCCTGCAGGTTGCCGAGCAGATGTGCGACTACCTGGTCGACGGGGCCGTGCGCAACGCGCTCAACATGCCGTCGATCTCGGCGGAAGAAGCCCCGCAGCTGACGCCTTTCGTCCGTCTCGCCGAACAGCTCGGGTCCTTTGCCGGGCAACTGACGGAATCCGGCATCGAGGGCGTGCGCCTGGAATACGCCGGCGCGGTCGCGGAAATGAACGTCCAGGCCCTGACGTCGGCTGCCCTGACCGGTCTTCTGACGCCGCTGCTTCAGACGGTCAACATGGTATCCGCACCGATCCTGGCGCGTGAGCGCGGCATCAAGGTGGAGGAAATCCGCCGCGAAAAGGAAGGCGCCTACGAGACCTACATGCGCCTGACGGTGATCACCGAGCGCCAGGAACGATCCGTTGCCGGCACCGTCTTCAGGGACGGCAAGCCTCGGATCATCCAGGTAAAGGGCATCGACATGGAAGCCGAGCTTGGCGCCCACATGCTCTACATCACCAATGAGGACAAGCCCGGCTTCATCGGTCATCTGGGAACGGAGCTCGGCAACAGCGGCGTCAACATCGCCACCTTCAACCTCGGTCGGCTAGCCGCCGGGTCGGATGCGATCTGTCTCGTCGAGGTCGACGGCGAAGTGCCGGCCGACGTCATGGCCCGGCTCGAATCCGTCTCTCACGTCAAGCAGGTGAAGTCGCTGCGGTTCTGAGGACGGATCGTCCTTTCGACCGGACAAGAAGGCCGGCGCCCCCTCGCGGTGCCGGCCGTTTCTGTTCGAAAGGTTGGAAGAAGGGCGACGCCGGGCGCAGTGCAGGCCCGTTCTCAGGCGTATTTCGTCCGTCTGCGTTTCAGGAGTCGCCCATCCAGAACGACAAGGCCGGCGAGCAGGATCGCGAAACCACCGAGCTGAAGCGCGCTGAGGTTTTCGCCCAGGATCAGCCAGCCGAAAAAAAGTGCGCTGGCGGGCACCAGCAACGTCACCAGGGAGGCATTCGTTGCACCCGCGTCCGCCAGCAGCCTGAAATAGATCAGGTAGGCGAGGGCGGTCGCGCCGATGCCGAGTGCAAGCACATTCATCCAGGCGACCGGATCCGGATCGGCGAAGGACCAGCCGGTGCCGGTTGCAAGCGCGACGGGCAGCATGATCACACTGGAGCCGAGGAGCTGTCCGGTGGCCGCGACCTGCGGCGGCATGGCCTTGAACCGCTTGGCGAAAGTGGCGGCACAGGCATAGGAGAACGCGGCGCCGAGGCAGCACAGCTGTGCCCAGACCGGATCCGTGGCCAGGCCGGAAAGGCTCCCCGACAGCATGACCGCGACTCCCGCAACGCCAAGTGCCACGCCGGCAATCCTGTTTGCCTGCAGGGCCTCCTGTTTCACCACGAGGGAGGCCACGAGAACCGTGAACACGGGCGTGGTCGCGTTCAGGACCGAGGCGAGCCCCGCGCCGATGACCGTCTGGCCGAGAAACAGGAGCGAAAACGGGACGGCGTTGTTCAAAAGCCCCATGAGCAGGAACGGACCCGCGTGCCGTCGTTCCAGCCGGCCGAGGAGTCCCTGCTGCCAGAGAACGGCAAGGAGAACCGTACAGGCGATCGACACCCGCAGAAAGACGAGCACAAAGGGCGGAATGGAGGCGACGGCGACTTTCGCGAAAAGAAAGGAACCGCCCCAGATAGCGCCGAGGACGATGAGCAGGATCCAGTTTCTGAGTGACATCGACGTGTCCTTGTTGGCAGACAGCCGAAATCGATTATCACAGCTGTCAACAGTCAGACACCCGAAAAGCGATAGTTCGAGCTTGCGTTGGCGGGATGGTCCGGCAAGAGTGGCTTATCGTGGTCGTGCCGCTGCCGGCGGCTTCCGGAAGACGTCTTCATGTCAGAAATGGCAAGCTCCGCCGCAAACAGGTCGTTTGCTCTCCGCATTTCCCCCCTTCTGGTCGCCGCCGCCTGCCTGCTGGGCGCGAATGGTCTCCTGATGACGATGATCTCGGTGCGGGCGAGGGCGGAAGGCGTTTCCGATGCGACCATCGGCCTGCTCGGGTCCTTTTACTTTGCCGGGATGATATTCGGCGTCGTGATGACCCCGTTCCTGATCGCCCGCGCGGGTCATATCAGGGTGTTTTCGACCCTGGCCTCCATCAGTGCCATTGCCGTCCTGTCCTTTGCCTTTGCCGCGCCCGGACTTCCCTGGCTGCTCGCCAGGTTCGTCGGAGGCGCTGCTTTCTGCGGAACGGCCATGGTGTTGGAAAGCTGGCTGAATTCCATCGCGTCCAATGCGTCCCGCGGACGGATACTGTCCGTATACCGGATCGTGGACCTGGTTGCGGTGTCGAGCGGGCAGTTCATGCTGCCGGCCTTCGGCGTGCTTGGAACCGACATCCTGATCGTGCTGGCGATGCTGTTCTGTTTCGCCCTTGTCCCGATTTCCCTTACGCGCGAGAACAACCCGCCGGCGCCCCCGGCACGGATCTTCCATCCGGTCATGCTCTGGAACATCTCTCCTGTCGCGATGGTCGCCGTGTTCACCATCGGGCTGACCAACGGCGCTTTCCGGATGGTCGGGCCGATCTACGCGGAAACCGCCGGGCTCGGGCTGGAATCCGTCGCCGCGTTCATTGCAATCTGGGTTCTCGCGGGCGCCATATTCCAATATCCGGCGGGCTGGCTTTCCGACCGGCTCGACAGGCGGGTGGTGCTCGGCGTCTTCACAGTCGGCGCCGGACTGGCCTGCCTGTTTCTGTCCACCTCCTCCTCCCGCTTCGAGCTGTTCGCGGGCGTGTTCCTGTTCGGCGGCTTCGCGCTGCCGCTCTATTCGCTTTGTGCGGCTCATGCCAACGACCACGCCGAGCCGGGTCAGTTCGTCGACATCGTCGCCGGGCTGACCATGGCCTACGGCATCGGCGCCATGGCAGGGCCTTTCCTGGCATCGTTGCTCATGGAGGTTTTCGGGCCGGTCGCGTTTTTCATCTATACGGCGACGCTCCATCTTTCGCTGGTGGTGTTCATCGCCGTCCGGATGCTCAGCCGCAAGGCGGTTCCGGCCAGCCGGCGCCACCGCTTCGTCTGGCTGCTGCGCACCTCACCCATGATCTTCAGGCTTGCGGGCAGCGAAAAGGCGGACGACCGCAAGGCGCCGCCAGAGTAAAGCCGGCGAACCGGCATCGGGCTCGGCAAAAAGTGGAAATGCGGGCCTGAAATTCCGTCCGAAGACTCGCAAGAGCGGCCAAACCTGTCTATAGTCCGCGCCGTTTGCCCCGGTCAGGTTGCCGGGGCTTGTCGTGTTGGCGCCAGGGCAGGGTCCAGGGCGCGGAAAGCCGCTTCAGGAGAGCTAAGACTAAATGGCGAATGTGGTAGTTGTCGGTTCGCAATGGGGGGACGAGGGCAAGGGCAAGATTGTCGACTGGTTGTCGGAACAAGCCGATGTCATCGTCAGGTTCCAGGGCGGTCACAACGCAGGACACACGCTGGTCATCGACGGCGTCAGCTACAAGCTTTCTCTTCTGCCGTCCGGCGTCGCGCGCGAAGGCAAACTGTCCATCATCGGCAACGGCGTCGTGCTTGATCCGCATGCCCTTGCGGACGAAGTGGATCGCCTCGGCAAGCAGGGCGTCGTGGTAACGCCCGAGTCCCTGCGCGTGGCTGAAAACGCAACGCTCATCCTGTCCCTGCACCGCGAACTGGATGCGCTGCGCGAAAATTCCAACACCGGAACCCGCATCGGCACCACCAAGCGGGGCATCGGCCCGGCTTACGAGGACAAGGTCGGTCGCCGTGCGATCCGGCTGATGGACCTGAAGAACCTGAGCACGCTGCCGGCCAAGATCGACCGCCTCCTGACCCACCACAACGCGCTTCGCCGCGGCCTCGGTCAGGACGAGATTTCCGCGCAGGCGATTTATGACGAGCTGACCAGCGTTGCCGACAAGGTGCTGCCCTACATGGACAAGGTCTGGTACCTGCTGGACGATCTGCGCCGGCAGGGCAAGCGGATCCTGTTCGAGGGCGCGCAGGGTGCCCTCCTGGACATCGATCACGGCACCTATCCTTTCGTGACCTCTTCGAACACGGTCGCCGGCCAGGCGGCAACGGGCTGCGGCCTTGGCCCGGGCGCCATCAACTATGTGCTCGGCATCACCAAGGCCTACACCACGCGCGTGGGCGAAGGTCCGTTCCCGACGGAACTGCGTGACGAAGTCGGCGAGTTCCTCGGCACCCGCGGCCACGAGTTCGGTACGGTCACGGGCCGCCGCCGCCGCTGCGGCTGGTTCGACGCGGTGCTGGTGCGCCAGACCGTCTGCACCTCCGGCATCAACGGCATCGCGCTCACCAAGCTGGATGTCCTCGACGGCCTCGACGAGATCAAGATCTGCATCGGCTACGAACTGGACGGCGAGAAGATCGACTACCTGCCGGCTTCGCAGGGCGCGCAGGAACGCGTCAAGCCGATCTACGAGACCCTGCCGGGCTGGAAGGAATCCACCGAAGGCGCACGCACCTGGGCCGATCTGCCGGCACAGGCGATCAAATACGTCCGCCACGTCGAAGAGCTGATCGGCGCGCCGGTCGCGATCCTGTCGACCAGCCCGGAACGGGACGACACAATTCTTGTGCAGAATCCGTTCCAGGATTGAGATCGCCGCGGACAACGGCACAATATTGAGAAGAAACCGGGCGCGTTGCGAATCACAACGCGTCTGGCCAACTATACTCTGGTGTGCTTTCGTGCGCCGGAGGCCGAACGTGACAGAACAAAACTATTGTAAGGGTTTGTTGCATTAGCAGAAAATTTGAAGAAATCGCACCGGTCTTCAAAAAATTGCTATAAGCCTGACCATGGACGGTAATTCAGGCCCCGCAGATCTGATCCTTGCAGTTGGCCGGTAGGCAGGAAGATGGCTGATTATTATTCGATTTTGAAGAAAACGATCGCGTCTTTGCCGGAAAGCAATGGTGCTGCCCGCAGAAGCGTTTACAGCCGCGCGCGCAACGCCATCGTCAACCAGCTCAAGGCCTACGAACCGCCGCTGTCGCCCTCTGAAATCACCGCCGAGCAGTTGCGTCTGGAAGAGGCGATCCGGAAGGTCGAGGCCGAAGCCGCACGCGAGAGCCTCGGACTGGGTCCTGCGATCCCGAGGGTGGAAACACCGGCGGCCCGGCCCGCGGCGGACGTGCCGTCCGCGTCACGATCCGAACCTTCAGCCGAACCGGCGCCGGCCGGCCCTGCGCCGCAGTCCGCCGGCGAGGATATCCCGTCGCCGCTGAAAGAAACGCTGTCGGAAGCCGAAAGCCTTGGCACGGCCGCAACGCAAGCCGTCCAGAGCGCCAAGGAGGCCGTCGAGCCGGCAACCGGCCACGCCCGTGTGGACCCCGCGCCCCAGCGACACGAGCCCTCCTTCGAAACGACGTCTGCGGAAGACGACGGCCTCTTTGAAGAGCAGGACGAGGACACCGGTTATGCCGGAGACGCCCCGTACGACGATGACGAAAGCGATCTGCCGCGCAACGGAAGGAAGAAGAGCCGGGACCGGAGGGAGCGGCCGAGCGCTTCGGCTGCCCTGAGGGGAGAAACGTCCGGCAATCGCATCCTGCCCCTGGCGCTGGCGGCCATTCTGGTGCTGGCGATCGTTGCCATCGGGGCCTACTTCTTCCTGCAGACCGACGACCAGGCCGCCGATACCGGTGCCGGCCAGCCATCCGGCGAAATATCGCTGACCTCCCCCGGCGAGTCCGATGAGGACACGGCTGGAACCGGAAACGGGGAAGACGCCGAGCAGGCCAAGAACACGGATCGTCTGCTGAACGACGCCGAGGATGCCGACGCAGTCGCGCCCGACGCACGAACGGTCACGACCACGACGATCACGCCCCAGGCTTCGACGCCCGAGCCCTCGGCTCCGCAGCCTGCGATCCCGCAGCCTTCGCAACCTTCCATCGTCTCAGGCGCGGACAGCGCACCGGCGCAGGCAACCCCTTCCGGCGATGACGCCGGGCAGGCCTCGGCTCCTGAGGAACCAAGTCCCGTGTCGGAGGACAACCTGGCCGCGGTCGCACCGGAAGACAGCGACTCTGATGCTCCCGCCGTGGGCAATGTCAGCTCGGCGCAACGTTCGATCCTTTACGAAGAAGGGGAAGACGCAAGCGGGGCGGGAACCGCCGCCCAGGGCGCCGTGGTCTGGACGTTCGAGCGGGAAACCAACCTGGACGGCAAGGAACTGGCTGTCCTGAGCGCCTCGGTGGAAATCCCGGAAAGGGACGTCAAGGTCGACATTCGCATCAAGCCGAATGACGACACGTCTCTTCCGGCAAGCCATCTTGTCGAGATCAGATACGAGTTTCCGGAAGATTTCGCGGCCGGAGATGTCGTCAACGTACCCGGTCTCGTCATGAAGCCGACCGAGGAGGCGCGCGGCGACGCGCTGATCGGCGCATCGGTGAAAGTGCAGCCGGGCTTCTTCTGGATCGCACTTTCCAGCCTGCCGAACGAACAGCAGCGCAACATGGCATTGCTGCGCGAACGCGGCTGGATCGATATCCCGATGCTCTATGAAAACGGCAAGCGGGGTATCCTGACCCTTGAAAAAGGCCCGACAGGTGCGGAGGCGGTCGAAAAGGCGGTCTCTTCCTGGCAGGCAGGCTGACGGTCCCCTTCATTTCCAGAACGTTTCGGCAAGCCGGAGACTCCGGCTTGCTTTTTTCTTTCAGGCAAGGCATGTTCCTGCCCGGTCCGAGGGGTGCTCCGGGAACCGGAGCTGAGATGGTGGTGAGCCGAACCCTTAGAACCTGATCCGGGTCATGCCGGCGAAGGGACGGAATCCTTTTAGCCTACTCCCGGATCTCCAGTGTCATTTTCGGCTGGGTCGACAGACCCTCGCCCGAAGACGGGAGATCCTATGCGTTCGTGCCAGCCATACCGGCGGCTTGTGTTGTTGCAGCGCGACTGCGCCGATGCCGAAGCTCCGATTGCGCCCTGCCTCGACAGGAGGGCGTCATGAAGGGAGCGTTTGCCGTATGCCTGAAGTTCCTGGCCAGCGTCGCCGTCCTGTTCGGCGCCTGGGCCCTTCTGGTCGCGATCGCGAAGCCGCCGACCTTTCTGCTGCCCGGTCCCGTCGACGTTCTCACGTCCATTCCGAAAAATGCCGGTTTCCTGCTGCATCACGCGGGTATCACCGCCTATGAGACCGTGCTCGGTTTCGTGCTCGGGATCGCCTGCGGAGCCTTTCTGGCGATCTGCGTCTGGGTGTTTCCGCTGGCCGGGCGCGTCATCATGCCGTCGGTCTTCATCACGCAGGCGCTGCCTGTCTTTGCCCTCGCCCCGGTGCTGGTGCTGTGGCTCGGCTTCGGCCTTTCGTCAAAGATCGTCGTGATCATTCTCATGATCTTCTTCACGGTGACCTCCACCGTCTATGACGGCCTGAGGCGGCTCGACACCGGCCTTGCCGATCTTGCCCGCCTCTATGGCGCCTCCCGCTATCAGGAGCTCCGGATCTTCCGGCTGCCCGCCGCCCTGCCGTCCTTTGCTTCCGGTGTGCGTGTTGCCGCGGTCTTCGCGCCGATGGGCGCCGTCATCGGCGAATGGGCGGGTGCCAAGGGCGGGCTGGCCTTCGTCATGTTGCAGGCCAATGCCCGCGGCAATGCGGACCAGCTTTTTGCCGCCGTTCTCCTGCTTGCCCTGATGGTGTTGGCGATGCGCTACGCCGTCGATCATTTCACCCGCTTTCTTGTTCCCTGGCAGGTCGAAGACTGACCGCCACACACTGGAGGATTGAATGAAAAAGACACTTCTGTCCCTGACCGTTGCCGCGGGCCTTCTGGCCAGCGCGCCCGCACAGGCCGCGGAAAAGCTGACGGTGCTTCTGGACTGGTTCACCAATCCGGACCACGCCCCCGTCATTACCGCGCAGACAATGGGCTTCTTCGAAGCCGAAGGGCTCGAGGTAGAGATTGTCGAGCCCGCCGATCCGGCCATGCCGCCGAAGCTTGTCGCGGCAGGGCAGGGGGATATTGCCATCTCCTATCAGCCGACGCTCTATTCCCAGATCGAGGAAGGCCTGCCGCTCATGCGCATCGGCACCCTGGTCGAAACGCCGCTCAACTCCCTGATCGTCCTGAAGGACGGGCCGATCAAGGAACTCAAGGATCTGAAGGGCAAGACAGTCGGATTTTCGGTGTCCGGCTTCGAGGACGCCATGCTCGGCCAGATGTTGCGCTCCCAGGGCTTGAGCGTGGGTGACATCGAACTGATCAACGTCAACTTCTCGCTGTCGCCTGCGCTGATGTCGGGCCAGGTGGATGCCGTCATCGGCGCCTACCGCAATTTCGAGCTGACCCAGATGGAAATCGAGGGCAAGCCGGGCAAGGCATTCTTCCCGGAAGAGAACGGCGTGCCTGCCTTCGACGAACTCATCTACGTGGTCAACAAGGACCAGACCGGCGATCCACGCTACGCCAGGTTCCTGGCCGCCGTCGAGGCGGCGACCATCTTCCTGACCAATCATCCGGAAGAGGCCTGGAACGCCTTCGTCGAGGCCTATCCGAACCTCAACGACGAGCTCAACAGGCGCGCCTGGTTCGACACGCTGCCGCGCTTTGCCAAGCGGCCCGCCGCCCTCGATGCTGGCCGCTACCAGCGCTTTGCGGAGTTCATGGCTGAAAGCGGCCTGATCGAGAAAGTGGTTCCGGTCGAAACCTACGCAACCGAGATCCGTTGACGCCGGACATGGGGACAGCGCCGCCTGGCGGCGCTTTCTGCCCGAACCCGGCACTCAAACGAAAAACGCCGGAGCAGGTGCTCCGGCGTTTTTCGTTTCTGATTGCGGTCAGTTCAGTTGACGGCCTGCTCCAGCGAACGGGCACTGTTGCGGACGGCCTTTTGAACCTTTTCGAAGGCGCGGACCTCGATCTGGCGGACGCGCTCGCGGCTGACACCGAATTCGCCGCTGAGGTCTTCCAGCGTCATCGGCTCTTCCGACAGGCGCCGGGCCTCGAAGATGCGGCGTTCGCGTTCGTTCAGCACGTCCATGGCGTCGCTCAGGAGCTTGCGGCGCATGTCCAGCTCTTCCTGGTTGGCCAGCAGCGTTTCCTGGCTGTCGCTTTCGTCGACGAGCCAGTCCTGCCATTCGCCGGCATCGGCTTCCGCGCGCACGGGCGCGTTGAGGCTGGCGTCGCCGCCGAGGCGCCGGTTCATGGACACCACTTCGTCCTCGGACACGCCGAGCTTAGTCGCGATCTCTGTTACCTGATGCGGCTTCAGGTCACCCTCTTCAAGGGCCTGGATCTTGCTCTTGACCTTGCGCAGGTTGAAGAACAGGCGCTTCTGGTTCGCGGTGGTCCCCATTTTGACCAGCGACCAGGACCTCAGGATATATTCCTGGATCGCAGCCTTGATCCACCACATCGCATAGGTTGCCAGGCGGAACCCCTTGTCGGGTTCGAAACGCTTGACCGCCTGCATCAGGCCGACGTTGCCTTCCGACACGACTTCGCCGATCGGCAATCCGTAGCCGCGGTAACCCATGGCAATCTTGGCGACAAGGCGCAGGTGCGAATTCACCAGGCGCTCGGCAGCTTCGGGATCCTCATGCTCCTTGTAGCGCTTGGCGAGCATGTACTCTTCCTGCGGCTGGAGCATCGGAAACTTGCGGATCTCGTCCAGATAACGGCTGAGACCGCCTTCCCCGGCAGTAAGCGTCGGTACGTTCTGGGCCATGGCATGCACCCCCTTTCGTCAGTCTCGTCCCCCACTCCGGTTGCCCCGCAGATGTACGCAAGCAAGCCATTTCACTGGAAGGGCGGACGCAGAATAGTGTCCGTTCAGGCACACAAGAGCTTCTAATATAGGACGGAATTGGTCGATTACATGGCCGGAAAACGGAAATGCTTCCTAAAAATTTTGTAATCCGGACAAAAGTTTTTCAAAGTCAGCCGGATAGGGGCTTTCAAAGCGCAAAGTCATACCCGTTACCGGATGTTCGAAAGCCAGCAATCCGGCATGCAGGGCCTGCCTGTCGAAGCCCTTGATGAGGCTTTTGAGCGGCTCTTCCAGGCGGTTGGATTTGGTCTTGTAACCCGAGCCGTAGTCGTTGTCGCCGATCAGCGGATGACCGATATGGGCCATGTGGACGCGGATCTGGTGCGTCCGGCCGGTTTCCAGTCTGCATTCCACGAGCGAAGCCAGCGCCGGTTCGTCAGGCCTTCCGAACCTTTCCTTCACCTGCCAGTGCGTGATGGCGTGCCGGCCGCTTGTCTTGACGACCGCAATCTTCTGCCGGTTAGCCTGGGAGCGCGCCAGGTTGGCGTTCACGGTGCCCTTGAGGCTCGAAGGCGCGCCCCAGACGAGCGCCGAATAGGCCCGCTCCAGCGGTCCGGTGCGGCCATGGTCCGCGAACTGGGCTGCAAGCCCCTTGTGCGCCTGGTCCGTCTTGGCGACCACCAGCAGCCCGGACGTGTCCTTGTCGATCCGGTGAACGATGCCGGGCCGCTTGACGCCGCCGATGCCCGACAGGCTGTCGCCGCAGTGGTGGATGAGCGCGTTGACCAGCGTCCCCGTCCAGTTGCCGGCCCCCGGATGGACCACCAGCCCGGCCGGCTTGTCGACGACGATGAGATGTTCGTCCTCATAGACAACCGAAATCGGAATGTCCTCGCCCTTGGGTTCGGGATCTTCCGCTTCGGGCAAAGTCAGGGTAACCGCATCGCCTTCATTGACCCGGTATTTCGCCTCGACTATTTTCGCGCCGCCGACAGTAACGTCTCCGGACTTGATCAGGGACTGAATCCTGTTGCGGCTAAGGGCCTCCAGATGGGCGGCCAGCACCGCATCCAGCCGTTTTCCGGCATCGGCTGCATCGATCGTTAAACTGAACTCCGTGTCCAGGTCGGCCGGATCTTCTTGGGAATAGTCTGTCATGTCACAACCTGATTTTAGGGACACGGGTCCGGAAGAGACGCCGCTCGACCCGGCCGCCCTGCGTGTCCAGGCGAAGCTGAAGCGCCTGCTGCTCGGATCCTCGCTGGTCATGGTTGCCGGATTCATCGCTGTCTTTGCAGCAATTATCTACAAGATCAACACCTATAAGGGCGATCCGGCCGATGCGGCGTTCGCGGCGACGGTCGCCGTGGGCCCGGAAGCCCAGGTCCTGCAGGCAACGCTTTCGGACGATCTCCTGCTGGTACTGGTTCGCGAGGGCAGCAAAACCGCCCTGTTGCGCTTCGACGCCGTCACCGGAAAAGAGCTCGGCCGGACCGATTTCGTTTCCAGGTAAGGGACTTCTCACGGGCGCGCGGCTCACAGTTGTGAGAAAAGTGCGCCCGTGCCGAAAAAATGCGAAAAAGGACTTGCGTCTTCGGCTGCACCGCCTTATTAGCACGGTCCTCGGCTTGAGGCAGACGCCTCGCAGAGCACCGCGCGCCCATCGTCTAGCGGTCTAGGACGCCGCCCTTTCACGGCGGAAACACGGGTTCGAGTCCCGTTGGGCGT
>JBNKGB010000007.1:0-79857 GCA_050289605.1 Roseibium sp. | reverse complement strand
GTCCTGACGTCCAAGTTCGGCATGCGGTTTCATCCGATCAAGAAGACAGAGCGGCTGCATGCCGGTGTCGATTGGGCCGCGCCATCCGGGACGCCCATCCATGCCGCCTTTGCGGGCAAGATCACCTACCGGGACGTGCGGGGAGGTTACGGCAACTTCATCGAGATTACCCATAAGGACGGCATCACGAGCCGCTATGCGCACATGCTCAAATTCGCTGACGGCGTCGAACTCGGATCCGTGGTGCAGGCGGGCGATCTGATCGGTTATATCGGCACGACAGGGCTCTCCACCGGGCCGCACCTTCATTTCGAAATCCGGCTGCGAGGGGAGCCAACCGATCCGTTGGCCTTCGAGATGGAAACGGGAACCGACGCACCTCAAACGGTGGCAAGCGGCGATCTGAAGGAATATCGGGTAGCCATTTCCGAGATCCTGAGCGCGCCACAGTAGTTCGGGTGAAGTCTGCCTGCCGGGATGAACCTGAAAGTCCGTCCCGGCAATGCTCAAACCGAACCTTTGTTCAGCCCCGGCAGCTATTGCGTTGTCACCGCAAGCCCGTCTTCTTGCGCGGTGATCGACGCACTCATGATTTCCTCCCCGTTCATCTGGGCCGTCAGGAATGCCCGCGACAGTTTCGGCAGGAGGTCGTTCGTCAGGATATTGTCGATCATGCGTCCGCCGCTGTCCGGGTCACGGCAAAGCGAGACGATATGTGCGACGACATCGTCGCCATAGGTAAGATCCGCGTCCCGGTTCTGCTTGACCCGCTTGACGATCCGATTGAGTTGAAGTCGTATGATGAAGCCGAGCATCGACGGTGACAGCGGGTAGTATGGAATTGTGACGATGCGCCCGAGCAGCGCCGGCGGGAATACGTCGAGCAACGCCGGTCTGAGGGATTCTGCGAGTTTTTCCGGGTCCGGCGCATTCGGATCCGTTGCGGCCATCGTCGGATCACTGGAAACCGGAGCGTCCAGCATGTGGCCGGCGGCATGCATGATGAGGTCGGTGCCGACATTCGACGTCAGCAGGATCAGCGTGTTGCGGAAATCGATCCTCCGGCCCATGCCGTCTTCCATCCAGCCCTTGTCGAAGACCTGGAAAAAGATCTCGTGCACATCCGGATGTGCCTTTTCCACTTCGTCGAGAAGCACCACGGAATAGGGCTTGCGGCGCACGGCTTCCGTCAGCCGGCCGCCTTCGCCATAGCCGACGTAGCCCGGAGGGGCGCCTTTCAGTCCGGAAACCGAGTGGGCTTCCTGGAATTCGGACATGTTGATCGTGATCAGGCTGTCCTCGCCGCCGTAGAGCGTTTCGGCCAGCGCAAGCGCGGTTTCCGTCTTGCCGACGCCGGACGGTCCGCAAAGCATGAAAACGCCGATGGGCTTGTCCGGGTTTCCGAGTTGGGCCCGGCTGGTTTCTATGCGCTTGGCGATCATGCCGAGACCGTGTGCCTGACCGATCACGCGCTTGTTCAGGCTGTCCGTCAGGTTCAGGATCGTCTGCATTTCGTCCTGGACCATCCGTCCGACCGGAATGCCGGTCCAGTCCGAGATGATGCTGGCAACCGCCTCGTCGTCCACATAGGCGTAGACCATGCGGTCGTCTTCGGGAATGCTTCCGAGTTCCGCGCGCTTGTCTTTCAGAGCGGTCCGGATGGCATCCTCGTCCTCAAGGTCGATGTCGAGATCGAGTTCGATGTCGTCGATGGAGACCAGGGCCGGACTGCCTTCCTCCGGGTCCTCGATTTCCGATCCTTCCGGGTGCGGGGCGGGTTCACCGCCCTTCAGACGGGTAAGGGCAGCGTTCAGCCGGCGGACTTCCGCGACGAGTTTGCGTTCGCGTTCCCATTCGCCGCGAACCTTGTCGATATCGCTTTCCGTCTCGGCGATTGCGGCACTGAGCGCATCCAACTGGTCCTGATGCTCCATGCCAAGTTCTGTGTCGTTGCTGAGGGCGCGCTGTTCGGTCTCCAGAAATCCCTTTCGGGCCACGAGGTCGGATAGTTTCGCGGGCTGGGCCGCCTGTGAAATGTTGACCCGGGCACAGGCCGTGTCGAGCACGCTGACGGCCTTGTCCGGCAGCTGGCGGGCCGGAATATAGCGATGCGACAGAGAGACTGCAGAACGGACGGCGCTGTCGAGGATACGCACCTGGTGATGCTCCTCCATCGGTCCGAGCAGACCGCGTACCATGGCAAAGCATTTTTCCTCGTCCGGCTCGTCCACCTGGACCGGCTGGAACCGCCGCGTGAGAGCCGGGTCCTTTTCGAAGTGCTGGCGGTACTCCGACCAGGTCGTGGCCGCGACCGTGCGCAGGGTGCCGCGGGCGAGGGCGGGCTTGAGCAGGTTGGCGGCATCGCCCGTTCCGGCCGCGCCCCCGGCTCCGATCAGCGTATGGGCCTCATCAATGAACAGGATGGTCGGTGTGATAGAGGCATGGACGGCATCGATGACCGCGCGCAAGCGCTTCTCGAACTCGCCCTTCATGGAAGCCCCGGCCTGAAGCAGGCCGAGGTCGAGGGCGCAAAGACGTGTTCCGATAAGGGCCGGGGGAACGTCGCCGGCAACGATCTTTTGAGCGAAGCCCTCGACGATTGCTGTTTTGCCGACTCCGGCCTCGCCGGTAAGGATCGGGTTGTTCTGCCGACGGCGCATGAGAACGTCGATGACCTGGCGGATTTCCTCGTCCCGGCCCACGATCGGGTCGAATTCTTCCGCGCGCGCCCGGGCGGTAAAGTCGACCGTGAACTGCTGGAGCGCATCTTCGCCCATGCCGCTGCCGGGGGCGGCTGATGGCTGTTCGCCCGCTGCGGCCGGGGCCGCTGCCTTGGGGCCGGATCCGTCAACGGGCCTGGCGCCTGTTTCCGCCGAGGCTCCGGCGATCTTGTGAAGGTCGCGCGCGAGAATGTCGCGATTGAGTTTGTCGAGTGCGGGGGAATAGCTGGCGAGCTGCCGCGAGGAGTTTCTGTCGCCAAGCATCGCCAAAAGCACATATCCGGACCGGATCTTGTAGTCGCCGTAGCGGAGCGTTCCTTCAAACCAGGCCCGTTCCAGAGCCTCCTGGAACGGTGTCGCCATGGACGGCAGTTCCGTCTGGTTGATCTTCAACTCGCCGATGGCTTTCTGCAGGTCGGCATGCACCGTGCCGGCATCGATGCCGAAATGGCGCAGGATATGGATGAAATCTGTGTTTTCATCCCGCGCCAGATAATAGAGCCATTGCAGGATCTCCAGATGCCGGTGGCCGGAGCTCTTGGTTAGCCGCATGGCTTTTTCCAGGCAGTCGTAGCTTACAGTCGTGAGTTTGTTGGCAACTGTTTCAACAAGAATGTCACTCATGGCTTCGGCCTTTCGAACTTGAGACCTATTGATAGACGGCGGTATGGCGGCGCACGGGCCGGAAACGGGTGTCGGTCAGCATTTCTTCTTCCCCGCCTTCCGCAGCCTCTGCCCCGGCACTTGCCGCGGGTTTGAGCCATCCGATGTGCCCCAGCGTGGCGGAACTCGTAGCGTCCATCCGGACCGACGACGCGCAGCGTTTGGGCAAGGCGAGCTCTATTTCATATTCGACTTCAAGACCAAGATAGAAGTCAATGAGATCAAACAACTTCTCAGTCCAAAGGTTTGGTTTTGTGCGCGTCGGCGGCAGGAATTTCCGGTATTCTTCAAGCGAACGCGTGAAAATGCGGATACGAATCTTGTCGCTGACGCTGAAGACTTTCGCGCCGACGATGGTGTCGACCCCGAGCCGTCCGGGGCCGCCCGGGCCGTAGCCTCCAAGGTTGAGCTGGTCGTCCTTGTCCAGATGTAGCCAGGTGCCGACGCATTGGTCGATCTCGACTTTTACGCCGAACACGCCTGTGATAAGCGCCTTGAGGCGGGCCGCGCTTTTGTTCTTAGGCGAGGTCAGGCCGGCATAGAGAAGTTTCAGCCGGTCGTCGATGCGGTCCAGGTTCCGGTAAATGGGGCTTCCGATGCCGATTGCCGACCCGAGGTAGGTCAGAAACCGGTCGTCGTCAGGCCTGTCGTGCTGGACGATCGGGCGGGCATCCGCCCAGGCACGGAAAAACAGCTGGATGAAACGGTTGTTGAAGACATCCAGGAAGCGAGGAAAACTTTCGTCCCCCCTGAGGCCCCGCATGATGGCTTCGTCCGTATAGGCCGAGGGCAGGGCGCCGTGTGGTCCCAGAAGTCCGAGGAAGCGCTCCAGAAGCACCAGTCCGCCGGTACTGTCTCTCGTCGCCCGTTCGATCGTGGAGGGGGCAAACTCGCTGGAGGGGTCCTGGCCGAAACGGACAATGTCCTCCATCAACCGCCGGCTCTTGCCGATCCGGGGTGGGGCGGGTTGGCCCTTCTTCCGGGGACTGATGCCTGAGGGGGCGGCGCCGGGCGCAGTCTGCCCCTCGAGCATGCGCAGAACCGCAAGCAGGTCGTGGCCGCCCGGATGTTTTTCGATGCGCTCGCTGAGCGCGGCCAGCAGCGATGCGTATTGTTGTTGTACGGGAACTTCAATGCGCTGTTCGACAGGAGGGGCTGGTTCTTCCTGCGCCTCTTCCTGGACGTTGCTGACTGTCTCGTTCGCGGCTGGTTCAACGAGATTGTCCGGCTCGGCCTTGACCTCGTCCTTGTCCCGCTCCTCAGGCGCGTCGTTCTGCGCCTCCGTCATTGGTTCGGATGACAGTTCTCCAGTCGGGGCAGGGGCTTCGTCCTGAGGTGTTTCCTGTTGCGCTTTGCCTGTGTTTTCTGACATCCCGGCAGTGTCGGCGATGACTTCCTCTGCAGGCTCATCGGACGCCGTATGCGATTGTGTCGCGTCAGACCAGATCGCCGCTGCGTCCAGCTCAGGGTCTTCCGCGGGTGCTTTTTTGCCCGGAACCTCCGATGCCACGACGGTGGAACCTTCAGGTCGCATTGCCCCTGCAACAGCTTCGGAGCCGGTGTCTTGCTCCGTCGGACCGGCTGCCTGATCAGCCGCGGCGGCGCTGTCTTCGATTTCCCCGGACGGCCAAACCGTGGAGCCGCCAAATTTCAATACCGTTTTGTCCCGGGCCGTATTCCTGTCCGGCAAATCCTGGTCCGAGGGAGGCGGAACCTTGTCCCTGGTTTCGCTCATAGGATCCCCTTCGCACCGATCCTTGGCGGCCATTTCATGATTGTTCCCCGTTCAGTCGTGGCGATCACGCATTGGGTAAAATGGTTGATGGAGGCATATTCGGCAATGAATCGGTCCAGAACGGCTCCCATCAGAAAGGCGCTTGTGCCTTCAAAAGCTTTGTCGTCGAGCGTGATGGTCACCTCAAGTCCTCTCGCGACACCAGTGCCGGACTTCTGCTGGAGCCGCCGCACGACGGGCCGGGTGGAAACCGATCGTACGGATTGGGCCTGCCGGTCCGCAGCATTGTCGGACAGTGGCGCGAAGACCCGGAGAATATCACGGAAGGAGCGGCCGTCCTCACCGGCGGCGTCGTGAATGAGGCCGGTGTGATTGAGCGCAAGAATATTGATCAGCCGCCAGGCGATCGCCCCGGTATGGCCTTCTTCGCCGAGCCGTTCATTGTAGGACATGAGCGGCGGTCTCGGTGCCGTCGGGCCGGCAACGCAATCCATTCTAAGGTTCACGTCTTCCAGAAGCCGGAAATCGCCTAGGCTCGATTTGCCCTGTTTACCTCCGACTGGCAGGTCGGCCGCGAGGGACCTGTTGGAAGCCATCACTTTCATGGAGAGTTCTGCCAGCCGTCTGTCGCCGCTCTGCAGCAGGGCTTCGGCTTGCGCGCCGCTTGAAATCGAGATGAAGGTTTCCGTTCCCACGTAAGGGCTCGGCTGCATGCGCCTCAGTTCCGAGGAAGACTGGCGGCGCGGCATGCGGCGGATGGTATAGAACCATTCATGGCCGGCCTTTTCCGTGTCGGGGGCGACGCTGTATAGCGGCTCAACCGCCCGTTTCTCGCCTCCTGAAAAATGGGCGTTGACCTCCGTCACGGCGTGAACCTCGTAATCGAGCGGGCGGGTCCTGTCGGTGATCACGGCGAATTCGTGCTGGCCCTTCTTGATGGGAACGCGGTCGGTCTGCCGCTCGAACAGGTTGACGGCAGGAGCCGTATGAAGGGCGAAGATCTTGGCTTCCACATGGGAGGGCAGACGGTTGTCCGCTTCGTCGAAAACGAAAACCAGGTCGAAGGCTTTCGCGTGCACGCGATCGAGATAGCGCCGCAGGCCGGTCAGGCGGAAGCCGAGGAAATTTTGGGGGAAATTGAAATAGTCCCTGATGTGGTCGAAGCCTATGAACAGCCTGCGGTCGTTGCGCAGAAGCGCATCCTCTTCGTCAAAACCGAGCTGCTCGATCGCATCGACAGGCAGGCGCTGCAGGCTCGCCTGTCCATAGGCGTTTTCCGTGCGTAGGTAGACCGCGATCGTATGGCCGAAAATCTGCTCGTAGACGCGTGCGGCCAGATCCAGAGGTCCGATCAGACGGATCGGCAATTCGTCGATCCGGCAACCTGCCACCTGATACTCGGGTTTCTTCAGTGCGGCTTCCGCGGAGACCTCATTTTCCGGGTCTTCGGCCATGCGGTGAGTGAGGGTGATCGACAATCCGGCCCGTGCGCGCCGGTCTTCGGCCATTTCCGTGCCCAGGCCTGAAATCTGCGCGGCGGAGCTCAGATACCGGGCTTCCGTCAGCTCCAGGGGGGTGAGGGTGATCGGAGCGGAAAGCGTGAACCGGCAGCGCACCTCGCCGCGGCGTTCGCGGAAAACGGCTTCAAGGGGAGCGTGCCGATCGAAACTGATGCCGTTGCGCAAATTGGCGTCGCCATACTTCGGTGTAAGGCGGGCAAGCACCATGGAAGGGATGGGGGCCAGGGCCGTGGGGTAAAGCTGTTCGAACAGATTGGACGTGAATTCGGAAAATTCATGTTTCATCTTCAACTGGACACGGGCAGCCAGGAAAGCGGCGCCTTCCAAAAGGCCTGACAACATCGGGTCGGACCTGTCTTCCAGCAATCCGCCCAGACGCTCGGCAACTGCCGGATAGGCATCGGCAAAAGCCGATCCCTGTTCGCGCAGGTAAGTGAGTTCCTGATTGTAGAGGTCCAGAAATTCCCGGTTCATGCAGTCGCCCCGACTATCTTTATGCGCCCGAAGGCAGGGTCCACATCGGCAATGAATTCGCTGCCGATGCGTACCGGATCACACCGGATCTCGGCCTTGATCAGAAAACGGACCTTGAAGGTATCGCCTTCAGCGCTTTCATCGCGCACGACCTGAAGCGTGCGCGGGTCCATGCGTGGCTCGAACCGGAGGAGCGCCTCGCGGATGTCGTCTGCCAGCCTGTCGATACGGATCGTGTCGACCACATGAACGGAAAGGTCCGGCAGACCGAAATTGATGATGGAATTTTCAACTTCCGGAAAATCGGACAGGTCCTGCGTCGAATTGAGATTGACGGTGTTGAGGAGGGCCTGGAGGTCCCGGCGGACTTCCGCGAGAAGGGTATGTTCCGTAACGCCGTATGACCTTGAAAGGCGTCTGCCGGATCTGACCTGGCCGTCTTCCTCCAGCTCCTTCCGGCGGGATTGGGCCGCCTTGTAGTCCGGGTTGTCCATGGCCCGAAAGGCCCACATCAGCGGGGAGTGCATTTTCGCTTTCGATTTAGCCATTGGCCATGCCCACGCCGATTCAGTATCCCAGTAGATCCCTGAAAGCTTATCCGGCCAAGGAGCCGGTCCGGACAAAACTGCCCTCGCTTCCAAACGGGAAAGGCTGCCGCTCTGGGAGCGGCAGCCGGTAAGACCGGAGCCTTATTTCTTTTCGTTTGCCGCAATGTCCCAGGCAAACTCGGGCGCCGCGCCCTTGGAGCCGTCCGGCTTCTGTTCGGTGTAGATGTACTTGTATTCACCGAAGTTCAGCGTGACGCTTTCCGTGATGCGGTCGTCGGATCCGCTGCCACCGGTCGAGACGTTGGTGACGATAATGTCTTTCATCTCGAGCTTGATATATTCCAGCGGGCTGTCGCCGGCGGCCTTGCGTACGAACAAGGTGCCTTTGGCAATGTGTTTGCCGGTGGAAATATGCTGCAGCAGCACCGGCGTCGACTTGTCGACATACTTGGTGATGCTCAGGTCCTGAAAATGCGCTTTACCGGAACCCGAGCCGGAGCCCATGTGGGTAGTGCCGGACTGGGACGCGCCCCACGACCAGGACAGAACGTCAATCTTGTCCTTGTGAGTCTTGTCCTGTGCTTCGCCCTTGATACCATCAAGTTCCAGATAAAAATCGACAGCCATTTCTTTAGATCCTCTTGGTGTTGATGGTCAGGCCCTCCAGCCTGACACAATGTCTGTTATTCCTGACAACTACCTCGGACCTGACGGTCCAAACCCCTGGGTGCGATTGCACCTTGTTTGTACCTCCGCCCAGATGAACCGGGCAGCATCCATTATGGATGCCAGCATGACGGACGGACTGTGCCGCCCGTCACGCAATTTCTGAATTCAGCTCGCGTCCTGCGGAATGCGGGAGGCAAGGCTCATGCCGATATCCATGCCTTCCAGCTGGTAGTGCGGACGGAGGAAGAACTGGGCCCTGTAGTAACCGGGGTTTTCCTCGTCGGCGACAATGGTGACCTTGGCTTCCCTGAGCGGCTTGCGCGCCTTGGTTTCCTCGGTCGAATTGTCGGGATCTCCGTCCACGTAGTCCATGATCCAGTCGTTCAGCCAACGCTGCAGCTGGGCCGCTTCCTTGGTCGAACCGATCTTGTTGCGCACCATCACCTTCAGGTAATGGGCAAAGCGGGTGGTCGCGAACATGTAAGGCAGACGCGCCGACAGATTGTCCGACGCCGTTGCATCCTTGCCGTCCGGGCCCGAGAACGTCCTCGGCTTGAAGACCGATTGCGCTCCCAGGAAGGCCGCCTGGTCGGTGTTTTTGCGGTGGATCAACGGGATCAGGCCCAGACGGGAGATTTCATGCTCCCGGCGATCGGAAATCGCGATTTCCGCAGGGCATTTCTGATCGACACCGCCGTCGTCCGTCTCGAACACGTGGGTCGGCAGTTCTTCCACAAGGCCACCGCTTTCAACGCCGCGGATCCGAACGGTCCAGCCGTATTCCTTGAAGGCACGGTTGATGTTCGCAGCCATGGCATAGGCCGAGTTCATCCAGGCGTAGTTGTTGTGGCTGTCCTCGGCGAATTCCTCCTCGAAGGAGAATTCCTCGACCGGGTCGGACTTCGCGCCATAGGGCTGGCGGGCGAGCACGCGCGGTAGGGTCAGACCCAGGTAGCGTGCATCTTCCGATTCCCTCAGCGTACGCCACTGTGCGTGTATTTCCGTGTCGAAGATCTTCGACAGGTCGCGCTTGGCCGGGAGTTCCGTCCAGCTGTCCATTTGCATCAGCTGCGGGTCGGCAGCGGCCAGGAACGGTGCGTGGGCCGCGGACGAGATCTTCGCCATTCCGCGCAGGATGGTAATGTCCTGCGGATCGTAGGAGAACTCGTAGTCGCCGACGAGACAGCCGTAGGGCTGGCCGCCCAGCTGACCGAATTCAGCTTCGTAGATCTGCTTGAACAGCGGGCTCTGATCCCACTTGGCGCCACGATAGCTCTTGAAGACGCCGGCAAGCTCCTTCTTCGAAATGTTCAGAAACTGCAGCTTCAGGGTCGCGTCGGTTTCCGACTGGTGCACGAGATAGTCGATGCCGCGCCAGGCGCTTTCCAGTTTCTGGAATTCCGGCGCATGGATGATCTCATTCACCTGGGACGTAAGTTTCTCGTCCAGCTTGGCGATCATCTCGTCGATGGTGTCGTAGACGTCGTCCTTGATCAGCGCCTGGTCGGAAAGCGCTTCGGCAAGGAAGGTCGACATGGCGTTGTCGACGAGCACATTGGCTGTATCGTTTTCGCTCTTGATGCGAAAGTTCTGTTTCAGGATCGAAGCGAATTCCTCGGGGCTTTTTTCGCCCACGACTTCGCCGGCAGGTGCGCCCCTTGTTTGAGCGCTGGTATCAGTATTGCTCATTTACGCCTCCTCCGTGTCGCCGCCGTTGTCGGCGCCTGTGTTCGACTGCGCCTTGTCGGCTTCGATTTTCTGAGCAAGGGCCTGCATAAGGGCCGGATCACGTGTCAGTTCCTCGAGCTGGCTGATGGCTTGAACCCGCCCGTCCATCATGGTGCGCAGTGCCGCCAGGCTGCGGCGCGCATCAAGAAGCTTCTTCAGGGCAGGGACCTGCTCCGCAACCTTGCCCGGAGTGAAGTCGTCCATGCTCTTGAATCTGAGTTGGACGCTCATTTTGGTGTCGTCGTCGCCAGACAAACGGTCCTTCACTGTAAAGGATGTTCCAGGCTCGATGGCTTCCATGCGTTTCGTGAAGTTGTCCATGTCGATATCGAGCAGCTTGCGATCGTCGATATCCGGCTTTTCTACGCCAGGGCTGTCACCGGAAAGGTCGGCCATGATGCCCATGACGAAGGGCAGTTCGACCTTCTGTTCCGCGTCGAACGGATCCTCGTAGAAGATATGAACCCGGGGAGGTCTGTTGCGTTTGATAAAGCCTTGCCCGCTATTCTTTGCCATCGTACTTGCCTTTCGTTGCCTCGACCAGTGATTAAGCTAGTCATGTACAATCAAATACTACCGCAGATCTTGTCGTTGTTATTTGATTTGTGTATCTGCGTTTTGTTTCGTTGATATCTATTTAGTTCAATTGCTGAGTGCGAGAAGTGACGGCAGTCACAGGATCGCCGCTTTGGTGATTTTCTTTCAAATATCGTGGACCGGATTATTGAGGACCCGTTGCGCCTGCAAGTCAAGGAGGAACCACGGAAACTCGGAATTGAATACCGTTGCGTCAAGATGCACGTTTCTACTCCTCTTCCGGTCTGAGAAAGAGATTGAGCAGGCCTGTGAAGGACCCTGAACTCATGTTCTGCGCCTCGTCCAGAAGGAGGGGGATCGGGCTGGTCGGTTCGCTGGACGAGTAGTAGCCTTTCACGGCCGCGATGCCCTTCATGGCATCGTTCCTGTTTTCGATGACCATGACTGCAAACCCCTCAATGTCGCCCAGATCCCTTTCGGAGCTTTCATTGAGGTCGATCAGCCTGTCGTTGGAAAGTTGCAGCCCGCTTGTACCGAGAAGCAGTGCGACGTCGTCGAATCTGCGCGGCATCAGGATCTTCAACGCATCCAGGTAGGATTTTCCGACGAGTCCGCGCGCTTCGCGTACCAGAAACAGGGCCGGATGCGAGGGTTCCCGCGAAGCGAAATAATCCTCGACCGCGTCCAGTATGAGCTTTGCCTGGGCGGCGTTCCTGATGTCTAGTGGGGAGGCGGTTCCCTGATCAGCTCCCGGACCTGCCTGCACCTGCGCGTCGTCACTGGCTTCCTCGACGTCTTCCGGGGTAAGCCTGCCCAGGCGCAGATTCAGTTCGGTGTTCATCTCCCTCAGGAGAGCTGTCAGCTTCTCGTAATCCGGTGGCGCGGACTTGGCGCCGCTTTCCTTCAGCTTTTCCGCGCAGATCCTCGCGATCGCATCGAACTCTTCGGGTAGGTCCGACAGATCCGAAAGAACCTCGTCGATTGCATCCTGCTCCAGCTCGCCGGAAGTCAGGGCGGCCTCGATCGCTCCGAGCGACATCGAATGCTCGTCCTGTCTGGCCGTTGCGGTTCCCGCAGCAATCTGGATGGCCCGGTAGCTGATCGGCCCGCTTCTGCGGGTCTTGAGCAGAGGCGCGGCTTCAAGGGGAAGGAAAACGGTCGGGCGGTTGTTGAGGGCCTCGAAAGCACCCATGCGTTCCATGTGGTCGAAATCCGCATCCTGGGGCTGAACGTCGTCCCAATGGTTTTCGACAAGACGGCGGATGATGCGGATGGAATTCGCAAATTGATGCAGCTGGCCATTCAGCAGGCTGAATTGCGCCAGGACGACAAGCAGCCTCAGGTCGCGGGACTGCTTCAGGAAACCGTCCATCTGCTTGAATAGGTCGGTGAAGTCGATTTCCGACCGGTCAAAGTCGCTGAAGCGCTCCGGCAGGAGTTCTTCACACGAATCCATGAGGGCCGCAAAGGCGGGTTCAGTATCGTAAAGGTCCGGGCCGCACCCCGCACCGGGGGCTATTTCGGTTCCATACGTCTCCGGATCAAAACTCATGTGTGCTCCCCACCCCGAAACCAGCCGGGGCTACCGGCTGGTCCTCCTGTTTTCAGGTCTTATTGAACGATGAGTTTGCTTTCCACGCGGCGGTTGGCCGGGGCGTTGACGTCGGCAACTGCCGGGCGGCTTTCGCCGTAGCCGACCGTCTTCAACTGTTCGCGGCTGACGCCCAGGGAGACGAGAAACTCGGCGACGGCGTAGGCGCGGTCTTCCGACAGGCGCTTGTTATAGGACTGCGACCCGATTCCGTCCGTATGGCCCTCGATGAGGAACGTGGCGCTCGCCAGATCCGGGTCGGAGATGCCCTTGGCGAATTCGCGCAGGTTTGCTTTGGCCGCCGGGCTGAGTCGGGCTGATGCGTATTCGAAGGACACCAGCAGGTTGAACCCCGCGTCGATGGCCTTGGTTTCCGGATCCACGACCAGCTGCTGATCCGCAGATGCCGTGGCTTCGCCAGCGCCTTCAGGCGTGACGGCAACCTGGCCGCCTTCCTGTTTGGCGGCATTGGGGTTGCATTCGTCGCGCGTGCCGATGCACAGCGCCCGGCTGGTTCCGGCCGGAGCAAGCGAGCGGGTCTTGAGCTGCTTGAAGTGCTTGCTGACCTCTTCTGCCGAATAGGTCGTATCCTGTGCGAAAGCAGCCTGATAAGCGCCGGACAGGCCGACGAGGCTCACGGAAAGCGCGGCAGCTGCGAGGAGCCGGCCGAGCCTGGAGTGACTGGAAATCTTCCGGTCGTATTTGATGGTCTGGGTCACGATATCAATCCTCCCTTGTGGAGTGTGCGAATGCGTTGCAGCACTGGGCTTCGAAATGCATCGTGCCATATCTTCAGAATAATAGTGTGGCGAAAGTCACTAAACTGCCGTTTGGTATCAGTATGTCGTATTATTTCGCCGAAGCAAGAGGTTAGCGGTCGGGATGACGCCGCTGAACCGGTTAGGAATTAAGGAGAATGCGGTGTAAATTTTAACGAGAGTGGCTTTCTCCCCGCCGATTGGCGCCCTTCTGCCGGTGCGGCATTGAAAGTATTTGCAACAATTGTGTTGTTGAGCACATTATTTTTGTCGGAAACGCCATAAGAATCCGGTTTGTAGCAGTCATCCGGCTGTCATTGTCAGGAACCGCAGACTTTCTGAGGAGAATTTCGTGGCCGAAGGACAACTTTCGCAAACCAACCGGATGGCCGAACTGACTTCGGTCTTCGGCCAGGATGTGCTTTCGATCGTCACTGTCGAGTGCGACGAAGGTGTCAGCGACGATTTTGAAATCCGTCTTGAGGTTGTCAGCCAGCAGGAAGACCTGGATTTCGATACCGCAATCGCAACCAACATGACCGTCAAGGTCGTCACCAACAATGGTGACATCCGGTATTTCGACGGCTTGCTGACCGACTCGAAATGGCTGGGCTATAGGGGTGCCTATTATGTCTACCGCCTGACGTTGAGACCCTGGTTCTGGCTTCTGACCAAGAATGCCAACTGCCGGATGTTCAAGGACATGTCGGCGCCCGACATCATAGCCGATGTCCTTGGAGTCCACGACTTCGCTGACTTCGAAAACAGGCTGACCGAAAGCTACCAACCGATCCATTACTGTGTGCAGTACAGGGAATCGGACTATGATTTCTGCTGCCGTCTCATGGAAGAATTCGGGATTTCCTACTTCTTCGAACACGACAACGGCAAGCACACGATGATCCTTGCGGACGCCAAGTCCTCCTTCAGCCCGATTGTCGGCGATTCGACCATTCCCTTCATCCCTCTGGGGGGCGACAATCAGAGGGACGAGGAGCATATCTATCACTGGATTCCGAGCCGCAAGTTCAGGACGGGCAAGTTCGCCGTCAACGACTACGATTTCAAGAAACCGAGTGCTTCCCTGGAAGCCGAGCGCGATGCCGGATCCTCTTACCGCGCCGGTTCACTGGAGAGCTACGACTATCCGGGCCGCTACACCGAGAAGGACAAGGGGACCACTTTCAGCAAAATCCGGCTCGAGGCGGAACAGGCGGCCGACAAGAGGATCGAATCCGCCGGGGAGGTTCCCCGCTTTTATGCCGGCGGTCTTTTCACTCTGAAGGATCATCCGCACGGCCCGCAGAACAAGGAATATCTGATCGTCCGGGCGAGCCACCAGATCATCGCTGAACAATACCGGACGGGAGACAGCGGTTCGCAGGGCGAAGCCTATACGGGCAGCTACGACGTTCTCTCCTCCGATATTCCCTTCCGCACGCCTGCGCACACCCGCAAGCCGCGCATTCCCGGACCACAGACCGCAAGGGTCGTCGGAGACGGCGAGATCGACGTGGATGAGGACGGCTGCATCATGGTCGAGTTCCACTGGGACCGGGACAACAAGCAGTCTCGGCGGGTGCGCGTGGCTCAGGTCTGGTCCGGTCCGGGCTGGGGCGGCATCTATATTCCGCGTGTCGGCCAGGAAGTGATCGTACAATTTCTGGAAGGTGACCCGGACAAGCCTATAGTTATCGGTACGGTCTACAATGCGGAAAACACGCCGCCCTATCCGCTGCCGGCAGAAAAGAACAAGGCCGGTATCAAGTCCGACTCGACGGTCGGCGGCGGCGGATACAACGAGTTCGTCATGGACGACTCCAAGGGCCAGGAAGAAATCGGTATTCACGCCCAGAAGGACATGAACACCGTTATCGAAAACAACGAAACCCTGCACGTGAAGAATTGCCGCGAAACCAAAATCGACGTCGACCGGACGGAAACCGTCGGCAACAACACGACGGAAAAGATCGGCAAGACCTGGAAGGTCACGGCCGGCACGAAAATCGAGTTCAACTGCGGTGCAAGCAAGATCATCATGACGCCGGGGTCGATCGAGATAAAGTCCGTGAAGATAGATGTGCAGGCCCAGGCCATGCTGACGGCCAAGGCGCCGATGACCACCGTCGAGGGCAGTGCATTGTTGACGCTGAAAGGCGGACTTGTTCTGATCAACTGAGGCCGCGTCGGAAATCGCCGCCAGGAGGAGGTTTGAAGGAAAGAAATGGGATCGCGTATCCGCTTCACACGGGCAAAACAGGTTTTTGAAACCTATCCGGATCTGTACGAGACGGTCCGTGAACCGAAGTCCGACGTCAGTCCGCAGGACTATGTGCTGGAACTTCAGGGGAGCGATGATCCGTTCTCTGCTTTGGCCTACTTTGCGCATGTTCTGCCGAAACGCGAGGCTGTCTGGTGGGGTTATAACTGCGTCACTGGACTTGGTGGTGGCAAAACCGAACAAGACCGGAACGTCCTGGCCCTGACGGAAACCTGGGTCCGCGAAGGTGACGAGGAGGCGCGTACCGCGGTTCGCGACGCAGTCGAAACCGCCAGCAAGGACAGTGCATCGACATGGATCGGCCTCGCGGCGACCTGGTCCGGAGGGTCTCTGTCTCCCAATCCGGAGTATCGGGTGGACGCACCGGACGATCTGACGGCGAAGGCTGTGAATGCAGCGCTGATGTTTGCCGTTTGCGCGCAGGAATCAGAGATAAGACAGGACGCGATAAGCGCTTGTATATCCGCGGGATTATCTTTCGCGAATGGGGCTAAGATGCCTGTTGTAAGCGTGAAGAGGCGGGCTGGAGCACTGTCTTGAATCTACCGGAGGAATGGTGGGAATGCGAATAACGCTGCAGATCGAGAACGTCGATCGGCTCGAAACCGGCGGGCAGGTGTCCTACAGCTGCGCGGACCGCGGTTTCGATATCGGCCGGCATGAGCATCTCGACTGGAGCCTGCCTGACCCGCAACGGGTCATTTCCGGCAAACACTGCGAAGTGCGATTTGAAAACGGCCAGTTCGTCCTTTACGACGTCTCGACGAACGGAACCTTCTTGAACGGAAGCCCGAACCGGATGGACAGGGCTCATGTGCTTCGAAGCGGTGACCGGCTGATGATCGGTGACTACATTATTTCCGTTGCCCTGGAAGCCGAGGAAACCGCCGGTGCTGCAATGTCTCAACCGGAATCGCAGCGGGAGTATTCCCAGCCCTGGGAAAGCCCGGCGTCTGCCCGGGACACACCGCCGGCACCGGCCTGGCCCTCTGCGCCGGGCTCGGTGCAACAAGCGCCTTATCCGGTGCAGGACCAGGGCGGACCCTGGGCACCGCCGTCTGGCGGAATGGAAGGACGGCACGCGCCGCCCTCGTCGGCGCCCGGCATAGGTACGCCCGCCGACGATGTCTGGTCCCAGCAGGGTCATGGCTGGGGCAATGCCGATCCCGCACTTTATGACCCGAATGCCCTGCAGCCGGAAAGGGAACCGGCAAGACCCGCGCAGGCCGACCCGTTGGATCATCTGGCAAGCCAGCCCGATCTGGCACGCGCGCCTGTTCAGCCGGTCGCGCCGGAGCCGATGTCTCCGGCACCGGAAAAGCCGCTGTTCGCCATGCCGGATCTGGATGTGCCGGACCAGCCGCCATCCCCAACTCCGGCCCCAACTTCGGCCCCACCTCCGGCTCAGACCGCGGCCCCGGCGCCGGGGCCAAATCCTCCCGTGCAGTCAGGCGGGGGCACGGCTGAACATTCTCCATTTCCCGAGACGGCGGCATGGGGGGAACCCGTTGCTGCAACCCCTGCAGTCGAAGACGCCGGTGCGGGCTTCGCTGGTGACATCCCGGAAGCTTCAGATGGAGTGGTGCCGGTAATAGAGCCGACCGCGGCAACGCCGCCTTCCGCACCCGAAACAGCTCAACCAGCAGTGCCTGCAAAGACCCCGGAAGAGACCACCCACGCCGTTGTTGGGGGGACAAATTTCATTAAGGCCTTTGCCGAGGGTGCCGGAATTCCTCCAGGTGTCCTTGAGGGCCGCGATCCGGAGGAGTTCGCGCGCGAGCTCGGAGGCATCCTGCAAGGCATTACGGGCGATCTGATGGGACTTCTTCAGGCCCGCAGCCAGGTCAAGGCGATGACGCGCAACGCCAACCGGACCCTGATCAGCCGGAGCGGAAACAACGCGCTGAAGTTTTCGCCGACACCTCAGATGGCGCTGCAGACTATGTTGTCGCAGAACGCCGAGGAAAGCGGTTACCTTCCGATCGACAAGGCAATGACGGCCGCCTTCAAGGATATTCAGAAACATCACGTGTGGACCTACGCCGCCATGCAGAAGGCCGCAGCCCGGTTTGACGAAACCTTGTCTCCGAAAGCGATCGAGGCGGAAGGTCAGGTCGCCAAGAGCACCTTCGGAAACCCGAAGGCCAAGTTCTGGGAGCGGTTGCAGGAACGATGGACGTCACTGTCTGGAGCCTATGATGACGGTCTGGTCGGGGTCTTTACCCAGTATTTTACGGAAAGTTACGAGGAACTTTCCGGCGCGGATCCGGAGCAGAACGCCGGCCGCTTCGATTAAGTGGTTTGAAAAGAATGAAACGTGCCGTAGCGACGTTTGGATAAGGGAGCAGTGCCTTAATGTCTTGGTATAGCAAGGTTGCGTGGACCGAAGGCCTGTTCTTGCGGCCGCACCATCTCCAGCAAAGTGACCGCTACGCGGAGCATTTGCTGGACGAGCGGATAAGGCTGGCGTCTCCCTATCCCTGGGGATTTTCGGAAATCGAGATCGATCAGGACGTCGGACAGCAGTGCCGGTTTGCCCTCCGCTATGGGCGCGGCATTTTTCCTGATGGGACCGTGTTCAATTTTCCAGCGGACGGCACCCCGCCGCCAGCCATCGACGTGCCTGAAGATTCGGCCGGACAGATCGTCTGGCTCGGCATTCCGGAGACGACGGTGAATGCCGTCGAAGTCGCAAACGGCCGGGAAGACGCGGCAACGCGTTACATCCAGGGAAGGGAAACCATCATCGATTCAACCTCCGCGATCCGGCAGGAAGAGGAAATCGATGTCGCCCATCCGCGCCTGGTGTATTCCATCCGGTCGACGCCTCACCCGGGGCATGTCTGCCTGCCGGTGGCAAGGATCACGGAAATCAAGGATCGCATCGTCATCACCGACGGCACCTTCGCGCCACCAGTGCTTGCCTGTCACGTGCATCCGGTGGTCACCGGATGGATCGATGCCGTCATCGGCTGGGTCGAGCGCAAGCTCAGCGAACTCGCCCGCTATGCCGCGGACACTTCGGCAGGCGGCGGCCTGCAGAATTTCGACTATCTGACCCTTCAAATGCTGAACCGGACGCATCCGATGCTGATGCACCTGCGAAAATCGGCCTATATCCACCCCGAGCGGCTTTACGGCGAGTTCTTGCAACTGGCCGGGGAATTGGCGACTTTTGCCACCGACGAACGCCGGGCGCGCAACTATCCTGTGTACGATCACGACAAGCTGCACGACATCTTCAAACCTGTGCTGGCGGATATTCAGGCTTTCCTGTCGGCCGGCTACGATCGTCGCGCAATCCGCCTGCCGCTCGAACAGCTGGCGCCGAATGCCTTCAAGTCGACGATCGTCGACCGCAACCTGTTCGCGCAGGCAAGCTTCGTCATAGAAGTGGCTGCCCGCCGTCCGCTGACCGAAATTCAGAACGAGTTCCCGCGGCTCTTCAAGGTCGGGCCATTTGGCCAGATGCGCCAGATCGTCTATTCCAACCTGCCGGGTATTCCACTGATTCACATGCCGGTGCCGCCGGCACAGATCCGGGCTCTGACCGACCGGGTCTATTTCAGGCTCGACAAGACAACGCCGCTCTGGCGCGAATTCAGCCAGGACTCGGCGATCGGACTACAGTTTTCCGGCAACTGGCCGGACCTGCAGCTTGAATTCTACGCAATCAGGGAGGGACGTTGATGCCGGATAATGACGATCCCTTTGGCGTTTCCAAACGCAAGGGGAAAACCATCGTCCGGCCCAATCCGGGCGGCCGGTGGAGCGAATCGCAACAGGGTGGGCCACCCGACCCTGCGGGTCCGCCTGCGCCGCAACAGCCCGCACCGCCGGCATCCCGGCCCCAGCAATGGGGACCGTCGGGCGGTTCCGATCCCTGGCAGGGAGGGGCCGGCTCGGGGCCGGACCCTTACGCGCCGACGCCGGCGGGCTACGCCTACGGCCAGCAGCAGGCACCTGATATCAGGACACCGCCTCCGCAGCAGCCTGCACCGCAACAACCCGCACCATTTGCGGCCGGCGCCACGCCGGGCGCGGCGCCGCAAGGCGGAGCGGGACGGCTTGCCCAAACGCCCGATATCAACCAGATCCGCGTCGCCAACAGAAACCCGATCTCCCGTGCCGCCGCGCCACTGCTGCTGTTGCTCGGGCGTTTGCACCTGACACTGACGGACGCGCAGTTCGACGCGCTGATGCGTGATGTCTACAACGCCATCAAGACCTTCGAGAAAGATCTCAGAAGCGCCGGCATAACAGACGAGCAGATCCGCTCGGCCGCCTATGCGTTGTGTGCGACGTCGGACGACATCGTCCAGAACCTGCCGTCGGCCGGGCGTCACCAGTGGACGCAGTATTCCATGCTGACGCAGTTCTTCGGTCAGGCGACCGGCGGGGTGGAATTCTTCCAGCTTCTCGAAAAAGCCAAGCAGGACCCAGGCCGCAACTACGGCGTTCTTGAGGTCATGCATGCCTGTTTGTCGCTGGGGTTCTACGGCAAATATCGGGCAATCCAGGGCGGCCAGCAGGGGCTTGAACGGGAACGGCGGGATCTTCATGAAATCCTGCGGCGTGTCCGGCCCCGTCCCGGGGACGATCTGTCGCCGCATTGGCGCGGCCTCGAGCTTCTTCAGAAGCGCAGCGGCTTTTCGGTGCCCATCTGGGCGGTTGCAGCCGTCGCAGGCGCGTTGCTGCTCGGCGGCTATGTGACGCTGATGCTGCTTCTGTCAAGCGGCAGCGAAGTCCTTGCCAGCCGCGCTGCCGCACTCTACCCGACCGGTCCGATTGAATTGGCCCGCGAGGGCTATCAACCCAAGCCGCCCGCGGCGCCGCCTCCGCCGGAAGACGCTCCCATCGACACGGTTTCCAGCGAACTCGCCGGGATCGACGGGCTCGAGATCCAGCAGGCCGGGCCGGCGATCATGCTGCGCATGAGGGCGCAGTTCGACGTGGCCGCTGCGACGCTCCGGCCGGAATTCCAGCTTCTCGTCGAGCAGGTCAGCCAGACACTGGACAAGGTGGACGGTGATATTCTTGTCGTCGGCCACACGGACAGCGATCCAATCCGCAACAATCCGCGGTTCCCTACCAACTGGCACCTGTCTGTGGAGCGAGCCAAGGCGGTGGCGGCCGTCATGCAGTCGATCCTGAATAATCCTGATCGGGTGGAAGTCGAAGGTCGCGGTTCGGACGAACCGATCGCGCCGAACACCTCCAGGGAAGGCAAGGCGCTGAACCGGCGTGTCGAGGTTTTCCTGAAACCGGTGCCCAAGGGACTGGTGATCGACAATTGAATTTATGATCCGGGGCAATAACTGAACAAGGCGATTTCAATGAAATTCTGGCTCGGAATATCGGCAATACTGATTGGCATCCTCGCCCTGATCGCCCTGATCTGGTTCGGCGGGCCGTTCCTCTCGATTGCCGGTGTGCGCCCGTTCGAACCGCTTTGGGTGCGCCTGGTTCTGGCGCTGGTCATCGTTCTGACGATCGGCGGCTGGACAGCCTACCGGATCTACAAGCGCATCGCCGCCAACCGGGCGCTGGAGCGCGAGATTCTGCAGCCGAAAGCCAGCGACCAGGATATCCAGATCCTGTCGGAGCGCATGAAGGATGCGCTGAAGACCCTGAAGACGGCCAGCGGCAACACGCGAACCTATCTTTACGATCTGCCCTGGTACCTGATGATCGGCCCCCCCGGGGCCGGCAAGACGACCGCGCTGGTGCATTCCGGGCTGAAGTTCGCCAATTCCCGGGGAAAGGGTGAGGCCCAGAAACTGGAAGGGCTGGGTGGCACAAGATACTGCGACTGGTGGTTTGCCGAAAACGCCGTCCTGATCGATACCGCGGGCCGGTACACCACGCATGATTCCGATGCGGAACAGGATCGGGAAGCATGGCTCGCCTTCCTGAACATTCTCAGGCGGGCAAGGCCGCGCCAACCGGTCAACGGCGTCATGGTGTCCATCAGCCTGGAAGACCTGATGACGCTGCCCGATTCCGAGCTGAAGTTGCATACGGACGCGATCCGGACCCGGTTGATCGAGCTCTACAAGACGCTCAAGATCGATTTCCCGGTCTATGTGATCTTCACCAAGGCGGACACAATTGCCGGTTTCATGGAGTTCTTTGGCTCCTATCCGGAAAGCCGCCGCAACCTTGTCTGGGGCGCGACCTTCCAGACACGCGAGAAGACCAAGAACATGGTCGCCGAATCTCCGGCCGAGTTCGATCTTCTGGTGGAACGGTTGAACGAGGAGATGGCCGATCGCCTGCAGGAAGAACCGGACCCGCGCGCCCGACTCATGCTCTACGGCTTTCCAACGCAGGTCGCCGCGCTGAAGGACCGGATCACCGGTTTCCTGAACGCCGTCTTCGAGCCGAGCCGCTATTATCCGAACGCGGTTCTGCGCGGCTTCTATTTCACCTCCGGCACCCAGACGGGAACCGCGATTGACAGGGTCATCGGCTCCATGAGCCAGGCCTTCGGTACCGCCTATCAGGCCGCCGCTATGTCAGGCCAGGGCAAGAGCTACTTCCTGAAAGACCTTTTGGCCAAGGTGATCATCGGCGAGGCCGGCTGGGTCACGCACAACCGGCAGGCTGTCCGCATGGCGACCGCTGCCCGCGTCGCCGCCTATGCGGCCGTTGCTTTGGTCACGATTGGCCTCGGCAGTCTCTGGACGATCAGCTATCTCAACAACAAGGCCTTGATCGACGAGACGGCAAAGGCTGTTGCCGCGGTCAGGGCGGAAGGCGAGGGCGTGCTGGACCAGCGCGTCGTGCGCGACGACAGCTTGCGCGACACGACCTATCTCCTGTCGCTGCTCAGGGGACTGCCCGTCGGCTACGACAGCCGCAACGATCCGACGCCATGGATGGAACAGTTCGGGCTCAGCCAGCGCGAGCGGCTGGAAGCTGCCGGCGTGACCTCCTACCGCAGTGGCCTGGAAAGACTGCTTCGTCCGCGGCTGATCCTGAGGATCGAGGAACAGATGATCGACGTCCTGGACAACAGGACAGGGCCGGGCGGGCAGGACGTCGACACGCTCTACAACCTTGCCAAGCTCTACCGGATGGTTGCGGGCGATGCGCCGGAAATCGACAAGGACCAGATCAAGAATTCGTTCCGGGCGGATTTCCTGCAGAGTTTTCCCGGCCCCCAGGGAGAGTTGCTGCGCAACGAACTCAACAACCATGTTGCCGCCATGCTGGAACTCGATTTCGGCGGCAACGTCCTGACGAGCCAGCTTGACGGCAATCTCGTTGCGGAAGTCCAGAGGGAACTGGCCCGTGTCAGCCTCGCCGAACGCGGCTATGCGCTGCTCAAGTCCCGCGCCAAGGGGCTTGCAAGCGAGGACTGGATTGCAGAGCAGCGTGGCGGACCCGACATGGAGACCGTGTTTGAAACGGTCAACGGCGACACGCTCGACACGGTTCGTGTCGACAAATTCTTCACCTATCCGGGCTTCCATCTGTCGGTCCTGCCGAGCCTTGCCGGTATCCGCGAGGAACTGGAGCGGGACAAATGGGTGTTCGGCGACATCGGCGAGGCGGACGCCTTCGCCGACCAGTACCAGTCGGTTCCCGGAGAAATCCTGGCGCTCTACACCAAGGAATTCATCGACACTTGGGACGAGGTGCTCGGAAACCTCAAATTCAAATCCATGCGCGCCGACAAGCCGCTCTACACCACGCTTCAGGCTGTTTCAGCACCGACGTCTCCCGTTGTCCAGCTTCTGGAAAGCATCCGCAGCGAGACGTTGCTGACTCAGGACCTGTCGGTCGACGGTTCCGGCAGCTCGGCACCTGTCGACGCAAAGGGGGCCGGCACGGAAGCGGCACAGAAGATCTTCCAGAGGTACGTTCTGGATTCTTCCGGGGGGCTCAAGCGCATAGGACTGGAAGCCGGGCTGAAGGTCCTGGCACCCAAGGGCGTGGCGGGCGCGCTTGACGCCGTCAGTGGCGGCGGCGGGCCTGACATCATCCCGGGCAAGGCGATCGAGGACCATTTCCGTCCCTATCACGTGCTCGTGGAAGGGGAGAACAGCCGCAAGATCGATGCGCTTCTGGTGAACTTCAAGAACATTCTCGACAACCTGCTGGTCGTCGCCAACAACCCGCTTCAGAGCGAGACGGCAAATTCGAACGTTCAGATCCAGGCATCGCTTCTCAGAAGCAACGCGACCCGGTTTCCCAAACCTTTCGACGACCTGATCCTGCAGTCCGCGAAGGAATTCGACGAGGAGTTCAAGGAGACCTCCATCACCCAGCTGAACGAAAAGCTGAAATCCCAGGTGATCGGTGAATGCCAGAGGATCGTGTTGCGGAAATACCCGTTCACCAACGGCCGTTCGGAAGTGGCCATGACGGATTTTTCCAAGCTGTTCTCGCCTCAGGGTATCATGCAGCGCTTTTTCGACGACAACCTGAAACCCCTTGTCGATACATCCTCCCGTCCGTGGAGCTGGAAGCCGGAAGTCGCACAGCAGGACCGTCTCTCCAATGCCACCCTACGGCAGTTCGAAAGGGCCGAGCTGATCAAGGAAGCGTTTTTCCCGACCGGGAACGCCTTTCCTTCGGTCGGTCTGCAGGTCGTTCCGCGGGCCCTGTCCCAGCAGGCGGATGCGGCGAGCCTGGAGGTGAACGGCAACCTCGTGCTGGTAACAAGAGGGCCGGGGTTCAACGCGGACATTGAACCCTTGCCGGCAAGCTTCGACTGGCCGAGCAACACTGCAACGCCGCGCGTTGTGCTGGTAATCCAGCCGGAAGTGCCGGGTTACCGGTCGCGGCAGGAAATCCACGGAGACTGGGCTTTCTACCGGTTCATCCAGTCGAACCGTGTCAGCTCGGACCCAAACAAATTCGTGGTCCGCGAGACACTCGGCGGCAGGCAGGTGGCGTTCACGATAACGCTCAGGTCCAAGCCGAACCCGTTCTTCCTGTCGGCCGTGAAGGATTTCACCTGCCCGACGAGTTTTTAAGCGATGCAGGGCGGTTTTTTCGGAAAGATACCGGCGAAAGCGGACTTTGTCTCAGGGCATTGTCCCGCCGGTTTCCTGACGGTGTGGGAACCGTTCCTGATGAAAGGGCTGGCACGGTCCCGGCTGGACCTGAAGGACGCTTGGGAGGAGGCGTACATGACAATGCCTGTCTGGCGGTTCCTTTTGAAACCCGAGGAAGGCGGAAACCCGCTGCCGGCGCCGGTCGCCGGCGCCTTCATGCCGAGCGTGGACAGGGTCGGACGCGAATTTCCGCTGACGCTCGTGGTTCCGTTGGAAGGCGACTCGGCCGAAAACGGGCCAGGGGAGAACTGGTACCAGGGGCTTGAGGCCGTTCTCCTGAAAATGCTTGAGGACGACAGCAGTCTTGCCGGATTGAAGACCGCCGTGTCGGACCTTCCGACGCCCGGAACCGCGGATGTGGCGGATCGGCCCTCAGGCTATCGTCAACTTGAGGCGATGGAGGAGAATGCTTCCCGTCTGACATCCAGTTTCTGGTGTCGGGGAGGTGGTAACGAATTTTCCTTCAGATGCGATGGCTTACCGAATGAGGCGATGTTCGCCCGCCTGCTGCTGCCCGAGAACGATTGGGCAGAGGGGCAGGAATTGACGGCAGGTGAAACAACTGGGCAGCACCATCCGGAGGATCATCGGACATGATCGGGAGAGTACAGGACGTTCTGCGCGGGTTTGCAGTTGGAATGACCCATGTCGGGCGCGTGCGCGATGAAAACCAGGATGCATACCACGTCGATGAAACCAAGGGCGTTTTCGCGGTTATGGACGGGGCCGGTGGCATGAAGTTCGGCGCGCTCGCTTCCGGGTTGGTCAAGGAATCCCTGACGACGATCGCCCTCCCGCGCAGCGCGGAAGACCTGCTCGAGCAATTTGAATCCCGGTTGATCGTCGCAAAAGACCGGATCGAGCGCGTTTCGGAGGACGCAGACGGCGCCCAGATGGGAACAACCATTGCCGCGCTTCTGACTTACGGTGAAAATTTTGCGTGCGTGTGGGCAGGAGACAGCCGTGTGTACCGGTTCCGAGGGGGACGTCTTGAGCAATTGACGACGGACCATACCGAAGCCCAGGAGCTTGTGGACCAGAATGTCCTGACCGTCGAAGAAGCAAAGACCTTCGCACGGCGCCATGTTATCACTCGTGCCATTGGGTCCGGACTGGAACTGGAGCTTGAACTCGTGTCCGGAAACCTCAGACCGGGAGACCGCTTTTTATTGTGTTCGGATGGACTGACCGGACATCTCGACGATGCGGTGATTGGTTCCCTGTTGATCAATGGCGCTCCGAATGCGGCGGCAAACAGTCTGCTGAAGGGGGCACTGGACAACGGCGGATCGGACAATGTAACCGTCGTGATCGTGGATATCGACCGTATTGCCTGGGGTGAAGGAGAGACCCGCTGATGAACCCTGCGAGCAATCTGCTGCCCACCGGAACCCGGCTCAACAATCTCTACGAGATCGAGGCGCATATCGCCGATGGTGGTATCGGAACGGTCTATCGGGCCCGGGACGTGGAAAGCGGCGATCCGGTCGCGATCAAGGTGCTGTTGCCGAGTTTCGCCCGGGATCCGATGATCCTGGACCTGTTCAAGCGGGAAGCGAAAATCCTGCGAAAACTGAAGCACGATGCCCTGACGCAGTATTTCGTTTTCGCGAAGGAACCGACGCTCGAAGTCTATTATCTGGCGATGGAATTCGTCGGCGGGCCGTCGCTCAGCAAACGGCTCGAGTCCGGGCCGCTGGAACCCGATGCGGTCTATCGGCTGCTGAAACGAGTAGCCGATGCGCTTCAGGCGGTCCATGACAGGGAGGTCATTCACCGGGACCTTTCGCCGGACAACATCATTTTGCAAAACGACGACGTCGGTCAGGCAAAGGTGATCGACTTCGGAATTTCCCGCGCAAACACGGGCGGACCGACGATCATCGGCGATGGCTTCGCCGGAAAGATCAACTATGTGTCGCCCGAACAGGTCGGCATCTTCGACGCCAAGGTCACGGCGCGCAGCGATATCTATTCACTCGGCCTCGTATTGGCGGAAGCCCTGACCGGCAAACAGATCGACATGGGCGGTACCCAGGCTCAGATCGTCGAGAAGCGTCGCCATCTGCCGCCTCTCGAAGGGATCGACAACCGGTTCCGTCCGCTGCTGGAAGCCATGCTGCAGCCCGATCCGGCCAACCGGCCAGCCTCTATGGCCGAGATTGCCGAATGGACGCTCGGCGCGCCCATGTCCCGTGCGGTGCAGGACAGGACTATCATCCGCCCGTCGGCTCCGCCACCGGAACAGTCCGCGCTTGACGATACGCCGGCTCCGGTTCGATGGGGACGGCGTGTTCTGGTCGCCTTGTCCCTTTTGGGGTTCGCTGGCCTCGGGGCAGGCGGTGTCTATTTCTTCGCCGGCCAAACGGTGCCCGAGCTGGAGCAAAAACCGGTCTTGGTAGCCCCGCCGCGCGAGAACGTGCCCGAAGTTCCCGTTCAGGAAACGAAGTCGACCCCGGATAACCAGGAGCCCGGGACAAAAACGACAAAGACCAGCGTCCCGGATATCCCGGTCAAACAGGGAGGCGGCTCCCAAACACAAACCGTGAAAACGGAACCAGCCAAAACGCAGACCGTAACGGCCGAACCGCCGAAGACAGTCCCGCCCGTGACCCAGCCTCCCGTTGCCGAGACGCCAAAAACACAGGTTGCCAACACGGAAGCCCAACCGGTTGTTCCGACGAAAGAACCGCCGCCTGTTGTCCTGAAGCCGGAAGACCGGATCCGGAAATTCGTCAATGGCTACCAAGCTGGTGACTGCATGTATCTGCAACCGGTCCAGATCGCCAGCAACTCTGCGGAAATCGAAGGGTTCGCCTCGCGCACGCCTCCCTTCATCAGTTTCGACAGCGATTTCACCAAGACACAGGGGTTCGAGGCCAAGATACAGGTCAACATCGTCAGTGACGAACAATGCCCGGCGATCGCCTTTTTGCGGGCAACGCCCCAAGGCAGCGAAAAGACGGAACTGCGTCTCGACATGCAGCGTACTGTCATTCCGAATGGCAGCAACATGGCAGGCCGCATTTCCGGCTTCGATCCCGCCACGGGAGAGTTGGGTCTTGTCTTCGTCGACAGCGGCGGCGGCGTCGCCAATCTGTCGCCTTACCTGCAAAGCGACGATGGCGGCGCGGGCTTTGTCCTGCCGCTCAATCTGAAGACGGCCACCGAGGAAACAGGGTTGATCATCGCGATGGTCGGACCTGACATGGTGTCCATGCTGGGGAAGCAGCGCGAAAAGAAGGCCGGGCCGTTCTTTGAAAGACTCATGGAGGATGTCCCCGTCTTGCGTGCAACGGCCACGACCATCAAAGTAGTGCCCTAGAATGCTAATGGCCGGGGCAGTACCCAGGACGGTGAACGGCAATGAAGCGCTATACGAAACCCATTCACGTTCCCCAGGTTACCGGCCACAGGCGCGAGGATGGTTCCCTGGCGCTGATCAATGTCGTGTTCCTGCTGCTCCTGTTCCTGCTCGTTGCGGGAACCCTGAAACCGTCGCTGCCGGAGGATTTCGCCTGGGCCGAAACAACGGTGGATACCGGAAGCGGTAACATTCAGGGCAGTCTCGTTCTGACCCAAGAAGGCGAGGTTTGGTTCGAGGGGCGCAGCTTGGGCGAGGACGATCTGCGCGCATTCCTTGAAAGCGCGCTAAGCGTGTCTGACCGCCTGTCGGTGCAGGTTGACAAACGTGCGCGGATGGAGTCAGTCGCGCGCCTCGCCGACAGGCTCAAGGCCGGTGGGGTAGGGCACATTACCCTGGTGACGATCGAGGCGGACCGGAAGTGAGCGCGGTTGTCTACAATCAGGACGGTCGATGGGGCATTCCCGCATTTGTCTGGCCGGTGGTTGTCGCGGCGTCCCTGGCAGTGCATGCCTCTCTCCTGGAGTTTGGTTTGCCGGATATGTCATGGTTGCAGGACGCAGGTCTGGAACAAACCGAAACGAAAGTTGTTCTAGACAGCAGCGGACTGGAATTCGAAACCGTTACGGCCGTCGAGACCGTCGCCGTTGAAAGGCCCGTACCAGAGGCCGCGCCGGCGATTGCTCCAATCGCGGTGTCTCCTTCGGCCCCGCCGGGGATCGTTGCCTCGCCTGTCCCGCCCCTGACGAGCGAAAGCCTGCGACCTGCACAGACGAATACCCAGCAGGTGGCCGTGACGACGAAGCCATCGGTTCCGGAGGTAAAAACGATCCCTTCGGCAGAGGTCAAGGCCAAGGAAGTCCCGGCGGTACAAACCGCGCCGGCCGACAGGCCGGATGCTGCGCCGCTGAAAACCGTTGCCGCCGAACCGGTTGCTGTCGTGGCTTCAAGGCCGGAACCCGCAGGCGCAACCATTGTGGTGCCGGCGAACAACAGTAACCCGGTTGATATCAGCAGACCGCCCGTTCAAGGGGCCCCCTCTGTCATCGCGGTTGCTCCAGCGAAAGGTGTACTCTTGCAGACGCCATCCTCAGAAGGACCGGCGCCGGTGCAGGTCGTACGGCCTTCTTCTTCTTCTTCGGGTGGTCTTGTCGTGGTTTCCAGGCCTGCCGAAACGGTGAATCTGCAGGGGAAAGATGTCGCCGTTTCCAATCCTTCAAACGTGAGTGTCCCGACGATGACCGGTGAAAAAACGGTCGTTGCCGCGCCCTCGCTGCCGGTGGTGGCGCCGGTTCCGGCAGCAGGCGCGGCGACGGGCAACGCGCAGGCAGTCCGTCCGGTCGAACAGCAGATCGCTTCGCTTCAGCCGGCAGAAGAGCCTCCGGCCGCCATCGCACCGTCGCTGCCGGAAACCTCGCCGGTCCCCTCGGCAATCCTGCCGGCGGATCCGGCCGAAAACGTTGCACCGGTGGAAGTCGCCAGCATCGATCCCCTGGCGCGGGTTACGTCCTACGTCTCCGGCTATGACGCCGGCGAATGCACACATCTCTCCGTTCTGTCGGCAGGGCCGGACAGCGCGGCGGTCACCGCCTATGGCGCGGGGATAGGGCCGTTTGCCGTCTTCGACCAGAAGTTCACGGCAGACCAGGGCTACGAGGCGAAGGTCGAGGTCAGGCTGGTGACACGGAATCAATGCGCCTTGCTGGATGCCCTGGATGTGTCAAAAGGCCTGGAAGCTGCTGGTCTGGTCGAACTCGAAAAGACGATCGTCCGCAGTGGCACGCCAGTCTCCGGGATCATTCAGAGAGATCTGCCGACAGACAGGATTGCAGCAGCGGAACAGGCTGGCATGAAGCTCGATGGCAAGGGGCCGCCGGAACTCTACCTGATCGACGATGCCGGCCAGATCCATGACGCTAGGGACTATATTCTGCCGGCAAGCAATCCGGTGACGGCCGGGGGATGGCATTTTTCCGTGCCGGTCACTCTGCTGTCGAAGGAAGAGCGTGAAACGGCACTCGTCCTGGCGGTCTGGAACAGGCCAAAGTCGAGCCAGCCGGCCAAATTCGGCACGCTGCCACCCGAACGGATTGCAGGCGTCTTGTCGGCTCCGGGGGTCTTTTCCCTGTCCGCATTCGCAGTCGCCCGGTAAGCGTTGCTACTGCGGTATATGTTGGCTCGCTGCGACGGGAGCACCGGCTCCAGCGGTAAAGACGCCGGTCAACAGCACTTCGAGGGCTGCGCGTTCCTTTTCGAGCCTCGTTTCAAACCAGGTAACCGCGACCGAAACGGGTATGGCGACTGCAAGCCCGCACGCCGTGGTCAGAAGGGCTACCCAGATTCCGCCCGCCAGAGAGGCGGGATTTGCAGATGCACCCGATTCCTGAAGCGTCTGGAACGTCTCGATCATTCCGAGGACGGTACCGAAGAGACCGAGCAGGGGGGCAATCTGGGTCACCAGGTCCAGGGCTTTCAACCAGCTTGCGAGTGCGAACAACCGGTCGGCGGCCCGCGCTGAAATTTCCTCTCGCAACCTTTCCTCCCGGATATCCCGTTCCTGGGAGGAGAGCGGTTGCTGGTCGAGCAACTGGATTGCTTCCATCGACGTCCTGACGAGAGCGGCCGAAAGCGAGCGGTCCTTCAAAAGATTTTGCGAGGCCTTGCTGCGATCTCCGGTTCGCCATTGGGCTACGGCCTGTCTGACCTGGGTGTGCCGGCCGACACGCGCGCTGGAAAACTGGAAGGCCTTGGCAAGGATGACGGCGAGCGCGGCGATCGACATGGCCAGAAGCACAAGAACGACCGGTCCGCCCAATTCCAGCAAAGACGTAGAAGATCCAATCATGCGTCTGCGGGTCCTTCGAAAATCTCAGACGATGCTTCAGTCGCCGAATTGAATGGCCGTCCGATTGGTAAGCTCCAGAAGATCGGGACAGTACACATCCGTGATGCTCGGCGGCACGCAGTTCAAAACGTCGTTGACGTGAAGGCGAGACAGGCTCTCGCAGCTTTTCCCGGCAAGGTCGAATTGCAGGACCTTGGTCTTTCCCGCCGAGATGCGCGAAAAGTCGAGGCGCAGAAACTGGTCGACAAGACCATCCTTGTTGAAGGCGACCATTTCCAGTCCGAGCTGGCTTATCGGTCGCTCAAGTCCGTTGCTGGCAATGATCGACAGCCGACAACCGCCGTCCTGGGTGGGTTGCGCCTGGTTCAGTTCGAGCCGGATCTTTCCGGTCAGGTCCTGCGCCTGTACGGACCAGGTGGCCTGTACGGCCAGCAGACCGGCAATCAATACCCTTGCAGATAAGCGCATATAACTCCCCCAAGTTACGCTGCGAACCGAATTGGCACGCGGAGCCGGCCTTCTTGCAGTGGCCCGTGACCGGCGTCAGTCATAAGACAGCAGCACGGTCCAGTCTTCTGCCCCCTCGGTCTCGATCTGAAAAAAATCGGCCTCGATCAGTCCCCGTTGCCAGCACTGATCACCGTCATACAAAACGAATTTTTCTTCCCGAATGCAAAGGGTAATGTCGCCGCCAAGACGGCTTTCGCCAAATCCGTCAGAGACATGCAGGTAATATCGGGTATTTTTCAACGACTCCTGCAAAACCTGGCTGCAGGCGTTGGCCGTGATGGTCCACCAACCTTCCGTTCTCACGCCCTCGTCGGTTTCATAGCCGATGGCGACATTCACGATATCGACGGAGCCGTTGCAGACCCGCAAGCCGGCTTGTGCCGCGTGTGGCAGAAACACGGTAGCCGCGGCCGTCAGAAAGCCCGCGAGCGTACGGTTCCGGGCGGCGTCGAAGCTGCTGCGTGAAGCGGGACGGAATGTTGCCGGTTTCATCAAGGCTACCTGTTGGACTTGCTGTTTCCCACGCTACGGAACGGTCGCCCCGAGGTCAATTTCTCGTTTGAGATTGAGGTCTTGGACGAACTGGGCGATGGTAGTGACGAAACAGGAGCATCGACAGGGCTGCCGGCAATTCGCATATGATTTCGATCCATCGACATAGCGCAAGACGCAGGCGTATTCCTTTGACGCCGCTGATCGACGTGATCTTCATACTCGTGATGTTTTTCCTCCTGTCCTCGACTTTCGGCGTCTGGCGGCCGCTCGAGATCTCGCTCGGAGGCGCAGCCAGGTCCGCACCAGAAACGCAGCAGAACCAAAAACCGACGGTCCCGCCGGTCCTGATAAGTGTGCGGGCCAATCCGGGCAGCGGGACGGTCAGGTTGACAGTGAACGGCGTTGACCTCGATTTGGGTCATCTCATGGATGAGCTCGACAGGCTGGCCGGGCTCGGGGCGAAAGATGCTGTGCTGGTTCCCACAAAGGGGACAAGCTTTCAACAGGTCGTGCAGATCCTGGATGCGGCGAGATCCTCGAGGATAAGAAGCGTCAGCCTGAAGCTCGATTGAGACCTGCGGCCGTCTGGCGTGCGAGGGCGGCTCAGAAAGAAAAAGCCCGGCGAAGGCCGGGCTTTTCAAGCGCATTTTTCAGGTCTAGCGGCCGATCGCACCGCCGATGATGCCGCCGACGACGCCGCCGATGAAGGCTGCACCAGCCGGGTTGAACCCGCCGCCGGCAGGCTCCTGAGCAGGGGCCACCCTTTGCGGTGTCGTGGACGCCGTGTTGGTCTGACGGGTGGTCGTTGCGCTCCGCGACGTGGACGCTGCAGCCCGCTGCTTGCGCTTGATCTCAGCTACATAGGCCGAATACTGGGCTTCCGTCTGCGTGCTCAGCAGGGCGAACTGCGCTGCGGTGAAGAAACCGGAGGCCGAAAAGCCGTTGGCGGTCTGCCAGGCGGTGACGCCGGCGCGGGTTCTCGGACCGAAGGCACCGTCGGGATTGCCGACATTGTGACCGGAGAGATTCAGCCGGGCCTGTACTTCCCGGCGCTTGGTCCGGTTCCAGCCGAGGGCTGCTTCCGTTTCCTCGGTTCCCGTGGCTCCGAGCTGCGGATTGGGAAGCGTGGCGTTTGCAGCTACAGCCGGGTCGACTGACGCAACCTGCTGGCTGGCTTCGAGACGCTTGATGGAGTTGCGGGCAAACCCGGCAAAGGTACCGTTCGGATAGGCATCCAGATAGGACTTGTAGTCCGCGACGGTGTTACTGGTCTTGACCGTTTCCCACACCAGCTTTTCCCGTTCCCAGGCGATGGTCGACTGGGTGGCCGCCGTACTTGCGGAGGGAGATGTGGTGGGCGCCGGCGCTGCGGGCGTGACGGCCGCAGTATTGCCGAGCGAGGCAACCTCCGTGGTATTCGCTGCTTCGGCCTGCTTGTTGAGGAATACCTCGCCGATCAGTGAGGCATTCACCCACGGGCGCTGACGCTTTTCGGTGGCCTCATAGACATCGCCGGTAACGCGCGTCATCACGGTCTGGATCGACGCATTCGGTGTGTCGATGTGCCGGATCAGGGCCGAGGTGAAGGGGGAATTGGTGCCGTCACCATCAAGGGCGACATCGCCCGGGCTTGTGGCGAACGCGATCACGGATCCTTCGCCGCCGGTTTCCTGAATCTTGATTTCAGCAAGACCCGCACCGACGTTGCCGGACCGGCTCGGTCCCAGGCGGCGTGCGAGCGTACGCGCCAGGGGATTGTCCCGGCAGGCGTCCAGGAAGACCATCTGCACTTTCACGTCCTTGGACATCTGGCGCATGATGAAATCGACGGAAATGGTTTCAAAGTCGAGAGACGTCTCGTCCTCGATTCTGGCGTCCACCGGAACCAGAAGGTTCTGTCCGGCTATCTGCATCCCATGACCCGCGTAGAAGAGCAGCGCAATTTCAGCGCCATAGGCTTTCTTCGCGAATTCCATCACTGACCTACGCATTTCGGTGTAGGTCTCGTCTTGTCCGGAGACGACGTCGAAGCCCAGACTGCGGAGCTTGGTTGCAATCTGCTGCGCATCGTTTGCGGGGTTGGGAAGCTGAATCGTATTTTCGTAGGCGCCATTGCCGATGACCAGGGCAACGCGCTTTGCGAGTGCTGGTGCAGTGCCAACCATTACAATTGCCAGCACGGCGATCAGTCGTTTGAACATGTCCTGTCCTCTCGTCGATCTTTGTTGCCAGTCGGTTGTTCCGATCTTACCACGAGGTCTGCGTCCTCTTGAAACCACACATACCCCGAGCGGCAATCAGTTTCTGTAATGCGCATCACAGCAAGGCCTTTGAATCGCAGCCCCGTTACCTGTCCGTTCCGGAATGGTTTCGCCTCGAGTCGCATTACAGTAATTCCGGACAACAATATACCCAAACGGACATGGCAAAGCCAAGGTTTCGCCACGTTTAAGGCGAATTTCGTTGCGGAGCGAAGACGCGCGCGCAGAGCGGCAAGGCGGGTTGTAAGGCGCATGCCAGCCCGTTGTGATGAAGGTCACGGTCTTGCCTTGCGTCTTTTGGTATGGTGATCAGGATTTCGTACCGCGAAGCCACAAGCCGGAAAGCGGGTTGCGTTTCAGGGAGACCGGGAAATGGCCGGGAAGGCGGATATTCTCAATCACATGCGGCAACAGCATATCGGCGTTTTTCTTACCGCCGCGCGGCTCTACAAGGTTGCCATTCTCGTCAGGCGAACGAACACCGCTTCAATTCAGCACATTGGGCAGGATTACGCTTCTCCGAAACGCCTCGATTGCAAGGCGAAGACGGCGGACTTTAACATTGCGCCGAAGGGATGCAGGCTGCACGAGGCCAAACGGGGGAACATTGCGGGTCTGGTCGTCGATCCCGGAATGGTCGGGCAGGGTGCCTACACCGACGGAAAATACGTCAAGGCCCTGGAGGCATGGCGGTCATTTTCCGGCAAGCTGCATCCGGGCATGTCGACATACGAACAGCAGAAGCAATTTGTCTATGTGCCGGGTGGTGGCCAGTACTTCGTGGAGCGCAACCCCGAAGATCCCTATTTCGGCTGCGTGAAATTTACCTCAAGCTCGCTGATCAAGGCGGGCACGTGCATACACGGTGATTTCGACCTTTACGGTATCGTCGACATGGACGCGCCGGGACAGATCGTGAGAGTTACCGAAGAACGGCTTGGCCAGACCCATGCCCGCTCACCGAAGTTTTTTGATGTCCAGAATTTCGTCAACAGCCGTATCGGCGTGGCCATGGTGCTGCACGGATCGCAGGAAACCTATGCCTCCCGGCACGAAGACGACGATCTCGACGTGTTCTTTCCCGATGGCCGCGTCGATTATGCGGGGCCGACGGCCGCCAAGATCGAGGAGTTCTACCAGCGGGAGTTTCCCGGTCGCACGCTGTTTCGAAAGGGGGATCCGGGACAGCAGATCAGGGGACGCTACATGTCGCCGAGCCGCTGAAAAGCGACGCGCGCCGGCTTTTAGGCCATCGGCCGGGCCGGTCATTCAATCTGTGCGATTTCGGGAAGAAATGGCACGCCCAACGGGACTCGAACCCGTGTTTCCGCCGTGAAAGGGCGGCGTCCTAGACCGCTAGACGATGGGCGCGCGGTCGACGCGGCTGCGTCGTGGGGAGGCTTATAGGCGGGATTGGACTTGCCCGCAAGGGCCTTTGAAACAAAATTTTGCGGGCCCGGAAATCCGGGCCCGCACCTGTTGAAAACCTCCGGAGCCTACCACTCGCCGACGTTGGGCATGGATGCCCAGGGCTCTTGAATTTCAAGGGCTTGGCCCTTCTGCAGCAGCTCGAAGGAAATGTTGTCCGGCGAACGAACAAAGGCCATGCGCCCGTCCCGTGGCGGCCGGTTGATGGTCACGCCCTTGTTCTGCAGGTTCTCGCAAAACTCGTAGATATTATCCACTTCATAGGCCAGGTGGCCGAAGTTGCGTCCGCCCGTATAGGTTTCCGGATCCCAGTTGTAGGTCAGTTCAAGCAAGGGAGCGGAACTGGCCTTGCCCGCTTCCAGGTCATCGGAACCTGCCAGAAAAATCAGGGTGAAACGGCCCTTTTCGCTTTCCGTCCGGCGGATTTCGCTCATGCCCATCTTGTTGCAATAAAAATCAAGCGAGTCTTCAATGTTGGTCACGCGAACCATCGTGTGCAAATAACGCATCTCTTGTCCTTTTCCTCGATCGAGGGAATTGCGAAGGCGTCCGGTACCGTTCATGAAAATCATCACCAGCCTGTCCGAAGCCCAGGATCTTGTGGCACATTTCCAGAACGGTTCCTACCGGAGCATCGTGGCACTGACCGGTGCCGGGATATCGACCGAATCCGGTATTCCGGATTTCCGGTCACCCGGCGGGATATGGTCACGGCGGCAGCCGGTTCAATATCAGGATTTCGTCGACAGCGAGGAAAGTCGCCTGGAAGACTGGGACCGGCGGTTTGAAATGCTTCGCCATTTCCAGGAAGCCAGACCCAATGCGGCGCACAGGGCCCTGACCGTCCTGTCGCGGTCCGGACTGATGCACACGCTCGTTACCCAGAACGTCGACGGATTGCACCAGGCCGCCGGGTTTCCAGAAGAACGGCTGATCGAGATCCACGGAAACTCGACTTATGCGGCCTGCCTGTCCTGTGGGGCGGCAGCCGCCCTCGAAGCCCAAAGAGCCGAAGTCGATGCAGGTCGCAGCCCGCGCTGCACGCATTGCGGCGGACTGCTGAAGGCGGCGGTCGTCAGTTTCGGTCAGCAGATGCGCGAAGGAGATCTTGCCCGCGCGGCAGAGGCTGCGGTGGGCTGCGATCTGTTTCTGGTGCTGGGATCGTCGCTGGTGGTCCAGCCGGCGGCACAACTGCCTGTCCTGGCTGCAAGAAGCGGGGCGGAACTCGTGATTCTCAATGCTCAGGAAACGCCGCTCGATTCTCTCGCGTCAACAGTCATACGCACCCCGTTGGCCAAAACATTTGCGAAAATTGCGGAAGAATAGTCAAAAATAACGCAAATGGTCTGTGGTTAGTCCGAGAATTTCGCTTCTCGCCATAATGCTCAATGTTATCCTTTTGTTAGGAATCAGTTGGTGGGCGAGTCGACCCGCTGCCAGCTCAGTGATGCGGAACAGATACGGGACAAATGGCTATGGGGGTTAAGACCGCACAGGAATCCCGTGCACTCGACACGTTGGCGGAAGATGTTGCCGTTGACGTATTCGAGATTGCCGGGACGATTAAGTGGTTCGATGTCGGAAAGGGCTACGGCTTCATTGTGCCGGACGGCGGCGAAAACGACATCCTGCTTCATGTGACCTGTCTCAGGCGAGACGGCTACCAGACCGCCTACGAGGGGGCACGGGTCGTTTGCGAGGTCCTGGATCGTCCGCGCGGATTGCAGGCCTTCCGCATCCTGTCCATGGATGAGACGACGGCCACGCATCCCTCCCAGCTTCCGCCCTCCCGCACCCACGTGCAGGTCGTTGCCGAAAGCGGCTTCGAGAAAGCCACGGTCAAATGGTTTAACCGTGTGAAAGGCTTCGGTTTCCTGACACAGGGAGAGGGAAGCGAAGATATCTTCATTCACATGGAAACGCTGCGGCGTTTCGGCATTACCGAATTGCGGCCCGGTCAGGACGTTCTGGTCCGTTTCGGTCAGGGGCCGAAGGGCCGCATGGCCGCCGAAATTCGCCCGGTCGGTGTGGGGACACACATTCCGGCTTCCCACTAGGCCGGCCCCAACCATCTGTTCCTCTATCTGGCCGGACCTGTTCCGGCCTCTTCTTTTTCAAGAAGTCCGATCCCGTCCATCCCTGCCTGGCTGAAATGGAACCTGTTTCGGGTTCGTGATTGGCGGAGCCAATTCGCACCTTGACCGGTTCCCCGTCGACATGCTTGCAATACGGTTGCGGCGGCTGGTTCCTGCACGTCCGTTGTCAGTATCAATTCAAAGGTTTCTTTGGTATGTCGAGTATTCTGCGCTGCGCCGTCGCCCTGTGCATGCTGGTCTTCTCCGTCCTGACACCGGCTTGGGCGCAAAACGGCGCGACAGACGCGGAGAAACTCCCCGAGGAAACCCTGGTAATCCGGTCCGGCGTGACGGACCACCGGTTTGTGGTGGAAGTCGCCGCGACGGACCGGGACCGGGCCAGGGGACTGATGTTCCGGGAGGAAATGGCGGCCGACCACGGCATGCTCTTTGTCTTCGAGGGTGAGGGCGACCGCTATTTCTGGATGAAGAACACACCGTTGCCACTCGACATAATCTTTATCGGCGGCGATGGCGGCATCGTCAGCATCGCAGCGGACACGACGCCTTTTTCAGAAGCGGTGATCCCTTCGAAATTGCCCGCCAAATACGTTTTGGAGGTGAACGCCGGCACAGCCGCAAGCCTTGGGGTGAAAGCCGGCGACAAGGTTTCAAGTCCGTCCATGAAGGTCAGGTAGCCTTCGTTCGGAGCGCTTCTGCTTTCCACAACCGGCTGCCGGTTCACGCCCTTCGCTCTTGACGCGCAAGGTGAAGGCGGTTAATTCCAGCAAATCAACGGATCGGGGTATAGCGCAGCCTGGTAGCGCATCTGGTTTGGGACCAGAGGGTCGCAAGTTCGAATCTTGCTGCCCCGACCATTTTCCTCTTTAAAATCAATAGCCAATTCTCCGCATTCCTGGCGCCAAGAGCCTTCTTGGGAAGCCAGTGGAAAGCAGGGGACGCGAGATCCCGTCTTTTGGGAGGGGGCAGGGTCCACTTCCTCAGAGGCTTGTCGATCACCAGGATGAATATATCCGTCGCCTCTTTGGTCTCCTGAAGGTAGTCCGGACCGAGATCGATGTCACGGTCTGACGTGGCCGAAGAGGTGGCCAGCTTGTGGCCAAGTCAGATGGATTTTGTGCGTTGTCCATGCGCCGGCCGCCGCGCAAATCGGGCCGCAGGTATCAGCGCCCTGGCAAGGTCTGCGTGCAAGGATATCGATGACGCTTGTCACTCGTTCTCCGGCTTGAGGTGCTGACCTTCCAAGACAGGTGTTGACTTCCGGAGAAAAGGCGGGAAAAAGCACCTGTAGAGGGTAGCTCCGGTTTTGGCGCTGCCCGCAAAGGGATAGAAGCGAAACTCCGCGAATTCGGCTTAGGGGTATTCTCACATGGTTGCGCGCATCTACCGTCCGGCAAAAACCGCCATGCAGTCCGGTAAGGCGAAAACCCAGCGTTGGGTTCTGGATTATGAGCCGGAGGCTGCGAAATCGGTCGAGCCGCTGATGGGATACACCTCTTCCTCCGATATGAAACAGCAGATCCGGCTCTTTTTCGAAGACGTGGAAGACGCGGTAGCCTACGCAAAGCGCGAAGGCATTCCCTACCGGGTGGAAAAACCCCAGGAGCGCAGGGTGAGGGGTGCAGCCTACGCGGATAACTTCAAGTTTAACCGGGTTGCTCCCTGGACGCACTGATTTCCCGCGCAAACGGCCGGTCACGGAAGCCGGGCAAGACCCGGAACAGCTGTTGAAACCGTTGAATGCGGATCGACACAAGGCGCGGTTTGACGCATTTATGTACCGCGCGGGCTGTATGTTCCGCGCAAGACAAGGGCCCCGTAGCTCAGCTGGATAGAGCACTCGCCTTCTAAGCGAATGGTCACAGGTTCGAATCCTGTCGGGGTCGCCAATTTTTCCAATTAAAACCAAATTCCAGATTGATTGGTCGGTTTCCCCGCCAAAACCGTATTCCGCAACATTTGTCCGGATTTTGACAGGTGCGGCGGGGTATGGGACGATTGAGAACACCCAAAATCGACGGGAGGGCCGACCATGACACGATCAAAATCGGCACTTTTATTAAGCCTTGCACTGACATTGTCCGCAGGCGCTGCCCTTGCCGACTCTGCCGAGTTCGACTTTGTCGCGAAGACCAGGCAGACGTCAGAGTCATTCATGACGGGCACCGAAGACGGAGTTTTTCACATCGCCAGCGAATGGTCGCCGATCGAAGCTCCGGGCACGGCGTTTGACGGCGTAACCGGCTCCTGTTTCGGAGCGGCCATCCTGGTCGGTGGCGGGATGACCGGAGATGGCTACTGCGCCTATACCGACCCTGCGGGAGACAAGATAATGTTGCGATGGTGGATCGCCAATTCGATCAAGCCCATGGGGTTCTGGCAGCTCACCGGAGGAACAGGCAAATGGCAGACCGCCATCGGCGGTGGCCGATGGGCGGATGCGCCGGGTGACAGGGAAGGCACGGGCACGACGCATGTGACCGGGATGGTGGACTTCCAGTGACACTCGGTAACCCGAAGCGCCAGCGCTTCGATGCCAATCGCGGTCTGAGTTTTCGCGTGATCCGGAGAAAAACTGACGAGCTGCGCCGGAAGCCGAATCATTGGCCTCGGGTCGTTGGCGAGGGGACTATATCTCGGACGGCCGCGTTGCGTGTTGGCCCCTTAGCCGTGCTGAGCGGGCCTACCGGATTTCTCCCTTGGGGAGAACCGCCGGCAGGCTGCTCAAAGTGTGGCGGACATCAGGCGTTTTCGAGCTGCGGGTTTTCGACGCTTTGCTGACCGACCATGAGCGGTGTGATTTTGGTTCTCAAGAGCGTGTCGAGATCCTCCGACCCGTCTTCCAGGGACTGAAGCGCCATATCGAGAAAGTAAGCGCAGAATGTCCTTCCGTCCTTGTCCGCTTCCTTCTTCGTGTAGCGAATCATCCTTTTGATCGCTTCCACGGCAGGTTCCTGTTGAGCGCCGGGGAAATCAGGCTTGCAAAGTGTCTTGGACATTGTACCACCCACCAATAATTAGTTGCGCAAAAATGCAGCTAAGCTGCTGTGACCATCCGATAAAAAGCATGCTGTTGCAGCGTGAAACGAGCGTGATAAGGTGTGGGTGTGTTCCGGGTTGCATAGCCTCCGAAGTAGTGGGATCGCTGTGACGGAACGGATTGATTCTGATACGGGGATTTGATGGCAGACGCTTACTGCTTTGCGTGCCTCGGACGGCCCTTGCTTCTCGATGTTCGTGGGGAACCCGTCCCGGTCAGAACCCGTAAGGCTCTGGCCATCATGGGCTACCTGAGCCGCATGAGTGACATGGCGGCACCGCGCGAGGCGCTTGCCGACCTGTTGTGGAGCAATGCTGATCGTCACAAGGCGATGCAGTCCTTGCGTCAGGCACTTCGCCAGCTGAAAACTGCCGAAGAGGATGCGGGTGTTGACGTGGTCACGGCAACGCCCGGTCATGTTCGCTTGGAGACCCCCGCGTTCTGTTCCGACTTGTCAATCCTGCTTTCCCTGCTCCGCAGGGGACGGGCCGTTGATTTCCGGGAAGCGGAAGAACTCTGGCGCGGCGAATTTCTGAGCGGTTTCGACGACCTCGATCCCGAATTCGCCGATTGGCTGAGGGTCGAGAGGGAACGTATCCGTTCGGAGGTCACGACGGCGGCGCTTCAGCACCTCAACCAGATCAGGACAGCGGATGGTGGGGCACAGGTGGAGGCGGGTGCACGATTCCTGCTGAAAACCGACCCGGCGCTCGAATCGGCGCATCGCGTCCTGATCCGGCTTTACAGGAATCTGGGTCAGCAGGACCGCGCCGAGCAGCAATTCAAGGCCTGTGAACGGGAGATGCGTCTTCATCTGGATACGGAACCGGAAGAAGAAACGCGGGCACTTCTTGTCGAGCCTAACTCAACGGGTCTTGCCGTTATCGAGGCTGTCGATCCTGCAGGCAGCCGGTTCAACGATCCGCGGTTTTCGAACAGCGAGGATGTCATCCGCTTGCCGGAAATCTCTGTGGTTTCCGCGTCGTCCACCAGCCAGGTGCCCGACGACGCGAGCAACCTGAAGGACGAGATCGTTGCCGGCCTGTCGTCGTACAAATCCTTCGATCTCTTCCAGGCCGATTATTTCGGGGCAGAAGGAGAACTCAAGCCGACACTGGTGCGTGGCCACGAACTCGGGACCTATGTGCTTCGATTCCGCTATAACGAAAGAAGTGGCAAAATTGCCATTCAGTTCGAAGACCGTTCGGACGGCCGTATCGTCTTCAACGAAATCGTTGACCTGAACCAGTGGGAGACGCTGCAGGCGGCAGCAAGCCAGACCATCAACCGTATACACCTGTTCGCGACGGAGAAGCTGCAGAACCCGCACAACAACGCTGCGTTCGCGCGTTGGTGCCAGGTGGAAGCGCTGATGTGGGACTTCAATCCACAGTCGGACAAGAAGGCGCTGCAGCTACTGGGGGAGCTTGAACGGCGTCACAACAACTTCTCGCTGATCTTTGCTGCCAAGGGACTGATCAAGATGAAGCAATTGCTTCATTATCCGATCGAGGACCGGGAAATGGGGCTCGCGATGGACAGCATTCTTTCGCTTTGCGAACGGGCCGTGATGCTGGATCCGTGGCAACCTTTCAACCAGCGCGCCTATGGCTGGGCGCTCATCCAGTCGAACATGTCCGAAGAGGCCCGCAGGGCGTTTCTCCAGGCTGGGAGACTGAATTCCGTCGACCCCGCCAACCTGATGTCGGTGGCTGAAGGTCTGGCCTTTTCAGGCGACGTCGTTCAGGCGAAGGAAAAGGCCGATCTGGCAATGTCTTTGGTGCTGTCGGTTCCAAGGCCGTTTTACGAGTATTATTCCAATATCTTTTTTGCCGCGGAAGACTTTGAAACTGCTGCCAAATTCGTCGAAAAGACGTCCCTCAACAGCATCGCGGGGCTGACCACACGCGTGGCCTCGCTGATATGCGCCGGCAAGCAGGATGAAGCGCTTGAGGTGCTCGAACTTCATGGCGAAAAATACGAGAAGATCATTCAGAACACCGGACTTGCGCAGGAAGGACCGGACGAATGGGCGAGCAAGGTCAACCTGTTTCAGGACCCGAAAGCGAGAACCAACTATGAGAAAGGCGTCAATCTCGTGAAGAAATACTTCTTCGGGGATCGCGCCGCGCTCAGATAGGGTGTGAAAACGAGTTCGCAATCGACGTCAGATATGCTGCATTCCCGTCCCTGAGAAGCTTGTCGTCCAGCTTGAACGGCAGCGCAACGGATCTTTGGTCGGGTGAATCGATGATCCTGAACGTGATCAGCCTGGTGACGTTTTCCGGCAGGCCGATCCTGGCCAATTCTTGCTCCGGGCTGTTCTTAAGTGCTTCGCGGAGGCGGGGGTCGAGGCGCGCTTGCGCGAGCAACCGGCCAAGAGCGACGATGTTTTTCCTGTAGTGCGGAAAGCGTGCCATTGCGTCCTCCCGAGGATTTTGCCCGATTTTTCATAAGGGCCTCCGGAGCACCCCTGGGGAATACTCCGGAGTGAGCTCGCTGCTTATTCGGGCAGTTCCTTGTAGACGCAGCTGCCGAGGGCGAGTTTGCCAAGTTGTTCGAAGTAGCTTTCGTCTTCTGCAGCAACACGCGCAGCATCGACTTCTGCCGGCACAATGAGATGCACCATGTCAGCCGTGTCCGCATAGATGGTGACATCCGTCCTGATCCCTGCACCTTTGAGAATTTCTGCAGGTTTTTCGATCAGATGCGCGCGGGCAGTTTCGTTCTGGATAATTGCGCCGAGTTTAGCGCCAACTTCCATTTTTTTTGAGAAAGTATTTTCGGCGTGCATTTTCAAGCTCCAGAAGTTAAAGTTTCGGCTTTTGCTAGCGGGTGATTGGATGGTCACACGGCTATACGGAAAAGTAGACAGGCAAAAATGGTAAGAAGTTAACTTCTCTTTATTGCTTGCCAACTTCCAATGTAACCGTAGTGCCGGAGCGTAATCTTCGGCAATAGTTGCGCTGCTAATCTACTTCGTGTGCAATTGTAGCGGGAAAACCTGTGTCTTATGATCGATCGAAAGCTGTTTCTTGGTTGGGAGAGGCCTGGCTTTGGTGGACGTTGAGGTTTTCAATTTTTCCGCAGGCGTAGCCGACGACTTGCAGCGTGCCGGGTTGCTGGTGCGGTCTCCGAAGGCTCCGGGCCGGTTCTCGGTTGTCGATCCGGCCTTGTCGTTATTCGTTCCGTTGTTGCGCGCTTTTGATGTGAAATTGGTGCCGGTTTTAAGGAATGATTGTCCGGTCAGGTTCTGCACCGCCATTTTGAACCTGCGATCTGACGAGCTTGGAGAGGGGGGAAACCGGGAACCTGGAATCCCGGCAGGAGGTCAGGGGACGACATCGGCGTCGGCGGCCCTCGGGTGTCTTGGAGAGCTCGCGGAGAGGTTAAGTCTTTGCACACAGGGAGATAGTGACGAGAGGATTCTTGTTCGCGAGCAGGCGCAGTCAGAAGTTGCGTTTTCTGACGCAACCGGATTGAGCCGGATGCAGGAGAAGAGACTTTTTGCCAGACTGCAACCGCAGACCGTTGAAACGGCAAACGGCGACATCTCCTGGGAAAGGATATCGGATCGCCGGGTCGTGTTGCGCTCCCTTACCGGAAAAGGAGAGGCTTTATGTCCGAGTTTCGCCGTGCTATTCGGCGAAATGGAGCGTCTGACCGGATCGGCCGTGTCTCCTGCCTCAAGCAGCGGCTGCGCCGTTTGGAGCGACCTTGCGGGCGCAAGACAAAGGGCGTTGCTCGAACTGGTGGAGCGCGACGCCGTTGCCCAGGCCTGGTACAACCGCTTGGGGATAACTCGGGTTGAAACGGCGCTCGTAAGGGAAATACTGCCCCCTGAGCTGGTCTATTTTCTGCAGCAGCGACCGAGGAGGTGGAGCCTTCATGTGGTGCAAACTGATCTTCCCGTTTGGGTCGTGATGGCTTTTTCCTACGAGGGTGGAGGGCGCCAAACGGCTTTTGGGGCTTCTGCCGGCTGGACAGTTTCCTCTGCATGCGAAAGCGCGGTGCGGGAGATGCTTCAGGCCGAATTTTCATTGGAACTCATGGCGGTGGCCTATCCTGACCGGCCCGAAGTTGTTCAGCGCAGGGAGCAAATGCCTCGGCAGCTCGCCTTTGCACGGCAACAATCGATATTCGATCACCTGCCGATCAACGACACCGTGCCCCGAGGTGTCCTGGATCTGACGAGGGAATATTCAAGCGGAAATCTGATGCAGCAGTGCATGGATCGTGGATTCGATATCTGGGAGTTCGAGGCGACCCGAGCGGATCTGAACATTCCTTGTGTGAAGCTGCTCTCGCCGGACCTTTGTTGCTGGGAACCGCGTTTCGGCAAACGTCGTCTGTTTGAAGGCGTGGTTGAACGAGGATTGCGGTCAGGACCGGCAACGGAAGCGGAATTCGCCGCGCGCCCGTTTCCGTTCTGATCCGGTGCAAGGCGCCGCCGGGCTACTGTCCGTTCGTTTGCGGCCGGCCGTCCTCAACCGGTCGCGCAAGGGTCATCACCCAGAAATTGCGCCACGTCCCATTGTTGCGGTTCGTTCGGGCAATACCGACACGCGTCACATACCGGTTAAGCAGGTTCTTGTTGTGGCCTTCTGACCCCTGCCAGCCTCGGAAAGCGGCCGCGAAGTCGGCGTAACCTGCCCCCAGGTTTTCGGCGCCGGCGTAATTTGCGTAGCCGGACTTGTCCAGTCTTTGCGAAAGGCCGAAGGCGCTATGAGCCCAGGTGTCCATGCTGTCCCGGCCCGCGATGTGCCGCGCCATTTTCTGGGAGACGGCGTCGAGTGCGGGGTCGTGCTTGAGGGCGGGAAGGTCGTGCTGGGCCCTGTAGGCATTGAGCGCCGACAGCATCTGGTTCCTGTCGACCGGCTGGTCCGTCAGAATGGTCTTGTCTTCCACGTCGCTCTTGCCCGGCAGGAAACTGCAGGATGCGAGAGACAGCGCGACAAACCCCGCCAGGACAAGGGCAAGAGTCCGTGCCGCAATGGGAACCGCCAACCTCACGCTTCGTCTCCCGGCCAGACGACGCCGTCATCGGCAAAGAAATGATGCGGTCCGGGAAAGTTCTCCACATAGGCCATGTGGGTGACCACGCCGGTTTCCTTCGAATGGTAGTGAAGGAAATAGGCGGCAGGCTCGAAATTGAAGAGCGCGGGGCCATTTTCCGTCAGGTCCAGAACCACCTGGTGGGCGGTGCTCGGCGCCAAGGTCATGACCTTGCCTGCGAAACTCGCGATGATAGGCCGGTGCAGGTGGCCACACAGCAGGCGCTCGACATGCGCATGCGGAGCGACGACTTCCGCCAGTGCACTCGCATCAACGAGGCCGATATTGTCCATGTGAAGGATGCCCGAAAGGGCGGGGGGATGGTGCAGGGCGATTAGGGTCGGTCTGGTGTTTTGCCGAAGGACATCGTCCAGCCAGGCGAGCTGTTCCTTGCCCAGTTCGCCCTGCGGGCTTCCCGGCATATGCGTGTCGAGCGCGATCAGTTGGGTGCCGCCGATGTCGGCCCGGTAGGAGATCTTGCCCTCGCGGCTTTCTGAAATGCCGGGAAAGTCGGAAAGGGCAGCGCGCATGCCGTCCGTGCTGTCGTGATTGCCCGGGATCAGGTAGACCGGCATGTCGAGCCGCGACAGCAATTCCCGGCCGACGGCATATTCCCGTGGATCGCTTCCGTCGGTGAGATCGCCCGTGACGACAAGGGCGTCCGGCTTCGGGGTCAGGGCCAGAATCGAACGGATCGCCCGTTCCGCGAACATGTTCGTGTCCGAAACCCTGTAGCACGCCAACCCTCGCGGGCGCAGGTGGAGGTCCGTAATATGCGCAATCAAAGTCATCGGAAAACCTTAAGACTCAATGGGACGCCTGGAAATCGCGACGATAGCCCAGCAGATTGTCAGGGCAAGCACTAGTTTCCCTTTTTGTAAAGCTCATGTAGGAGATGCATTCAGGATTTAGAGCCCGACTCCCTAACGGGCAAAGGCAGGTATTGGATCTGATCGTTGATGGCCGAAACAAGCGACCTCGAGAATCAACAGGAGAAGGGGGCGGACGCAAGTGGTCCCGACGGTTCCGCGGCCGGGAACAGTGCTCGTTCCAATTCGGCGGACGGACGCTCGGAATCACCGGCAGGGCAGGGGCCTGCGTTCGGAAAACCCATGTGGTTGCGTCTGCTGGGGCACGACCTCACGGCGCCGTTGGTTCTGCTTCTGTTGTCGCTGGTGTTGTTTGTTCCCGGCCAATGGACCGTGCCGCCGCTCGACAGGGACGAGCCACGCTTCACCCAGGCGACCAAACAGATGCTGGAAAGCGGTGACTACATCGATATCCGGTTCCAGGATCAGCCGCGCTACAAGAAACCGGTTGGCATATATTGGCTGCAGGCAGCGGCGGTCAATGCGACCGGCCAGGACGCCGACGCGCCGCTTTGGGTCTACCGGTTGCCCTCGCTGATCGGGGCGGTCCTTTCCGTGCTGGCGAGTTTCTGGCTGGCCAGGGCGTTCCTCGGGCCCGCCGGGTCGCTGCTTGTCGGCTGTTTCGTCGCACTGTCGATTATTGTCGGTGTCGAGGCGAGACTTGCCAAAACCGATGCGGTGCTGCTGGCGACCATCCTGATCTCGCAAGGCGCCCTGGCGCGGATCTGGCTGAAGGACACGGACAAGCGTTCCTGGGGGCTTGGTTTTCTCTTCTGGACGGCCCTGGCCGCCAGCGTTCTGGTCAAGGGGCCGGTCGGTCCCATGGTCGTGGGGCTGACGGTCGTTGGACTGATGCTGCTGCGCAGAAGGATTGCCTGGTTCAAGGCGGCGTCGCCGATTGTGGGGTTCCTGTGGTTCGTGTTGCTCGTGTCGCCCTGGTTCGTGGCGATCTGGATCGCCACCGACGGCACCTTCTTCACCGAAGCCATCGGCAAGGATCTACTGGGCAAGGTCGGTCAAGGCCAGGAAGGCCATGGAGCGCCGCCGCTGACGCATCTTGGTGCGATGTTCGGGACCTTCTGGCCCCTTCCGGCCTTTCTCCTGGTCGCGGCGCCTCTCATCTGGCGGGAGCGCAAGAGCCCGCTCGTGGTTTTTTCAGTCGCCTGGTTTTTTCCGAGCTGGGTCGTCTTTGAACTGGTTTCCACCAAGCTGCCGCACTACACGATGCCGTTGCTTCCCGCGTTGGCCTTGCCGGTCGCCGCAGCACTGCTTGAAGGAGCAGGTGCCCACACGAAACGGTGGCTCGTCTGGATCGCTGCGATCTTGCTGGCCCTGCCGGGGATCGGCCTGGCCGCGGCGGCCTTCGCGGGCCCGATAGTGCTCGGTGCCTGGCCGTCGCCGCCCGGCGCCATCATCATGGCAGTGGGCGCCATGTTCGCGGTCACGGCAGCCGCACGTCTTCTGCGCGGACCGGCGATCCTTGCAGTTTCTCCGGTCATCCTGACTGCGGTCTGTGTCGCTGCCGGGTTCTGGGGTTTCGTCGGACCGGCCCTGACACCTATCTGGATCAGCCCGCGGCTGGTCTCGGCCATGGATGACATTCCCGGTTGCGGCGATCGGCCCAGCAGGCAGGTCGTGACGGCCGGCTTTCATGAGCCGAGCTTTATTTTTCTGGAAGGAACGGGAACCCGGATCATCGCTCCCAAGGGCGCTGCCGAATTTCTGGCGCAAGCTTCGGGAAGTGAGCTGGCCCTATGCCGGATCGCGGCCATCGAAAGCAGAGATGAAGCTGCGTTTTTGAAGGCGGCAGAAGAGATTGGCCTTGTGCCTGAGGTTCGAAAAAGGGTAGAGGGCCTCAATATCAACGGCGGTGACAAGGTCGACATCGCTCTCTATCAATCAGGCAAACCGGCTCCGGGTTCAGAAGACGGCAATGACGAGCAGCACTAATCAGGTCTGGCGGATTCTGGCACGGCTGCGCGGAAACATCCGGCGGGCGGCAATCCTGTTTTCGGGGCGAAAGGCGCGCGCCAACTACAACCGCGATCCGCTGCCGCCCGGCCAGCGTCCTCAGGACATCCTGGCCATCCTGTTGCTGACCGTCGGCATCGCGGTTGTCGCCTTTGACGTGCCGACCTATCCGTGGCTTCGCTCCTTGCCGGGCGAATACAGGTCGGCTTTCCGTACCTTTACGGACCTTGGCAAGTCTGACTGGATCCTCGGCACAACCGGTGTTTTCTGTCTGGCGCTGCTGACACTCGACGCGGGTCGCTACGCTTTTCGACTTCGCATGGCGATCGGATCGGTTTTTACCTATACCGCCTTCATCTTCTATGTCGTCTCGGCGACCGGCTTGCTGGCGATCGCGTTCAAGTGGACCCTTGGCCGGGCACGGCCCAAGCTCTATGAAGCGGTCGGCCCCGTCCGGTTTGATTTCTTTGCCTTCGACGGGACCTATACCAGTTTTCCCTCGGGCCATTCGACGACGGTTGCCGCGATGGCCACGGCTCTTGCCTTCATTTTCCCAAGCTATCGGTGGCTGATCGTCGTCGGCGCGTTCTGGCTGGCCTTCAGCAGGGTGATGGTCGGCGCTCACTACCCTAGTGATGTCATTGCCGGAACATTGCTCGGCATGACCTTCACCTTTTTCACGGTGCGGGCACTTGCGCGCCGCCGGGTAGGCTTTCACCTGTCGGCCGCCGGCAAGATTCAACCGAACATGAATTCGCTCTCGGCAAAGGCCTGTGTGCGCTCCATCTGGCAAGTCGCCAGAGGACAGCGGGGTGCCGACCGCGTGTCACTGGATGCACGCACATCGGATGAGACGGAACGGACAAGTTCATGACACAAAGCTACCTAGAGGGGCAGGCCGCGAACAGGGGGGGATTGGCCGTCACGGTCGTGGTGCCTGCCAAGGATGAGGCGCAAAACCTGCCGATCCTGCTCGACGAGATCGAGGCAGCCCTGAAGGGCCGGACCTTCGAGGTGATCGTCATCGACGACGGATCGTCCGATGGCACGGATATTGTCCTGCAGGACTACGCCGCCACCCATGACTGGCTGCGCCCCATTCGCCATGAGACCGCTTGTGGCCAGAGCTGCGCGGTGAGAACCGGCGTCAGGCATGCCCGCGGCGACGTGGTGGCCACCATCGACGGCGACGGGGAAAACGACCCTGCCTACATTCCGGCTCTTCTGGACGCGCTTGAGGCTGCGGGTCCGTCGGTCGCGCTGGCGGCGGGGCAGCGGCTCGGCCGCAAGGCAAGCCTGGCGAAACGGTACGCCTCGAAATTCGCCAACAAGATCCGAGGGGCCATTCTGAAGGACAATACCCGCGATAGCGGTTGCGGGCTGAAGGCGCTTCGCCGGGAAGTTTTCCTGCAGATACCCTATTTCGACAGCTGGCATCGTTTTCTACCAGCCCTGGTGATCCGCGAAGGCTTCGGAGTCACGCATATCGACGTTCAGGACCGCCAGCGGCGTCACGGAACCTCCAAATATGGCATCTTCGACCGCGCTCTGGTCGGTGTCCTGGATCTGTTCGGCGTTTGGTGGCTGCGCCGCCGCCGCAAGAAAATTCCCGAAGTCAGACCTTTGACCTGATTTAGGCCGCATTTTGCCGGGAAGAGACCGCCGGCAAGCCGAACCTGAATGGACTTACAGAATGAACGCGCTTATTGACTGGCTCTACGCGGTTTTCGTCGAACAATTCGATTTCTGGATCATTCTGGGCTTTTTTGCCCAGGCGATGTTCATGATGCGGTTCGTGATTCAGTGGATCGCCTCCGAGCGGGTCGGCCGGTCGATCGTGCCGGTCGCCTTCTGGTTCTTTTCCATTGGCGGCGGCGCGCTTCTGCTGATCTACGCCATTCAGCGGCAGGACCCCGTTTTCATCGCGGGGCAGGGGCTGGGCCTGTTGATCTATTTCCGGAACCTGTGGCTGATTCACAAGGAAAAGCGGCGCGATCCGACGATCTGACCGCGCCGAACTCAAACGGCTTGATCAGCCGAAAGCCTTCTTAAGAGCCTGATCCAGATCCTTGATCAGGTCTTCCGGATCTTCCAGCCCGATATGCAGACGAACCGACTGCGTGGCCTCATTCAGCGGTGCCACCGAACGCATGCCTTTCAGGCGAACGGGAATCGCAAGGCTTTCAAAACCACCCCAGGAATAACCGAGGCCGAAAAGCGTCAGTGCGTCCAGGAACGCATGTGTCCGCTCCGGTGTCGTGCCTTCGGTAAAAGTGAAGGCGCAAAGTCCGGAGCTGCCGGAGCAATCGCGTTTCCAAAGCTCATATCCGGGGTCGGACGGAAGGCCCGGATAGCTGATTGAACCGATGTTGGGCTGATTCTGGAGCCATCCAAGCACTGCCAGCGTGTTACGCTGGTGCCGCTCCAGGCGTACCGACAACGTGCGCAGTCCGCGCAGGCCGAGGTAGACGTCATCGGGTGCCACGTGGCTTCCCATTGCGCCATGAATGTCGTGGAGTCCCTTCCAGGCACGTTCGTTTGCGGCGACGACGCCGAGCATCGCATCCGAGTGACCGACGATGTATTTGGTTCCGGCCTGGATCGACAGGTCCACGCCCAGCGACAGTGGCTGGCAATAGAGCGACGTGGCCCAGGTATTGTCCATCAGGACTGTCGCGCCGATCTCGTGCGCCGCCTGGGCAATCGCCGGGACGTCCTGCATCTCGAAAGTGAGGGAGCCCGGGGACTCGGTGAAGACGGCGGACGTTTCCGGGCGGAACAGGCTCTTGATAGCCGAGCCGACGAGCGGATCGTAATATTCGACGCTCACGCCGAACTTCGGCAACACCGTATCGGCAAAGTGACGGGTCGGGCCGTAGGCCGTGTCGACGATGAGAATGTGATCTCCGGTCTTCACGCAGGACAGGATTGCGAGCGCGATGGCGTTCAGGCCGGAGTTCGCCAGTTTCGCACCGGCTGCTCCTTCCATCTCCCTGACGGCTTCCTCAAGGGAGTCCGTCGTCGGATTTCCGCGGCGGGCATAGGAATAGGTCTGCTTGCCGGTAACCAGGGTTTCCGCATCTGGGTAAAGAACGGTCGAGGCATGCACGACCGGAGGATTTACGAAGCCGTGAAACGATTTCGGATCCCTGCCTGCGTGCGCAAGCGTGGTGTCGGGTTTATGGCGTGGTGTATGGCTGGAACTTGACATGTACTGGAACGATTTGTGCGCGATTCAAGGCTGGTGGAGGCACCCGGTGTGAGGTCGGCACTTTATCTGAACGTGCTGTCGCCGCAACCCGATTGTCGCAGCGGTTTTCAACGACATCGCAAGTGAAAGTTTTCACGCCGGAATTAACAGTTACCCCAATGCTGTTAAATGGATTGAACCCATTTTAAGCATTGCGCGATTTTGAACTGGGCATGTTCTCCGTTTGTGCATGAAGCCGGTGCGCATTTGACGGGCGGGTCGAGAATTTTGACGAGATATCTGCACCAAGTACTTGACCCGAACGGCTAAATGCCATCGTATGGAGCCGTTGGGTGGGACCGTAGACGTCTGGAGGAAGCGGCTGTTAAGGCCGGCAATCGTCCGATAAGCGAGACGGTGTGGATGTCTTCGGGTCAGGCCTGACAAAAAATAAGTATGGGTAACAAATAAAGGCTGCATATCCATGTCGAAAAAAATCCTTCCGCTCGTACTCGGCGCTGCTATGGGAGTCGCCGTGACGTCGGCTGCCGGTGCAACGACGCTGGAAGACGTCAAGGCAAAAGGCTTCATTCAGTGTGGCGTGAGCCAGGGCCTGCCGGGCTTCTCGAATCCGGACGCACAGGGGAACTGGACCGGTCTGGACGTTGACCTCTGCCGGGCCATGGCTGCTGCTGTGTTTGGCGATGCGTCTGCCGTGAAATTCACTCCGCTGTCCGCAAAAGAACGTTTCACCGCTCTGCAATCCGGTGAAGTAGACGTTCTGTCGCGCAACACCACCTGGACCATGTCCCGTGACACCCAGCTCGGCCTGAACTTTGCTGGCGTGAACTATTATGACGGCCAGGGCTTCATGGTCCGTAAGGACCTCGGCGTAACTTCCGCTCTGGAACTGTCCGGCGCATCCGTGTGCACCAACACCGGCACCACGACCGAGCTGAACGTTGCCGACTATTTCCGCGCCAACAACATGCCGTATGAAATCGTCGCGTTCGAAAAAGCCGACGAAGTCGTTGCCGCATATGACGCGGGCCGTTGCGACGTTTACACCACCGATGCATCGGGCCTCTACGCTCAGCGCCTGAAGCTGACCAACCCGGGCGATCACATGGTTCTGCCGGAAATCATTTCCAAAGAGCCTCTGGGTCCGGTTGTCCGTCAGGGCGACGACGAATGGTTCAACATCACGCGCTGGACTCTCAACGCGATGCTGAACGCTGAAGAACTCGGCATCACGTCCGAAAACGTCGACGAGATGAAGTCTTCCGACAATCCGTCCATCAAGCGTATGCTGGGTGTGGAAGGTGCGTTCGGTGAAGCAATCGGTCTGTCCAACGACTGGGCTTACAACGTCATCAAGAACGTTGGTAACTACGAAGAGTCCTTCAACGCCAACGTTGGCCCGGACACTCCGCTCGGCATCGCCCGCGGCGTCAACGCATTGTGGAGCAAGGGCGGCTTCATGTACGCCCCGCCGATCCGCTAATCCTCGATCTAGCTGAGGGTTGAAGGGGTTCCGGCGGCACGCCTGCCGGAACCCTCAATAAATTCCACGCTTGAAAATCGGGAAACGCCGACAAATGCGTGGGGGAACAAACTGCTTCAGGCCGATGGGGGAGCGCGCGAAAAAGCGCAGCGGAAGCAGTTTTGGACGTGAAAGAGGGGAGGCTTAGGGCCGGGCTCTTTCCGTGATAACTTGGGCGAGGTTCTATGTCAGTAATGGAGCAGGACTCGGCGGGGGCGCCGGCGCGTGCTTCGCTGTTGAACGATCCCAAAGTCCGCGGCTATTTCTACCAGTTCTTGCTGGTCGCCGTGTTGGTGGTTTTGGGATATGTCATCGTTACGAACACGATAGCCAACCTTGAAAGGCAGAATATTGCCTCCGGTTGGAGCTTTCTTGAAAATACGGCCGGATTTGGAACCAACCAGTCGTTGGTCACCTATTCCGAAACGTCGAGTTATGGAAGGGCGCTTTACGTCGGCTTCCTGAACACGCTTCTCGTGGCAGGGGTCGGTATACTCTTCGCAACGATCATCGGGTTTATCATCGGTATCGCCCGGCTGTCGAACAACTGGGTTATCAACCGGCTGGCTTATTGTTATGTCGAGTTGGTCCGGAACATTCCCCTCCTTCTTCAGATTTTCTTCTGGTACTTCGCGGTTCTGCGCTCGATTCCAGGAAAACGTGAAAAGTGGTCGTTGTTCGATACCTTTCATCTGAATATCGGCGGTCTTCGTCTTCCCATGCCAATCATGGGCGCCGGATCAGAATGGATCGGCTATGCCCTTGTTCTGGGGATCGTGGCGTCGTTCCTGGTCGCGCGGTGGGCCCGCAAACGCCAGGAGGCGACTGGACAGCCGTTCCCGGCATTCCTGACCGGGTTGGGTCTGATCTTCGGTCTACCCATCGTTACCTACATCGCGACAGGTATGCCGATCGGTCTGGAATACCCGAACTTTGTTGAAACCGGCCCCATCTTGCGTCAGGGTTTCGAACTGAATGTCGGATTGAATATCATCCCTGAGTTCCTGGCACTTACGGCGGCCTTGTCGATCTATACGGCATCGTTTATCGCCGAAATCGTGCGAGCCGGTATTCAGGCCGTGAGCCATGGTCAGACAGAGGCAGCGCACGCGCTCGGATTGCGGAATGGTCCAACCTTGAGGCTGGTCGTTATTCCTCAGGCGATGCGGGTTATCATTCCACCGCTGACAAGCCAGTATCTCAATCTGACCAAGAATTCCTCGCTAGCAGTGGCGATCGCCTATCCGGACCTTGTCTCGATGGGTGGTACAGTGCTCAACCAGACCGGCCAGGCGATCGAAATTATCGGCATCTGGATGGTGGTTTACCTGTCTCTCAGCCTGATAACCTCAGCCTTCATGAACTGGTACAACCAGCGCATGGCGCTCGTGGAAAGGTAAGGGGCGCACATCATGGATACTGCTGAAATGTTTCAAATCAGAACCGAGGAAGCGCCGCGTTTGCCGGCGCCGATCTCGACTACAGGTGTTATCGGCTGGATGCGTCAGAACCTGTTCTCGTCCATCGGGAACACAATACTGACGGCGATAGGCATCCTGATCGCCTATTCGCTGATTGCGCCGCTAATACAGTTCGCGTTCATCGATGCGGTCTGGAGCGGCGACAACCGTGAAGCGTGCCTTCCAACCGATGGCGGGCACAGCGGTGCATGCTGGGCCTATGTTGAGGCCTACTTCCCTCAGTTTATCTATGGCCGGTATCCGACCGAGGAAATCTGGCGGGTCAATATCGTCTATATTCTGTTCGCCGTTCTTCTGGTGCCTCTCGCTATACCGAGCGTGCCCTTCAAGAAGATCAATTCAATCCTCTTCCTGGTGGTTTTTCCGATCGTCGCCTATTTCCTTCTGACCGGCCTGGTCATCGGCGATACGGTCATTCTTCCGATTGTGGAAACTGCGGTCTGGGGCGGCCTTCTGGTCACGCTCGTTATTGCAGTCACCGGTATCGTGGCTTCATTGCCGCTCGGTATAGCGCTCGCACTCGGCCGCCGGTCTACAATGCCGATCATCAAGCTTGTGTCGATCATCTTCATCGAGTTCTGGCGCGGCGTGCCGCTGATCACGGTTCTGTTCATGTCTTCGGTGATGCTGCCGTTGTTCCTGCCGGAAGGTGTGACCTTCGACAAACTGCTGCGTGTCCTGATCGGTGTGACATTGTTCTCTTCAGCCTATATGGCCGAGGTTGTCCGCGGCGGCCTGCAGGCAATCCCGAAGGGGCAATACGAAGGAGCCATGGCTCTCGGCCTTCGCTTCTGGCCGATGATGTACCTCATCATCCTGCCGCAGGCGCTGAAGCTGGTGATCCCCGGAATCGTCAACACCTTCATCGGACTGTTCAAGGATACGACCCTGGTGTTGATCGTCGGTATGTTCGACCTTCTGGGGCAGATCCAGTCCTCGTTTACCGACCCAACCTGGTCGACACCGAGTACTGGCCATACCGGCTACCTTTTCGCAGCAATGGTGTTCTGGTGCTTCTGTTTCGGAATGTCACGCTACTCCCTATTCATGGAGAAGAAGCTGCACACGGGACACAAACGTTAGACACCGCCCGGGGCGCGCGACCTTCCGCTGCGCCCCGGCCAGAAGACACTCTTGGAGCTGAAAAAAATGACTGAGAATGCAGTACGCGACGAAGAACTGGCGGCCGACCGTTCGAAAATGAAAATTTCCGACACGGATGTCGCGGTCGAAATCAAGAACATGAACAAGTGGTACGGCGATTTCCACGTTCTGCGCGACATCAACCTCAAGGTGATGCGCGGCGAGCGTATCGTCATCTGCGGTCCGTCCGGCTCGGGAAAGTCCACCATGATCCGCTGTATCAACCGGCTGGAGGAACATCAGGCCGGTCAGATCCTCGTAGACGGCATCGAACTGACCAACGATCTGAAGAAGATCGATGAGATCCGCCGCGAAGTCGGCATGTGCTTCCAGCATTTCAATCTGTTTCCGCATCTGACCATCCTGGAAAACTGCACCCTGGCACCGATCTGGGTCCGCAAGATGCCGAAGAAGGAAGCCGAGGAAATCGCGATGCACTACCTGGAGCGTGTCAAGATTCCGGAGCAGGCGAACAAATATCCGGGACAGCTCTCCGGTGGCCAGCAGCAGCGCGTGGCGATTGCCCGCTCGCTTTGCATGAGCCCCAAGATCATGCTTTTCGATGAGCCGACATCCGCGCTCGACCCGGAAATGATCAAGGAAGTGCTGGACGTGATGGTCGGTCTTGCCGAAGAAGGCATGACGATGTTGTGCGTCACGCACGAAATGGGCTTTGCCCGCAAGGTCGCCAACCGCGTGATCTTCATGGATGCAGGACAGATCGTGGAACAGAACGAACCGGAAGAGTTCTTCACCAATCCGCAGCATGAGCGCACCCAGCTCTTCCTCAGCCAGATCCTGCATCACTGATCTGCTGGCGAGAGAGCGGACGTGGCCGGGTTTGCCCGAAAGGTACTGAAAGGGGCCGGTCTGGTCATATTGCTCATAGTGCTTGCAATCGGCCTTGGAACTCTCGTTCCAAGGCCGATTGTCTTTTCACGACCGGCCGAGGCGACGACCCGTCCGGATGAACACAATCGACGCATCCTCATCCTTTCCAATCCGATCCATACCGATATTGCACTTCCGGCAGACCCGGATGTCCTGGAGCGCTTCGGTTTTGTTTCCAGGGCCGGGCTGGAGCTGGACTATCCGGGTGTCGAGTGGATCGTGTTCGGATGGGGCAGCCGGTCGTTTTATATCGAGACACCGACCTGGGCCGAGCTTAAGGCCGGACCCGTCATCGATGCGCTGACCTGGGACCGGTCGGTGATGCACGTCACCCGCGTGGGAAATATTCCGCTGCCGCAGGATAGCGTTCGGGCCCTTGACCTGTCGGCCGACGCATTCGATGTCCTGACTGCACGCATGGCGGAGAGCTTCCAGACCGGCGCGGACGGCGAGGCGCGGGAAATCGTCGGATCCGGGTATGGCGCCCACGACATTTTTCTGCCGGCATACGGTGGATTTAATGCCCTTCTGGGCTGCAATACCTGGACCGCAAGAATGTTGCGGTCAGCTAACCTGAAAACAGGTGTCTGGACCCCGCTGCCGTTCACGCTGATCTGGTCGCTGGATCTGCATAATCGTCTTTGAACAGTTCTTCACTCCGGTAGCGGTACCAACTTGTCCACCGCGCCGGCCGCGATTCTTTTCAACTCGTCCGGGCTTTCACCGGCGCGTGCGCGTACGGATAGACCGTGAAGGAGCAGCGAGAGCTGCTGCGCCGTGTCTTCGGCCGAGGCCAGGGACACATCCGTCTGCATTTCCTGGCGGAGGAGGTCTGCAAAGCCAAGGTCCATGCGGCGGGTCACCTGAGCAAGGAGATTCCTGAAATCCGGATCGCCAATGGCAACGGGCGGCAGCGTTGAAATTGCAAGGCAACCGAACGAACCGCCGGACATGGGAGTCTGTCCGGTATAGAGTTCGATCGCGGCGTTCAGGATGGCCGTCAGGCGCGGTTTCAGGCCGTGCGTCGTCCGACCGGCCTTGCGCAGGTAATCCTCCATCCGTTCAACGAAACGGTCGATGATCTTCAGGAACATGTCTTTCTTGCTGCCGAAGGCCGCATAAAGGCTCGGCCGGTTGAGACCGGTCGCCCCGGTGATGTCGTCCAGGCTGGTCGCGGCATAGCCGTTCTGCCAGAACACCTGCATGATCCGGTCAAGCGTCTGGTCTTCGTCGAACTTGCGCGGGCGTCCGCGTTTCACATCCGTTTTCATTTTGTACTAAGTCGCACAAAAAAATCGACATGTCTATTTTTGTTCGATACGGTACAAAAAAATGGAGACTCAGATGGAAATGACTTGTGAGACCCGTAAGGGCAATCCGCCCATGGGGACGATCGCCTGGGGCAGACGATCCGGCAGACACGGCCGTGGCCGCCTGACAGGTTGGGAAAAGGCGAAGTTGCTGCTCAATCTGGTGAGAATTTCCGCATGTGAGGTCGGGGATACCGTTCTGGACCGTTTCGGCCTGATGCGAACCTGCGGATCGGACCTGCAAGGATTGATGCCGGATGAGACCCCGCTCGTCCGCGACGCGCTGGATTTTGCGGATGCCACTCAGAATGCCGAGATCATGCAGCACAGCTGGCGAACATATCTCTGGGGCATGCTTCTTGGTGGTTACCGAAGGCTGGATATCGACCGCGAAATTCTATTTTCCGCGTCGATCCTGCACGACGTTGGCCTTGCATCGGGACGCCTGTCCGAGCCCTGCGATTGCTGTTTCGCAATTTATGGCGCCGAGAGGTGCCGTCATCATCTGGTTGGAAAGGGGCACGACCGGGCCAAGACGCGCAGGATTGCCGATGCAATCGGCGTGCATCTCAATGCATATGTCTCGGAACGGGTCCATGGTGTCGAGGCCCATCTGCTTTCGCGCGGGGCCATGTGCGACGTCTTTTCCATGGGGCGGCGGCGCATCGACGGACAGACGCGGCGCGAGGTCTTCGCCAGCTACCCGAAGGGCGACCTGGTGGCGGCGCTCGAAATCTGGCAGGGCCACCATCTGAGGGACACCAGGGCTGACTTTCTGCTGCGCGTTGGCGGCACGCCCGGGCCGGAAATCGCTCGCAGCGATGCCGGCCTGCAGGCGGGTTCGGGTCAGGCCGGACCGGTTGCGACCTCGGTGTCGTCCCGGCCGCCCCATTCCGCCCAGGAACCGTCATAGAGGGAAAGGTCCCGGGCTCCGGCAATCGTCAGGCCGAGGGTCAGGATCGCGGCGGTCACCCCGGAACCGCAGGTGGTGGTCACCGGCTTCTGCAGGTCGATGCCCGCAGTCTCAAAGGCAACTATCAGCTCCTCCTTGGCAAGATAGGTGCCGTTGCCGCCAAGAAGCTGGTTGAAGGGCAGGTTGAGGGCTGTCGGCATGTGACCGGACTTGAGACCGGCGCGCGGTTCCGGTGCTTCCCCTGCGAACCGCTCGGCGGAACGTGCGTCGAGGATCTGACGTGCGCCCGACGAGATGATTTCCCGCATATGGTCAAGATCGGCGACAGCGGCATTGTTCAGTCGGGAAGAAAAGTGGCTTTCGACGCGGCGGGGCAAAACATCGTCGAACGGCCTGCCTTCGGCCCGCCACTTCGGAAATCCGCCGTCGAGCACGAAAACGCGCTCGGCTCCCATGCTGCGCAACGTCCACCAGACGCGGGGTGCGGAATAGGTTCCGAAATCGTCGTAGACCACCAGCGTCTGTCCGTCGCCGACGCCAAGCTTGCGCATGGCGGAGGAAAAGACATGCGGCTGCGGCAGCATGTGCGGCAGGTCCGAAGTCTTGTCGCAGATCTCGTTGACATCGAAGAACACGGCGCCCGGAATGTGTGCTTCCGGGTAGACCGGCGGAGCGTCGGGATGTGTGACAGGAGGCATCCAGGCGTTGATGACGACAAGATCCGGCGACGACAGATGATCGGCCAGCCATTGAGTGGATACGAGCGGGTGGTCGGTCATGTGATTTCCTCAGTTTTCATAAAGGCCCCTGGACTTGTGCCAGTCTTCGATGGATTGGTCCGGATAGCCCTGAAAGTGAACGTGCCCGGGACCCGTGGGCAGATCGACCCAGGAAGGCTTGAATTCCAGCATGATATGGACGGTTTCAGGGGGCGTTGGCAAGGGTGAATCGACGGCCCCTGCATGGGGGTGGATGAGTTCCGGCCAGCGCGGATCCCAGACCCAGAGATGGCTGCCGCACCGAGCGCAAAAGTGCCGTTCCGTGGGACTTGTCCTGCCGTCGATCACGGCATTGTAACTCGCTTTGGCCTCCGCTCCCTGGATCTTCAGGCTGCCTGCGTCACCCATGAGGTTGATGGCATAGCCGCCGCTGCCACCTATCTTTCGGCAGATGGAGCAGTAGCATCGCATGTAGGGGTAGGGGGTCTTGCTCTCTACCTCGAACTGCACCGCACCACAATGACAGCCGCCAGTCAGTTTCATGGCCGCCTCCCTCGATACTCCGGTCAGTCCGCAAGACGAATTCGGACACGCCGGTTCTGCTTGCCTTTCTTCTCGATCTTGCCGAGTTCCAGCCGGCCGATCTCGGAGGTCCTCGAAACGTGGGTGCCTCCGCAGGGCTGAAGATCTACGTTGCCGCCAATACGAACCAGCCGGACACGTCCCGAACCACGGGGCGGCTTGACGGACATGGTCTTGACCAGGCCCGGATTGGCATCGAGTTCCTCGTCGGTGATCCACTCGCTGGTGACCTCATGGTCGCCTGCGGCGAGTGCATTCAGCCTCTCGAGCAAATCCTCCCTGTCGATGGTGTCCGCTTCCATGTCGAAGTCAAGCCTGCCCTCCGGATCGCCGATCTGGCCACCGGTAACCGGGTAGGGCAGAACCACTGACAAAAGGTGCAGGGCAGTGTGCATGCGCATCAGTCGGTACCGCCGCTCCCAATCGACATGGGCGGTGAGCCTTGTTCCTGGAGACGGCAGGGACTGTCCTTCGGCCGGCACGTGGACGATCGTTGCCCTGTCGTCCTCATAGACCGTTGCCGCTATGTCGATCCGGCTACCATCCTCAAGTTCCAGATGCCCCACGTCGCCGGGTTGCCCGCCGCCCATGGCGTAAAACACGGTCCGGTCGAGAAGAATGCCGTCCCTTTCGTTTATTCCGATTACCTCGGCTTCGCAGGTTCGAAGATAGGCATCGTCGCGAAACAGAGGGGTGGTCATACGTGGCTCCTGAAAAAGGCTTCGACCTGAATTGAGCAATGAAAGGGCACAGGTGCAAGGTCTAATTGCCTGAAATTTTCGAAACAGCGCAAACAGGAACGCCTGCCGGCGGAAACCGCCGGCAGGCGTCGATTTGGTGGTTCGATCAGTTCGTCACTGCTGGAAATTCAGGTCCACAAACCCTTCCCGCCAGTTTTGGGAGTTGGCTTTTCCCTTGGCGTTGGTGAAGACGGGTTTGGCGTCTTCCTCGCGTGTGACGGTGAAGCAGAGTTTGCCCCAGCCCTCAGCGCTCCAGTCTTCGCAATAGTGGCCGACACCTTCGATTTCGACAGCTTCCCAGGGGATGTTCCTGATCTTGTCGCCCTTGACGACGACGACGGCGATCCCGTCCGTGTGGTTGTTTTGCCTGTATTCCGTGACACCGTCCGGAAAGACGCCGAAGATGGAATTACCGGACATCATCTTGCCGATTTCCTCGGCGGTCAGGTTGGCCGGGTCGGCGGCGGCAACACCGGCCGGCAAAATTGCCGCCAGCGCTGTGAGACCCGCTACGGCCCGCTTGAGGTTTGTGTTGGCCATGATCCCCTCGTCATCGATGCTTGATCTTTTGATAAACCCTTGGTTTTGTTCCTCGGGAGATCCGCATCCTGCATCACTGCCAGGGGAAGTCTGTGAACATTCGCGCCAAAATTTCCCAATCGTCCGGCAAGAGGTCTGCGTCCGCCCGGAAGCAGGCCCCTGAGGAGGTCAACGAACCCCTGGGCGAGGCCTATTCCGCTTATTGGAATTGGTGGCTGAAGCGCTTTGCGGAAGAAGCGGAAAAACGGTTTCCCGACATCTTCGAAAAGCCGTCGAATACAAACGGATGTGCTTCAGACCCGTTGGACCGGATCGACCGGCTCTTCCGGGCCCGGGGATGCGACGCGATTTTCGGTTTATCGCGCGCGCTTGGTCGACCCTCCGGGTTCGATGTCGCGAGTTTCGTGATTACCGGGTCGGCGTCGATCCCGAAATTTGTCAAAAACTGGTCCGGGCTGATCAGACAGCAGGCGGATATCCGGTTCCCGTCTTCGGGCCGCGAAATAGAGTTCCTGGCGACGGAAGGCGTCACCACACTGGTTTTGTCACCATACCAGGTGCGTCCTGCCAACCAGAAGCCATTTGGCCCGGCAATGCTGGCCGGTGTCGTTGCCGGAACCCTGGAGGCTGCGGGGTATGACCTTGAAGGAATCTGGTCCCTGACGCGCGGCGGACAATCGAAACCGATCCTTCGGTTCGGGATGTTCCTGGGAGACAGTATCGATTTTGACAGCGACATTGTTATTCGGGTTTCCCCAGAGCGCGCCGCACAGAGAAGGACGGCCTCCGCCCTTCCGGCAACCCTGACCCTAAATCACCTCATGCGTTCGGGCGCGGGCTTCGGCTCCGCGCGGTTATTGTCAAGAATAGTGGCCCAGATGGAGATGGCGGGGGAAGAGCTTCCCACGCTGGTGTCATCGGCGGAGACGCTCGGCCTCTCGGCCCGCAGCCTGTCGCGGCGCTTGCAGGATGCTGGTGTCGGTTTCGCGCGTCTTACCCGTTTTGTCCGGCTGCGCACGTCTACGCGGCTCATTGCGGAAAGCGGCTATTCGCTCGACGATATTGCATATCTTTCCGCCTATTCCGACAGGCACCACATGGCGCGGGAGTTTCGAAAAATGGCGCAGGTAACTCCCGCGGGGCTGCGCGATCTGTTCAAGGGTTAGGCGATCCTCCAGATCACCCGGGGGAAACGGTCGAACGACCTAAAGCGGGATGGGCCGTCAGTTTGAGGCCTGGGCGGTGAGGAGCTTCAACGCGAAGCTTCCCATGATGCCGGCGAAGGCCCAGTCGAAAAAACGCATTGCCCTCTGTGACGACTTCAGGGTCCTGGCAAAGGCACTGGCACCTAGCACCATTGCCACGCAGATCGGCATCCCGAGCGCAACGAAATAGCCTCCCAGGAACAGCAGTTTGCCGACTGCATCCGGATCCTGAACGCTGACGAACTGAGGCAGGAAGGTCACGAAGAACAGAACGATCTTCGGATTGAGAATGTTGACCCCGAGACCCTGCAGCCAGACGCGATGAAACGGTTGTTTTGACGTTTTCACGGCTTCCAGGGTCAACGAAGAGCCGTTGCGAATGGCCTGGAACGCCAACCAGATCAGATATGCGGCTCCAATGATCTTCAGGGCGAGAAAGGCCGTTGCGGAGGCCGCCAGAAGAGCCGAGACGCCAACCGAGGCGAGGACCGTGTGAATGACCAGGCCGCAGCTTGCGCCGAGAACCGCCGCAAGTCCCGCTTTGCGTCCCTGGGTGAGCGTCTTGCTCATGAACAGCGTCATGTCCGGACCAGGGGTGATGGTCAGAATGAAGGCAGCGGCTGTGTAGGCCAGAAGAGTTGTAAGGTCAGGAACAAAGGACATGGAACGCCGGGCCATGGAAGGGAGTCTGGCTCCCTGTTTATCCGACTTGCGAGCCCGGCACCAGTTCGTTCAACGGCTCCTGTGCGTCAGCGTCGCTTCCCGAAGCCGCCGCTGGACGGTCTGGAACCCGCCGACGAGACCGATCGTGCGGGAGGAGCCTGAAGTTGTGTTTCACGACCGGCCGCCGTCCTGTGCGCGGAGGCAGCGCGCATAAATTTCACCACTCCCCAAAGGAGCAGAAACGGGAAGAAGAGAATGGTCGCGATGCGGTTGAAAAGATAATTCTGCCCGACATCAGAGGTGAGCGTCCCGCTTGTATTGCCCTTGATCAGAGTAATGGTTTTAGGAGCGCCGAAGGCAAAGAAGATGTAGGTCTGGCTCTTGTCTTCATTGTTCTCAACGTATTTGTAACTGCAAATATGAAACAGAAACACTTTCGATCGGCATTCCCGATCGGTTGTTGAAACATGGGCCGGAACCAACTGTTCGAATTTCAGATTGATATCCTTGATTATCGAGCCATCCCAGAAAAACAGGCCAGGGCCGATCATCACAAGCAGAATTAGACCTAAAATCGCTCTCACAAAACAAACCTCAATAAAACCGGATACCCTCTTCAATAAGGGCTGCGAATTAAAAAATAATAAACCAGAGGTTGACGAAATCCCGGAGCCTGGCGCAGAGCCTGATGGCAAAGGGAGAAGATTACAGGATCGGCGAAAGCAGCCGGGCGCCCTGCGCCAGAACCTGGAAAACGTAGCTGCGTGACTGAAAGGCGTCGGGCCAGGTCAGTTTTGCTTTCCTGAAATCTTTCTCGAGCATTTTTTCGACCGCTTCCACCATGCGCGCATGGGTGAACCAGAGCGTCAGCTCGAAATTGATCTGGAACGACCGATTGTCGAAATTCACGGTGCCTATGGAAACGAGATCGTCGTCCAGCAGCGTGACCTTCTGGTGCAGGAAGCCGTCGGTATACCTGTAGACCTTCACCCCGCGCTGGACGAGCGTGTCTTCATAGGCATGGCTTGCGAGCCAGACCGCCCAATGGTCTCTTTTTTCCGGCAACAGGATGCGAACGTCGACACCACGCATGGCCGCGGCACACAGAGCGGTCTGAACATCGAGGGACGGCACGAGATAGGGGGTGGTGATCCAGAAGCGCGTCTTGGCCCGCGCCGCGGCGTCGACGAAGGCGATGGCACATTCTTCCAGCTTGTCCGCCGGGCCAGTGGGCATGACAAGGACGGATTCGTCACCCGGCATCGGAATTTCCCCGGCCTGAGGCAGATCTATCTGCTCACCGCTCGCCCACAACCAGTCTTCGACGAAGGAGAGGGCGCATGCGACGGCAGCCGGCCCTTCGACCTTCACATGCGTGTCGCGCCAGTGCCCAAACCAGTTGTCTCGGCCGACATATTGGTCGGCGACGTTGTGACCTCCCACGAACGCGATCTGGTAGTCGGTGACGACGAGCTTGCGATGGTTACGGTAATTGAGCCTCATGGGGCCGAGGAGCCTCAGAAACCGGTGTTTTTCATTGAAGCCACAGACACGGACTCCCGCTTCCTTCAGCCGATTCAGGAAAGTTTTCGACAACGAATGGCTGCCGACGTCGTCATAAAGGAAATAGACGCTGAGGCCTTCAGAGGCCCTGGCGATCAGAGCGTCTGCCATTTCCCGGCCGAGCTCGTCGTCATGGATCGCGAAAAACTGGAAGAAAATAACGTCCCGGGCCCCTGCGATCGCATCCTTGATGGCGGCAAAGGTCGCATCGCCGTCGATCAGAAGTTCGCTTCTGTTGCCCGCGAGAAAGGGAACGCCGGCCACGCGCGAGAGGACGGGCCAGTCCCTCGTTTCCTCGTGGTCGGTCAGGCCCAGTTCATCGGCCCGGCGGGCGCGCTCCGCCCGGCCGAGTGTCGTCTGGATTCTGGCGTAGTCGTTGAACGAGCGCCAGCCGAAGATGAAATAGAGCGGAACGGTCAGATAGGGCAGAAAGAACAGGGACAGCAACCAGGCAACGGAGCCCTGCGCGGTTCTGGAATTCATCACTTCTCGAACTGCACACAGGCCGGCGGTCAGATACATGATCGCGACGAAGGCCGCGACCAGGCCAAGGTTGTTGGCCATGACGTCAAGAATGCCCGCATCCGTCACGGCATCGTGGACCACGGTAGCGCCGTCGTGTTCGAGGATTGGTACATCCGGACCCATGGCTGACTGGTTCCGCTTCAGACGAACGGAGCCTGGAGAGTGCCCTTGCGCTCCAGCCAGGCCGGCACCGGCAGATTCTTGGAACGCAGGAATTCCGGATTGTAGAGTTTCGACTGATAGCGTGTGCCGTGATCGCAAAGGATCGTCACGATGGTCTTGCCCGGTCCCATTTCCCTGGCGAGCCGGCGCACGCCGGCGAGGTTGATTGCTGTCGAGCCGCCCAGGAGCAGACCTTCGTTCTCGGCTAGGTCGAAGACCAGCGGCAACGCCTCTTCATCGGGGATCGTGTAGGCATGGTCGACCTTGACATCCTGAACGATCGGCGTATTGCGGCCGAGCCCGATACCCTCGGAAATCGAGCCTCCTTCAGAGGCAATAGCCTCGCCAGTGGTGAAAAGAGACTGCATGGCCGCCCCGCGTGGGTCGGCGCAACCAATGACAATGCCGGGCTTTTTTTCCTGAAGGAAACCGGAAACACCCGCGAGCGTGCCGCCGGTTCCGACCGAACAGATGAACCCGTCGATCTTGCCGCCGGTCTGTTCCAGTAACTCTGGTCCGGTGGTTACATAGTGGGCCTTGCGATTGTCGAGGTTGTTCCATTGATCCGCAAAGAGCACGCCGTTCGGTTCGGTTTTGGCAAGGTCTTCCGCAAGCCTGCGGGCGACATGCTGGTAGTTGTTCGGATCCTTGTACGGTTTGACCGGAACTTCCACCAACTCGGCGCCGCAAAGACGCAGCATGTCCTTCTTCTCCTGGCTCTGGGTATCGGGAATGACGATGACGGTGCGGTAGCCCCGAGAGCTGGCCACGAGGGCGATGCCGATTCCTGTATTGCCGGCGGTTCCTTCCACGATCAAACCGCCGGGTTTCAGATCGCCCCTGGCTTCCGCTTCAAGTATCATCTGGCGGGCGGTTCTGTCCTTGACCGATTGCCCGGGGTTCATGAACTCTGCCTTACCCAGGATTTCGCATCCCGTTTCTTCGGAAAGCGCATTCAGACGGATCAGGGGCGTGTTGCCGATGGCCTCGACAACGGAAGCGGACACAGACATTTTTTCTATCCTGGCTGATCGGCCCCTAACATGGCGTCGGGACCGATGAAATCTGGTAAGACCCGGACGCTAATGTCCCGGGCCTTTCGGATCAAGTTTGCAATGTAAGGCTTCACCGCAGGAATGCCAGCATCTGACCGGCAATCCGGTCAGGTTCTCCCACAAGTATCGGAGAAACCGGACCGGTTCTTGCTTGCGTCCTTGGTCATGACAATGGAAACCGCGGACCACGGCCGAGCGGCAAACACCATCCGGTTCATCGTCGTTTCCGGAACGCTCACTGGGCAGTCTTGACGTATACCATCTGACGGACGTCGATATTGCCTGAACGGAAACCCGCCTCGCAGTAATGCAGGTAGAATTCCCAGAGCCTCCGGAACCTTTCGTCGAACCCGAGCGGCGTGATCTGCGGCCAGGCCTGCCGAAACCTCTGGCGCCATTCGGCAAGCGTGCGTGCGTAGTCCTGGCCGAAGATTTTCTGGTCGGTCAGGTCGAGCCCCAGGGACTTGCCGATTTCCGCCAGCCGGCCCGGTGGAGGCAGCATGCCGCCGGGAAAGATGTAACGCTGAATGAAGTCGGTTCCCCGCCGGTAGTCCTCAAACATCCGGTCCTGGATGGTGATAATCTGCAATCCCGCCTTGCCGCCCGGCTTCAGGCATCTTGCCAACTGGCCGAAATAGGTCGGCCAGTATTTTTCACCGACCGCTTCGAACATTTCGATGGAGGCGATCCGGTCAAAGGTTCCGCGTTCGTCGCGATAGTCCTGGAAGACGACATCGACCTTTTCATTAAGCCCTGCCTTGAAGATTCGGTTGCGGGCATATTCGAACTGCTCCCTGGAAATCGTAAGCGCCCGTACATGGGCACCGACCGTTTTGGCGACGTGCTCGGCAAAACCGCCCCAGCCGCAACCGATCTCAAGGACCTGGTGGTCCGATTGGATGCCGGTCTGGTGGATCAGGGATTGATATTTTTGCGCCTGTGCCTGTTCCAGGCTGCTGGTCTCGCTGCCGTAGATCGCGGAGGAGTAGGTCATCGTTCCGTCGAGCCACTCTGCATAGAATGCGTTGCCGAGGTCGTAGTGCGCAGAAATGTTTCGCCTTGATCCGCGCCGGGTGTTGGCGTTCAGCCAGTGGCGCGCGGAGAGAAGGAAACGGGTGAAGGGACGTCCCTGAAGCGCCGCCAGCGTGGACTCCTGGTTGACGCAAAAGGTTTCGAGAAATGTCGTCACATCCGGCGAGGACCAGTAGCCGGCCATGAACGCCTCTCCGACGCCGACATCGCCTGCCTGAACGACTTTTCGGAAAAAACGCCAGTCGTGAATTTCAACGACACCGGCTGGGCCATCTTCCGTTCCAAAAATCCTGTAGCGGCTGCCATCCGGGAAGGTGATTTGCAGGGAACCGTAGCGGATGCTGGCCGCAAGACTGCAAGCAAGTCTCGCAAGGCGGGGTACCCTTTTCAGGTGGTCGTGAAGGTTATCCTGCGTCAGTACAATCGGCTCACTCATGGCAGAACCTCTTGAAATGTCGTTCTTTTGACATCTACTGGCCCGCAAAGCGGGAAAGCTCCGGCAAAACTGGCTACAGCTTCCAGGGGCTCAAGCCAGATGGTACACGTTTGTGCCGGATATTTAAATCTTGTCGCCCAGCGAGAAACTCGGCGGGCTCGAATACCCAGGCGCAATCTGTCTGGTGGTTCCGCTGGAAATCATAAAAAAAGCGAGCCTCGAAAGGCTCGCTCCGTATTCCGTTGAACGAAATACGCCTCGCATGACACTTGCTTCCAGCGACCGCTATGCACCCGGATCAGGTCTGGACTGATCAGGCTTGGATCGTATCGACCAGCCAGTTCCACGCAACCGCGACACGGGTTTTCGCCGCATCGAAGAACGCAACAATCCGATCCCAGACATACTCGCCGAAATCGGCAACCTGAAGCATGGTACCCCGTTTGACCGGCGTGTCCTGAGTTTCGATAAGCTCGACAGTGGTGGCGTCGCTGCCTTCGTTCACAACTCTGCGGGTGACCATGAGGGCGCCTTCAGTGGCCAGCCTGGATTCATCCTTACCGGCAACGACTGTGTCCTTGTCCATCGCGCGGACGACCACCGCCCGGCCATCTGGCAGAAGATGGGTCTCGTTGGTGTTCACCTCTGAATCGTAAATGACTTCACCGTAGGAATCGATCAACTCGACCCAGATCGCGGCCCGGCCATCCAGCTCGACTTCACCGACCCAAATGGTCAGCTCGCTTTCAAGCGGATCCTTCTGATCTGCCGATGCAGAGGCCACCGTTACAGCGAGCCGGTCCTCCGGAAGGTTGATGGTTTCCTGAGGCAATGGGGCCGCGTATGCGCTTCCTGAAAGAGCGAGGATGAGGCCAAGCGCAAGTGTTCCAGCTATGGTATTCCGTTGCATGTACGCCTCCCAAGGCTAATACAACTACCTTCACCGCACCCGGAGCTTTTATGGACGGTCCTATTATGAACTCTTTTCCGTCAGGCTATTTGCTTGCCCTTGTATGATTGCCCCTGTTGTGCGGTCACGATTTTGCCATTATTGCACCACAATCTCGCAATTGGGTGTAACAAAAATCACAAATACAGTTAATTTTGGTTACATTTCATTTATAGCTGTGGTTTCCGTTGTCGCATTCAAGGAGGCTCACAGAAACGTGAAGAAAAACCTACTGTAAAAATTAACTATGAACGTAGCGTAAGTTCCTTGACTGTGCCTCCGCTGCAACCCTTTAGGTGTGAAATCGCCGATTGCCTAAGAACGGAAATGACATGAAGTCCAGGAATTGCCTTCCCGCGAACTTCATGAGGTCTCCGCATGGAAGGTCATATTTCTGGCGCGCTGTATCCGGAAGAATTCTCCGAACTGGCAACAGTTGGTGGAAAGGAGAGATGCGGGTCCAAAAAAAACTCCGCCGAAAGAGGAACGGCGGAGCACTCGCAAAAAAACCGGTCGATGGGCGACGTGACTTATTTCTCCGCTTGAATTGTACCCGGTTGGTTTCCAGCCATTTGATTTTGCAGATTTTTTTCCTGGCTGTTTCCCGCAGGAAGCCGAACCGGATGCATTTGTGGCGGTAGCGTCTTTAGGTTTGTTTTTAGTGTTCCCCGATTTGTTCCGAGAATTCATGAGGCTCCTCGGTGAGGGCATTTTCAACCCTGTCAAAAATACATATATGTATTTAAATGTGGCAATAAAACGTCAAAAAAGAGGCGTCTAAATTACGGAAAAATCAGGATAATTCGTAATCCCCCACGTCACAGAAGATTATTTTGTGGTCTTAATTTAATGAGAATATTTATTATCCGAAAGTCGAATGTGGCGGGCGCCGCCAGGAGGTGTGCTTACCCTGGGACACACGGCCGGAGAAACGGATCTTTGGCGTCCAGTCAAACTCCGGCTGGAACGGAAAGGACGGACTGGGCCGCAAGCGATTGGATAGCGCCGGGATGTCCTGATGGACCGCCCCGTCTGTGAGCGCCATGCAGGACGGGTTGGCCAGGGGAGCAAGTTCCGGCGACAGATACCCCGACTTGACGATCAGGTATTTCTCGCTGGCGGGTTCAATACCGAACTTCCTGAAGTCATCGAGGTCGTGAAAAGGCCGGCGCCTTTCGGTCAGGATCACGGCGTTGCCCGCGATTTGAACGAGAACTTCACGGGTTGCGTCTTCCAGGCTTCCTGCCTTCCGCCCGACATGAACAGTGGCAGTGACGACATCGCAGTCGCTGCCGAGCGCACCGCCAATCCTCAGTAAGAGAACGGAACCCGGTTCAGCTTCCCAGGCCTTTGCCGTGGCGTCCGGATCCGCAATCCCGGCGAAGACGCCGCCTTGCAGGTTTCGATCGAGCCAGGCTTTCAGGACGTCGGTTCTGTCTCCGACCCCGCCGCCGGTCGGATTGTCTCCGCTGTCAGCCAGGATAAAGGGGTTCGACCTTGCGGTCGCGGCATCGTCCAGGCAGTCCTGGAGAGCCTTTGTCGGAACACCGAACTCGAATCGGTCCCGGTTCCGCCAATAGGCGAGGGCGATCTCGTTCGCCGTTTCTGTCACGGCTTCAGGGTCCGTGCCGGTGACCACGGCGGCTGCGGTCGCGCGTGGCGTATCGGCCCAGACATATCCGATCATGAGGTTGGCGTCGCAAATACCCGGCCTGAGATCGTATTCCGGCAAGGCTTCATAAAGCTGGCGCGCTGGCTGGTCTGCGGTGCTCGTCCGCTCGCCAGGAAGCAGGACCGGCACCGGTGTCCAGGCGACGAAACGGCGATCACCCCCACGCAACTGGTCGAGCAGATGACCGGCTGCCCGGTGATGCGTTGCCAGTACATCGATATGCGGCGCGGTTCGGTAGGCGCAGAAGATGTCGATCTGGTCGATGATTTTCTGCGTGACGTTGCCATGAAGGTCATAGCTGACGGCAATCGGCAGATCCGGGCCCACAAGTTCGCGGACCGCGGTGATCCAGTCGCCTTCGACATCCTCCAGCCCCGGAACATGCATGGCGCCGTGCATGATCAGGAGAACGCCGTCGAGGGGAAGTTCACGCGAAAGCCCGTCAAGGAAACGGGTCTTGAAGGCCCGATAACACTCCGGCGAAACCGGTCCGCCCGGAATGGCGCGCGCATGAAAGAGGGGCCGGAAGTTGGTTCCTGGAAACCGGATTTCCGTTAGCCCAAGCTGGGTCAGCAGTTCCGACCCTTGCGAGACCCGAAAATCCCGTTCGACCTGAAGCAGCGGCGAGTAGGTGCTGCACTCGGTGTGAATTCCACCAACGGCGATCTTCATCTAAGCTTCCTCGACGTTGCCGCTAGAGTTCCGGGAACAGTCTTGAGTGTGCCGCAAATCGGGGCCAGTCCTTCTGTGCCTGTACTGTCCATCCGGCTTCGGCCACGGCGTAGAGCCGCGGGAACACCATGTGGTTGAAGAGTTCGTTGTTGATCAGGTGTTCGCACCAGATACACGCCTGGACGCCTTTGAGGAGGTGTTCGCTGCCACTGCTCAGTCCATCCGACGGCTCGTAGCGATAGCAATCCTCCGGTGTGGAGACGCCGGCCCAGCCCGCTCCCGGTTCGTACCAGCCGGAGGCCTGTGCCATGTCCATGTAGTAGCGTTGGCCGGGCGTGCAGATGACTTCATAGCCCTGGTCGATCAACTCCCGCGTAACTTCCTGCTTCTGCCAGGCCATCAGCAGCACGCCGTCCGGATCTATGCCGCCGCCGTGAGATACCTCGTCCCAGCCGGCCAGTTTCCTTCCGAGTTTTTGAAGTATGCCCCGCACGCGTCCCATGAAATAGGCCTGCAGTTCCATCGTGCCGGCTAGGTTCTCGGCTTCCATCAGGCGTTGGGCCCTAGGCGATGCCAGCCAGGATTTGATGTCCACTTCGTCGCCGCCGATGTGGATGTAGTCGAACGGGAAGAGGTCCGCGATTTCAGCAAAGACCTTTTCCAGGAACACATAGGTCTCTTCCATCGCCGGATTGAGGGCGTTGTTCGGATATCCCTGGATCGAATGATAGCTCTCCGGCCTTTCTGTCTGGTCGGCAAGATGCGGGTAGACCTTCAGCACGGCAGTGCAGTGACCCGGGACGTCGATTTCAGGCAGGATATCGATGTTGAGGTCTTTCGCGTGGACAACGATGGCGCGCACCTCTTCCTGGGTGTAGGAGCCTTCGTAGACTTGCGATGCGAAACCGAGCTGCGGCGCCTGCTGGCACCCCGGACCGCGTCTTGCCCCGCCGACCGTCAGTTCCGGATAAGCCTTGATCTCGACACGCCAGCCTTCGTCGTCCGTCAGGTGCCATTGAAAGATGTTCATCCGGCCCCAGGCAAGAATATCAAGAAGCCGCAGGACCTCGGCAGGTCCTCTGAAATGCCGCGACACGTCAAGATGGGTCCCGCGCCAGGAAAACCTGGGGTCGTCCGTGATCGTTCCTTCGGCGGGGTACTTGAAAGTGCCGGGTTCCTGATAGGCGCCATAGGCGATTTGAGCCAGGACGGTCAGGCCGTAATCGCGGCCTGGGGCATCCGTGTAGGAAAGCGTCACGGCATCTCCGGAAAAGTGCAGCCGGTAACCGGCGGCGGGAAGCGACGTCTCCTTTTGGAAGGCAAGGTCGATTTGCTGCCGGGAACTTGCGAACCGGAATGGATGAGGTGCCTTGGGAAACAGCCGCTTCGAAAGAGCGTTGATCTTGGCAGCAGCAGCTTTTTCTTCCGCCGTGCCTCCGGAAACGTGGAAAGCGGTCTCACCCCGGTAGGAGGTGATTTCGACGCTTTGCGGCCAGGGCACGATATGGAGCGGGGTCTTGACCTCTCCGGACGGAAGGGACCGGCGCTCCCCGGTATCCAGGACATCGGGAGCCTCGAGGTCGTTGCAGAGAACATCGATGATGGACCCGTTCGCGGTAACATAGGCCGATTTCGGGCCGTCCAGCCGGTGCCGGGCGACGTTTGCAAGACCCGTCAGGAAAAAACGCCAGGTTTCACCGGGTTCCAATTCCCGACCCGGAGGGGGCGTTATTTCGTGGAAGTTGGCAATACGCGTAAAGCCTGCCGCATTTTCTGCAACCGCGTCCGCTGCCGCCCTGGTGACCGCCGTAAAGGCGAGCGTGAAGGACTTCAGGGTTTTCGCCCCGGTATTGGTCAGCGCAAATTCAAGGCGGGAGGTCTTCAGGTTCTCGGTCGGACGGTAAAAGGTATCAAGAACAAAACTGGTCATGACTCAAAGTCCGTCGTAATCGGGGGATTGGGTAAAGGTGCGGGGAAGGGCGGGCGAACCGGCTGTCAGGCCGCTGTCGACCGGAAGGCAGACGCCGGTTATGCACCGCGCGGCGGGGCTTGCCAGGAAAGCGACGGCTGCCGCGATATCTGCCGGTTCAGGCAGGGTTTTGAAGGGATACCAGGAAAGGGCTTCGTCAAAGACACCGGGATTGTCGCGCTGGCGTGCCTTCCAGGCCTGCGTCTTGACCGTGCCCGGGGCGACCGCATTGGCTCTTATGCCGTATTTTCCGTATTCGACGGCAATTGCCTTCGTGGCATGGATAAGCCCGGCCTTGGCAGCGCTGTAGGCAGGGTGGCCGAAGGAACACAGTCCGTTTACGGAAGCGATATTGATTACGTTGCCCTTGCCGCTGTCGATGAGGGCGGTTTCAAAGGCTTTGAAGCAGTTGAGCGCCGCTTCAAGGTTTAGCGCCACATCCAGTGCAAGGGTTTCAACGGTCATCTGATGAAGCGTCAGACTGGCGGCGGCGCCTGCGTTGTTGACGAGAGTGTCGACGGGACCGAGACTCGCCGCTTCTCTCGCCAATCTGTTCAGGTCGCCGGGGTTCGTCAGATCGCATTGGATCCCGGTGACCTTGGCGCTGCCAACCCGCAATGCCGATACGGCTGCTTCCAGCCCACCGGCATCGATATCAACGGCGGCGATCACGTGCGTTGCAGCCAATTTTGCGGCGATCGCCGCACCGATGTCGCCGGCCGCGCCGGTTACCACTGCAACAGGTTTCGGGGATTGGTCAGTCACCAAGGGCTTCCTTGTCGTCTTGATCGCGTGAATTGCTGAGCTGATGCTTGACCCGTCTCAGGCTCTCCCGGGCCTCGTCGCCGCGCTTCATCGCAACAAGGGTTGCCAGCAGGTCGGTGACGAACAGGAACGCATACCTGCTGCTGCTCGGACGCAGGATGTTGTCGCCTTCCGCGACGTCGATCCCGATGACGACGTCGGCAAGTTCGGCCACCGGCCTGTTCGGACGGGTGAGGGCAATGACGCTCGCGCCGTAGGTTTTCGCCGCTTCCAGGGCGCGCACCATCTGCAGGTTTAAGCCGGAAACGGACGAGGCGAGGATGACATCTCCGCGCCGCATCGTTGCCGCCTGCATCAGCTGCATGGCGTGGTCCGTGATGCTGACGGTCCTCAGACCCAGACGGAAGAACCGGTTCTGGAATTCATCAGCGATCATGGAGGACGTGCCGCCCGCGCCGAAGGCTGCGACCAGTCCCGCATTGCTGATCAGGCTGGAGGCCACCAGAACCGCGTCCATGTCGAGGGCAGCACGGGTCTTCACGGCGGCGTCCTGAAGCTGCAACAGCAGGCTGTCCGCGATATCCCGAGGTTCGGCCGAAGCTGTGTTTGCTGCCAGGTACCTTGTTCCTGCAAAGGCGACCTGTGCCACCTGCACCTTGAAAGCGGTGTAGCTCTCGCAGCCGAGCCGCCGGCAGAAACGCGTTACCGTCGGCGGTGACACGCGCGCCCGTTCGGCGACCTCGGTGATGCCGGCATTGACGATGAACTCCGGCTCGCTGCGCAGGAGCGCAGCCAGAATCCGCTCGGACTTCGACAGTTCCGGTTCGATGTTCTGCAAGACCGACAGGATGTCCCGCATCGGATTATTCCGGCTTCTTGTAGGCAACGCAGTCGATTTCGACCTTGCAGTCGACCATCATGGACGCCTGGACGCAGGCCCGTGCAGGCGGGTGCTCGCCGAAATAGCTTTTGTAGACGCCGTTGAAGGACCAGAAGTCGCGAGGGTCATCGAGCCAGACGCCGACGCGGACCACGTGTTCCAGCCCGTAGCCGGCTTCTTCCAGAATGGCGAGCACGTTTCCGATGGTCAGATGCGTTTGCTCGACGATGCCGCCCGAGACGATTTCGCCGTCCTTCATGGCAACCTGGCCCGAAACATAGAGCCAGCCGTCGGCTTCCACGGCACGCGCGAAGGGAAGGTTCTGGCCACCTGCTCCGGATTTTTCGGCGCCGTAACGTGTGATGGACATGATAAGCCTCCAAAATGAAAATCATTTACATAGTGGTTTGACATTGGTTTTATTTCATCCTTATATCTTCCAAAAATCAACCGTCATGTTGAAAATGGTTTCCGAAATGCAGGGCCTTCGCGAGAGTCAAATCAATCCCTTCGAGAGCAGAGACCTGGATCGGGCGCAAATCTGGGACATGCTTGTCCGGCGGGATATAGATGCATTCGTCGCAGCGGACTGGGCTGCGGTAGCCGGCGACTTCGAAACGTTTTCGTTCTTCGGCGTGGACGCCGGCAAAATGCCGAATCCCGATGATTGGAAACTTGGATTTCCGGATCTGGAAACCTACAGGGCAGAGTGGTTGCGGCAGGCAGAGGAATTCCGAAAGACCGACTTTGCCGAAGACGCACGTGCCGCCATTTTCGAAGCGACCCGTCTTGAGGAGATCGAGATCAGGGGCGAGCGCGCGATAGCCCGGAAGAAATTCAACGGCCGCATTCGCAAGGCGGATGGCGGTGAGGATCGCCTCCTGTGGCAAACGCTCTATTATTGCGTCAAGCGGGACGGCCGGTGGAAGATCTGCGGCTTCACCGGCTACCTGCCGAACCCGATGGGAGCGGAAGCCTGATCATGAATAAGCCACGGGCTTTCACCGCCGCCCTTGCCACGGAAACCAACACCTTTTCGCCGATCCGCATCGACATCAACGCGTTCAGGGCATCGCTCCTGGCGCGGCCGGGCGAGCATCCCGAGACACCTACACTTTGTTCGGCCGTCATCACGGAGGGCCGCAGGTTTGCGGGGGAAAACGGTTGGGACCTCGTTGAAGGGACAGCAGCCTGGGCAGATCCCGCCGGTCTGATTTCTCGAAAGACCTACGAAGGCCTGCGCGATGAGATCCTCGGACAACTTGAGAAAGGCGGACCCTTCGACGTCGTCGTGCTCGGGCTTCATGGCGCGATGGTGGCGGACGGGTATGACGACCCGGAAGGCGATTTCCTGCAGCGGGTCCGCGCGCTCGTCGGGCCAGATACGCCGGTCATCGCAACCCTCGATCCGCACAGCCACCTGACGCGAAAGAGGGTAGATGCCGCCGATGCACTGATCGCCTTCAAGGAGTTTCCCCATACCGACTTCGTCGACCGCGCCGTCGATGCCTGGCGCATTGCCGGCGACACCGTGGCAGGCAGGGTCAAGCCGGTCATCAGCGTGTTCGATCCGAAGATGATCGATGTCTTCCCGACCTCCACGCAGCCCATGCGCAGCTTTGTCGACGACATGATCCGCAGGGAACAGGAAACGCCCGGAATATTGTCGCTTTCCGTAATCCACGGCTTCCTTGCGGGCGATGTCCCTGAAATGGGTACCAAGATCATTGCAGTGACCGACAACGATGCCGCCCTTGGAACCGCCGTAACCCGAGATCTGGGCAACAGGCTGTTCGAGTTGCGCGGCAAGGTCCGCAGTTCCGAGCTCGATCCGGTCGAGGCTCTTGATCAGGCGTTGGCATTCGAAGGCGGACCGGTCACCATTGCCGACATGTGGGACAATCCTGGCGGCGGGACTGCGGGAGATGCCACCGTCCTCCTGAGGGAGGCGCTCGACCGCAAGCTGGAGAGTATTGCCTTCGGGTCGATCTGGGACCCGATCGCGGTGCAGCTTTGCCATGCGGCAGGAGAAGGCGCCCGCATGATGCTTCGGTTCGGCGCCAAGTCCGCGCCGGAAACCGGCATGCCCATCGATGCGGAGGTGGAAGTTCTTCGCAATGTTGAGAACGCGGAACAGCGTTTCGGCGACAGCATCGTGCCGATAGGCGATGCCTCCCTGATCCGCATCGGTGGCGTCGAGGTCATTTTGAACTCAACCAGAGCCCAGTGTTTCGACACCACCCTGTTTTCCAATTTCGGCATAGCGCCGGAGAAACGGAAAATTCTGGTCGTTAAATCGACCAATCATTTCTACCAGTCCTTTGCACGCGTCAGTCCCCTGATCCTCTATTGCGCGGCAGGGCATGCCTACCCGACGAATCCGAGGACGACGCCCTACAGGAAAGTGCCGCGCGATATCTGGCCGATCATGGACCGGACGTCGCCGGAAGAGACCAAGTATCTGTTCGAACCAGGCTTGGCCGGAAGCATCGGAGAGTGAGCAATGACTGTCGGGCTTTCCATTTTTGATCTCCTGACCCCAGTTGCCGTGATCGATGAAACGATCATGGAGACGAACATCAGGGTTGCTCAGGAGTACTTCGACCGGATCGGCCGAAATTTCAGGCCGCACATCAAGACGCACAAGATACCGGCTCTCGCCTCGCTCCAGCTGGCCGCGGGCGCCAGGGGTATCAACTGCCAGAAGATCAGCGAGGCGGAAGTTTTCGCGGATGCGGGCTTCAACGACATTCTGATCACCTTCAACATGCTCGGAGCGGCAAGGCTTGCGCGGCTGAAGGCGCTCAACGCAAAGGTCGATCTTCAGGTTGTCGCCGACAATGCGGTGGTGGTCGACGGACTAGCCCAGTGTTTCGACGAAGCGCAGCCGTTGAAGGTGCTGGTCGAATGCGATACAGGCGGCGGCCGCAACGGTGTTCAATCGCCGCAGGCGGCACTTGAACTGGCTAAACGGATCGTCGAGTGCTCCGGCCTGGTTTTTCACGGTCTGCTGACCTATCCGAAACCATCGTCCGAGACCGACGTTGAGGCATTCTTCACCGAGACGATCGCACTTTTGCGGGACGCCGGACTTGAGTGCCAGGTGGTGTCGCATGGCGGTTCTCCGAGCCTGTTCGATTCCGATCTCGTGCCGAGCGCGACCGAGCACCGGGCCGGAACCTACATTTTCAACGACCGTTCGATGATGCGCGCCGGCATGTGCGACATGGACGACTGCGCCATGAACGTCATTGCCACCGTCGTCTCACGGCCGACAGAGACCCGTGCCGTACTCGATTCCGGCTCCAAGGCACTGACGTCGGATTTGCTCGGGTTCTCGGATCACGGACTTCTCGTCGATTATCCGGAAGCCTCGATTGTTTCTCTTAGCGAGGAACATGCCGTCGTCGATCTGAGCAAGTCGGACCGCAAGCCGCAGATCGGCGAGTGCGTTCGCATCATACCGAACCACACCTGTGTGGTTTCCAATCTCTTCGACAGGCTGGTCTTTCACAGGGACGGCGTGGTGACGCGTTTGGAGCCCGTCGCCGCTCGTGGGCAGGTCGTCTAGTCCTCCAGACGGCTTGCCCGCCCTCGTTTCCGAATAGCAGACGTGAAAACGGCCGCCGGTTTGGCGGCCGTCCATCTGTGTTCGCAGCTTGTCCTAGATGTGCATATCCGCGGCTTCCAGTCCGGAAACCGACAGTTTCCGTTCGAAGGCCGTCCCGGTCTCGTCGAACAGGTGACAATCGCTGCCGTTGAAGCCCATGGCGACCGCTACTCCGACCTTCGCGGGCGCGGACCCCGGCAAAAGGCTACAGAAGGTCGCCTGCGCACCTTCCACGTTGCTGTAGGTCACCGTATGAATGCCGAGGTGTTCGACGACGTTCGGGACAACTTCGATCGCGGCATCGGACGGACCGAGGGTCAGGTGTTCCGGGCGGATGCCCAGGGTCAGCCGCTTGCCGGCCACGTCGCCGCCGGGTACGACGCCGACGGTGACTTTCTGGCCGGAGGGCAGGGCGACGACGACACCGTTTTCGGTGGCCTGTTTGCCTGTCACACTGATGAAATTCATCTTCGGATTGCCGATGAAACCGGCAACGAACAGGTTCTGCGGCTTGTGATAGAGCTCGAGCGGCGAGCCGACCTGGGAAATGACGCCCTGATCGAGAACGACGATCCTGTCGGCCATGGTCATGGCCTCGACCTGGTCGTGGGTGACGTAGATCATCGTCGCATCGAGTTCGGTATGCAGTTTGGCGAGTTCGACGCGCATCTCCGCCCTGAGTGCGGCGTCCAGGTTGGACAACGGTTCGTCGAACAGGAAGACGGACGGTTCGCGCACGATCGCACGTCCAATGGCGACCCGTTGGCGCTGGCCGCCGGAAAGTTCTCCCGGCTTGTGCTGCAGGCGGCTGGTCAGTTGCAGGATGCCGGCTGCGTTCTGGACCTTCTCCTCCACCTTGTCGTTCGGCAGGCGCTCGACGCGCAGGGGAAAGGCGATGTTCTCGTAGACAGACATATGCGGATAGAGCGCATAGGACTGGAACACCATGGCGATGCCACGTTTGACCGGCGGCAGGTTGTTGACGATCTTGCTGTCGATCGTGATATCGCCGCCCGTAATTTCCTCAAGTCCCGCGATCATGCGCAGCAGGGTGGATTTTCCGCATCCGGACGGACCAACGAAAACAATAAACTCGCCATGGTCCACATCGAGGTTGACGCCCTTGATGACTTCCATCTGGCCATAGCTTTTGCGTACGTCGCGTATCTGCAATTCGCCCATGGTCATTCCTTCTTTGACAAATTGGCCGGGCCCTCGGGGTGGGAAGCCGGGGCCCGGTCAGTGCTCAAGGTGTTACTTGAATTCCTCAAGTTGTTCGGCAGCAGTCGCCACGGCTTCGGCCGGGTCGAGTTCGCCAAGAACCACACCTTGAACAGCCTCGTTGATCGTGTCCTGCAGGCCGACATAGTCGGTCACGAACGGCTCCGGACCACCGGTCGGGATCGCGTCGAGGAAGGCTT
>JBNKGB010000006.1:0-89127 GCA_050289605.1 Roseibium sp. | reverse complement strand
GACCTGATGATGGGCGCGCCGAGCGAACCGACCGCCGCTCAGCTGCGGGACCTGCACCTGCGTCTGAATTTGCCGGACGCATGATCAGCCCCCACTTGCGGGAAGACCTAAAATAAGAGTACCCCTCTCTGAGACAAGGGGGTTGAGGCCGGCTCTGCTGGCCTCAATCGCGTCGGGTGAAATTGCACCCTTGGAAAGGTAACGCTGCGTGCGAAATCCGTTCAAATCCAAAACCTGGACCGATCCCAATGGCACGGTTCAACTGATCAAGCGGCTGTTCAGCGAGAATTTCAGGACCTACATCCCGCAATATGCGCTGGCCTTCGTGTTCATGGGCATGATTGCAGCAACAACGGCTGCAAGTGCCTGGATCATGAGGGACGTGGTTAACCAGGTCTTCGTCGACAAGGACGAATCCATGGTCTACGTGATCGCGGCCATTGTTCTCGTGATTTTCGCTCTGAAGGGCGCCTCGACCTACGGGCAGATGGTTGTTCTTTCCCGCGTCGGAAACTCGATCATCGCCGATCTTCAGCGACGAATGTTCGATTACATGATCCGTCAGGATCAGGGCTATTTCGACAAATACTCACTCGCGGAAATCGGCGTTCGCATCGGTCAGGGTGTCGGTGCTACGCGGGCGACGCTGGACCTCATCATCGTCTCGCTCGGCCGGGATGTGCTGACGCTGATCGGTCTCACAGCCGTGATGGTCTTCCAGAACCCGCTTCTGAGCCTGTTTGCACTGCTGACAATGCCTCCGGCAGTGATCGGCGTTGCGTTTCTCGTTCGCAGGGTGAAGCAGTATGTAAAGAGACAGGTGGTCTCCAATTCGAAAATCGGTGCCACGCAGCAGGAAACCGTGCTCGGCATCCGCATCGTCAAAGCCTACGGGATGGAAGACGCGATGCGCGAGAGGATGAAGGTGAACGTCCTCGATGTACAGAAGCAGTCGAACAAGATCGCCTCGCTGTCCGCGCGCACCTCGCCGCTGATGGACACGCTTGGAGGATTGGCGATATCGCTGGTTATTTTCTATGGCGGTTTTTCCGTCATCCGGCTAGGCCAGGATCCGGGGGCCTTGTTTTCCTTCATCACGGCATTGTTGCTGGCATATGATCCCGCCCGGCGGCTGGCGCGACTGAACGTCAATTTGGGCAGGCAGGTTGTCGGCTTGCGCATGATGTACGAACTCGTCGACAGGGAACCGGAGCTGAAGGACGCGGAGGATGCTGCGGACCTGAAGGTGACGGACGGAAAAATAGAATTCCGAGACGTGGTTTTCTCCTACGGCGAAAGCGCGGCGCTTCATGGTACGAAGTTCACCGCCGAACCGGGCAGGATGACGGCGCTTGTCGGTGCGTCGGGAGCAGGCAAATCGACCGTCTTTGCTTTGATCGAAAGATTTTACGATCCTCAATCGGGCGAGATTGCGATCGACGGGCAAGGCATTGCGGGTGTCACCCAAAAGTCTCTGCGCAACCAGATCGCCTACGTCAGTCAGGATGCGTTTATTTTCGACATGAACATCCGTGACAATATTGCGATCGGTCGGCCGGATGCCACTCAGGAAGAGATTATTGCAGCAGCGCAGGCCGCAAACGCGCATGAGTTCATTGAAAAGCTGCCTCAGGGGTACAACACTCGGGCCGGGCAGGGCGGCAACAATCTTTCCGGCGGCCAGAGGCAGCGAATTGCCATTGCGCGGGCAATGCTGCGCGATGCTCCGATCCTGCTCTTGGACGAAGCCACGTCGGCGCTGGATGCGGAATCCGAAACTAAAATTCAGTCTGCCCTGGAAACGCTGACGAAGGACAGGACGACGCTGGTGATCGCCCACCGGCTGAGCACGGTTCGCCATGCCCACCAGATTCACGTCATGAGCGAAGGACGCGTGGTTGAGAGCGGCACGCACAACGAATTGTTCGAACACGACGGTATCTACCGCCGCCTGTGCGAATTGCAGTTCCAGAGCCGCAACGAGGCCGCTGCCTGATCCCACCACCAGGTTCAGAAACAAAAAAAGGCCGGATCTCAGATCCGGGCCTTTTTTGTTCGAAAGCGCTGCTACTTGTTCGCGGTAATACCCACCGCGAGGATCTGCGGGATCATTTGCGGGGCCAGCATGGCCGTTCCCATGATCTGGGAGACCGGAACCGGTGCACCGGGAGCTGCCGTGATTTCGAGAGAACCGGGCGCGTTCAGGAAGTCGGTTACGGCCTTGGCCACCTGTCCCTCAAAGTCCTTGTTCTGCAACATCCCGAGCATCATCGGCAGGCTGCCGGTCAGCCCGGACACGTAAGTGGGGGTATCGATGCCGGCCTTCTTGGCTTCCTGATCCAGAATGCGCCCCGTGATGGATGCGTCATCCAGGCGAATTTTCGCATGGTCGACCGACACGTTCTGCATCAGGCCCATGGCCTCTTCCGGCTTTTTGGTCTTGTCGTTGAGCTGTGTGACAACGTCCCGCGTGACGCCGCCGAGGGAGAGTGACAGAGACAGGCTGGCAGCCTCTTCTGCGATGATCTTGAGGTCGGGAATCGACAGGGTCGCTGCATCCGGATCCCATTTTCCCGACCCCGAAACACTGACGTTCAGCGTCGTGTAGCCGAGATCGGTCAGGGACTTGGTCTCCGTCGATTCCAGATTTGTCACGTCGATCTTCGCGCCCGTGATCGAAAACTGACCGGATGTCGGCAGATCGCCGTCCATGCCGTCGATGGAGGAATAGATTTTTTCGACATCGGCAACCTTGCCGTCCTCGTTGCTGATCTGGACGGTGTCGATTTCAAGGGTCTTGTAGCCCGGATTGGCTGGAGACGCGCCATCCTTCGCTTCCTCAGCGGAAGGAAGCAGCAGGTCGCTCGCCTTCAGGCTGGCAAGCGTCATGCCGCCATCGTCGGCCTTGAGTTCCAGGTTTTCAAGTCCAAGGCTACCAAGCTTGAGGCGTCCATTGTCCTGGAGTTCGCCATCCGTCAGCACGGTGCTCCCGATCGTGACCTTTACATCCTCCTTATCCTCGTTGGTGATAAGGAGGTCCTTGATCGTCACCGTGTTTCCGGACTCTTCGACCGAAGCATAGCCTTGAACGGTGCCGTCTTCCGAGTCGAGCAGCGTCAGGAATGCATCGGCGACGGCGTTGCCGCTCGGATCGAAGGCAAGAGCCGGACTGGCTTGAAGAGCGATTAGGCTGACGGCGGCCGTCAAACCGGCGCTCAACCGCGGTACGCGGGAAAACATCATTAAAAACTCCACCGAATAAAGGCTGGCACACTGTGCTTTATGTTCTGTCCGGAGGCAAGGCATAAGCCTGACCGGACCAGATTACGTTTTCCGGGCTGAAGCTCAGGCGGCAGCCTTTTCCCGGAACTCGGAGATGGCGCGTTCAACATCGGCCAGGGTCGGCAGGCTGGCCTCATTCCCGAGGTGCTGAATGGCATGGGACGAAGCGCCGCGCGCAAAGTGGAAGTGCTGGTCCCAGCTTCTCTCGGGCCAGTGCAGATAGGAGGCAATGTAGGCTCCGTGGAACACGTCGCCGGCGCCGTTGGAATCCACGACTTTCGCTGCCGGAACGTCCAGGGCGGGAAGTATCTTGTCAGGGCCGCCCGCCTCGTACCAGACCATGCCGTCTTCCCCAAGCGTCACGGCTCCCACGGGACAGTTCTTCGATCGCAGATAGGTCAGCGTTTCGCCGGTGGACTTTCCGAGTTGCTCGCAGAATCGTTCCGAGACGACCGCGATGTCGATGTGGTTCAGCAGTTCGTCGGTGTTTTCGCGAACGGCGCCACCGTCCAGGGAGGTCAGGATGCCGAGGTTCCTGCATGTCGCGGCATAGTACAGGGCCGCGTCCGGCATGTGTCCGTCGAGATGAAGGGCCTTCATGCCGGCAATCGTCAGAGGCGGGAAGGGGTGGAGGAAGTCGTTGTCGCGGCAACGGACAATCGCTCGTTTGCCGCCTTTTGGCATGATGAAGGAGAGGGAGGATTCCCGGACCTTCCGCCCATGCACCGATATGCCGTAGGCAGCAGCCATGTCCAGAAACATGCGCGCCAGCCAGTCGTCGGCCTGCGAACACAGAAGGTCGGGCTTGCAGCCCAGCTTGGCGCAGCAGAATGCCGCTGTAACGGCATTTCCGCCGAAGCTGATGGCGTAGTCCTTGGCGATGGTCTTTTCGTCGCCTGTCGGCAGGCGATCGGTCAGAAAGGTAACGTCTATATAGGCCTGCCCGATAAACAACGCCTCCATGAGGACCTCCATTGATGCGTTTCAGCTGTTTGCAGGCACTTAAACCAGATCCGAAGAAGCTGCCTTGATCTGGATGAAAAGCCCTCTTCATTCAGTCCTTGTTTACCCAGATCGGCGAATGTCAGGAAGAGATTATTCACGAACAGGCGTGCGTTTTGTCCTTCCGCTATATTGGCTTCGCAAAGACGGTGATGATCGCCCTTGTGCTGGCGACGACGCCGTTGTTCGCGATCAATATCATCCTGAACCAATATGCCGAGCGTCGTGCCATCACCGAGATGGAGGCGATGGGCAACGCCACGATCCACAGGGCGGAAGAAGCGATCAGCACGACTGTTTCGCTGTTGCAGCGGCTGGACCGGGACGACATTCAGACATGCGGCGCCGAAGACAGGGTCACGTTTGAAAAGCAGATCGTCGAGCACGGTATGATCGACGCTATCGGGCTTGCCGACGCGACCGGCCAGCGCATGTGCATCATCCCGGATCGCGACCTGGCAGGCAAAACCATCCTGCCGCCGTTGCGCGCGGATGGCCCGCTTGTCGGCATCGGCATGCTCGACCGCAGCTATCTCGGCGCGCGCGCGGCGGTGATCAGCTGGGACCTGAAGGATGGCACCAGGCTTTTTGCCGAGGTGACACCGGCGGTGATCGCGATGGACCCGGGGCCGGAGTTCCTGAGGTCCTATCGAAGGGCCGAGCTTCGCCTTGGCGATAATCTTTTGTGGTATAGCGTCGGCGGGTACAATTCGGAAGGATCCGGGCGTGAGGATTCGCTGTCGGTGGAGGTGTCCTCCGAACTCTATCCGCTCGTGTCGACCGTCAGTGCGCCTGTGTCCGCTGCCAGGCAGATGGTGCAGGACCTGAAAGTGGTCGCCGCCGCCGCCTGCGCCGGCGTCGCGGTGCTGTTCGTCGCGATTGGCGTCTGGTTGTCCTGGCGTCCGGAGAGTGAGGCGAACGACGAATTCATCGCCGCGATCCGGAACGGAGAGTTTATCCCCTTCTACCAGCCGGTCATGGACATCGAGACCCGCCGGCTTCGCGGTTGTGAGGTACTCATGCGCTGGCGGCGGCCGAACGGCATGATTATCTCTCCCGGCCAGTTCATGGCCTATGCCGAAAACAACGGCCACATCTTCGACATGACCCGGCATATCATGCGTGTGACAACCGAGGAAGTCGGAGAGCTTTACAGCGAAAACCCGGACCTGAAACTGTCGATCAACCTATTCGCCGGCCACTTTCACGACCGCGAAATCGTGGCGGACATCAAGTCGATCTACGAGAAATCCGCCATTTCCTTCCAGCAGATCGTCGTGGAAGTTACCGAACGTCATCCGTTGGAAGACATGGAATTCGCCCGCAAGATCATCGCGGAACTTCAGGCGCTTGGCGTGCGCGTCGCATTGGACGACGTCGGCACGGGCCATGGTGGCATGGCATATCTGCAAAAACTCGGCGTCGACATCATCAAGATCGACAAGATGTTCATCGACACGATCGGCTCGGATGACAGTTCGACAACCATCGTCGATTCCATGGTCGAGCTTGCCGACAACCTCGGCATGGGCATCATTGCAGAAGGCGTCGAACTTGAAGAGCAGATCGACCGGTTGCTCGAACTCGGTGTGACCGCGGCGCAGGGCTACTACTTCGCGCCTCCCATGGCCGCGAGCGATTTCATCGAATTTGCCGCGCGCATCGAGGAAGAGGCGCGGGACCGGGATCGCCTGTCCGCGGAAGCCGCCGCGGCGGAACAAGCTGCCTCCAGGGCGGCCTGACGGGCGTCGAAACGGTCTTTGTTTCCCCTTTGGAAGGTGAGCCGCCGTAGACAGGTCAAGGCCGTTTGAGCTTCATGTGCCGGTTGACGTCCTTGTAGAGCAGATAGCGAAACTTTCCCGGACCGCCGGCATAGCAGGCCTGCGGGCAGAAGGCCCGGAGCCACATGTAGTCCCCTGCCTCGACCTCGACCCAGTCCTGGTTGAGCCTGTAGACGGCCTTGCCTTCCAGAACATATAGCCCGTGTTCCATCACATGGGTTTCGGCAAAGGGAATGACGGCGCCCGGTTCAAACGTGACGATGGTGACATGCATGTCATGGCGCAGGTCTTCAGGGTCGACAAAGCGCGTCGTCGCCCATTTTCCATCCGTGCCGGGCATGGGGCTGGGTGTTACGTCCCTGTCGCTGGTGACGAAGGCGGCCGGCTTTTCCAGGCCCTCGACGGTCTCATAGGCCTTGCGGATCCAGTGAAACCGGACCGGGGCGCTGCTTTCGTTCTTTAACGTCCAGCCGCAGCCGGCCGGCAGGTAGGCGTAGCCGCCTTCCTCCATGAGATGCAGGTCGCCCTCGATCACGATCGTCATGCTGCCTTCCACGACGAAAAGAACGCCTTCGGCCTCCTCGTCCGTTTCCGGTCTCTGGCTGCCACCGCCGGGCTGCACTTCCAGGATGTATTGCGAGAACGTTTCCGCGAAGCCGGAGAGGGGACGGGAGAGGACCCATAGCCGCGTCTTTTCCCAGAAGGGCAGATAGCTGGTGACGATGTCGCGCATCGTGCCTCTGGGAATGACCGCATAGGCTTCCGTGAACACCGCGCGATCCGTCAGCAATTGCGTTTGAGGCGGGTGACCGCCATGGGGAGCGAAATAGGACGAAGTCATGGAGCGTTCCCGTTAAACCCTGATTTTTTGTCAAGTTAAGAACGGTAACCAGGGTAACGCAATGAAAAACGGTAAAAAACCCGCCCGCGAGGCCTGTGCGGGCGGGTTCTGTCCAGCTTGGACCGGGCATAAATCGGACGGCGGATCCGGAGAGCGCTTAGCTATGCCCGGTCAACTCTCGCTGGACGGCAGATCTTGCTGCCCGAACGTTGTCGAGCACCAGGGGGCAGCTGGCTCCTGCAGCCTGTTTTTCTGCGAGATAGGAAGCCATGCGGGCATCAAGGTCCTGCAGGCGGGACTGCCGTGTCCTGAGCGGCTGCGCGAGGGCCAAGCCGAAAAACGGCCAGAATGGGAGCATGTTCTCGATTCCTTGTTTTTCGCGTGCACTGCTCAGCAGACCGGCTGCCTGATGTCGAAACCGCCTTCAATCCTTTGGATCTCGTCCCGCAGCCGAAGCTTGAATTTCTTCAGGGCGCGAATGTGCAGCGTGTCCGGATAGCTATGCATCTCCTCGCGGCGGATCAGGAAATCCAGTGTGCTGTGTTGATTGCGCAGGGATTTCAAACGGTTGTACATCACCTATCTCCTCGATTTCGTCTGCGTAGCCGCTGACAACCGGAATATGGTGACCGGATTGAAATAGAGGAAATACATTGTTTGAATTAGTGTGATAGATATTTTCTATTATCAGGATCTGCGACATGCGTTACCGGCCTTCTGCGCGTCAGCTCGACTATTTCATCGCATTGGCGGAAACCCTTCATTTCGGCCGCGCTTCGGAAAAGTGTCACGTGTCGCAGCCGACTTTGTCGTCACAATTCAAGCTCTTGGAAGACCAGTTGGGTTGTACGCTGTTGGAGCGGGGCAGCGGCAGCATCAGTTTGACCGCTGCCGGTGAGCGTCTTCTGCCGCTTGCGCGCCAGGCCCTGGAAAATCTCGACGAAATTGTGACGGTTGCTCATGCCGGGCAGTCGAACCTTGGCGGATTGATCCGTCTCGGGGTCTCTCCGACATTCGGACCCTACTTCATGCCCACTTTGCTGCCCGACCTGAAGCGGCAATTTCCGGCGCTGGAACTCTATATCCGCGAGGACCGGCCCAACCTGCTTGAGGAAGGGCTATCGGCCGGAACGCTCGACTGCATCATGACACCGAACATCGTGCCCTCGGACGCGCGGGTCGCCCGGCCACTGTGTACGGAGAACGTATTGCTTGCCGTGCCCCGATGGCATCCTCTGGCGGGGTTGTCCTCGATACCGGTCGAAGCGCTGCGCGGCGAGAAGCTGCTTGCGCTCAGCCAGGGGTTCCGGCTCTACGACGACGTCCAGGCCCTTGCGCGAGCCGCCGGGGCGGAGTTCCGACACGACTATGAAGGAACGAGCCTGGATGCCCTGCGCCAGATGGCCTCCATCGGCATGGGGCTCGCGCTTTTTCCGGCAGCCTATGTCGCCAGCGAATTCGGCAAGGAACCGGATCTGTTGCTGAAGAAAGTGGAAGGCGTTGCAATGCAACGCACCATGTATCTCGTCTGGCGCCGGGGAAGCTCAAGAAGCGATCACTTCAAGAAGTTGTTGTCGTTGGCGCATGAGGCGGTTGTACTCATGAATGTAGATGGTGTGACGGTTGTGGATTGTTAGGTTTTGTGGTTGGGGAAAACTGCTGGAAAACCATTTGGTCCGGGTAAAGCAAAATGTAGAAAATCTTGTTATTTTAAAACGCTCATTTTTGTGAATTAGATATTCCTCTTATTCGGGATTTATATGCGCTAAATTTCCTTAGGGTAATGTTCTAGGCTTTATGAAAACGTTTTAGGGTATCAGCGAGATTGTCTTGCAACTTGCAGAAAATGGCACCGACATACGACTATGGTATAATGAGAAATTCTTCTCACAAGGAATGATGCGATGCGAAAATCAATTGTAAACACAATCTGCATCATCGGCACAGCTGCTGCCATGGCGCTCTTTCCGACAACGCTTGTAGCTGGCGGCGTGACCGACGGGCGAACCGGTCCGGCAGTAATGAACGATCATCTGCTCGACCACGCGCTGGTCTCGCTCAACGATTTCCTGCAGGTCAAATACGCGCAGGATGACCTGTTGGGGTCACTCGACACTGTACCCAATCGCGACTTCAGGACAGTCGCCATTGCGAGCGCTGAAACTCCCTTCGACAGTCAGGAGGCGGAGCTTGGTCCATTCGGTTGGACCGTGACCGGCGGTACCACGCTTGATTTTCACCTTGCTTCGTTTAACGAAGAAGTGCTTGGCCGCAGGGACAGCCTGTTTGTCCGCATCGCGAGGGCCGAAACCGGCAAGGCAATGACTTTTGACCAGGCCGCAGCCGACTACAAGAGCGACACTCGCGACGGTGGACGGATACATGATGATCCCTCGCTCAATGCCGAGGTGCTGGCACTGAGCAACAGCTTGCGCGAATTCGACAATCGATTTGCGAGGATATCTCAGACGGTTCCCGAAGTTACGGGAACATCTTTCGAGCGCTATATGGACGCACTGGCGCTGTATTAGGAGATGCCGGACCCTGGCCAGGACCCGCCAATGAGCGGGTCCTTTGTGTTGATGCCAGGCGTATGTGGCAAAAGATCGAACCTGGGACCGGTCCGCGCAAAACTGTTCGTAATCACGCTGATATTGCAGGCGTTTAAAAAACGTGCCAGCCTCCAAAGACACGGCAGAGGAGGAGTGTCATGCCAGAGATTTCCAGCGGCACGGATTTCCAGACGGTCATTACGACCTTTGAAATGACACCTGGTACCTGCTTCGATCTTCTTGAGGAACTGAAGGACGCCTACGAGAATTTCATTCAGCATCAGCCGGGTTTCATCGGGGCCGGACTTCATGTCAACGATGCCCAGACACGGATTGCCAACTATTCGCAATGGCGCCGGCGCGAGGATTTTCTTGCAATGCTGCGCACCCCGGAGATGCGCGACCGCAACCGCCGTATCAGCGCGCTCTGCAAGCATTTCGAACCGGTCATGTACGATGTGGCCGACACTTTCGGATAAATGGAATTTGAGACCTGAATGATGCAGCCGTCTTGGAGGCGGCTGCATTGTTTATTTGTTCATTTCCCAAAAGGCCCGTTTGAAAAGGAACCGGACACATGAGTGTCCCGCAGCCATGACCTATCAGATTTCGGATTGCAGAGAATATTCCCCACCGCAGCTTTGCGCGGCGATGAACCAGGCCTTTTCCGACTATGTCGTTCCGATGCAAATGAGCGAGCGCAAGTTTGTGGAATTTCAGAAACAGCGCGGTTTCTCGGCGGATCATTCGTTCGTTGCCCTGAGTGGTGGCGAGATTGCCGCTTTCTGGTTCTCCGGCCAGCCTAACCCTGCCTATGGCAACAGGGCCTATACACTGTCGGTCGGCACCCACCCGTACCACCGCCGAAAGGGCCTGTCGCGGCAACTCCTTCGGCGGGTCAGGGAAAGCCAGGAGGCGGGCAATGCCAGCGGCCTTCAGCTAGAGGTCGTATCGAATAACACCAAGGCAGTCGAAGCCTACAAAGCGTTCGGATTTTCCATTGAACGCACGCTGCGTGTCTGCAAGCTGCCGAAAAGCGGACTGCCGGATCCGGGGCCTGCTCCTTGGTCTGCCGGATTGCTGACGGTCGACGAGGTGCCGGAAGACACGTCCGGCTACTTCGATGTGGACCCGACACCGCAGAACAGCCGGGGCGCTTTGAAGGCGCTGGAGAAGGAGGTCACGGTAATCGGTCTGAAAAGGGAAGGCCGGGTGCTCGGCTGGGGAGCGGTTTACGGGGACGGTGCGGTCGCTCAGCTTGCGGTTCACCAGGACTCCCGCTGCCAAGGCGCCGGAACGGCGCTTCTCTACCAATTGGGACGGTCAGTCGAATCCGATGATTTGATCTTGGTGAACGTTGATGAGAAAGCGTCCGGTCTCAATGCCTTCCTCGACCGCCTTGGCGCAGAAACCCTGCTTCAGCAATATGAAATGCAGTTGCGCCTCTAATTGCCTTTCTTGAAAGGGGCGTGTTCCGTCAGGGCCTCGTTTTCGCGTTCCACCGCGTGTCGCTCGTGCTCCAGGAAATCGGCGACTGCCTCGTGCAGGCCCTCATGGGCGATCCAGTGCGCTGAATAGGTCGTGCAGGGAAGGTAGCCCCGGGCAAGCTTGTGCGCGCCCTGAGCCCCGGCTTCCACCCGCTTCAGGCCGCGCTCGATGGCGAAGTCGATGGCCTGATAGTAGCAGAGTTCGAAATGCAGGAAGGGGTGGTGCTCGGTACAGCCCCAGTGCCGGCCGAACAGCGTGTCGGAGCCGATGAAGTTGAGGGCGCCGGCAATGTAGCGCCCGTGGCGTTTGGCCAAGACCAGCAGCGTGCGTTCGGCTAGTCTCTCGTTGATGAGGGAAAAGAACTTGCGGTTCAGATAAGGCCGGCCCCATTTGCGCCCACCCGTGTCCATGTAAAACGTGAAGAAGGCATCCCAGTGGGCTTCCGTCAGGTCCTGGCCGGTGACCCATTCCACCTCGATCCCTTCGGCGCTGAGCGCCTCCCGCCGTTCCTTCCTGATGGCTTTGCGCTTGCGGGAGGCAAGGTCCTCCAGGAAATCGTCGAAACTGTCGTACCCCTGGTTTTCCCAGTGGAACTGCTGATCGGTCCGCCTGAGGTAACCGAGCTCGCCCAGAAAGTCCCATTCGGGCTTGGTCAGGAACGTCGCGTGCACCGACGAGGCCCTGGTGCGCTGACAAACCTGCACCAGCCCTGCGGCAAGCGCCTGGATGCCGGCTTGCCGGTTGATGCCGGGACCAGTGAGGAAGCGCCGGCCCGTCGCCGGGGTGAACGGAACGGAGATCTGCAGCTTGGGATAATAGTCGCCTCCGGCCCGGTGGAAGGCGTCCGCCCAGCCGTGATCGAAGACGTATTCCCCTTGGGAATGGCTTTTCAGATAGGCCGGAACAGCGCCGAGGACGGCGCCTGTGCCATCTTCCAGCAACATGTGACGTGGCATCCAGCCGGTCGCGCGCGTTGCACATCCGGCCGACTCGAGAGCTTCCAGAAAAGCATGAGACAAGAAGGGGTTGAAGGAAGTATCTTCAGAAACAGAATTAACTTCGTCGTCAAGCACTGCCGTAAGTTCGCCGGTGGTCTGGCAGTGGTCGTCCTGCGACAGGTGACCGCGTCCCGCCATCTGCCAGCCCGGATTGGCGACCCGGTCCCAGGCGTCGGGAGAAACGTCTTTCAAAGACGACAGGATGCGCAAGGTGACGGTCTGCTCCGGACCGGGGTTTGCCGGAGACGGACTATCCTTTGAGGGGGAAGAGGTCATGCGTTAGAAAGAACCGAATTCTGAACCATGACCAAAATGTAGCGCCGCGGTTTTGCAGCGCAAGAGCCGTCGCGCTTTGCAGCGTTAAATCGGCTGATCCTCGGCCTGGTTCGGGGCCTTGTCCGGATCGAATCCCTCGAAAACGATCTGGTCCGCGTAGCGGGCCGCCTTCGCACGCTGTTCCCGCGTGCGCACCGTCCAGGTCATCACGGGGATCTTGAACAGGGAGCGCATCAGGACCGGTCCGGCCTTCGGCAGATCCTTGATCCCGTAGGATATGAAATGCGGCCTGGTGCGCGGCGCGTGCAGGATGTGCCGCAGGATGAACCTGTCCATGCGTCCCTGAAGGGCATAGTCCGGACCGGGCTCGGCGCCGTCGGAGACGATCCCGCGCAGGACCGCAGCGTTGTGCGCCCGGGCATGGGACAGCATGTCCGGGTCGAACGACTTGATGCATGCAGGACCTTTGTAGGCCGCAACCTGATCGACGACCTTGCGGACGAAGTCTCCTTGCGCGTCCCGCCGCAGCAGAGACTTGATTTCGATGACGAGAGGCACCCTGCCGTCGACAAGGTCGAACAGGTCCTGCAGCAGCCACAGCTTGTCGGTACCGGTTTGCATACCGATACGCACAAGGTCTGCCGACGTCCGGTCGATGATCTTGCCGGTTTCCTCGGCCAGGCGGTCGAGCGTGTAGTCATGAAACACCAGGGCCTCGCAGTCGCGGGTTTCCTGGACATCGACCTCAATGGCAAAGTTCCGCTCAACCGCCCTTTGAACGGCAGTCGGCGTGTTTTCGATGATGCCGCTGTCGGCATCGTGAAAGCCGCGATGGGCAATCGGGCGCGCGAAGATGGCTTGAAGGACAGGGGTCATGAAGGGGCTTGAAACTGGCGGGCGGCTACCGGTCGGCTGGCCGCCCGGAGGGAATTATTCGGCAATCTCGAAAATGGCTTCGATCTCGACAGCCGCGCCGAAGGGCAGGGAAGCGGCGCTGACGGCAGAGCGTGCATGACGACCACAGTCGCCCATGGCTTCCACCAGAAAGTCCGACGCGCCGTTGATCACTTGCGGCTGGTCGCCGAATTCGGTGGTGGAATTCACGAAACCGACAATCTTCACAAGGCGGACGACCTTTTCAAGATCGCCCGTTGCCGCTTTCGCCTGGGCCAGGAGGTTGATGGCGCACAGTTTGGCCGCGGCCTCGCCGTCTTCGATGGCAAGATCCGCGCCGAGCTTGCCGGTCACCTGCAGTTTGCCGTCCTTCATCGGCAACTGGCCGGAAACGAAGAGCTGGTTGCCGGTCTTGACGAAGGGAACATAGTTCGCGGCCGGAGCGGCTGCTTCCGGGAGGCTTATCCCGAGATCCGCCAGGCGGGACTCAATCGTGCTCATATGGTTTCTCCAGCTCTCGGCGATCCGGCATCGTTCCGAATGGCCGCAGGACAGACAAAGAGGGCTTGCGGCTGTCTTGGCGCAATTCGATATAGGAGACAAGCGCAAATTGCGACAGGCCACCATATGTCGGTGACCGGGCTTGCAGTGCCGGCCGTTGTCCGCGTATTCAATGGAACAAAACAGGCCGATTGGGGCATAATATAAGTCAGGCTGTTCCGTTTGCCGGAAAATCGGCCGGGCGAAAATGAGGTTTACTTGATGCAGCGCGTAGCGAACTCCATGACATTGGCCGGTTTGGGCGTGGCGCTGGTTTGCTCGCTCGGGGTCATGTCCGGGGAAGCGGCTGCGGCCTCCATCGGCGGACACAAGCTTGTCCCGCATCGGGCCGTCTACGACATGAAGCTCGGGGATTCGGACGAGAGTTCGGGCATCGCCGGCCTCAATGGGCGGATGGTCTACGATTTCACCGGCAATGCGTGCGAGGGCTACAGCGTCAATTTCCGGTTCGTGACGGAGTTCCAGGACGCCAACGGCGGCTCCCAGATCACCGACCTGCAGACGACCTCTTTCGAGGAACCGAGCGCCGCCAGCTATCAGTTCCTGTCCAAGACCTTTGTCGATCAGGAACTGGTGGAAGCGACGCGCGGAACTGCGCGCACGGGAACCGCAGCAAAGACCGTCGAGTTGAAGGAACCGTCCGAAAAGTCGCTCGAAATCGGACGGGAGGTGCTTTTCCCGACCGAACACCTTTTGTCGATCATGAAGGCGGCGGAAGACGGTGTCCACTTTTTCGCCGCAGACATCTATGACGGAGCCGAAACCGGGGAAAAGGTCTACGCCACCACGACCGTGATTGGCGCAAAGGCCGTAAGCCCCACGGCGACCGGTGCGAACTCCCCTGAATCCCGGCTTTCCGGAATGGACTACTGGCCCGTGACCGTTGCCTATTTCGATCCGGGCGATGAGGATGCCAGCGGCGAGTTGCAGCCGGTCTATCAATTGTCCTTCTGGCTGTACCGGAACGGCGTCAGCGGGAAGCTGAAGCTCGACTACGGGGATTTTACCATTCAGGGCAAGATGGCTTCGCTCGAGCTTTACGACGAGACTGAATGCCCCGGCAAATAGGTCCAGGGTAATCGTCCGGAGCAACAGGTCTGACGGGTTCCGCGACCGGAGCGGCTCACTCAGCTTTTCTTTTCCCGATCCGCCTGTCTGGCCGCGTGGGTGAGGCCCAGCTCAACCGCCGAATTGCCGAACTTGTCCCGTAGCCGGTCGACGGCGAGTTCTGCCATCTTGCGCCGTTCGGCACCCTGATCCAGAAGGTCTTGCGGGTCGGCGCGCTCTGCCGGTTCAAGGTCGCTGACCCCGATGCCGATCAGCCGGAACTTGCGGCCGTCCGTCTCGTTCTCCAGCAGCGCGACGCCGGCGGAAAAGATCTTGTCGGCAAGCTGCGTCGGGTCGGGCAGGTGCCGGGCGCGCGTGACGGTCTTGAAATCCGCGGTCTTGAGTTTCAACGTGATGCCTCGGCCACAGAGCTCCGATTTCTTCAGCCGTGCGGACACCTTTTCCGACAGGTCCCGCAGGATGGGCCTCAGCACCTCGAAGCTGGAAATGTCGGTCCGGAACGTCGTCTCGGAGGAAACGCTCTTCGCACCGCGCTCCGGGGTTACCAGCCTGGAATCGTCACCTCTGGACAAATGCGCCAGTCGCAGTCCTATCGAGCCGTAGCGCCGGGCAAGATCCGCCGCCTCCATCGTCTGCAACTGGCCGATGGTCCGGATGCCGTCTTTTTCCAATTTGCTCTGGAACACCTTGCCGACACCCCAGATGCGGCCGACAGGCATTGCGGCGAGCACGGTCCTGGCTTCCGCCGCGCCGATCACGGAAAAACCGCGCGGCTTCTCCAGGTCCGAGGCGAGTTTGGCCAGGAACTTGTTGGGAGCCAGGCCCACCGAGGTGGAGATGCCGATGTCCGATTCGATGTCCCGTACGAATTTGGCGAGCGTCTCGGCGGGGGACGCGTGATGAAGGCGCTCGGTTCCCGTCAGGTCCAGGAAGGCCTCGTCGATCGACAAAGGCTCCACCAGCGGTGTAAGGGCGCGCATGCGCTCGCGGATTTCGCGGCCGACCCTGGAGTATTTTTCCATATTCGGCTTGATCACCACCGCATCGGGGCAGGCCTCCAATGCCTTGAACATGGGCATGGCGGACCGGACACCGTAGATGCGGGCAATGTAGCAGCAGGTGGAGACCACACCGCGCTGGCCACCACCCACGATTACCGGAACGTCCTGCAGGTCCGGATTGTCGCGTTTCTCGATGGATGCGTAAAAGGCGTCGCAATCGATATGGGCGATCGCCAGCGCATCGAGTTCCGGATGCGAGACGAGTCGCGGGCTGCCGCAAGACGCACAGCGGCGGGAGCCGGCCGGCGGGCGGAAGCCGCAGTCCCGGCAGAGGGCTTTATTTTCCGGGGCGGAGACAGGCACGGTCTGGGTTCACTGGGCTTGGCGACGACATGCTCAGAGGATAGCGCTGATGAAGGTTGTCGTCTCCTGCCAATCTCCCGACACAAGCGCGATATGGTCTTGCCGGTCGACTGTGTCGCGGAACCGGCTGTCGGCGATGAACTGGATCTGCACCGCTGAGGGCAGCGAAGCGTTGACCGACACATGATTGGACGGACTGTCGTCGATGAAGACGACGGGTCCCGGCCGTCCTGCGGCAAGGGCAGCCACCGCGCCTCCCTTCGGACCGGAATTCGTGAGAACCGGATAGGGAATGCCGAGACCGGAGAGAAGCTTTTCGCGTGTCGGTTTGTTGTGGCCGCCTGGCAGATTGGTCAGGAGCACGATTTCCCAGTCGTCCGAAAGGCTGCGGAGGGCTTCGTCCGCCCCGGGGACCATGTCCTGCCGGTGGCTCATCTCATCGAAAAAGCCCAGCAGGAGCCGGCGGACGTCGTCGGATCCGATCGGCAGGCGGTCGGCCTTGCCCGCAATATTTCCCGTCAGCCGGTATTCGTAGTTCAGAAAAACAAGGCCGCGCGCATTGAGGTATTCCTCCAGATGGGTCGTCATCTGCAGGATCACCTCGTCGACGTCACAGATGATCAGGGGTCTTTGCGCTACCGGCAAGGCGCGGATCTGCGCCAGGACCTCCGGCAGGACGGGCGTCGGTTCAGACATAATCGTCCTGTCCTCCGGCAAGGGTGTAACGCGCGGCGGCCATCATGGTCGGGCGGATACCGGCATTTTCGCAAAAGGCGAGCAGAAGAGGTTCGTCGGTCATGTAAAACTCGAGGACACCGGCGAGAAAACCGGGTTCGCCGGCAGCCTGGCGAATCATATCAGGTCCGATTCCGGAAAATGCCAGAAAGCGGCCGATCTGTTCCGGCTCGCGGCTGAGCTGGAGAAGGGCTTCAGTGGCGATTCCTTGTGCTTCTTCAACGGACAATGACGACCCTTGTATTTTTTTCATTGTGTTTTTTTGCCTTTCTGAAACGATTCCGGGTTAGAAGAAATCTAGTGCGGACCGGGGAAGGGTTCTACTAACGGCCGGATTGTGCCGAAAAGAAAGTAATGGGACCGGCGGGTTGCCGGGTAAAGGGCCGGACATATGGCGAAATCCGTGTTGATCGTCGAGGACAACGAGCTGAACATGAAACTGTTTCATGATCTGCTCGAGGCGCACGGCTATAACACATTGCAGACCCGGACCGGTATAGAAGCCTTGCAGCTCGCCCGCGAACACCGTCCGGATCTGATCCTAATGGATATTCAGCTGCCGGAAGTGTCGGGCCTTGAAGTCACGAAATGGATCAAGGAAGACGAGGACATCTCGTCCATTCCCGTGATTGCCGTGACAGCCTTTGCCATGAAAGGCGACGAGGAAAGGATCAGGCAGGGGGGCTGCGAGGCCTATATTTCCAAGCCGATCTCCGTCGCGAAATTCCTGGAAACGGTCCGGGCCTTTCTCGGCGAAGACTGAGAACGGGGCATTCGCACCGCTTGCCGGGATCAAGATCTACGTAAGACTTCGTACATCGGGAGCAGTTGACTCGGGCGGATTTGTGGCCGAATCAGCTCACGTAATCCGGCCTGATGCTCACATTAAGGTTACGGATTTACTAAAACGACATTGTATCTGTGTATATTTTATGGAAAATATTGCAATAAGGTCACAATAAGGTAGTGTGACCGCAGATTAGGGTTTTCCCTGATCAGTCGTCAGGCGTCTTTATGACGCCGTCGCGCCTGTGTGGCGAAAGTTTCCCCTCGGAGTGCTCAGGTCCGCCGCATCTCCTGGGTCCGTGGGGTAGGTCGGCAGGGAACCGGCCGATGAGTGGCCTCCTCGAATGCCGTGTTCCCGCCGACCACTATTTTTCCGACCGTAATCATCAGTCAGAGCCCTCAGGGCGCCCCCCGGCGCCTTGCACCGGTTCTGTTGTGACTGTCGCCTTGGGCCGGTTCTGTCTTACCCATAGCCGTCCCGCGGAACATCGGACAACAAAAAACCCGCCGAAACCGGCGGGTTCCTGGTCAATGGCAGGACGTCCAAGATTACTTGATCTTGGCTTCCTTGAACTCGACGTGCTTTTTGGCAATCGGGTCGTACTTCTTCTTGACCATCTTTTCGGTCATCGTGCGGGAGTTCTTCTTGGTGACATAGAAGAAGCCGGTGTCCGCCGTGGAGAGGAGCTTGATTTTGATCGTTGTCGCCTTGGCCATGGCCTTGGATCCTGTTCTTTGTTGTCGGGCAATGGGTTCTTGTGGCCAGATTGGCTGGCGGTGAATCTGCCCCAATGTCTGAAATCAGCGCGCAAACTACTCATCGGTGCGTGAAAGTCAAGCGCTTGCTTGCGTTTTGGCGAAATTTTGCGGTGCGCAGCGGTGAATTCGCTGGCCGCGAACCGCTGGCGGGTCCTGACCCTGGATCATCTCCTTCACAAAGCCGCCGTTGCGGAAAAAATAATAGGGCACCGCCGTCGTAGGGGCGAGATCCGGATCCACCTCCAGGCGCTCTTCCAGATCGGTGAGGATCCGCGTGGTGATCATCGGAAGCTCCTTCGTGCGCGCTTCTTCAAGCGTCAGCCAGGCGCAATCTTCCAGCTCTCCGGACGGGCCCGTGCCTTCCGGCAGCCGGTCGGCGATGTCATCGGCCCATACGGCAAGAAAACGCGTGTCGAACCGGCGCGGACGCTGTGGCGGTGTGATCGCCCGGGCGATCAGGCGGATGCCGCCGAGGTCAGGCTGAATGCCGCGCTCGGCGAAGGCTTCGAAGCCGGCACCCAGGCGAAGGAACCGGTCCCCCGATTTCCGGCCGACGAATATGCCTGCTTCCTCGTAGGTCTCCCGGATGGCGGCAAGAGCCAGGGCGCGCACGCGGGCCGCCGATCTGGCATTCTTGAGGTCTTCCGACAGTTTTTTCTCCACATCGGGATGATAGGGGAAAACGTTGGAGATCCTTGAATCTGCGGCATCGACGCGCCCGCCCGGAAACACGAACTTGCCGGGCATGAAGGTGTGGCGCATGTGACGCCTGCCCATCAGCAGCCTGACGGGCCCCTTGCCGCTGTGGTCGAGAATGAGCAGCGTCGCGGCATCCTTGGGCCGGATGTAGGGATAATTTCCCGCGCGCTCGTCTTTCGACAACTGCTTCACGAAGGAATCGGTCATGGGTGGCTTTCGCTCGCCGGGTGGAGCGCCGGCAGGTCGTCCTCGGTGTCGGGGTCGAAGCCATGCATGTAGAGAGCCCATTGCAGGCCGATCAGCGCGCCCTTGATGGGCTGCATGAAGAAGATGCACAGGAAGATGGTCAGCGGCACCCACAGGGACATGTGGATCCACAGCGCCGGATGCCAGAGGACTTCGACCGTCAGCAGCGCCGGCACGATGATATGGCCGACGAGGGTGATGGTGAAATAGGGCGGGGCATCATCTGCCCTGTGGTGGTGAAATTCCTCGCCGCATTTCGGGCAGGCATGGTTGACCTTCAGGAACCCGCCGAATATCCGGCCTTCACCGCAGTTCATGCATCTGTTGCGTGCTCCGCGCAGCATCGCGGCCATCACCGGCCTGCGCGGTTTTTCCGGCGCCGGCTGCGGCGTTGTCAGTTTTTCGTCCATTTCATAACGAACCGTCACGACGACCTCCTTCGGTTCTGTTTCCGTGTGGAGGTCTTTTGGGGCCGGCCATTGTTCGTCCGCCCGCCCTTTGGTGGTCCCCGGCGCGTCTTGGGCGCGGCCTTGCGGATCTGCTTGCCTGCGATCCGTCCATGGCTGAGGATCTCGAAGGTCAACGCACCCGCGAAGGGGGCTGCTTCCACCAGCTTGACTTCCACTTGGTCGCCAAGTTGGTAGGTCTCGCCGGTTTTGTCACCTATGAGGGCGTGCGACCCTTCGTCATAGCGGTAAAAGTCTATGCCGATCGTGGAGGCCGGCACGAAGCCGTCGGCACCGGTGTCTTCCAGCCTCACGAACAGCCCGGACTTGATCACTCCGGCGATCCGGCCCTGGAAGGTCGCCCCGATATGGTCGCTCATCCAGAGCGCGATCAACCGGTCGATCGTGTCCCGTTCCGCCAGCATGGCACGGCGTTCGGCTGAGGATATTTCCGCTCCGATCGCTTCCAGTTTGCTTTCGATGCCCTCCGGCAGGCCGTCGTCGCCGAGACCCAGTGAGGAGATAAGGCCCCGGTGCACGATCAGGTCGGCATAGCGTCGGATCGGAGAGGTGAAATGCGCATAGCGGCGCAGGTTCAGGCCGAAATGACCGATGTTCTGAGGCGCATACTCCGCCTGAGCCTGGCTGCGCAGCACCACCTCGTTGACGAGATGCGCCTGTGGCGTGTCCTTGACCTTCGCCAGGATCGCGTTGAAGGCCGATGGTCTCAGGCCACCGGTTGCAGGCAGCTTCATGTTCAGCGTGGACAGGAACTCCTTCAAACTCTCCAGCTTTTCCGGCGTTGATGCGTCGTGGATGCGGTAGAGCAGGGGAGACTTCTTCTTCTCCAGCGTTTCGGCGGCCGCCACATTGGCCTGGATCATGAACTCCTCGATCAGCCTGTGCGCATCGAGACGTTCGGGAACGTAGACATGGTCGACCGTCCCATCCGGCTTCAGCCTGATCTTGCGTTCCGGCAGGTCTAGGTCCAGTGGTTCGCGGGCGTCGCGCCCCCTCTTCAGGGCGCCATAGGCAGCCCACAGCGGCTTCAGGACACCTTCCAGGATCGTTTCCGTCTTCTCGTCGGTAACGCCGTCTATGGCCTTCTGCGCCTGGATATAGGAAAGCTTGGCGGCCGAGCGCATCAGGACGCGGTGGAAACTGTGGCTGATCTTGCGGCCGGTCTTGTCGAAGACCATCCGCACGCCGAGGGACGGCTTGTCCTCCTTTTCACGCAACGAGCAGAGCTGATTGGAAATCCGTTCCGGCAGCATCGGGATCACCCGGTCTGGGAAATAGACGGAGTTGCCGCGAATGTTCGCTTCCCGGTCCATCGGCGACCCGGGCGTCACGTAATAGGCGACGTCGGCGATCGCGACATAAACGATGTGACCGCCTTCGTTGCCCGGATCCGTGTCCGCTTCGGCAAAAACCGCGTCGTCATGGTCCTTGGCGTCGGGCGGATCGATGGTGATCAGCGGGATCTGGCGCCAGTCCTCGCGCTTGCCGAGCTTTTCGACCGGCTTCGCGTGCTCGGCCTGTGCCTCGACGGCGGCCGGGAAAACATGGGGAATGCCGTGCGACTGCAGGGCGATCTCGGAGATCGCCTTTTCGGAGTTCATCGAGCCGAACCGCTCGACAATCGCGGCCTTCGGATGGCCATAGCGGCCGGAGCGGGTCACCTGAACGCTGACAAGGTCACCGTCGTCGGCGTCCTTCAAATCGGTGGAATCAACGTCCAGCTCCCGTTGCTTGCGGTCGATCGGCTCCAGGTAGGGCGGTCGGTTGCCGTCCCGCCTGCGCAGGATGCCGAGGATCGCACCCTGACGTTTTTCAAGAACGCGGATGACGCGCGCGGCGTAGTCCGCTTCCGAGCCGGTGCCGGCCTCCGTCAGCCGGATCAATGCCCGGTCGCCAAGACCCGGCTGCGTGGCCTTGGTCTTGCCTGGCAGCACGAGGATCTTCGGCGGATCGCCCGCCTCGTCGTCCCAGTCGACCGGCGTCGCGATCAGGTCGCCGTCCCGGTCGCGCGCGACGAGATTTGCAAGGAAAACCGGCGGCAGGTCACCCGGCCGGATCATGCGTTTCTTGCGCTTCTCGACCAGGCCTTCGTCAGCCAGGTCCTTCAGCAATTTCTTCAGATGGATCCTGGCGCCGCCGATGATGCCGAAGTGCCGGGCGATCTCCCGTTTGCCCGCGCGGCCGGGATTGTCCGCCACAAAGGCGAGAATATCGTCGCGAGACGGCATCTCGCCCGGAACCTTGGCGTGTTTTCTACCTGTGTGTTTACGCGTGTTGATCCGTTTCGCGCTCAAGACGCATCATCCCAGGGCACATCTTCGGACGACGCGTCGACCTTGGCCTTGGCGGTCTTGCTCGCGGTCGTCTTCTTGGCTGCCGTTTTCTTGGCCGCAGGTTTCTTGGTGGCGGTTTTCTTCTTGCCGCCCTTGGAAGCCTTCGCCGCAATCAGCTCGACGGCCTGTTCCATCGTCACGGCTTTCGGATCCGTATCTTTCGGCAGCGTGGCATTGACCTTGCCGTGCTTGACATATGGCCCGTAGCGGCCGTCGTAGACATTGACCGGGCCGCCTTCGCTCGGATGCTCGCCCAGCTCCTTCAACGGAGCTGCCGCCGCACCACCGCGACCGCCGGTCTTGGCGCGTTTCTGCGCCAGCGCGTCGACCGCCCGGTTGATGCCGACCGAAAACACTTCGTCCGGTGAAGACAGGTTTGCGTAGGTGCCGTCGTGTAGCACGAAGGGACCGTAACGGCCGATCCCGGCGGAAATCATCTTGCCGTCTTCCGGGTGCGGACCGACCTCGCGCGGCAGCGACAGAAGCTGAAGCGCTTTCTCAAGGTCCATATCGGGCGCGGACCAGCCGCGGGGCAGGGAGGCCCGTTTCGGCTTGGCTTCCTCACCGAGCTGCACATAGGGCCCGAAGCGGCCGTTGCGCAGGGAAACGTCGAGACCGGTTTCCGGGTCCTGTCCCAGGATCTTCGGCCCTTCCTCGCCTTCGCCGCCTTCGCCGTTCGGTTTGCCCAGCTGTCGGGTATAACCGCACTCAGGGTAATTGGAGCAGCCGATGAAGGCACCCCAGCGGCTTACTTTCAGCGAAAGCTGGCCGGTGTCGCAGGTCGGGCACTTGCGCGCATCGGACCCGTCTTCCTTCGGCGGGAAGATATGCGGCCCGAGAAGCTCGTTCAGCGCGTCGATCACTTCGGCGACACGCAGGTCCTTTATCTCGTCGACCGCCCCGGAAAAACCGGTCCAGAAGTCTTTCAGGACGTCGAGCCAGGACAATTCGCCGGCGGAAATCTTGTCGAGCTGTTCTTCCAGGCTCGCCGTGAAGTCGAATTCGACGTAGCGATGGAAGAAGCTCTCCAGGAACGCGGTGACGATCCGGCCCTTGTCCTGCGGGACGAGCTGTTTCTTGTCGAGCTCGACATATTCGCGGTCGCGCAGGGTCTGCAGCGTGGAAGCATAGGTGGAAGGCCGGCCGATGCCGAGCTCTTCCATCTTCTTCACAAGGCTCGCCTCGGTGTAGCGCGGCGGCGGCGTGGTGAAATGCTGCGAGGCTTCGATCGGTTCCGAGGTGCTGTCCACGGAGGCCGCAGTCAGGGCGGAACCCTCGTCGACCGCCGGAAGGCGCTTGGAATTCTCGTCTTCCTCGTCGTCCCGGCCTTCCTGATAAAGCGCGAGGAAGCCGTCGAAGCGGACTACGGAGCCCGTGGCGCGCAGATTGGCCTTCTTGCCCGAACCGTCGGCCAGGATCTCGATAGTCGTGCGTTCGAGGACGGCCGATTCCATCTGCGAGGCCATGGTCCGTTTCCAGATCAGCTCATATAGCCGGGCCTGGTCGGGGTCGAGGAAGCGGGCAACGTCCTTGGGTCTGCGGGAGAGATCCGTGGGACGGATTGCTTCGTGCGCTTCCTGGGCGTTTTTGGCCTTGGACTTGTAGACGCGCGGCTTTTCCGGCACATAGGAATCACCGAAGTCCTGTCCGATCACCTTGCGGGCCGCGGCAATCGCCTCGCCGGCGATCTGGACGCCGTCCGTCCGCATGTAGGTGATGAGACCGGAAGTCTCGCCGCCGATGGCAACGCCTTCGTAGAGTTTCTGGGCCACCTGCATGGTGCGCGAAGCGGCAAAGCCGAGTTTGCGCGAGGCCTCCTGTTGCAGGGTGGACGTCGTGAACGGCGCGGACGGGTTGCGCTTGGCCGGTTTCGAGGCGACGCTGTCGACCCGGAAACTGGCGCTTTCCAGCATGGCCTTGATGGTCGAAGCTTCGGCTTCGTTCGCAATATCGAGGCGCCCGATCTTCCGGCCGTCGAACCCGGTCACGCCCGCCTGGAAGAGATCTCCCGCCGGTGTCTTCATATTGGCGACGATCGACCAGTATTCCTGGGCCTTGAAGGTTTCGATCTCCATTTCCCGGTCGCAGATGAGCCGCAGGGCGACCGACTGCACGCGGCCGGCGGAGCGGGCACCCGGCAGTTTGCGCCAGAGCACCGGAGACAGGGTAAAGCCGACGAGATAATCGAGGGCGCGGCGTGCAAGATAGGCATCGACCAGTGGCGTGTCCAGCTGGCGCGGGTTCGCCATCGCCTCCAGGATCGACTTCTTGGTGATGGCATTGAAGACCACGCGCTCGATCTGTTTGTCCTTCAGCACGCGCTTCTTCTGAAGCACTTCCAGAACGTGCCACGAAATCGCTTCCCCTTCACGGTCGGGGTCGGTCGCGAGAATGAGGCGGTCGGCATCTTTCACCGCGTTGGCGATTTCCGTCAGGCGCTTCTGGGATTTGCCGTCGACCTGCCAGCTCATGGCGAAATTGTCGTCCGGCAGCACCGATCCATCCTTCGCCGGAAGGTCCCGCACGTGGCCGTAGGAGGCCAGGACCGTGTAATCGGAGCCGAGATATTTGTTGATCGTCTTGGCTTTCGCCGGCGATTCGACAATGACGACGTTCATTCTTACCCAAATGTTTTTTGCCGGGACGGGGAATCCGCCCGGTGGAGAAGCTGATATTGGAAGTCCCAATGGCGGAGACGATCACGGATCACGCGCCGCCTGTCAAATGGACCTTTGCTTCGTTCGGGTCAACCCGGTCGGTCCACAAACGGGTTATCCACTAAACCAGAGAACGTTCGACTGCAATCCGGCGAACAGCCTAATGTGGATCGGCTTCGGCCCGGCGAAACAACTCGCCGGCGTTTGATTGAACGCTGGGGCCGTCTTCCGAGGCTATCCTCAACTCACATCAAGGCGGAGATCTTGTTGCCCCGGTGTCGCTCGATTCTTCCGGCGAGTTCCAGTTCCAGGAGGACGACATGGATTTCGCGGACGTCAGCCCCGGTTGCGCGTATCAGCTCGTCCAGATCGACCGGAGCGGGCCCGAGAGCGGACAACACCACCCGCCGAAGTCTGTCGTCCGGTTCGGAGGGAGGCGAGGGCGGTTGCCTGCCTTCCTCCAGCAGGCGGTGCTGCAGGGGAAGTACCGGTTGAATGCGGCCGGAGAGACCTTCCAGTACATCCGCCGCCGAGGTGACCAATGCGGCGCCCTGGCGGATCAGACCGTTCGCACCTTCCGAACGCGGGTCGAGCGGCGAGCCGGGAACGGCGAAGATCTCGCGGTTCTGATCCAGCGCGTAACGTGCGGTGTGGAGCGATCCGGAGGCCTTTGCAGCTTCGATCACGATCACCCCGAGCGACGCACCGGATATCAGCCTGTTTCGCCTCGGGAAATCTCGGCCGCGCGGTTTCCAGCCGAACGGCATCTCGCTGACAACGGCGCCGCCCGTCTCCAGGATCTCGGCGAGCAGCCGGCCGTGTTCCGGCGGATAGAGATTGTCGATACCGCCCGCAAAAACCGCGACGGTTCCCGTTGGCAGGGCGGCTTCATGCGCTGCGGCGTCGATGCCTCGGGCAAGCCCGGATATGATGGCAAAGCCTTCTCGGCCGAGATCACGCGCGAACATGGCGGCGAGCTTCCTGCCGGAAAGGGATGCGTTCCTGGCGCCAACGATGCCGAGCATTCCCGGTGATGAAAGAATAGTTCCACCCTTGACCGACAGTAGCGGGGGAGGCCCGTCGATATGCCGCAAATGAGGCGGATAGTCCGCTTCACCGAAGGCGACGAGCCGTGCCCCGTACCGGTTGTGTGCCTCCAGCTCCGCCCAGGCGTCCTCCTGGGGGCAGATCCGGTAGCTTTTCCGGCCGCCGCGCCTGGACAGCTCCGGCAGCAGCTCAAGCGCGCGTTCAGCGGAGCCCGTGTGGTCAAGGAGGTCGAAGAAGGTGGCCGGACCGATGTTTTCAGACCGTATCAAACGCAGCCACGCAATCCGCTGGGCCTCGGAGAGGCACCGCGTTTTATGTTCCGCCGGGCCGCTCACGCGCCTCCGCCGTCCGGCTCGGACGCCGCCTTGGCCTTCGCGCCGATCTTGCTTTCCTTGCCGCTCAAAAGCCGGGCGATGTTCTCATGGTGCTTGGCCCACAGAAGAACGGTCAGCAGGACGAACATCTCCGCCATCTGGAACTGGTGAAACACCACATAGAGCAAGACAGGGGTCGCCAGGGTCGCCGTCAGGGCGGAGAGCGAGGAATAGCGGAACACAAAGGCCATGCCGACCCAGATGCCGGCCGCGATCACGAACATCGGCCAGAACAGGCCGAGCAGGATGCCGAGATAGGTGGCGACACCCTTGCCGCCGCGAAACCCGAGCCAGACCGGAAAAAGGTGTCCGAGAAAGGCGCCGAGACCCGCCACCAGGGCCATTTCCTGCCCATAGAAATATTTCACGATCAGGACCGCGACCGTGCCCTTGAGGGCATCGCCGACGAGGGTTGCGGCGGCGAGCGACTTCCTGCCGGTGCGCAGCACGTTCGTGGTGCCGATGTTGCCGGAACCGATGTTGCGGATATCGCCGAGCCCGGCCATGCGCGTGAAGATCAGCCCGAAGGGGATGGACCCGAGCAGGTAGCCGAAGGCGAGGACGGCAAGATAGTAGGGCCAGGCGAGGGCCCAGCTGATCGGTTCAGGCACGCGGCGGGTCTCCGGTTGAGCGCGTAGGAAATTGTTCCCGCAATGTAACGGGATGGAGAAGCGGATCAAGTCCGGCGGGATCGAAAAGATGTGCGATGGCAGACCATTCGATACCAAATCCGCCTGCGCCTATTTCGACAGTTTGAATTTCTCCGCCTGCACCACGAGGGTGCCGAAGGGGGCCTCCATGCTGGCGCGCAGCGGCACGAGATAGGGACGGTTACCGACCGGGGCGAGCCAGACTTCCAGCGACTTGTTGTCGGCAAGCTGCTTGATGGTCTTGCGGTTCGGGCGGTGTCCGGCCACCGGCTCGTAGCGCGCGCTGCAGACCAGGACGTCGCCGTTGAAGCGGCCGTCGGCCGTCTTGGCCTTTTGCCGGGTCTTGTATCTCAGGTGGACGTTGTAGCGCTCCTTGCCGTCGAACAGCTTCACGGTCCGATTGCAGCTCTCCGGCGCCAGGCCCTTCGGGGCCGGGAAAAGCGCGGCGCTCAGGGGATCGAGCACCTCGACCTTGTCTTCCTCGCTTACCTTGACGCGTTCCTTCATCCGGTCCTGGGGCGGATTGACGGCAATCTTGCTTACCATTCCGCCCTGCATTTCCATCGCGACCGTACCGGTCTCGTCCTCGCTGGAAATGTTGAAATCGTATCGTTGCGGGGCAAGACCGTTTTTGCCGACGCCGCCGCGCGCCCTGACGGAGCCTTTGCCGTCGGACACCAGCCTTCCGAAAGCCGCTGTCTGGCCGTCACCTGTGATTGAATAGGCTTCGTCATTGACGTCCAGCGACAGCGCGCCCGATCCGATCGGCAAACCGACCGCATAGAGCTTGTATTTGAGATAAAGGTCGGCTGCCTGCGACTGGCCGGCAAACACTGTCAGGGAAAGAAAGACGAGAAAAGTCAGGCGCATTGAAATCATCCGCTCAAATCGGGCACCCCGGCAGGTTCCACGAAAATTGTGGCGCGAAACGGGATGGCCGATGAGAGATTTTCGTGTCCTGAGAGGCGCCTGACTGGGGGACGTCAGTCGTAACGGTAGACCGTCCTGCCTGCGACCACCGTTCTCAGAACCCGGCCCGAGAAACGGGCATCTTCGAAAGGCGAGTTCTTCGACCGGGAACGGATCGCACTCTTTTCCAGGACCCAGGGCCTGTCCGGATCGAAGACGGTGATATCCGCCGGGGCGCCCTTGGCAAGGCGGCCGCTGTCGAGGCCAAGCCTGTCCGCCGGACGGCACGTCATGGCCCCAAGTAGTGTGATGAGGTCGACCTGTTCGGAATGATAAAGCCTGAGGGCTGCCGCCAGCAGGGTTTCCAGGCCGATTGCTCCGTCTTCGGCTTCTGCCCAGGGATGCCGCTTGGTCTCGACGTCCTGGGGATCGTGGTTGGAGCATATCACGTCGATGGTTCCGTCCGCGACGGCTGCGATCATCGCTTGCCGGTCGTCCTCGTCCCTGAGCGGCGGCGACATCTTGAAGAAGGTGCGGTAGGCGCCGATGTCGTTCTCATTGTGGGTGAGGTGGTTGACCGAAATCCCCGCGGTGATGTCGAGGCCGCGGGATTTGCCCGTACGGATCACGTCGGCGCTATCCGAAGTCGAGATCAGGTTCGCGTGGTATCTGCCTTTCGACATGCCGACGAGGCGCAGGTCCCGTTCCAGCATGATGATCTCCGCCTCGCGCGGCACGCCGGAAAGACCTTTCCAGCTGGCATTGAGACCGGCGTTCATGACGCCGCCGGCAAGATCTGGATCTTCCGTGTGGTGGATGACGAGCGCATCGAAATCGCGCGCGTAGGTCATCATGCGTCGCATGACCTGGGCGTTCTTGACGGACCGGTGGCCGTTGGTGAACGCAATCGCGCCAGCTTCCTTCAGCAGGCCGATCTCGGTCATTTCCTCGCCCTTGAGCCCCTTGGTCAGCGCGGCAAGGGGCAACACGTTTACGCTGGCCGTGTCGCGCGCGCGGCGCAGGATGAAATCCACCAGGGCCGGGTCGTCGATGACCGGGTCCGTGTCGGGCATGGTGCAGATGGTGGTGATGCCGCCTGCGGCGGCTGCTTCCGAGGCGCTGGCAAGGGTCTCGCGGTGTTCGGCGCCCGGTTCGCCGACTGAGACGCACATGTCGATCAGGCCCGGGCAGGCGATTGCGCCCTTGCAGTCGACGATTTCAGCCCCGTAGGGTGCGCCCTGGTTGGCCGCTTCCGGTCCGGCGGCGAGGATTGTGCCGTCGGCGATGATGACGGAGCCGGGCGCATCCAGCTCGCGTGCCGGGTCGATCACTCTGGCGTTGGAAAGAACCAGAGGTTTTGGTGTGTCGAGAGCCACGATGAAAATCCTCTAGTTATTGGGAAGATTGGCGGCGAGCGCTTCGAGAACCGCCATGCGCACCGCAACACCCATCTCCACCTGCTCGCGGATCAGGCTTTGCGGGCCGTCGGCGATGGACGCGTCGATCTCGACGCCCCGATTCATCGGGCCCGGATGCATGACCAGCGCGTCTTCCTTGGCAAAGGCCAGCTTTTCCGCATCGAGGCCGTAGTAGCGGTAGTATTCGCGGACCGACGGGACGAAGGCGCCGTTCATGCGCTCGCGTTGAAGCCGAAGCATCATGACGATGTCCGCGCCGGCCAGCCCTTCCTTCATGCTGGTGAAGACCTCCACGCCCATCTTGGCGATGCCGGAGGGGAGAAGCGTGGAGGGGGCGACCACCCGCACGCGGGCGCCGAGCGCATTCAGGAGAATGATGTTCGAGCGGGCGACGCGCGAATGGGCGATGTCGCCGCAGATTGCCACCGTCAGCCGGGCGATCTTGCCCTTGTGACGGCGGATGGTGAGTGCGTCGAGCAGGGCCTGGGTCGGGTGCTCGTGCGGCCCGTCGCCGGCATTGACCACCGAGCAACCGACCTTGCGGGCCAGAAGATGCACGGCGCCTGCCGCATGGTGGCGAACGACGAGGAGATCGGGGTGCATCGCGTTCAGCGTCGCGGCCGTGTCGATCAGCGTCTCGCCCTTTTTGACCGAGGACTGGGACACGGCCATGTTCATCACATCCGCCCCGAGCCGTTTGCCGGCCAACTCGAACGAGCTTTGGGTGCGGGTGGAATTTTCGAAAAAGAGGTTGATCTGGGTTCGCCCCTGCAGGACCAGCCTGCGTTTGTGGATCTGGCGGGAAACCTCTACGGCTTCCTCGGCCCGGTCCAGAAGGCCCAGAATTTCATGGGGGTGAAGCCCCTCTATGCCCAGCAAATGACGATGGGGGAAAGGGGTGTCTCGATGGGTGTTGCTCGCGGTCATCGAGATCATCCCTATAGGAGGAATCGTCTCCATGCACAAGACCGGAGTTCAGCTCGTACCCGCTGTCCACATGCCCGCTAAATATTTGATCGATTGGACAAATATATCAGGGTCTCGCACGAGCTCCGATCAGGTGAAGAGGAGGAGGGCAAGCGTGGTCGTCACCGTGGCCGCCAGGGTCTGCAGGGTGATGATCTCCGCCATCAGCTTGGCATCGCCACCCATCTGCCTGGCGAGAATATAGGAATTGCTGGCGCAGGGAACGGTACTGGCGATGACGATGACGGTCAGCGCGGTTCCGCTGACGCCAAAGAGCGTCGCGAAGCCGAAGGCCAGCAGCGGCATGAAGACCGGACGCAGGAACGTTCCAATGGTGAGCGCCGGTCCCGGCCGTCTCAGGGAGCCGAGGTCGAGCCCGGCGCCGACGCAGATGATCCCGATGGGCAGCGCAGCCCGCGAAAAGATTTCAAGCGTGTCGCTGACGACGGAGGGAAGGGAGAGGCCTGAGACATTCAGCAGGACACCCGCACCGATCGAGATGATGAAGGGATTTGTGTAAAGGTCCTTCAGCAGCTTCGCTCCGCTCGGCGTTGTGCCGCTGGCATAGTGGGACAGCACCAGGATGCTGGCGACGTTCAGCACCGGGATCATGAACACCATGGCAACGGCAAGCATGGCAAGACCGGTGTCGCCGGCGACATTGTCGGCAATCGCAAGCGCGATCATAGCGTTCCAGCGCAGGGTTCCCTGGAAGATCGACGTGAACCGGGCCGGGCCGATCCCCCAGATCCGTTCGATGGATGTCCTGGCAAGCAGAAGCAGGACCGCCATCGCCAGGATCGTGGCAAGCAGCGCCGCGCCCATGTTCAGGGTCGGGAACCTGGCGAAATCGGCCTGGGATATCGTTCGGAAGAGCACTGCCGGAAACAGGACGAAATAGGCGAGCCTTTCGACGCCGCGCCACTGTTCGCCGGTGATGAGCCCGGTGCGGGCAATCAGGTGCCCGGACGCAATCACGAGGATAACCGGTGCCAGAGCGGCGAGAATGGAGAGCATGGATGAGACCTGGGACGGATTTGGCTTGCGGCGGGAACCGGGGTCGCCGGCCTCGCCGGCTTGGGCTCAGGCGGCGGGTCGGGAAGAGGTCAGCTATCTAATCCCATAAAACCGAGTCGGTCCAGAAAGCCCTGCAGAATGAAGGCGGCCGCCATCTTGTCGACCACTTCGGCCCGTTTGGCGCGGCTGGAATCGGCTTCGAGCAACGTGCGCGTTACGGCGGCGGTCGACAGGCGCTCGTCCCAGTAGGTCACCGGCAGATCGGTCTTCTGGGAGAGATTGCGAACGAAGGCGCGGGTCGCCTGCGCGCGCGGACCTTCGCTGCCGTCCATGTTGAGCGGGAGGCCCATGACGATGCCGCCGACGCCCTGTTTCGCACAGATCTGGAGCAATTGCTCGGCGTCGAGGGTGAATTTCTTCCGCCGGATGGTCTCCATGGGTGATGCGATGCCCCGGCCCAGATCGGATAGCGCCAAGCCGATGGTCTTGGTGCCGAGATCGAGCCCGATCAGGCGGCTGCCTGCGGGAAGCGCTGCAACGAAATCTTCAAGGGAAAGAGCAGGATCGTTTGCCATGATGCGGCTTTATCAGGGCTTTGGGGGCGATGCCAGCAAAACCGGTGCGAAAGGTCATTCCCGATCGCGCGCGTGCCCATGTTCGGCAACCGCAAGTGCCCTGGAGGGATCGTCCCTCAGGTCGGCGGCCAGAAACTGTTCCGTCTCGGGAATGGCGATATGGAAGTCCGTCTCAAGATGCAATTGCGCCTTCAGGTTCGAAGCCCTGACGTTAATGAGATGGCCGCCCCGGGTTCTGTCTTTGGAAATGAAATGAAGGTGATAGCCCGAAATCGTCAGGGTTCGGGCATAAAGGGGCGCCCAGAAGCCGACCAGTGTTCCCTCGATGTTTTCGAAGGAGAATTCGCTTTGGTGGGCGGTTGCCGCGACCAGATCTTCACCCGGAGCAGCCTTGCAGGCTGCCCGCAGCTCTATCGTGTCAAACAGACCATCGATCCGAAGGCCGGCAAAGGTGTTCTGGGACGGGCGGTGGGAATCGAGCAAAGCCTCCAGATGCCTTTGGCTTTCGACTGTTTCCAGGATGACCTGATGTTCCGGAGAAAAGCGGGTGATCGTCGCGAAAGGCGTTTGTTCGCTGTCCGGGGCTTCCTCCACAGTTCCACCGTCCCGTGCCTGATAGGCATGACCCTCGAACAGGATCAGTTCGCCGTCGAGATCCTCAAAGGTGCCGATGCCGAAGTCGCCATGCTCCTTGAGGTTCGCAACGGTGGCGCAGCCCTTGAACAGGCCCTTGGTAACAGCCGTGCTGGTCGAGACCTGGAAAATGGTGTGGTGTTCCAGGTCGAAGCTTTCGGCGAGCTTGTCCTGTACGATATGGGACAGGCTGTGGCCCGTCCGGTCAACTTCCGCCTGAAGTTCGCGCCAGAGGCTTTCGGAGATCCGGCAATCGAGATGTCGGTACATGAGGGGGCTCCCGTGCGTTGGCCGCTTCACCTTCGGGTTCAGATCGTCTTCGTCATGAGGACCCAGTTTTCTCCCTCCGTCTGCCAGCCGTCCTTCACGATAGGCCGGCTGGCGGCTTCGACGTAGCCCTGGCGTTCATAAAGCCGCCGTGCGGAGACATTGTTGTCGGCAACAATCAGGCTCAGGCCGCGTTTGCCGAGATGCGCCGCGGTTTCCTCTGCAAGTGCAAGCAAACGGGTGCCAAGGCCGAGGCCCCGGTAGCGCGGCAGAACGGCCACGACGTTGACGTACCAGGTGCCCGGAGCAAGCCCCTCCAGGTCCACCAGCGGCACGAACATCGCCGGCAGGTCCTGCGGCGCCGGTTCGGGGGCATCCGCGATCTCGTAGCCGATCAGCGTCCCGGCCGGGTTGCCCTCATGTTCGATGATCCTCGCGTTCCTGTAGGAAAAGCTGCCTTGCTCGCGGGCAGCGCGTTCAGCGCCCACGTCCCAGGCCGATATGCCCTCGGGAGCTATTTTCCCCCATAGATACAGAGGAAGTCCTTCACCGGCGTGGTTGACCAGCTCGGCCAGGATCCTCGCGTCGTCCGGCCGCGCGGGGCGAATGGCTGGCTGCTCGTTGTTGTTCCTGCTCATCGGCCTGTCCTCCTTCGCATGCGGGCAGGACGCCGCCACACCCTTGCCTGCTGCCGGCAGAAAAGTGGCGCCGCCTCATGGTGCATACGGAACCATACCAAATTGGTTGTTGCCTTGCCTCCGGGGCTGCTAGGATTCTTACATGTTGAACTCAACGGTTGGGAGATATCGATGAAACTTACCTGGTACGGCCATTCCGCATTCAGGATAGACATCAGGGACGCGTCGATCCTGCTCGACCCGTTCCTGAGCGGAAATCCCTCCTTTCCGGAAGGCCTTTCCGCCGATGAGGTCGCGGACGGGGTTACTCATGTGATCCTGACGCACGGGCACGACGATCACATCGGCGACAGCATCGAGATCCTGAAGAAGACCGGTGCGCAGCTCACCGCCAATTTCGAGATCTGCATGTGGGCGACCCGGCAGGGTGTGCAGAACATCAGTCCGATGAATTCAGGCGGCAATGTCGACGTCGGCCCCTTCAAGGTTGCGCTCACCCGGGCGGATCATTCTTCCTCCAAGCAGACGGACGGGGAGGCGATCTACCTGGGCAATCCGCACGGCGTCGTCATCGAGGCTCCGGGGGAAAAGGTGCTTTACCAGATGGGCGACACGGACATCTTCTCGGACATGGCTTTGATCAACGAGATCTACCAGCCGAAGATCGGGCTGGTTCCGATCGGCGACCGCTTCACCATGGGCGGCAAGGTGGCGGCGATGGCCTGCCAGCGCTTCTTCGATTTCGAGACGATCGTTCCCTGCCATTTCGGCACCTTCCCGATCATCGACCAGACGGCCGAAAAATTCACGTCCGCCCTGGGCGACGCTGCAGCCAAGGTGAAGCTACCCAGGCCGGGAGACATGATTGAGGTGTGATAGTTTGCGGTTGATGGATTATTGTTCACTTGTTTGACGGGAAGGGCGCAAACTAAGCTTATTCACGAATTGGCTGAGGGAAGTGGACGGATTTATTCAGGTCTTGTGACCCCCTCCAGATTGTCGGATTTGAAGGGGGCAGGAGGATGAGATGCCGACTGTCAAAGACGTTACTTTTGATCTTCTCCGAAAGCTCGGACTCACAACGATCGTTGGGAACCCGGGATCTACCGAAGAAACCTTCCTGAAGAATTTTCCGGAGGACTTCCGTTACGTCCTGTCTCTTCAGGAAGCCAGTGTCGTCGGCATAGCCGACGGCATGTCGCAAGGCTTGCGCAAACCGGTGATCGTGAATGTGCATACCGGTGCGGGATTGGGAAACGCGATGGGCTGCATTCTGACAGCCTACCAGAACAAAACGCCGCTCATTCTGACTGCCGGACAGCAGACCAGGGACATGTTGCTGCTGGAACCGCTGCTGACAAACATCAACGCGACACTGTTGCCCCAGCCCTGGGTGAAATGGAGCTATGAACCGGCCCGGGCGCAGGACGTTCCGGCAGCATTCATGCGAGCTTACGCCGCTGCGGTCCAGCAACCGTGTGGACCGGTGTTCCTGTCCCTGCCTCTGGATGACTGGGACAAGGAAATGGAAGGTCCTGCCGTGGTGCGCAATGTGGCCTTCCGGTCGGCTGCGGATCCGGCCCGTGTCAAGGAATTTGCGGACCGGATCAATGCAGCGGACAGACCCGTTCTCGTCTTTGGCTCCGACATCGCGCGGTCGCAGGCCTGGGAGGAGGGAATTGCATTCGCCGAGGCTCTGTCTGCACCGGTACTGACCGCCCCCTTCGCAGAAAGAACGCCTTTCCCCGAAAGCCACCGTTTGCATGCGGGAACGCTGCCTTCGGCAATCGGCCCGATTTGCAGACGCCTCGAAGGGCACGATCTCGTGGTCACGGTGGGAGCACCGGTTTTCCGCTATTATCCCTATGTGCCTGGCGACTACCTGCCGTCTGGAACCAGCTTGCTTCATGTCACCGACGATCCGGATATGGCTGCCAAAGCACCCGTTGGAGACAGCCTGGTTTCCGACAGCAAACTGTTCCTTGAGGCAGTATTGCCCTTGGTGAACAAGCGCGCCGAAACAGCCAATCCCTATGTCAAGGAAGCTGCTCCAACGCCTGACTACTCGAGCCTTCCGCTGACACCGGATGCCATTTACGGACTGATTCGGGACACTACCCCGGATGACTTTGTCCTTGTGGAGGAATCTCCCTCCAATGTCATCGAACTTGAACGGCAGATTCCGATCAACAAGCCCGATACCTTCTACACGTTTGCTTCAGGCGGTCTTGGTTGGGACATGCCGGCTGCTGTCGGTCTTGCCTTGGCCGAGGAGGAAAGCGGTCGGAACAGACCGGTCATTGCCGTAATCGGCGACGGATCGTTCCAATACTCAGTTCAAAGCATCTACACGGGTGTCCAGGAGAACGCCCATGTCGTTTTCGTCGCCATGCGGAACAGCGAATATGCAATACTGAAGGAATTCGCGATCCTGGAAGAAACACCAAACGTACCAGGGCTCGATCTTCCGGGTCTGGACATCGAGGCGCTCGGGCGCGGATACGGCGCCAAAACCGCAAAGGTGAAAACCAGCGAGGAATTCAGATCGGCCCTGCGCGAAGCGCTGGCGCAAAAGGGCACAACCGTGATCGAAGTGGAAATTTCTCCGAAATTGCGATCGCTGCTTGGTTAAGGTGTTCAAGTCATTGCGATAAATGTTGTTGATCTTGCAAAGGTCGTGCAAAGTAACGGTCTGTTCCTTGGTGTCGGCCAGTTGGAGATATCGGATCCGGAAAGTCCGGATCGAGAATTTGTGAACGGGGATAAAAATGAAGCTTCCGAGCTTTGCATTTCTCATGGTTCTGTCCGGCGCGTTGATGGCGGCGCCGGCGATCGCCGCCGACAAGTCGGTCACGCCGGAAGAAAAACCCGCACCTTCGAAGCCGCACGCCAAACCCGGTTCGAAGGCTGCCCTCGAAGAAGAAGCATCCGCTGCCACGCCTTACAAGAATGTGCAGGAGGTCTTTTCCGGGGACATGACAGTTGCCGGCGAGAAAGTTGCTTTTCCGCAGGACAATCCGTCCGTGAAGGCGCTTGTCGTCACGATGGCGCCGGGCGAGGAGACCGCCTGGCATCAGCATCACGCACCACTCTTTGCCTATGTCCTTGAAGGGGAAATCACGGTCACCTACGAGGAAGTCGGCAAGAGGGTCTACCGTCAGGGTGAAGGTATTCTCGAGGCCATGGACGTGACCCACCAGGGTCGGAACACGGGCGAGGGGCCGGCAAAGATCCTTGCAGTCTTCCTGCTCGGTGACGGCGGCCAGGCGACCGTCAACGAGGATGCTCCTGGGGCGGACAAGGCGAAGGTGGAGTAGGCCATCGGCATCGGAAACGCGCATGCTCAAAAAAGGCGGGAATTGCTCCCGCCTTTCCTGTCGAATCCTCAAAGCCTTCCGAGCAGCGCTTCGGTCGGCCAGGCATCTGCCGGGAGACCGACTTTTTTCTGCACTTCCTGCACCGCTGACCGGGTGCCTGCGCCCAAAATGCCGTCGATCTTGCCGACGTCGTAGCCCATGCCGGCAAGTTTCTGCTGCAGCTGCTTCATCTGGGCATCGCTGAGGCCCGGTTCCGGATTGCCCGCATCATAACGCGGTGCACCTGCCAGACGGCTCGCGAAATAGGCTGCCGTCGTCGTGTAGATGAAGGACTGGTTCCATTTCAGATAGATACCGTAATTGGGATAGGCGAGGAAGGCCGGACCCTTGCGCCCCTGTGGCAACAACAGGGACGCCGGCAGGTTGGAAGAAATTTTCCCTGAGCGTGAGGTGACCCCGAGGGCCGCCCATTCGGCGCCCGTCTTTGTCGTGTCGAGACCGCTTTGGGACCAGTCGAGATTTTGAGGAACGGTCACTTCCTGCAGCCAGGGCTGGCCCGGTTGCCAGCCGAGATGCTGGATGAAGGCGCCGGCGGTCAGGATCGCGTCCGGCGCGCTCTCCTTCAGCCGAACATGCCCGTCGCCATCGCCGTCGCGACCGAACTTGATGATGTCTTCTGGCAGCATCTGCACCATGCCGATTTCGCCTGCCCAAGCTCCGGTGGTATTGCGCGGGTCGAGGTCGCCGTGCTGAACCATTTCGATGGCGGCAATGAGTTGCGGCCGGAACAGTTCCGGACGGCGGCAATCGTGGGAAAGCGTTGCCAGGGCATTGACCGTGTTGAAATCGCCCTGGACCGCACCGTAATCCGTCTCAAGCGCCCAGAAGGCGGTGATGACCGGGGCGGGAACGCCGTATTCCTTTTCCGTGCGCTGAAACACGCTTGCGTATTTCTTCATGTTCGCCGCGCCGTTCTTCATCCGGTAGTCGGAAATGACCCTCTTTGAAAAATCCAGGAAGGCCATCTTGAAGACACCCTGGGAACGGTCCCGGGCCAAAACTTTCTTGTCGATCTGTGCCCCGGCAAGGGTCAGGTCTGCGGCCCTGGCGGAAAGACCCTGGGCGACGGCGTCCTGCTTGACCCCGGCGAGGAACTGCCGGAAATCGCCACCGCATTGTTTGGCAAGGGAGGGCGTGGCGGTCAGGCAGATGCCGGCGAGGGCAGCGGCAACGAGGCGAGGAGCAACGGAAGCACGGCGGGTCATGAAAAGTCCTGTCGTCAATTGAGTCGCGGGAAGGAGAATCCCTTCGGAATCGGCCAAGGTTGACAGTGCTTCGCTGCCAAGGTCAACCGTCCGGCGGTTCCATGCCGACAACGCGCACCTTGAAACGCGGCAGAGACAATGCCGGGTGGAACCTAACGGCAGCTGCCGAGACCGGACCCTGCGACGATGCTGCCGTCCGGAGCCCTGCGCATCGGGGCGTTCACGGTGGCCGAAGAGCGGCAGTCCGCTGCAGGAGGTGCGAGGTTAGGGAGCGGATCGGCGTTGATGCCCGAGGTCTGCTGTTCGCACATCTGGTAGGCCATGTCGTAGAGCGATTGCCAGCCGCCCGGCATGGAGCCGAGATTGTTCAGCACGCCGAGCGCGGCTCCTGCGCGTGCGCCGCGATAAGCACCTGACGGTCCCTGCCAGGCGCCGCCAGCCACCGCGCCGGCCATGCCACCCGAAACGGCGTCGCCGACAACGTCACCGCTGCCCATATGGGCGTTGGCGTAGTCGGTCGCATAGGTGACACAATCCGTTCCGTCCGCGAGGGCGGGCAGGGGGGAGATGCTGCCGGCAGTCAGGAGGACGGCAAGGCAGCCTTTGCGAAGGTGAAGCATGATCCGTCTCCCGAAGGCGCTGGTAGAGGTTCACCCTAATTCGTCCACCTTAACAAGCTTCTACCCCCGGGGTGGGTCCTGGGAGGTCATTGCGCTGCCTCTGCACGGTCCAGGTACTTCTGGCCGACATATCCGGTCTGCCCTTTGTACGAAACGCCGCACCACCAAACCCCGCATTCGTTAAAGCGGATCTCCGTCCCCGCGGCAATGACCGCAGTGACCGGCGCATCCTTCTCCGCGTCCTGCCGCAGATTGACCGAGGCCAGGGTCCTTGCCCTGTTGGGGAAGGCCTCCTCGGAGGGCAAGGCGGAGGCCTCTGCCGTCTGGATCGACGGGCTTGTGGTGCCTTCAGACGATGCAGCTTCGGAGGGAAGCCGTAGATCCCCGACGGCACGCTCCGCACCTGAGGAGGATGGACCGGGAAGGACGGGGCTGGAGACGCTATGGGCTTCCGGGCTGGTAGCGGCGATTGCGATTGCGGACGGTTGCTCCTGCGGACGGAGCGGCGACCTTGTCGTTGGTGTTTCGAGCCGAAATTGCGCCTTCCTGACATGGCCGGCGGCATCCTGTCGGGGGAACGCAGTGGTCAGTCTTTCGGAACTGCTGAATTCACGTTGAGCGAACGCTTCGCGAATACGTTCCTTCGCATTGGCGATCTGCGCTGGGTCGGCTTCGGCAACAAACGGGAGGGCCGGTTTTAGTGCGCCCGACAACTGTTCTCCCTGGATGGCAATGTTAGCATCGATCAGGCTTCCGATCGTCGGTTCGGCCACTATCCGTTGGGTTTCGACTTGCAGGCTCGCGTCGTCGCCATTGAGCAAAAGACCCGGCATTCCGACGGCTATTGCGGCGACCCCGCAGACGGTTACCAGCACGGTCCCGGCCACGAGCGTTCTCAGGCTTGGTCCCTGGCGGAACGTACCGGCGGCGGCCTGTCTCACTCTGTCGAGCGCGGGCCGCGGCGCCTCCAGCGGCGGCGAAAAGTTTACACGCGGTCGGCGCAGGACGCCGGGAATGTCGAGATCCGCGTCATCGGGATCGACAACAAGCTTCGGGCTGCGGGACTCGGCTGTAGCCGATTCCTCTGCGGCGGCATGAAGCTGCAGGATCTTCGCCGCGAGTTCGCTTCCTTCCATTGCCCTGATTTCATTCGGCGGTTCTTCTTGCGGAAAGATCGCTGCGGCGGGATCCGAACCGTTATCCGGTCCGGGGCGATTTGCATTGTCCGGTCTGAAGTCCGATTGAAGGTCGCAAGTTTTGGCAGGCGCGGATACGGCGTACATGTGGCCCTCCTGGAAATGCGGATTGACTTGGTTCTGCTCGGTTGCCGGTCTGACAAGGCTATTAACCTTTGCCAATACGTCGCTACACGGGCCGGATTGTGGCTTCCGTGAGGAATTTTACGGGAAGAGCGGAAGACGGCCGTTCCGGTCCGCTGTTTGCAAAAGCCTAACCAGTCTGGGCCATACTTAGGCGGAACGGCGGATTTCGGGCATTTTTGAGCCTGGTGACGACCGGAAAAGAAACCGGAACGGTGGGCAAGAGATGATGATACTCCGGATCAGGCAGATAATTGCGCGGGCAGCCGGTGTGGCCGCTGGCTTGTGCCTGACGGCCCAGGCGAGCCTTGCGCAGGATGCGCCGGAGCTCAAGGTCGGCTTCATGGCGACGCTCTCCGGACCCGCAGCCGTCTACGGCGAACAGATCCGCGACGGCTTCATGCTGGCAGTCAAGCAATCCAACGGCGCGCTGGGCGGTCTTCCGACCAATGTCATCGTTGTCGACGACAAGCTGGACCCGGAGTATGCGGTCGAGCAGGCCAGAAAGCTGATCGAAGAAAATGGCATCGACGTTCTCGTGGGCGTGAACTTCTCGAAGATCATGCTGGCAGTGCACGATCCGGTCGTGCGCTCCAAGACGCTCTTCATCGGCACGCATTCCGCGCCCGCGCCGATCGCGGGAAAGAACTGCAGCCGCTATTTCTTTTCCACCGCCTCGCAGGACGACCAGGTCCACGAGACTATGGGCCGCTACGCGAGCCTGAAAGGCTACCAGCAGGTAGTGACAATCGCCCCGGACTACGAAGCTGCCCGTGATGCGGTCGCCGCCTTCCGGCGCCACTTCAAGGGACAGATCGCGCGGGAGCTGTTTCCGAAACTCGGCCAGACGGATTTTTCCGAGGAGTTCAAGCAGATCGGTGCGATCGAACCGGACGCGATCTATGCCTTCATGCCAGGCGGAATGGGCGTCGAACTCGTCAGGCAGTTTCACACGTCCGGCCTGAAGGGGTTGATCCCGTTCCTGTCCGCCAGGACCATCAACGCGGTGACCCTGCCGTACACGGGTGAGATGGCGGAAGGCCTTCTGTCGGCTTCCCAGTGGGCGCCGAACCTGGACAATCCGGCGAACAAGAGGTTCGTTCGCGAGTTCGGCCGGGAATACAAGTACCAGCCCTCGGTCTATGCGGCGGAAGGCTATGACGCAGCCAAACTCATCCATTTCGCGCTGGAGCTGACCGGCGGTGTGAAGGATCGGGAAGCGCTCATCTCCGCCATCAGCGCGGCTCCGTTCGAAAGCGTGCGAGGAGACTTCCGGTTCAATTCCAACCAGTTTCCGATCCAGGATTTCTACGTCGTTGAGGGAGTTCGGCGCACCAGCCGGATCTACGAGATGGAAGCCACCGCCCGTGTCTTCGACGATGTCGGCGATGCCTATTCCGGGTCCTGCCGCATGTAGGGCAGGGGCACTGCCGGTGGGCGTTCCCTGTAGGTTTTGAAACGGTCAGTCCAAAAATATTTTTCGTCGACCTTGCATTCCGGACTGCACGGTCCATATCTTGGTGCATGTCACAGACCCAGGCACATACCCCCTCCGCTTCAAAAGCGACACATGGACCGGGACGGCCGCGTAACTTCGATGAAGCTGCCGCTCTCGAAGCCGCGATGAATGTCTTTTGGCAGAAGGGGTTCGAAGCCACGTCTCTGGACGACCTGACCAAGGCCATGGGTCTCAGTCGGTCGAGCTTCTACGGTGCTTTCGGTGACAAGCAATCCCTGTTCCTCAGGGCCGTGCAGCATTATTCCAACAACGGGATCCGTAAGCTGATGGAAGTTGCGGAAACCGCCGAGGGCAATGCGATCGATGCAATGATGCAGGCCATTTCCGATCCCGATGGTGGGACGAGAGGTTGCCTTCTGGTCAATTGCATCACCGAGCTTGCACCGCACGATGAGAAGGTCGCCGAACTCGGCCGCCGCCATCTGGAGAGCATCGAGGAGATATTCGCCAAGGCTCTCGATCCGCAGAATCCCGAAGCGGCGCGCGACCGGGCGAGAGCCTATTCCACGCTCGCCATCGGAACCCTGGCGCTCCGCAAGGCCGGATTTCCGGCTGACCGGATCGCCGACACCCTGAAACAGGCAAGCATGGTGCTTCCCACCTAGAAGGTCATTTGAAGCAAGACAGCGTCGTCGGGCTCTGTTCGATGACGGCCTGTGTCCAATTAGGGACTGAATAGTCCAGAAATACGCGGAAATTGTCTCCGCAACAGCAAAGGAAAGTCGACAATGTCAGATGCGAAGCTGTTTTCGCCGGCAAAGGCCGGTGCCATCGAATTGAGGAACCGGGTGGTCATGGCCCCGCTGACGCGCAACCGTGCCCGCGCGGAGGACGATGCGCCTTTTGATATTCACGTGGACTATTACCGCCAGCGGGCAGGGGCAGGTCTCATCGTCACGGAGGCCTCGCAGATTTCGCCGCAGGGCAAGGGCTACGCATGGACGCCGGGCATCTATTCCGATGCGCAGGTCGAAGGCTGGAAAAAGGTGACGGATGCGGTGCATGCCGAAGGCGGCAAGATCGTCATCCAGCTCTGGCATGTGGGCCGGATTTCTCATCCCGTCCTTCAGCCGGGCGGTGCTGATCCTGTCGCGCCGTCCGCCATCGCCGCCAAGTCAAAGACCTTTGACGGTACGCAATTCGTCGATACGCCGACCCCGAGGGCGTTGGATATCTCCGAAATCCCCGGCATCGTCGAGGACTACCGGAAAGCGGCCGACCACGCCAGGAAAGCCGGTTTCGACGGAGTGGAGATCCATGCGGCCAACGGCTATCTAATCGACCAGTTTCTGCGCGACGGTTCCAACAAGCGTGAGGATGCCTACGGCGGGTCCATCGAAAACCGCACCCGCTTCCTGAAGGAAGTGGTGGACGCGGTGGTCGGCGTGCTCGGTGGTGACCGGGTCGGCATTCGCCTCAGCCCGTTCTCAAACGCCAATGACATCGCCGACAGCAACCCGCAGGAAACATTCGCCCATGCGATCCGGCTGCTGAACGGCTACAAGCTGGCCTATCTCCATCTGGTGGAAGGGCAGACCGGCGGACCGCGCGACATACCCGAAGGCGGTGATCTTGGCGCGCTCTATGCGCTCTTCGACGGGGCCAGAATGGGCAACAACGGCTACGACCGCGCGAGCGCCATCAAGGCCGTCGAGGACGGTGCAGTTGATCTGGTCGCCTTCGGACGGCCGTTCATTTCCAATCCGGATCTCGTCGCGCGGCTCGAACGGAACGCGCCCCTGAATGCGCTCGATCCGGACACGCTCTACGGCGGCGGCGTCAAGGGCTATACGGACTATCCGACACTGGAAGAGGTCGCCGTCGCGGCCGAATAGCAGGGACCTGTTTCAGGCTGCGTGACATCCACCCCCCCTTCGGCGCAGTCTGAAGGACAGCCGGTGCTGGTTTCGACCCGCACCGGCTTTCTTTTTTGCACCCCGGATGCCGGCATTCCCGTCTTTCCCGCACGAAGAGTGCCAGGCCGGGAGCGGATGAGGCTTTCATCGTGCGGATGGCGGGAGGCGCACACCATCCGGGAGAAGGCCGGGACGAAATCACGCTACCGTACCGGAGCGTACTCTTTTTTCGTTTTCGGGCCTTTTGTTCCGGGCAAAAACCTGTCACACCCTGTGCCAGACCAAAATCGGGCGCGGATACCCGCTGTGCTTCGGATCGGGAAAGCCCCCCGAAGCTGCGGGAAGCCTGCCAATCCAGGGAGAGACTTGTATGCCCCCGTATCGTTCCAGAACTTCCACCCATGGCCGCAACATGGCCGGTGCGCGCGGGTTGTGGCGCGCCACGGGCATGAAGGATGGTGATTTCGGCAAGCCGATCATTGCGATCGCCAACTCCTTCACCCAGTTCGTCCCGGGTCACGTTCACCTGAAGGATCTCGGCCAACTCGTCGCGCGCGAAGTGGAAAAGGCCGGCGGCGTCGCCAAGGAGTTCAACACGATCGCCGTCGACGACGGCATCGCCATGGGCCACGACGGCATGCTCTATTCGCTGCCCTCGCGCGAGGTCATTTCCGACGCGGTCGAATACATGGTCAACGGCCACTGCGCCGATGCACTCGTCTGCATTTCCAACTGCGACAAGATCACCCCGGGCATGCTCAACGCAGCCATGCGGCTGAACATTCCGGTCGTGTTCGTGTCCGGCGGACCGATGGAAGCCGGCAAGGTCGTTCTGGAGAGCGGCGAGGCCAAGGCCGTCGACCTGATCGACGCCATGGTGGCCGCCGCCGACGACCGGATGTCCGATGCCGACGTTCTGACCATGGAACAGAACGCCTGTCCGACCTGCGGGTCGTGCTCCGGAATGTTCACCGCCAACTCCATGAACTGCCTGACGGAAGCCCTCGGGCTTGCGCTTCCGGGCAATGGCTCGACGCTGGCAACCCATGCGGACCGCGAACGACTGTTCGTGGAAGCCGGCCACCTGATCGTCGATCTTGCCAAGCGCTACTACGAACAGGACGACGATAGCGTCCTGCCGCGCAATATTGCCAGCTTCAAGGCCTTTGAAAACGCCATGAGCCTGGATATTTCCATGGGCGGTTCCACCAACACTATTCTCCACCTTCTGGCGGCCTCCCACGAAGGCGAGGTCGGCTTCACGATGGATGACATCGACCGGCTGTCCAAGAAGGTTCCGGTGCTCTGCAAGGTCGCGCCGGCCGTTGCCAACATCCACATGGAAGACGTGCACCGCGCCGGTGGCATCATGGGCATTCTGGGTGAACTCGACCGGGCCGGCCTGCTGCACTCTGATTTGCCGACGGTTCACTCCGCAACAATGAAGGAAGCGCTCGCCCGCTGGGACATCCGGCAGACGAATTCGGAAAGCGTGCACACCTTCTACAAGGCAGCTCCAGGCGGCGTGCCGACGCAGGTCGCCTTCAGCCAGGCGCGCCGCTGGGACGAACTCGACCTCGACCGGCAGTCCGGTGTGATCCGCGATGCAGATCATGCCTACAGCAAGGATGGAGGTCTTGCCGTTCTTTACGGCAACATCGCCGAGGATGGTTGTGTGGTGAAGACCGCCGGCGTCGACGAAAGCATCCTGACCTTCTCCGGCCCGGCCCGGATTTTCGAAAGCCAGGACAGTGCCGTCTCCGCCATCCTGACCAACAAGGTCAATTCGGGCGACGTGGTTCTGATCCGCTATGAAGGTCCGCGCGGCGGGCCGGGCATGCAGGAAATGCTCTATCCGACCAGCTACCTGAAGTCCAAGGGGCTCGGAAAAGCCTGCGCCCTGATCACCGACGGGCGTTTCTCCGGCGGATCCTCGGGACTTTCCATCGGTCACATATCGCCGGAAGCGGCCGAAGGCGGCGCGATCGGTCTGGTGGAAGAGGGCGACACCATCGTCATCGACATTCCGAACCGCGTCCTGAAAGTGGACGTCTCCGACGAGGTTCTGGCCAAGCGCCGCGCCGCGATGGATGCCAAGGGTGGCGACGCCTGGAAGCCGATTGAAAAGCGCACGCGCAAGATTTCAACGGCCCTGCGTGCCTATGCAAAGCTGACCACCAGCGCCTCCAAGGGCGCGTTCCGGCAAGTGGATTGACCCGCCACAAAAGATGTAGCAGCTACGAAGGCGGGACGAATGTTCCGCCTTTTTCTTTGTCCTTTTCTCGTTTCATTGAGGAAGGATGCATTGCCGGGGCCAAATTTTCAGTCCGTTGCGCTCTCAAAGGACCGGGATAGTCGCGAAGCCTGTTTCCTGAAGCGGTTGACCTGAAAACTTTCGCTTGCAGGTGGCTATCCAAGGGAGATTTGCGGAATAGCAAAGGGACAGGAACGCGACAAAGGTATTCAGTCAGCCGTCTTCGTGATGATCTTGTTCATCGAATTAATGATTGCGTTCTACGCGGTTTTGAATCGCGTAGAGACTGAAGGAGGTGGGGCATTTCGGTTCACGGCCAAAGTCAATCCGTTGAATTATTTTCTCTTGCTGGCTTCCCTTCTGGTGTCTGCGTTCATGATTTTGGTCACGTTGAACCTGACGGTTTTTCCTAGCTTGATTTTTCGGCAACAACTTTCGAGCCAACCCCTAAAAGTTGCTGGAAGCAAGCGGGGTTCGCCTTATGGTTGTATCGTTTTCGGCGCAGCGCGCAACTGGCGGCAAAAAGATATTCCACACGAGAAATGGATCTCGATTTTCATGGAGAATGCTGGATGCCGCCAAAACTGAATAGTCTATTGGCGGTACTATCGCTATTTTTTACATTGCAAATAGTTTTGGAAGAAGTGAGCAAAACTTAAGCATTAATATTAAATTAGGAGTGCCGTGACACAGATAACTACGAAGACACAGTAGTGGACTTCCTTCATAAGTAACAATACGTAGCGCGGTTTTTGCTCATGGCCAAGGCAGTATTTCTGACCGGTGTTGAGAGAACATTTGGTGACGATGAAATAATCGTCAGCAAGACTGATCTGAAGGGGCGTATTACCTATGCGAACCGGGTTTTCCTCAATATTGCAGGGTATACGGAAAAGGAAGTTTTGGGGCAGCCCCATAGCATGATCCGGCACCCGGCGATGCCGCGTTGCGTGTTCAAGCTGCTGTGGCAGACGATCGAGGCCGGGCAGGAAATCTTCGCCTATGTCATCAATCGCGCCAAGAACGGCGATCACTATTGGGTCTACGCGCATGTGACGCCAAGCTTCGACAAGGCCGGCAAAATCATCGGTTATCATTCCAATCGCCGGGTTCCGGACAGGGAAATCGTCGATGAGCACATCGTCCCTCTCTATCAGGGCCTGCGCGAAGAAGAGGCAAGGCACGCCAGCCGGAAGGACGGAATGTTTGCCGGGGAGCAGATGGTGCTGAACGTGCTGGCGGACGCCGGCGTGGAGTACGACGAGTTCGTGGCCACCATCGGGCAAGGCCGGCGTCGTGGGTTCCGTTGAAATTTGAGCAGGGTGATCGGTCTACAGCTTTGGGAAATGCCGTATGTTTTCAGGATTGAGAAAATCGTCGCTCAGAAAGGCGATCAACGTCTGCAAGGCCGTTGCGGACGGTGATTTTGAAGCTCGCATTACCAACATAACCGAGACGGGCGAGGCGGCGGAGCTGATGCATGCCATCAACCTCCTGATCGACCGCACTGATGCCTATCTTCGCGAATCCAAGGCGTGTCTGGATTATGTCAGCCGGAACCAGCATTTTCGTCTGATTGCCGAAAAGGGCATGGTCGGCAGTTTCGGCGCCGCAGCGCGCAGCATCAACGAGGCGACATGGTCCATCAAGGGAAAACACGACCAGTTCTGTGAGATCGCCAATGAATTCGAGAGCAGGCTGCAGAAGGTGGTCGGGTCGGTGAGCGAGTCGATCACCGAGCTCAATTCCGTTTCCACGGACGTGGCGGAAGCCTGCAACAGGGCGAACGAACTGTCGCTTGTCGTGGCCTCAGGTGCGGAAGAAGCCTCAGCCAACATGCAGAATGTCGCCGCCTCCACCGAGGAGCTGACCAGCTCGATCGCCGAGATCAACCGGCAGGTCGTGACGGCGGCGGAAATCTCGTCGGGCGCCGTGACCAAATCACGGGCCATGAACGTGGAGATCGAGGGTCTTTCCAACATGTCCATGAAGATCGGCGAGGTCGTCCAGCTCATCAACGATATCGCCGCCCAGACCAACCTCCTGGCGCTGAACGCCACGATCGAGGCGGCACGAGCCGGCGAAATGGGCAAGGGCTTTGCCATTGTTGCCCAGGAAGTGAAGGCTTTGGCCGGGCAGACCGCAAGCGCCACGGACGAGATCAACGCCCAGATTTCCGGCCTTCAGGAGGCGACCTCCAAGGCCGTTGACGCCAACGCCCAGATCAGCGAGGCGATCGAAAACGTCAGTGAGATCTCCGCAGCCATAGCAAGTGCCGTCGAGCAGCAGACGTCCGCGACCAGCGAAATCGCCCACAATGTCGAGGAAGCCGCGACGGGGGCCACCGACGTGACCAGAAGCATCTCGGGCGTGCAGGAAGCAACCACCCGGACCAAGCAGGTGAGTGAAAGGGTTGTCGTTGCCGCCGGGCAATTGCAGGAGCAGGAAACCGATCTGCAGCGCCTCAGGAACGAGATGATCGAGTTTCTGGCGACGGCCACCAGGGTCGGCTGAACCGGATCAGTTCTGCATCTGCTCCGGCAGAGGGGGCAACTGGACCCTGTTCAGGATCTCCGACGGATCATAGATTTCCGGAACCTGATTGCAGTCGGTCACGGCATGGTCCGCCTGGCCGTTTTTTTCCTTCAGCGCTGCGCAGATCGGAATGGCTGCCTGTCGGGTTCCGCTGGCGGCGGCCTGCAGGACGTCCATCAGGCTGCCGTCGGTTTCGCTCATTGCCGCGGCAAGATGCTTGGCGAACAAAGAGATCGTCCTGTCTTCCGAATAATTCGCCGACTGGCCGACGCCCGATGAGGACACGAGAGCTTCCGGACGCTCCTTGATATCCGCTGTGTGATTTTCCAGGAGTTGCAGGTTGATGGCATGCGAGTTGTTGGTGTCCAGGACCAGGACGACTTCACCGGCAGGGATTGCATGGATCATGGCCGCAAAGGCGGGGGCGGTGATCCAGGTGCCGTCGCCCACGGCACCCTTCGCCGTTTCGGGTTTCTGATCAGACCACAGCTCGAGAACATATCCGGCAGCGCCGTCGTCGGCGTGTCCCTCCGCGGTTCCCAGGGGCAGGTTGACGTATATGACCAGCCGGTCGTCCGGTCCCAGCCGGTTGGCGAGTTCGGTCGCCTTGCGCTTCAGCGCCGCCGCGCTGGCGCCCTCGTTGACCAGCACATGAAGGTTCTCCGGCCTTGCCGTCAGCCTTGGCGCGAGTGTCGCCATCACCTTTTCGATGCTATGGCGGCACACTTCCACCGATTGGGGTTTCCAGGGCGGGCAATCGCCTATGGCAAGGATGTGGTTCTTGAGGTCCGCAGTTTCTTCGGCTCGGGCAGGCGCATGCATGTGCAAGATGGCTGCCGTGAAGACACCTGTTAGCACCGCGCAGGAGGCAAGCCACAGCTTCGCAAGCGGCGTGCGGTTCCTGTAGGTGCTGATTGGCATGGTCTCTCCCTGAAGCCCGGATAATCAGGTTGTTGTTTTCGTCTTGTCCTGACGGCCGATTGGGCCAAGGATTTCCATAGAACCCGCTTGCGTCTCTTTAATCAACTTTCATATGCGCATGAACCGTCAGCAATTGGGAACAGTGTTGTCAAGCCGTTGACGGAATACGGGAAAAGGGTCCTTCTCCGGCTAAGTTTCAAGCGGATAGCTGCTTCAGTTTTTGTATCACCTGCAAGGTATCGTCCGTCAGCGTTCCGGTATCTGCCTTGCCGACGGCAGTGACCATCTTCATCATGTCGGGAAGCGTATCGCGCCCGCCGAGGGAGACCGTGCGCTTGATCAGCCGCCGGATCATGTCTTCGGGATTGGTGCTCTGGCTGGCAAGCCATTTCGCAAAGAGATAGAGTTCTTCGGCATCGAAGGCGGGCAATTCGAAAACGGATTGCAGCTGTTCAAGGATGCAGTCCTGCTCGGCCCGGGAGACCCCGCCATCGATTTCCGCGACCAGGATCAGAAGGGCCGCGCCGGTCACGCGTGGATCGTCGACGCCTTCCGTCGGGTGCTGGTTGGCACGCGTGCGGAAACCGAAGCGGCGTGCGGCCGCCTTCACGTCCTGGGCGGCATCCAGAACGGTGCGTGTGTGATCTGCAACCTGTCGGACCCGGTAGATCCAAAAGGCTGCGGCAGCAAGTATCCCAAGGGCGGCGAGAAGAATATGCACGGGCGGGTAGTCCTTGATCCAAACAACTATCGAGATAGGCAATCTCGCGCTTTATGCCACAGGGAGTGTGGCAAACGCGACCGATTTCAACCGGAAATTTCAGATCAAGGTGAATCGCGCGCCTTTCGCGGCAAGGCAGGCACGGGATCCTGTTCAGCCGGTATCCGTTTCCGCTTCAATTCGCAGACGACGTTCAAAGGCTATGGCCTGTAGCGGGTGACCGCGTCCTCGTCCCACTCGATACCCAATCCTGGTCCTTGCGCTCGCAGGCAGCCATCCTCGACTTCCATAGGTGATTTCAGAACAGTTCCCGCCACGTCGAGGTATTCAAGATAATGAGCGGTCGGGGTTACGGCGAGAGCGTGGGCACTCGCCTCAATGAAGAGATGGCTGGAAACGGGGAGCGAGGCTCCCTCGGCCTGTCCCGAGGCTCGTATCCAGCCGGAAATGCCGCCAATCTTCATGAGATCAAGCATCGCGAAATCGCTTGCACCGCTGGAAATGGCCAGTGCGACATTTTCCGGGAACCACCAGTTTTCTCCCGTCTGGATGGCCGTATCACAGGCGTTCCGTACCATTGCGTGCCCGCCAAGGTCTTCAGCCGGAACCGGTTCCTCGACCCACTCGAGCCCGAATTCCTCGAGGCGTTTTATTCGGCGGATCGCCTCCGGGACCGTCAGCGACTGATTGTAGTCGACCATGAAACGCGTTTCCGTGCCGATGATTTCGCGCACGCGCCCGACAATGGCGACGTCGGCGGCCAGTGACTCTCCGCCGAGCTTTGTCTTGATAGCCCTGAAACCCTGTTTGAGGGACCTTTCCAGGTCATCCGCATCACGGTCCGGATCGACTATTCCATAACTGTCATAGGCGGGGATTGCCGGGCAGTCCCCTCCAAGGAGACGGGATACAGGCAGGTCCTGCGCCTTTCCCAGAGCATCCCACAGGGCCATATCGACCCCGGAAAGCGCCATGCCGAGAAGTCCCTGCCGGCCGAGAAGACGAAAAGTGGCGCAGGCGTCCCTCATGCGGCCCACCGGAGAGACCGGCTTACCGACGAAAAGATCCTCAAGCTCCGAAAGGAGCGACACCAGCGGGCGCAGGGTCTTCGGCGTATAGCCGAACAGATAGGCCCGGCCGATGACGCCGATGTCGGTGGCGATGTCGATCAGGACCAGTGGTGCGGCCGGAATTTCTCCCACCGACGTCTTGATAGGGCGCGCCAGCGGCGCGATTACAGCGCGTGCGGTTATATCGGTAACGATAGGAATTCCGTCGCTCATGACTTTGTCCTTCCTGCCGGGGAGTCCAAGCCGAGTTTGCCGAAAAATCCGATGTCAATGAATTCACTTATGAGTATACATTTGACGATGTCCCGCACTTCGAACGACACGGTCGACCGCATCTTCGCATCAGCTTACGGATTGCTCTACCGCGAAGGGTTCGCACGAGTCAGCATGGACGCGATCGCGCAGGCGGCTGGTGTCACGAAACGCACCCTCTGTTACCACTTTGACAGCAAGGACGCGCTGGTCGCCGCTGTTCTCGAGCGCCAGCACCTGCTTGCGCTGGACCGTATCAGGGGGTGGGCAAAATCATCGGAGGCAAAGCCCTCGGACTATCTCGCGAGTCTTTTCGAGGCACTCGGAACCTGGGCCGCGGGACCGAACTGGCTCGGCTCCGGATTTACCCGTCTGACGATGGAACTTGCCGATATGCCCGGCCATCCGGCACGTCGCGCCGCGCATCGGCACAAGCTGGCGGTCGAGAACTGGCTGGAACAGGAATTGGCCGGGAGAGGGGCGAAGGACTCGCGGCAACTGGCGTGTCACGCCATGCTGCTGGTCGAGGGTTGCCTTGCCATGATCCTTTTGCATGGCGACCGGTCCTACGCCGAAGCGGCCGCTGTCGCTGCAAGAAAACTGGCGGAAGAGTGAGCGGACTGAGGCGCCCGGGTGCATAGGCCCGTGTCCTGTACGAATTTTCAGCCCATCCTTGGACTTGCGACAGGAAAAAGGGCGGTCGAACTTCGCATTCGACCGCCCCGGAAATTAGACCGCTTCCGCTGTCTGGATCTGCTTGGCTTCGACCAGCCGGGTCACCACGTTTTCGATGATCTTGTGGCCCGCATCCTGGTCCAGAGACATGATCGATTCCGGGTGGAACTGGACGGCTGCAATGGCTTCCGTCTCGTGTTCGATCGCCATGACGACGCCGTCATCGGTTTCCGCGGTCACGCGAATGTCGCCGGGGAGCGTCTCGCGTTTGGCGAAGAGCGAATGGTAACGGCCGACGATGACCGGAGCGTTCAGCCCTTCGAACAGCAGGGAATTGCCGGAAACCGAAATCGGCGAGGGCTTGCCGTGCATCGGAATGTCCAGCTGGCCGAGTTCGGCCCCGAAATATTCGGACAAGGCCTGCAGGCCGAGGCAGACGCCGAAGATCGGCAGGGCGCGTGACCGCGCCCGGCCGATGGTCGCCGCGCAGTCGAAATCCTTCGGATTGCCCGGGCCGGGCGACAGGACGACCAGATCCGGGGCGACGTCGTGGAAGACATGATCGGCGACGGGCGTGCGGTAGGTGACGACTTCCGCGCCGGTCTGGCGGAAATAATTCGCAAGTGTGTGCACGAAACTGTCTTCGTGATCGACCAGCAGGATCTTCATGCCCTTGCCGGGTTTCCTGACGTCCTGCTTTTCGGCCCCCTTGACCGCAAGACCGGCTTCTCGAACCGCTGCGCGCATGGCCTCAGCCTTCAATTCGGTTTCGGCTTCCTCGTCTTCCGGCACGCTGTCATAGAGCAGTGTCGCCCCGGCGCGGATCTGAGCCGTACCGTCCTTGATGCGCACGGTTCGGAGTGTCAGGCCGGTGTTCATGTCGCCATTGAAGAGCACCGCGCCGATCGCGCCGCCGTACCAGGCACGAGGGGACTTTTCATGGTCCTCGATGAATTGCATCGCCCATCGTTTCGGCGCACCGGTAACCGTGACCGCCCAGGTGTGGGACAGAAAGGCATCGAGCGCGTCCATGTCCTCCCGCAGCGTTCCCTCGATATGGTCCACGGTGTGGATCAGCCGGGAATACATCTCGATCTGGCGACGGCCGATGACCTTGACGGATCCGGGTTCGCAGACCCGGCTCTTGTCGTTCCGGTCGACGTCGGAACACATGGTCAGTTCCGCTTCGTCCTTGGCCGAATTCAGGAGCTTGCGGATCTGCGCCTCGTCCTCGATGGCGTTCTTGCCGCGCCGGATGGTGCCGGAGATCGGGCAGGTCTCCACGCGCCGTCCACCGGAAACGCGCACATACATTTCCGGCGACGCACCGACGAGATATTCCCGGTTGCCCAGGTTGAAGAAGAAGGAATAGGGGGAGGGGTTGATCTGGGCGAGACGCCGGGAGACGGCCGAAGGCGGGTTGGCGCAGGGCTCGTAGAAAGTCTGGCCGGGAACGGTTTCGAACAGGTCGCCGCGGCGGAAATAGTCCTTGGCCTTGTCGACAAGCTTGGCGTATTCGCCCTTTTCGTGATCGCCCCGGCCCGGATCCTGGTTCGCCGGAGTGTACTGGTTTTTCTCGCCGCTGCGTTCCAGACCGCGGGTAGAGACACCGTTCACGACAAAATCATACTCCAGCACATAGGCGCGCTTGCCATGGTGGTCGACGATCAGGATCTCGTCGGGCAGGAACAGGACCACGTCGCGCTGGTCGTCTGGACGCTTCAGTTTCAGGTCAATCGGCTCGAACTGGAAGGCGACGTCATAGCCAAAGGCACCATAGAGCCCGAGCTGGTCGTCTCCGCACGCAAAAAGGTTTTTCAGGGCACGCACGATGGAAAACGTCGACGGCTGCCGGGAGCGCTCTTCCTCGCGGAAGGGACGGTCCTGCCGTTTCACCGTCAGTTCGATTTTCTCGCCGGAGGCTGCGAACGTCTCCACATCCTCGTGTGTCTTGAGGGCTTTGGTGATGGCGGGGATCAAGACCTTGCCGCGCTCGTTCAGAGCCCGGATCTCGACGTGCCGGTCGCAAGCCTCGAGCACGAGCGGCGGATTGACCAGGGCCATGTCCCAACGTGTGTAGCGGCCGGGATATTCGTAAGACGAGGACAGGACCGCCCCGAGTTCCGCGTCCAGCCTGTCGATCCAGTCGGAGGTGCCGGTATCGTAGTCCGAGGCGCGGGAGGTTCGCAGGATGGTGATCCCGCCAGCCGTTTCAAAGGTTTGATCCGCCAGCACTGGCATGGTCTTTTCGTTCCCGTTCTGGTGGCCGTCTTGAGGAAACCGACAGCCTTATAAAGCACCAAGGCCGCCAGCGGTATCCCGCGGCGGCCTTGGTGTGTTCTGTGATCCGTTCAGAGCATGACTGATCGCTGGCCGCCTATTTCGCGCCGCGCCACCACCAAGCTGCTTTCAGGTTCATGTTCATGGGCAAAGCCATAACGGAAGGTGAGGGGGAAGGCAACGGCTTTTTGTGCCGGATCTTCGCCGGAAGGACCGGGCACCTTTCGTCCGCTGCGATGACCAGCGCCGGTGCGTTTGCGGCGGAAGCTAGAATAGGGAAGGCGGCAACCAGCAAACCATGCAATGCCGCAATCCATCCTGCCACGTGCGACCTCGATTCATTTCCGACCGCCCAGGAGTAGCGAAAGAATACAAAAGCTTTTTGCCGTTTTTTGAACAAACCGGGTGTTTCCGGTCTGTTACCTTGACCTCGGGGCAAAGATGCTGTTTTTGCGTCGCGGCAAGAACAGGGCCCGCAACCGGATGCATGAAGAATCGGGCATGAAGACGCGGCGCCAGCGACGAGGGGCACATGGAACACTACGATCTGATCGTGATCGGCAGCGGACCGGCAGGCCGCAGGGCGGCGATCCAGGCGGCGAAATTCGGGCGCAGCGTCCTGGTGGTGGAACGGGGCCGGCGCGTCGGCGGCGTCTCCGTACATACCGGAACGATTCCCTCCAAGACCTTGCGCGAGACTGTTCTCAACCTGACCGGATGGCGCGAGCGTGGTTTCTACGGCCGATCCTACCGGGTCAAGCAGGATATTTCCGCCGCCGACCTCAGGGCACGCCTTCACATTACGCTGGACCACGAAGTCGAGGTTCTGGAACACCAGTTCGCCCGCAACAAGGTGGATACCCTTCGCGGCGAGGCCCGGTTCGTCGACACGCATGAGATCGAGGTGCTCAGCGAAACCGGCGAGCTGCAGACCTTCAAGGCGGAGAAATACATCATCACGGTTGGAACCAGGCCATTCCGCCCGGACTATGTTCCCTTTGACGGCGAGTTCGTTCTCGACAGCGACGAAATTCTGGAACTGAAGGACCTGCCGCGATCCATCGCGGTGATAGGTGCCGGCGTTATCGGCGTCGAATACGCCTCGATCTTTTCCGCGCTCGATGTCCACGTCACCCTGATCGAGCCGCGCAATTCCATGCTCGACTTCCTGGACAAGGAACTCGTTGCCGATTTCACGCACCAGCTCCGGGACCGGGGCATCGCCCTGCGGTTCGGAAGCAAGGTGGAAAAGATCGAGAAGCACGGGCCCGCAAATTGCGAAATCAAGCTCGAGGGCGGGCGCAGCGTTCGCTCGAACGTCATCCTCTTTGCGGCTGGTCGCATGGGAGCGACGCCGTCGCTCAACCTCGACGCCTGCGGCCTTGAGGTCGACCACCGAGGTCGCCTTGCCGTCGATCCGATGACCTTTCAGACCAGCGTTCCGCATATCTATGCCGCCGGTGACGTCATCGGCTTTCCGAGTCTTGCTTCGACGTCGATGGAACAGGGACGCATTGCCGCCTGTCAGGCGCTCGGCGAGAAGGCCTACGATCCGCCGGAATATTTCCCCTATGGCATCTATGCCGTTCCGGAGATCTCGACGGTCGGCATGACCGAGGAGGAGATCAAGGAGCGCGGCATTCCCTATGAATGCGGCGTCGCCCGGTTCCGGGAGACCTCGCGCGGGCACATCATGGGGCTGGAAACCGGAATGCTGAAGATGATCTTCTCGCTGAAGACCCGGCGGCTGCTCGGCTGCCACATCGTGGGCGAGGGAGCGACGGAACTGGTCCATATTGGCCAGGCGGTCCTGAACCTGCGCGGCACGCTGGAATATTTCGTTGAAAACACCTTCAACTACCCGACCCTTGCAGAGGCCTACAAGATCGCGGCGCTGGATGCCTGGAACCGGATGCCGCCGCTCGAGAGATAGTGCCTCGGCAGGCGGTCGCCAAATGCCGAATCAGCAGAGCCAGCAGTTCTCGGGCAGTTCCGGTGCGGTGACCTCGCCACCGTTCTCGATCCAGCTCGAGATGCCCTTTTCGACGTTGATAACGTTGGTGAAGCCCGCCTGACCGGCCAGGTATTCGGACAGCATCTGGCTGCGGTTGCCGCTCCGACACAAGATGACGATCTCGTCGGCAGGTCCTGAAATCAGTTTCTTGAGTTCCGCGCCGAAATTCGGGTTCACCTTACCGCCGGTGTCGAAGAAGGTGACGAGGTGACTTCCCGGAATGACGCCGGTCGCCTTCCATTCGTCCGGTCTGCGAATATCGATGAGGGTGGTGCCCGCCGTCAGTTTCGCCTTCAGCTCATCGTTGCCGATGTCGGAGAACTTCTTGCCCCGGACCTCGAGCAGTTCGATCTCGAATTTCAGCGTCGCGTTCGGCGGAATGACGCCGCCGGCGCCCTGGGCTCCATAGGCCATGTCCGGGGGAATGATCAGTTCGCGCTTGCCGCCGACCTGCATGCCTTCGACGCCCTTTTCCCATCCGGGGATCACGCGGCGCTCGCCAAGGGTGAAGGAGAAGGGGGTGCCGCGGTCGACGCTGGAATCGAACTTGGTGCCGTCCATCAGCCATCCCGTGTAATGCACGATGACGGTTTCACCGACATTGGCCTCTTCGCCCGTGCCTTTCTCAATGTCCCTGATCTGAAGGCCTTCCTGCGCTGCTACAGGCATGGCGAGGAAAGCGGTGGCAAGCAGCGTGGTCACCCATTTCAACATGATGCGTCGTCCGTTTGTTCGGCAAGTGGTCTTGCCACGGAAGATCGGCTATTGCGGCAGTGATTGCAATTGCAGTCCGGCTACTGCGCCATTGGGTAGCAGAAAATTGTTTTCTCGCGGTGACGGTGCGGTCGTTCAACTTGCGCTCGGCCGCGCCCGTCCTGGCTCTATATGTCCCTGATCTTGTCCGCGTTCAGCGGACAGGCAAGGTAGACGCCGAATTCCTTGCCGATATCGGCGCTTACCCGTGCATGGACGGCACCCTGGCGGTCGAGGAAACGCTGCTCGTCTTCCACCGGAAAAATGCCTTCGTGCCAGATGCCCGCGTGGATATAGAGGCCGCGGTCTCCGGCGCACCAGAAGGCGACCACTTTTTCGGGCGTCAGATTGTCGCCGGGCAGAGCCACCGGCACGATGAAGGGACACTTGTCGAGCGGGTAAAACAGCTGGCCGCCGTCGGGATGGTAGTTCATGTGCCACAGCAGCACCCGGTCGCGCGGGGCGGTCTGACGGTCGGTGTGCGCCTGCTGCGGGTCGGTGGACCAGCCCAGCACGTAATGGCCGTTGACCGCTTCGTTTTCGCCGTAGAGTACATCGCCCTGCCATGTTCCCTTGAAGACACCCTCGACCCAGCCGCCTTCGTCTCCCGTTCCCTCGTCGATTGGCCGCCAGCCCTGCTGGGGCCAGCGGGTGATTTCGATCCGGAAATTTTCAGGGTCGTCCACCAGGCAGCCATAACCCTTGACCGTCTCCTCGGTCGCCCGGATCAGCGGAACTTCATGCCAGGGCAGGGAGGGCTTGGTGCTGGCTTCGAAGATATATTGAGGGGCGTTCAAGACTGGCCTCCGAAATGCCTGTCGACGATCCGCTGTACCATCGGCGCGAAATGCCAGAAGTCCGGCGTTTCCATGTCCGGCTGCTTGCCGGCCTCGTCGAGATGCCGGACCTGAAGAATCTTTTTCAGGTTGGGGGTTTTCTCGAATTCGGCCACTTCCTTCGCATTCATCGGCCCGCCCTGCAGGCTGAGGGAATGGATGGAAGCTTCGGACAGGCGCTTGAAATAGTCCGGTTTGGTCGCGCACAGGTACCGCTTGGCCGCCACATGATAGCGGACGCAATCGGTAATGACGGACGGAAAGAACCGACTCAGAACCTCCGCTCCCGCTTCCTCGTGGTAGCGGTCCTCGGTGTCTTCCATCGAGAATGTCCCGAATTCGGAGGTGAAATGGCCGATGTCGTGCAACAGGGCACCGACGATGATTTCCTCGTCGAGGCCGTTCTTTTCGGCAAGGGTCGCACCCTGCAGCATGTGCTGGGCCATGGTCACCGGCTCGCCGAGATATTCCTCGTCGCCGCAACGCTCGAAGATGTCGCCGAGGAATGCCACGATATTGTCGCGGGAAAGGTCCGAGAAGTCCGGCTTGCTCATTCCGCCGCCTCCGGCAGGCTTGTCTGCAGCGCCGCCAGGGTAGACAGCAACCCGTCCTTGTCGGCGTAGCAGCCCTGGAGCCACCTGGTGCCGGTGCCCGAATAGGCCTTGCGGGCATGCAGCACGCGGGTGTTGTCGACGATGAAACATTCGCCCGGTTCCAGCCGGAAGGTGACTTCCATCGCCGGGTCGTCGATGATTTCGCCAAGCCTGCGGTAGGCCTCGTAATAGCTTTCCATGTCCTCGAACGGGACGTCGGTAGTGGCGGCGGCGGAGCGGTTGTTGAAGCGGATCGCGATCAGCTCGCCGTCGGGGGCAAGCTCGATCATCGGTCGGCGCGACCGCAACACGACGCCTTCGGATCCTGCATATTCGAACCGGGCGCAATAGCGGCTAAGAACATCGAACCAGGCCGGATTTTCCTCGCGCAGGCGAAGCGCGGCCCGGAAACCGTCGACCACCATGTTCTCGCCACCCGCCGCCGAGCTTTCCAGGCAATAAAGAACCTGCACGGTGGGGACGGGATCCCGGTAGGGGTTGTCCGTATGGGCCTGGAGGCCGAGCCCTGTATAGGCAAGATTGGTCGGATTGACCTCCGTGCGGACCTCAAAATGGCGGCCGTAATTGGTTTCCCTGACATAGCCGAAGAGGTCCACCACCTTCATGAGAGCCTGATCCTCGACAGGCCCGCCGGTGAGTTTTCCGAAGCCGTAACGTGCGACATCCGCCAACCAGGCGTGCTTTGCCGCAGGCTTGGTCCGAACGGTCTCGAATGCCGCCGACGGCACGCCGGCGTTGAGGGCTGCGTCCCAGGTTTCGATTTCCGCGGCGGTCCATCCGCGGACGTCACGAAGCGGTCGGTCGTAGGAATGTTCAAGCAGCCAGTCGAAGGCATAGTCCACCGTCTTGCCTTCCGGCTCGAAGGTTACCGAAAGAGTGGTGTTCCGGACCTCTGCCGCCGCGATACGCGTTCCGGCTGGAATATCCTGCAGCGTGATCAGGCGCTGGCCGTTGCCCGGGGACCGGGTCTCCGCGTCGCAGGCATTATCCCGCAGCCAGATGGCATGAAAGCGGTGCCGTCCCTGATCAGTCGTCAGCGCGAGATGCGTTCCGGCCCCGGCGATTGCTACGTCCAGCATTCGAAATTCCCTCCTGAGATATTGAATGCAAGGATCGGAGCATCTATCCATAAAATCAAATTAGGAAATCGCGGCCTGAGACGGTGTTTTGGTAATGGATGGATCTCGGTTCGACAATCTGCCGCTCGAATGGATCCGGGCGTTCGAGGCGGCGGCCCGTTGCGGCAGTTTTACCGCAGCCGCCGATGAAACCGGCGTGACCCAGTCGGCCGTGAGCCAACGGATCGACAAGCTGGAAAAGCGGCTTGGAACGCGCCTGTTCCTGCGCCAGGCACGCAGCATCGCGCTGACGGTCGAGGGGGAGGCGTGGCTGCCGCATGTCCGGGCGGCCTTCGAAAGCCTCAGGGCAAGTTCGGAGGGCCTGTTCGGTGTCGCGCGGAAGCGGCTGACGGTCTCCGCAAGTTCCTCGATCATCGATCTCTGGATCCTGCCACGACTGTCGGAACTGACTTCCCGTATCGACGCGCAGCTTTCCTTCCGGACCATGGTCCTGAGCGCAGACACGCCGCAGGAGGACGACGCGGTGCGGATACGCTATGGCGCCGGAGACTGGCCGGTTGCCTACAAATCGCCGCTCTATGGCGAATTGATCGCGCCCGTCGCTGCGCCCGGGTTGTTGAAATCCGGACAGCCCTGGACGGACCTGCCGCGCATCGCATTGTCCGGCCCGCGCCCGGGCTGGAGCGAATGGGGCGCCCGGTTCGGCATTCCGACCACCCCCTTGCCAAGGCTGCGTTTCGACACGTTCGCGCCGGCGCTGTCGGCAGCGCGTGCCGGGCAGGGCGTTCTGCTGGCCTCGCTGCCTCTGTGCCGTGACGATCTGGAGGGAGACCGCGTGCAACGGGTTTCGGAGGAGAGCCTGCCGCATCACCAGACCTACTGGCTGCTTGCGTCCAAGGAAGCGGTCTCGCGCAGTCAGTGGGATGCGTTGGAGGCAGGTCTCAGGGAAACGGGTGGCTGAAGCGGGGTCCCGGCACGCACGGACCCCGGCCGGGGCAAATGCGGACAGACCGGATGGTTCAGCGTCCCGAAAGTGGATCGTTCACCGAACGCAGGAGCTTTTCCAGAAGACCGGAAAGGGTTTCCTGTTCTTTTTCCGAAAGTCCCTCGACGGCCCTGTGCTGGGTGTCGATGTAGTCCGGCATCTTCCGTTTGATCAGGTCGAGCCCCTTTTGCGTCAGGCACACTGTCAGGGCTCGCCGGTCGTCCGGATGCGGGCAGCGTTCGACGTAGCCCGCCTTTTCGAGCTTGTCCAGGCGCGCCGTCATGCCTCCGGAACTCATCATGGTGGTCCGGTAGAGCTCTGTCGGGGTCAGCTTGTAGGGCGGGCCAGACCTCACCAGTGTTGCCAGCACGTCGAACTCCCCGATCTTCAAGCCGATATCCGCATAGGACGGGGTCAGGAAGTCGCGGCTGAGGATCTGTGAGGCTTCATTGAGCCGTCCCAGCAGGACCATGGGCAAAAGCCGTTCCCTGAACTCGGGCATTTCCTTTTGCCACTGCCGGCAGGCGCGTTCCGCCCGGTCGGTCAGCAGGTCCTCCGGGTCGCCGAAGAGATGGGTCGCGTCCTTGCCGGTGCCGCCGGATTGTTTGCTCATTGCATAGATCTCGAATGTTTCGCTTTGCCAGGTTTCTTCCGGGGAAGGGCGAACCGGGCAAAGCTCAGAATTTGTTCCGCATTTTCAGCCAAAGCGTTCTGAATCCTCAAGCATTTCGCCGGTCAAGTCAATATCCGTCAAGAATCTTGAAATAAAGAATCTTGAAAGAAAGATAAAAAATGCTATCTCTGATTTCATTGGCGAAGCGCGGTGCGGTCGCCTCAGGATTGAAAGGGGAGATCCATGTCGCATGCCATCAGTTCGGCCAGAAACGGGACCGCGGAGAGCTCCGAAGAAAAAGGGGCGAACTCCGCCCGGACAGGTTTTCTCGAGCAGCCCCTGGCGTTGCTTTTCATCGTCGGCGGCTTGCTGGCCGTCTCGACTGTCATCGCAAAAGCGGCACCCATCTTCGGATGGCACCCGCTCGCCCTGTTGCAGTGGTCGATACTGGGCGGTGCTGCCGGACTTTTTGCACTCTCGCGCCTGCTGTCGGCGGGCGCCAACAGGCAGGACAGGCCGGTCGTGGAGGGAGGGCGCCGGAAACTCGTTACCCACCTCGTCTTCAGCGGTCTCCTGTTCATTGCACCCAACATGATCGCGGTGGTCGCCGCCTCGAAGGTCGGAGCCGGGTTCATTTCGCTGAGCTACGCCTTTCCCCTGGTTCTGACCTATGCGCTTGCCGTGGTGCTGCGGCTGGAACGGTTCAGGCTACTTATGGGAGCCGGTGTTCTGTTCGGGCTGCTTGGCGGCGTCCTCCTGGCGATCTCGGGCGCCGAAATGTCTGTAGACGCGTCCTGGTGGTCCTTGTTCGCCCTGACCATTCCCCTGTTTCTGGCCACGGGAAATATCTTCAGGTCAATGCACTGGCCCAAAGGGGCTCGGCCCATTGATCTTGCTCTCGGCATGATGGCGGTCGGGTTCCTGGCGCTCTCGGTCTTCACCGCGGCTGTCGGCGTACCCGTTGCACCCGCGGCATGGACGCCGGAGGCGACCGGGCTGCTAGGTGCGCAGATTGCGATCTTTGCGCTTCAATACGGCCTTTATTTCCGCTTGCAGCAGACCGCCGGCCCCGTCTACCTCAGCCAGATCGGATCCGTGGCCGCCGTCATCGGTCTCGGGCTTGGTTATCTCGTCTTCGGTGAAGAACCGAATGCGGCAAAGCTTGCTGCGGTCGTTGCCGTAGGTGCCGGCATCGTGCTGGTGACGCTTGGACGCAGATCAGCTTGATCAGCTGCCCCGAGCAGGAAGGATTGCCGAAACCCCGGATGCGCCCAGGCTTCCGGGGGGCATGCTCCCGGTTGCCTAGCCCCACAGCCACGCCGCGCCGCGCACGCCGGAACTGTCGCCATGGGCGGCCTTTCTGATCGGCGTGTCGTAGGTGTCGGAAAAGATGTAGGGCGCCATCGCAGCCGGCAGGTCGTCATAAAGCTCTTCGATATTCGACATGCCGCCGCCGAGCACGAAGACGTCCGGATCGAGCAGGTTTGCCGACATGGCAAGAGCCCGGCCAAGGCGGCTGACATAAGCTTCGTAAACCTCGCCGGCTGTCCGGTCGCCGGACCGCTTCAGCGCCATGATCTCCTGGCCCTTCAGCAGCGTTCCCGTACGGTCCTTGTAGTCGAGCTGAAAGCCGGTGCCCGAGCACCAGCGATCGATCACCCCCTTGTGCCCGATCCAGCTGTCCGGTCCCGGATATTCCTCAGGTTTCAGCCAGGGCACCGGAATGCCTCCCCATTCACCGGCGATGCCGTTGGCGCCCAGATGCGCCTTCGCGTCGATGGCGATGCCCGAGCCGCTTCCGGTTCCGATGATGATCGCATGCACGACATGCGCCCCGGCGCCCGCTCCGTCGGTTGCTTCCGACACGGCGAGGCAGTTGGCGTCGTTCTGGATGCGGACCGGACGGCCGAGGATCTCTTCCAGATCCTTGTCCAGCGGCATGCCGTTCATCCAGGTCGAATTCGCGTTCTTGACGAGGCCGGTCTTCGGAGACAGCGACCCAGGTATTCCGAGGCCCACAGTTCCGGTCTTTCCGGTTTCCCGTTCGGCGGCATCGACAAGCGCCTTGACCGCCGCCAGGCAGCCCCGGTAATCGTTTTTGGGTGTGTCCGTGCGCTGCCGGAACAGTTCCTTGCCGTCATCGGACAGCGCGATGATTTCGATCTTGGTTCCGCCCCAGTCAATTCCAAGCCGCATGTCAGTCCACCCTTACCGGCAATTCGAAGGCGGCCGACTGACCGTCTTCCAGTTCACCCGCCTGCTTTCCGTAAGTCTGGAATTTCTTCAGGATGCCAGACATTTCCTTCGCGTCCAGAATAACCGGCTCACCGAGAACCAGAGCCGAGAGATATTGGTCCGCGAGATCTTCGACCCCTTCGGCGACAGAGAGCGCTTTCTTCAGCGTCGGCCCACCGGCGATCTGGCCGTGGTTGGCCAGAAGGCAGGCGTTGCGCTCTCCAAGTCCCTTGATCATGGCCTCTGACAGGGCCCTGGTGCCGAAACTGGCATAATCCGCGCAGTCGATCCTGTCACCGCCGGCTAGTGCCACCATGTAGTGGAAGGCCGGTATGCCGCGCCGGTGGCAGGAAAGTGCCGTCGCCCGCGGGCTGTGGCAGTGGACGACTGCGCCGCAGCCCGGCTTTGCCAGATAGAAATCAAGATGCATGCGCCATTCCGATGAGGGCAGGATGTCGCCCCGATAACGTCCCTCGAAATCGAGAGCAACGATTCTGTCCGCCTCCAGATCCTCGTAGGGGGTGCCCGACGGAGTTATCAGGAAACCGGAGTTCGTCCGCGCGCTTACATTGCCGGACGTGCCTTTGGTCAGGCCGAGCCGGGGAAGGGCTCGTGCGGTCTCGATGATTTCCAGCCGCAGGGCTGTGCTGTCTTCAGGAAAGGGCGTCGTCGCAGGCATTGTGGCTTTCGAATGTCTTGTGGGCGGCGTCCGGAACATGGGTTGCCGGAATTGCGCCTAAATGACAACGATCCGTCCACCTTTTCAAGCCACGGGATTGAGAATCCGGTGCCCGGCAGTCCGGTCAGGTGAAACGGCCCTGCACGGAACCTGCATGTACTTCAGGTTCGCGCAAGGCCGTGTTTGGGGCGCTCGGCCATTTCCGCTCTGATGCGGCGGCCGTGTTACGGGCCGGACCGGTCGGGCAGGGGAATGAATTCTTCCGCATCGCCCGGAACAGTGTCGAAACGGCCCTGGCGCCAGTCTTCCTTGGCCTGCTCGATGCGTTCCTTGGACGAGGACACGAAGTTCCACCAGATGTAGCGCCGTCCCTCCATGGGCTCGCCGCCAAGCACCACGAAGCGGGCTGGGGCAGGGGTGTTGTTCTCGATCACCAGATGGTCGCCCGGTTTGAACACGAGAAGCTGAGCCGGATCGAAGCTTTGCCCGGCAATGCTGATCTGGCCGGATACCGTGTAGAGACCGCGCTCTTCCCAGCCTGCGTCCAGCGGGATTTTGGCGCCCGGTGCCAGCGAAATATCGGCGTAGAACAACTCGGACGCAGTCTCGACCGGTGCCTTGTGTCCGTAAAGTTCGCCGGCAATCAGCTTCACCGTGGCACCGTTGTCGGCGAATTCCGGTTGTTTCTCGGTCCCGAAATGCTGGAAGCCCGGATCGCATTCTTCCAGATGCTGCGGCAGCGCAACCCAGCTTTGCAGGCCGAACAGCGGCCGTTTTTCAAGCTTGCGTTCGGGCCGCTCGCGCTCCGAGTGTACGATGCCCTTTCCGGCGCTCATCCAGTTCAACGCGCCGGGGGCGATGGCGATCTCCGTCCCCAGGCTGTCGCGGTGATACAGCTCGCCCTCGAAAAGATAGGTAACAGTCGCAAGACCGATGTGCGGATGCGGGCGCACGTCGATACCGCCGCCCACCAGCAACTCGGCGGGTCCCATCTGATCGAAAAAGATGAAGGGGCCAACCATGCGGCGGCGGGCCGAAGGCAGCGCGCGCCGTACGGAAAACCCGCCAAGATCCGAGGTGCGCGGGACGATGATCGTGTCGATCGGATCGCAGCTTGCGGCGTTTCCCGCAATAGGGTCAGGGCAATTCAACCAGCTCATCGGGCTCTCCTTGAAACAATCGGGTTTCTTGAAAGGTTAGATAGGGAGAGGAGGTGGAAAGTGTCCATTGAACAGTCTGTTTCCATCTGGATGTCGGGACTGGCACCCGCCCCCTTTGGCCACGGGGGCAGGAGCGCTTGCTGATCCTGCGACCCTTCTGAACCCTTGACAAGACATCCGAACGGGCTGCAATAAACGGCATTCACCCGGGGTGTCCCGACAAGGGGCTGAGATACTGCTGGGCGCGCCGAAAGACGTGCAGTGCAGGGACCCGATGAACCTGATCCAGGTCATGCTGGCGAAGGGACGGTGTTCGCACCTGCGCTCATGCTCCGAAGGGCACGCGCAGGAAGCTCCTTCCCCGGCACAGTGACCGAATGCGGCGAGGCTCGTTTGCCTTGCGGGAGAAATTCGAGTGCCGGAACTGCCTTGTTTTCAGACGATGGTCCGGGCAGGGGTCGCGACACGCCGTGCGGACACCACCCGGCTGGAACGAAGGGCATGAGAGTCCTCGTCAAAGGCGCGGGCGTGGCAGGCCTGACCCTGGCCCTTGCCCTGTGCAGGCGGGGCGCGGAAGTCACCGTCGTGGAGAAAAAACGCGACCTCGGCGGCAGCGCCTCGTGGCTGGCAGGCGGCATGCTGGCGCCGTGGTGCGAGCGCGAAAACGCGGAAGAGGCGGTGCTCACCCATGGCCGGAAATGCGTTGACTGGTGGTCCGACGCTCTGCCGGGTCACGTGACAAGGAACGGCACGCTCGTCGTCGCTCCACCGCGCGATCAATCGGAACTTGGGCGGTTTGCCGCCAGAACCAGCGGTTACGACTGGTTGACCGGGCCTCGGATCGCGGAGCTGGAACCGGATCTGGTGGGGCGGTTTTCAAAGGCGCTCTTCTTTTCACAGGAAGCGCATCTGGATCCGCGGAAGGCGCTGACAGGTCTCAGGTCGACCCTGACGGATCAGGGCGTCCGCTTCGTCTTTGAGGCCGAAGCCGCCGCCTTTGACGCGGATTTCACCGCGGATTGCACAGGCTATGCGGCGAAGGACCCGGAGCTGCGGGGCGTGCGGGGAGAAATGCTGATCCTGCAGGCGCCGGACGTCACCCTGTCCCGCCCGATCCGCATGCTGCATCCGCGTATTCCGGTCTATGTCGTACCGCGCGAGGACAGGAAGTTCATGGTGGGGGCGACGATGATCGAAAGCGAGGACGACGGTCCGGTCAGCGTCCGGTCCACCATGGAACTTTTGAACGCCGTCTACAGCCTGCATCCCGCTTTTGCCGAAGCCAAGATTATCGAGACCGGAACCGGCGTGCGGCCTGCCTATTTCGACAATCTTCCGCGCGCCAGACTGCACGGGCGGGTCCTCACGCTCAACGGCTTCTACCGGCACGGCTTCCTGCTCTCGCCACATTTTGCAGAGGACGCCGCCGACATGATCATTCCCGTTTCGAAGGAGACCACCCTTGAAGCTCATCATTAACGGCGAGGCCCGTGAGGTCGCCAGCACGACCTTGGCCGCATTGCTCGACGAGCTGGAATATGAGCACGAGTTTCTGGCCACCGCCCGCAACAGCGATCTTGTTGCTGCGGAGGACCGGGCGGTGTGCGGCCTTGAAGACGGTGACCGGATCGAGATTCTGTCGCCGATGCAGGGAGGGTAACGGCGTGCTCGAGTTTTACGGTCAAGGTATTTCGTCCCGCTTCCTTCTCGGCACTGCGCAATATCCTTCGCCCAAGGTGCTGGCGGAAGCGGTCAGGGCCTCGGGCGCGGAGATCCTGACCGTGTCGCTGCGGCGGGAAACGGCGGGCAGTGGCGGTGGCGGAAAATTCTGGGATCTGATCCGGGAGCTTGACGTCCGCGTGTTGCCGAATACGGCCGGATGTCATTCGGTGAAAGAGGCTGTCACCACGGCAAGATTGGCGCGGGACCTGTTCAGGACCGACTGGATCAAGCTGGAGGTGATCGGCCACCACGACAGTCTACAGCCCGACGTCTTCGCACTCGTCGATGCCGCGCGCATCCTGAGCGAAGATGGGTTCAAGGTGTTTCCCTATACGACCGACGACATCATCGTCGGCGAAAGGCTGCTGGAGGCCGGCTGCCAGGTGCTGATGCCCTGGTGCGCACCGATCGGCTCGGCCAAAGGCCCGGTTGACCCGGATGCATTGCGCGCCTACCGGGCGCATTTTCCGGACATCCCGCTTGTCGTCGACGCAGGGCTCGGCCGGCCGTCGCATGCGGCTGAGGTTCTGGAACTCGGTTTCGACGCAGTGCTCCTGAACACCGCGGTTGCCAGGGCAGGCGATCCGGTGGCGATGGCAACCGCCTTCGCAAAAGCCATCGAAGCCGGACGTCAGGCTTTCGAAGCAACTCCGCTAGAACCCCGCGACATGGCGGTTCCCTCAACCCCGGTTATCGGCATGGCAGTATTTGAATGAAACTCGATCCCTTCTATCTCATCGTCGACAGTTCCGACTGGATCGCGCGGCTCGTCCCGCTCGGCGTCAGGCTGGTGCAACTGCGCATCAAGGACATGGACGAAGCCGGGCTCCGCAGGGAGATCGTTGCGTCCAGGAAGATCTGCGCGGACCATGGCTGCCAGCTGATCATCAATGACTACTGGCAACTTGCCATCGAGGAAGGTTGCGACTTCGTCCATCTCGGACAGGAGGATCTGGCCGAAGCGGATGTTCCCGCCATTCGAAAGGCAAGTCTGAAGCTCGGCGTGTCCACCCATGACGGCGAAGAACTGGAAACGGCGCTTTCCGTCGAGCCCGATTATGTCGCGCTCGGACCTGTCTACCCGACCATCCTGAAGAAGATGAAATGGGCGCCGCAGGGCGTCGAGAAGATAGGCAGATGGAAACGGCAAATCGGCGGGCTGCCGCTGGTCGCCATCGGCGGCCTCAATCCGGAGCGGCTTCCAGGGGTCTTTGAAAACGGTGCCGACAGCGCTGCGGTGGTGACCGATATTACGCGCAATGCCGATCCGGAAGCGCGGACGCGGGAGTGGATCTCTGCAACGCAGAACTGGCGGTAGACGGTGAGCAACCGGGATTGAAGTTGCGGCACGACGGTCGAAGTTAGCCAAAAATCGCTTTGTCGCGCGCGACTTGATCGCGCAGGAAATCCTGCGCGGCCGCAACGTGGCGCAGGGGGCGGGAGCTTTCGTGGGTTACCATCCAGTAGGCGCGGCGCAACTTTGTGTCCGGCAGGACGGGGATGAATTGCGGATCCTCGCGCGCTATGAAATCGTGCAGGATGCCAATGCCCGCGCCCGAGCGCACGGCTTCGGTCTGGCCCAGGGCCGAGGCGATCTCGAACCGGGCGGTCCAGTCGTCGGCGATTTCCGAGCCGTAGTTGAGGGACGGCGAATAAAGAAGATCTTCCACGTAGCCGATAAGGTCGTGTGCGCTTAAATCGTTTGGCGAGGCCGGCGTGCCGCGACGTTCCAGATAAGAGCGGGAGGCGTAGAGACCCAGGGCATAATCGACCAGCTTGCCGGCAACCAGGCGGCCGGTTTCCGGCCGGTCGATGGTGACCGCAATATCGGCCTCCCTCCGCGAGAGCGAGAAGGAGCGGGGCACCGGAACGAGCTGGACCGTCAGGCCGGGGTGCATTTCCCTGAGCTTGCCAAGACGCGGGGCGAGATAGGCAACGCCGAATCCATCCGGCGCACCGATGCGAACCGTTCCGGAGATACCCGGCGTGTCGCCGCCAAGATCCGCCTCCGCTGCAACCGCTTCCGCTTCCATGCGTTCCGCTCGCTCGAAAAAGCGGCTACCGTGTTCCGTCAGGACGCAGCCGGAGGTGGACCGGTCGAACAGACGCTTGCCAAGGCTTTCTTCCAGGGCCGTCAGCCGTCGCGCGACCGTGGCATGGTTCACCGACAGGCGCCGGGCAGCGGCAAGGATCTGCCCCGTGCGGGCAATGGCGAGGAAGATGCGGATGTCGTCCCAGTTCATTTGGATTTGCTTTCCGGTCTCCCTTCTTGTCTTTCCCGCGAAGGCGGGATCCGGTAACCGAGGCCTGAAAACGGAGGTACAGTAGCTGCGGAGTACTGGATCCCGGCTCTCCGATTCACTGCGGCCGGGATGACAAGGAGAGGGGATTGGACCTATCGTTGTCGCAGTGTTGATTTTCACGAACCCTATTCATTTGCCATAACTATAAAAAATGCACAACAGATCCGGATTTCTGGTTCTTGTTTGCGGCAAAAATAAAAGTCAAAAAGACATCACTTAATTCCGGACAAGACCACCCAAGCGGTGCGTGTCAGGACATCACGGGAGAAACGCGACATGAGACAGATCGGTCATTTCATCGGGGGCAAGCACGTCGAGGGCACCTCCGGCCGCTACGCGGACGTTTACAATCCGGCAACCGGTGAAGTTCAGGCGCAGGTCGCGCTCGCCAGCCAGGCCGAGATGGACGCTGCCATCGCCAATGCGGCCGCCGCGCAGCCGGCATGGGCTGCCACCAACCCGCAGCGCCGCGCCCGCGTCATGATGAAGTTCGTGGACCTTCTGAACCGCGACATGGACAAGCTCGCCGAAGCGCTCTCCCGCGAGCACGGCAAGACCTTCCCGGATGCGAAGGGCGATGTGATCCGCGGCCTGGAAGTCGCCGAATTCTGCATCGGTGCACCGCATCTCCTGAAAGGCGAATTTACTGAAGGAGCCGGCCCGGGCATTGACATCTATTCCATGCGCCAGCCGCTCGGCGTCGTCGCCGGCATCACGCCGTTCAACTTCCCGGCCATGATCCCGATGTGGAAGTTCTGCCCGGCCATCGCCTGCGGCAACGCCTTCATCCTGAAGCCGTCCGAGCGCGATCCGTCCGTGCCGATCATGCTCGCAGAACTGATGATCGAAGCAGGCCTCCCGGCGGGTGTTCTGAACGTCGTTAACGGCGACAAGAGCGCGGTCGATGCGATCCTGGACGATGAAACCATCCAGGCGGTCGGCTTCGTCGGCTCCACCCCGATCGCCCAGTATGTCTATTCCCGCGCGACGGCCGCCGGCAAGCGCGCCCAATGCTTCGGTGGCGCGAAGAACCACATGATCATCATGCCGGACGCGGACATGGATCAGGCAGCCAACGCCCTGATTGGCGCCGGCTACGGCGCTGCCGGTGAACGCTGCATGGCCGTCTCCGTTGCCGTTCCTGTTGGTGACAGCACCGCGGACGCGCTGATCGAAAAGCTGATACCGAAGGTCGAAGCCCTGAAGATCGGTCCGTATACGGCCGGCGACGATGTCGACTTCGGTCCGCTCGTCACGAAGGAAGCTCTCGCTCGCGTCAAGGGTCTTGTCGACCATGGCGTAAATGAAGGCGCGAAGCTTGTCGTCGACGGTCGTAACTTCTCCTTGCAGGGCTACGAAAACGGTTACTTCATGGGTGGCTGCCTGTTCGACAACGTCACCAAGGACATGGAAATCTACAAGACCGAAATCTTCGGTCCGGTTCTTTCCGTCGTCCGTGCCCAGAATTACGAGGAAGCGCTCGATCTGCCACTCAGCCATGAATACGGCAACGGCACCGCGATCTTCACCCGTGACGGTGACACCGCGCGGGACTTCGCGTCCCGCATCAACATCGGCATGGTCGGCATCAACGTTCCGATCCCCGTGCCGCTCGCCTACCACACCTTCGGTGGCTGGAAGAAGTCCGGCTTCGGCGATCTCAACCAGCACGGTCCGGACGGGTTCCGTTTCTACACCCGCACCAAGACCGTCACCTCCCGCTGGCCGTCCGGCCTGAAGGACGGGGCCGAGTTCGTCATCCCGACGATGAAGTAAGCCGGGGACATGATCCCTAGACTGGCCACAGTCCGGAAAGGCGGCGCAGATGCGCCGCCTTTCTGTTTCTTTGGCGCATGCCGGTCTGGCAAGGTCCCGGCTCAGGCCGCTTTCGTGTCCGCTTCCACAATCCTGTCGGCACGGTAGTGGGCCATCGTCACAAGTCCGTCGATTTCCGCCATGATGGCGGCGAAAGCGGGGTCTTTCATGACTTTCTCGCCGGCGGCCCTCGCTGAAGCCAGATCCCGCCACATGACGACATCGGCGAACAGGTTTTCCTCTTCGTACGCTTCGTAGGCCGTCCAGGAAAGAAAGCCGTCATAGGTCTTCACCGTTTCCTGCGCCGCCCTTCGGGCAAGGCGGGCTTTTTCGGGGTCCTTGATCTTGAACACCACGAGTTCGAGGCAGGGCTGGCTCATCCGGATCTCCTTATTCACACAAGATTTGTTCCGGGAGCAGTCATTGCACAGGGCTCCTGACATCCTTCCGTCAGGAGCGTTTCAGGAGGCTTTCGCTTCTTGTGAATACCCCGCATTACCTGTAGTTGATTGGGAATGGCGGACCGGCCCCAGCGTCCGGATGCCGGCCGTGGCAATCTGCCGCTTGAATTCGCGAGGGAGGCGCGACATCAGGGTCCGGATGAAAAAAAACGACGTTTCAAAACGCGGTTGCTCGAAGAGGTCTGTCGATCCGGAGCGGGCGGAAACCCGCGATATCGGGCTGCCGGATACCAGTGAAAAGGGGGCGCTTCGACGCGCTGGCTACATGCTGGGCCTTTCCGATCTTTTGTGGATCCCGCAAGCCGGTTTTCTTGCCCTGGCGCTTGGTGCATTTCTGTCGGAATTCGCTGGTCCGCAGAGCGAAGGGACCGCCGGACTTTTTGCCACGGCGCCCGTTCTGTCGGCACTGGCCGGGCTGAGCCTTCTGGCGGTTTTGAGGGCGCTCCTTCAGATGAAGGGGCAAACCGACGCCCGCCGGATCGCACGCGCGATCCAGAGCCGGGCGAGGGCGGACATTCTGTCCGCAGCAGTTCGCCGGTCGCCTGCGGCCGGGTTTCCCTCGTCGGGTGTCTTCGCCGCCCAGATCACCGAGCAGGTGGACATGCTCGGTCCCTACTACCGGAATTTCGTGCCGCAACTCGTGCGCTTGAGGCTGGTGCCCGCGGGGATCGTGCTGGCAACCCTGTCCATCAGCTGGATGGCTGCGCTGATCCTCATCGTCTGCGGGCCGCTCATCCCCGTCTTCATGGCTCTCATCGGCATCCGGGCAAAGGCAGCCAGCCGGAACCAGCAAGAGGAGCTGGCGAGATTGAGTGGTGTTCTAATGGACCGCATCCGCGGCCTAGAGACACTTGTGCTCTTCGGGGCTGCCGAACGCACGAAAAGGGACATTCACGAGGCCGGCGAAACCTTTCGTCAAGGCACCATGAAGGTCCTGAAAATCGCGTTTCTGTCCTCGACGGCGCTCGAACTCTTTTCTGCGCTCGGCATTGCCTTCAGTGCGGTCTATGTCGGCTTCTCCCTGCTGGGCGATGTCAGCGCCGGCACCTGGGGCTCGCCGCTCTCCTATACGTCCGGCCTTTTCATACTGCTGCTCGCACCCGAATTCTTCGCCCCGCTCAGGGGTTATGCCGCCGCCTATCACGACAGGGCCGGCGGGCTGGCCGCGCAGGAAAAGCTGGCAAGGCTGATGGCGGACATCGGTGCTGGCGAACGCCGTCACGATCCGATTTCGGACGACTGTTCCGGGGCGGCGGATGTCCTGTCGGCACCACCTGTCATCCGGTTCCGGAAGGCGACGCTCGACCTGGGCGACCGCAGGATCCTCGACGGCTTCGATCTCGACATCGCCCCGGGTGAGACCGTTCTCCTGCAAGGCGCCAGCGGCAGCGGTAAGACGACACTTCTGGACTGTATTCTCGGATTTCACACACTGGGGAAGGGCGAGGTCCATGTAAATGGCCGGCCCGTCCTGGAAACGGCTGGGCAATTGCGCCGCAATGTCATCTGGCTGAGCCAGTCGCCAAGGCTGTTTCACGGCAGTCTGAAGTTCAATCTGCTGAAGGGCGTCACGGATCGGGCGGCGGTAACCGACGAAGACCTGTGGGCTGCACTGGAACTTGCCGGGGCAACGGCACTCGTCCAGCGATTGCCGAACGGCCTTTCAACCCCTCTTGGGGAAGACGGGTTCGGGCTTTCTGTTGGCGAGATCCGGCGGGTCGCGCTTGCCCGGGCGGCTCTCCGCAAGTCGGCGGTTCTGCTTCTCGCGGACGAGCCGACAGCGGGGCTCGATGAAGAAACCGCCAGCGACGTCATTCGTGGCTTGACCGAGCTGTCTCACAGCCGAACCGCCCTCATCGCGACCCATAATCCGGCTCTTGTTGCGAAAGTGCCCGGCAGGCAGATCGATCTGTCGACCCGAGGAGACATGGCACGGGAGGCCGTCGGCGCATGAAGGCGGTTCTTGCACTCATAGCGGCGCAGCACCGGGAGAACAGGTTTTACTTCTGGCTCGGTATCGCCGCCGCCATTCTTCCTGCAATGGCGGGCATTCTGCTGCTCGGCGTTTCGGGCTGGTTCATCAGCGCGGCGGCTCTGGCCGGACTTGGCGTGGTGGTTCTGAACATCTTCACCCCGAGTGCGGTCATTCGCGCGCTTGCGATCGTCAGGACCGGTGGCCGCTACGGCGAACGCATGCTCACACACGACGCCACGTTCCGGTTTCTGGCGGCAATGCGGGACAGGTTGTTTGCGGCCTTCGTGTCAAGCCGACGGCGCGGGCAGCGGTCCGGGCTGGTCCTGAACCGCCTGACGCTGGACATTGCAGCGCTCGACACGGTTTATCTCCGCCTTGTGGTGCCGATTGCGGTTGCGGTCACCGTCGCGGCTGTCCTCCTTTGGGTCTGGTGGACAGTCACCCTTCCGGTGTTTCTGACGGGACTTGTCTTCCTGTCAGCCTGGGCCGGACTCGCGTGGCTGTCTTTTTCCCGCCGGGACAAGCGGACCGCCCGGCGGGCCGACGCCGCGCTGGATGCCATGCGGGTGCGTGCGACCGATCTCGTCGCCGGGCGGCGCGATCTCGCGATCTACGGCGGGCTGGACGATGCGGCAAAAACCGTTCTGGCAGCGGACGAGCGCCTGGCTCTGGCGGAAGAACAGGAGGAAAACCGTGTCATCCGGTTGACCGCTGCCTCCACCCTGATCGGGCAGCTCTTCCTGGCCGCCGTTCTGGGGGTGGGAATCTTGAGCTCCCCGGGTGGACACGGACCCGCATTCGCTGTCGGTCTGGTTCTGGTTGTTGTGGCCTTGCCGGAAGTCTTTTCCATGCTGTTGCCGGGTCTTGGCAAGCTGTCGCGGGTCGCGCTGGCCGCGGGGCGCATCGAAAGCCTGATGACTGACGGCGCGGCGGAACATGTATTCAACGACAGCAACCACGGTCACGGGAGCGATTGTGAGGAGAAATCCGTCCTGATGTTCGACGACGTGTCCTTCCGCTACAGCGGGGCACACCGGAACGTCCTGGAACACGTTTCCTTCACCGTTGCACCGGGTGAGGTGGTTGCAATTGCAGGACGTTCAGGCTGCGGCAAGAGCACAGTCTCCGCACTTGCCTCGCGTCTGGTTTTCGCAGATCAGGGCCGGATCCGGCTGAGGGGGTGGGACATCCGGCAGATTGCCGAAGCGGACCTGCGTCGGTCGGTCACGGTGCTGGGGCAGCGGCCCTATCTCTTCAACGACACCGTCGCCGCCAACTTGCGAATTGCCGACCCCGGGGCGAGCGAACAGGACCTTTGGGACGCACTGGACCATGCCGCGCTCTCCGACCGGATATCTGCGGGCGGAAAGGGCCTGGATACGATGCTGGGCGAGGGCGGGCTCGGCCTGTCCGGAGGCGAACAGCGCCGGCTGGCGCTCGCCCGGGCATTCCTGACGCGACCGGACCTTTTCATACTGGACGAAATGACCGAAGGGCTCGACGCCAAGACAGCTGCGGACGTGCTGACACGGTTTCTCAAGTACAGGGCCGGCGCCTCGGTGCTGATGATCTCGCACAAGCGGCTTGAGCTCGATGCGGCCGAACGCATACTCCATCTGCCCGACCTGTCGCGGTAACTGCCGGTGGGGACGGGAGGAAAGTGATAACTTTCAATGCCTTGTTTAAGAGATTTGGAGATCTTGCGGCCGTTTGACCGGTTCTGCCGCATTGACCTTGAAGGAACACTGGGCCACGATTGCCGCGGTGACGATTCATATTTCAGGCCGGTTTGCATTTTGGAATTCTTCTTCTTCCGGTACGTGGCGCAACCTGCATAAAGTAAGCCGCATCGGCATATGAGTTTTCCCGCCGGAGCTGCGCATAGCTCCGACTACACGCTCAAGTCTCATCCGGCTTGAAAAGGGGGAATACGATGGAATTCGACGTCGTCGATCTGTCCAGGCTGCAATTCGCCATGACAGCGCTCTACCATTTCCTGTTCGTGCCCTTGACCCTCGGGCTTTCCATACTGCTCGCGACCATGGAAACGGTCTATGTCATGACCGGTCGCGAAGTCTGGAAGCGTATGGTCAAGTTCTGGGGCACGCTGTTCGGGATCAACTTCGTCCTCGGCGTTGCGACTGGCCTGACCATGGAATTCCAGTTCGGCATGAACTGGGCCTATTTCAGCCAGTATGTCGGCGACGTCTTCGGGGCTCCGCTCGCCATCGAAGGATTGATGGCCTTTTTCCTGGAAGCGACCTTCGTGGGGCTGTTCTTCTTCGGCTGGGACAGGATGTCCAGGCGCCAGCATCTGGCCGCCACCTGGGCTGTGGCGATCGGTACCAATCTCTCCGCCCTCTGGATCCTGATCGCCAACGGCTGGATGCAGCATCCGGTCGGCGCCGTCTTCAATCCCGACACCATGCGCATGGAAGTCTCAAGCTTCTATGACGTCCTGTTCAATCCGGTGGCGCAGGCCAAATTCGTTCACACGGTCTCGGCAGGCTATGTCACGGCCTCCATGTTCGTTCTTGGCATCTCCGCATGGTACATGCTGCGCGGACGTCATCTTGAGATCGCCAGACGCTCCATGACCGTCGCCTCCGCCTTCGGTTTTGCCTCCGCGCTGTCGGTGGTCGTGCTCGGCGATGAAAGCGGCTACGAGGCCAACCTGAACCAGAAGATGAAGCTCGCCACAATCGAGGCCATGTGGGAGACGGAGCCGGCACCGGCGTCCTTCAACGTGGTAGCCTGGCCGGACATGAAGAAGCGCGAAAACCTCTTTGCGATCGAGGTTCCTTACGTGATGGGCCTGCTGGCGACACGCTCTCTCGACACGGTCATTCCCGGGATCAAGGACCTCGTGGAACAGTCCAAGGAACGGATCCACCAGGGAGTGATCGCCTGGGACGCGCTTCAGAAGATCCGCGCCAATCCGCAAGACGTCGCCGACGACGTCCGCGAGACCTTCAGGAAGACGTCGGGCTCGCTCGGCTACGCCTATCTGCTGTTGCCCTATGCGTCCAATCCGCTGGAAGCGACGCCGGAGCAGATCGACGAAGCCGCATGGTCGTCCGTGCCGAACGTCTTTCCGATGTTCTATTCCTTCCGGATCATGGTCGCCTGCGGCTTTTTCTTCATCCTGGCGACAGCGGTCTTCTTCTATTATTCCTCCGCCGGAAAGCTCGACCATCTGAGGGAAAGGCGCCGATGGCTCCTGCAGATCGCGGTGCTTTCCATCCCGCTGCCCTGGCTCGCCTGCGAGATGGGCTGGATCGTCGCCGAATATGGCCGCCAACCCTGGATCATCGAGAGCATGCTGCCGACATCCGCCGGGGTTTCCAGTCTTTCCTTTGGTGAAATCCTGCTGACGTTTGCCGGTTTCGTCGCACTCTACAGTACGCTCCTGGTGATCGAGGTCGCGCTTATGCTCAAATACATCAAGATCGGCCCCGACGACGGCAGTTCCTTCGATCCCGGATCCTCGGACGCTGCCCGACCCGTGTCCGGTTCCGTTCATGTTCCGGCGGAGTGACACTCATGGTTCTTTATGAATTGATCGACTACGCGACGCTCAAGATGATCTGGTGGCTTCTGCTCGGTGTGCTGCTGATCGGCTTCGCGGTCATGGACGGGTTCGACATGGGGGTGGGCGTGCTGCTGCCATTCATCGCCGAAAGCGATATCGAGCGGCGGGTCGTGATCAACACCATCGGCCCGACCTGGGAAGGCAACCAGGTCTGGTTCATTCTCGGGGGCGGGGCGATCTTCGCTGCCTGGCCGCCGCTCTACGCGGTCAGTTTTTCCGGCTTCTATCTGGCGATGTTCGTGGTGCTCGCCGCCATGATCCTGAGGCCGGTCGCCTTCAAATACCGTTCCAAGCGGCCCGATCCCTCCTGGCGCAATGCCTGGGACTGGGCCCTCTTCACCGGTTCCTTCGTTCCGGCGCTGGTGTTCGGCGTTGCGGTCGGGAACGTTCTCCAGGGCGTGCCTTTCCGGCTCGATCTCGATCTCAGGATGACCTACGAGGGCTCGTTCTTCGGCCTGTTCTCGCCATTCTCGCTGCTATGCGGACTGCTCTCGGTCGCCATGCTGGTCACGCACGGTGCCGTCTGGCTGACCATGCGGGCAACGGGGGACATCGCCCGTCGCGCGCGCCGCTTCGGCACGATTTCGGCGGGGCTTGGTCTTCTGTTGTTCGCGCTTGGCGGCTATCTGGTCTCAAGCGGCTATGTCGAAGGCTTCCGCATCACGTCGGAGGTCGACCCGAACATGCAGGCCAATCCACTCGCCAAACAGGCAATAGTCGAAGGCGGTGCGTGGATGCGCAACTACGGTATTCACCCGCTGCTCTGGCTGGCGCCGGCATTCGGTTTCATCGGTCTTGCGGGAACGCTGGTGCTGTTGCAGACGCGCCTCGAAAAGCTGATCTTCGTCTTTTCCCAGTCGGCCGTCTTCGGCATCATCTCCACGGTCGGGGTTTCCATGTTCCCCTTCATCCTGCCGTCCTCGGTGCAGCCCGAAGCAAGCCTGACGGTCTGGGACGCTTCCTCCAGCCATCAGACGCTGTTCCACATGCTGGTTGCAACGGTGCTCCTGCTGCCCTGCGTGCTGGCCTATACGGCCTGGGTCTACAAGGTCCTGTGGGGCAAGGTGGACGAGGAAACCATCGAACGGGACAACCACACGGCATACTGAGGAGGAATTCGGATGTGGTATTTTGCCTGGGTTCTCGGAATGCCGCTGGCCTGTTGTCTCGCCATCCTGAACGCCATGTGGCTGGAACTTCGGGAGGATGACGAAAACATGGGCCGGAAACAGGGCCGATAAAAAAAGCCCCGGATCGGCGATCCGGGGCTTTTCATTTGAGGCCTGGGAAGCTTAGGCCGCTTCAACCTTGGAGGCACGCAGCTTTTCCAGGATGTTCTGCGGGGAGGAGATGCCGTAGGGATCGCTCTCGCAGTTGTCGGAGAAGCCTTCTTCCTCGAACCACTGTTCGACGACGCCGTCGTTGACGATGGCGCCATAGCGCCAGGAACGCATGCCGAAGCCGAGATTGTCCTTGGCGACCAGCATGCCCATCTTGCGGGTGAATTCGCCCGAACCGTCCGGGATAGCCTTGACGTTGTCGATACCCTGGGCCTTCGCCCAGGCGTTCATCACGAAAGCGTCGTTGACGGAGATGCAGTAGATCTCGTCGATACCTTCGGCCTTGAACTCTTCGTAGAGCTTTTCGAAATCCGGCAGCTGGAAGGTCGAGCAGGTCGGCGTGAAGGCGCCCGGCAGGGAGAACAGAACGACCTTCTTGCCCTTGAAGTAGTCGTCGCTGGTCTTGTCTTCCCAACGGAACGGGTTCGGGCCTTCGATGGATTCGTCGCGAACGCGGGTGCGGAAGGTAACAAAGGGAACTTTTTTGCCGAGCATGTCTGAACTCCGGATCTTGAGATCGAGGGCAGGTGATTCAGGCTGCCGGGAGGTTAGCCTTTTCTGCCGGAGGAGGGGCAGTCGAGGCATCGGCACCCTGAACGTGAAGATGCCCTCCGCCTAACGTATTTGCTGCGTTGCCGCAATTCCTTTTTGCGCGGCAATATCGACATGTCGGCAAGCGTCTTGACCCCGCCTTCAGTGGCGGCAGGGATCGCGGACAAGTTGCGCGATTTGGAAAGAAACGCTCCCTTGCCGGTTACAGGCCTGCTGCCTGCTGCGCCTCCGTCTTTGCTGCCATGACCATGTCGATCGTTTCGTCCGCCATGGCCGGAATTCTCAGCTTCAACGTGTTTGCCAAGGCCGTGAATTCGCTGTTCGCGCTTTCCATCTGTTCGAGTGCCTTATCCAGATAGACAAGACCCTGGCCGTCAAAAATCAGGTTCGCCGGATCGGTGTCTTTCGGATACTGCAGCACCTGCTTGAGCTCGCCTTTGGAAACCCGGTTTATGCGGTTCTTGTGCAGTTGGGGATTGCACGCGGTATCAAATATCCGCAGCGCGGCCGTCTGCAGGAGCTGTCGGAATTCGCCTGCCGACGTCGGCACGTTGGCCGGCATGACTGCGCCCAGCTCCTTGTGCAGCAGTCGTTCGATCTTCGCCTCGACCTGATTGATGAAGGCCGCCTGGATCCATGTTGCCGATTCCGCCGCCTGAATGGCGCCGAGCCAGAGCGTGTTGTCGGGAAGGGCGCCCTGAATGTCCTTTTCCGGAATACCGAGTTTTTCCCTAAGGGTCGAAAATGCTTCCCGGGACCGGTCGGACACGTGCCTGCCATGCGTCCGGAAAGATCCGAGGCCCAGATGGGCGGCCTGAGTTCCCGTTAGATAGGAAATGGCACCGATCCGAACGCGACCGCTGTCGCCGGTGTTGCGTTGATAACGGGCGCCGCCAACGGACAGCTGAGGAAAAGCGGCGTCCTGCAGGTAACAGTGACCGAGTGCGCGCATACCTTTCATAAGGGTCGTTTCGACCCGGGCCGTCATCCATTTCGCAAGCATGTCCTCGCGGGAAAAAACGGGTGAATATCCGCCTTCGTTGCGAAAGGAATCCTGAAGGAAAAGGGATCTGTCGGGTCTGGCCCGATTGCGATTACTCACCGACATTCTGCGCTCCTCCAGTTTGGGCGTGCGCGGAAATCAAGTTGCGGATGTCGAAGATAACCTTAGGGAATGTGAAGTTGCAGTTCAGTGACGAAGGTCACAATCGACCTGTTCCTTCGCTGCGCACGCCCGGCCAGCCGCGTCAGGCGCCGGCGGAGGCCTTTGTTCGCATCCGAATTGGCGGCGCCTGTCGTCTGGTCGAGCCGGGAATTGCGGTCAGGGGCGATCAGGATCCCGGACTTTGGGCGTCCCGGCGCTCATCCGCGTAGCGGGTCCTGACACAGGCAAGGATCTCCTGCGAAAGAGGTCCGTTGCCGACGGCACGGGCGAGCACGAGGGCACCGACCATCTGGGCGATGGCTGACATAACATTGCAGCGGTCTTCGTCCTGCGGCTTCGCTGGATCCGTCAGCCCGGCTATCCAGGCCTCCAATTCGCCGTGAAAGACAGCCTGCAGCTCTGCTCCGTGTCTTGGGGCCTCCGCGGCAAGGGCCGCAAAGGCGCAGCCTTCACCGCGATCGAGCAAGTGAGCGGGCGAAAGATACCCGTTCGCAAACGCCTCGAGGGAGGGGTGAGCGGGTCCACCCCGTTCGGATTTCAAGCCTTCGAGACTGTCCCGCATCGCGACCCGTGTCGCTTCGACCATGAGTGCGTCCTTGTCCTTGAACTGCTTGTAGAAACCGCCATGCGTCAAGCCGGCGGCCTTCATGAGCCCGGCAACGCCTACGCCCTCATAGCCATGTTCGCGAAATTGCCTGCCGGCGGATTTGACGACCTTTTCCCGGTTTCTGGCGGCTGTTTCGCGGTTGACGCGCATCCCTGACCTCGTTCGATTGCCGTTTGTTAGATGATGAGCAAAATCTAATCTTGAAATTATAGATTACAAACATAATCTAAAAATGGTCCTTGTCGAAAGCGGCGGAAAACGAACCGTCGAAGTCAGTTCCGATCGCTGTCGCCATGGACGGGACAGGCATCGGTTCGTACCGGTTCCGGTCCCGGAAGAAACGGCAGGGCCGGCGGGTGGAAACCGGCCGGCAAAACGGGAAGAAGGAATGACAATCATGCAAATCGAGAATTCGGTGGCTCTCGTCACGGGCGCAAACAGAGGCCTGGGCCTTGCAATCGCGGAAGCGCTGGCCGAAGCCGGCGCCAGGGTCTATGGCGCCAGCCGGTCCGGTGCCCCGATCGGTCGCGGCGAAATCGTGCCGTTGAAGCTGGATGTCACCGATGCAGCGTCGGTCGAACGGGCCGCCGCGGCCGCGAGCGACGTCACCCTTCTGGTGAACAACGCCGGTGTCCTCGCAGGTGGCGGGGCCACCACCGCTCCGTCTCTTGACGGGGCGCGGCTGGAGTTCGAGACGAACTTTTTCGGCAGCCTCTCGATGGCGCGCGCCTTCGCACCCGTGATCGCGGAAAACGGGGGCGGGGCCATCGTCAATGTCGGATCGATCCTCTCCCACGCCCCGATTTCCCTGGCCGGCACCTATTCGGCCAGTAAGGCGGCGGTGCTTTCCATGACGCAAAGCCTTCGCGCGGAACTCGCCCCGAAAGGCATTCGCGTCCTGTCGCTGTTACCGGCCTTCGTGGATACGGACATGGCGGCAGGAATCGACCAGGCGAAAATGCACCCGGCGGACGTCGCCGCAAGCCTGCTCGAAGGTCTGCGGTCAACGGCGGAGGATGTCTATCCTGGTCCCGCCGCGCAGTTCGCGGCATCCTTCCGCGATGGTCTCAAGGCATTCGAGCGACAGCTGGCCCAGGCCCTGTAAGGCGGTGGACCGAGTGAAAAGCGGCGTCCGGCACGAGATCGGGCGCCGCACTCTCCGTCATCGCCGGTTATTTGATCTCGAAAGAAATGTCGTAGCTGCCGACGGTGCCCTGGTTGCCGTTGTAGAAAACCTCCACCAGGTGATCGCCGGTCTTGTAGAGCTGGCCGGTATAGGCATAACCGCCTTGCGAGGATTCAAACAGAATGTCGCCGCCGGGAACGTAGATGATGTAGTTGAGCAGGTCGCTGTTGCCACGCAGATCCACCGTCAGGAACTGACCGTTTCTGGCGTTGAGCACGTAGCGGACCGCATCGCTGCTCCCAAGGTCGGCAGAATAGGTTGCACCTGTTGAACCCGGGGCAAACTTGACCGAAAGCGACTGGTCCTGGGGAGCCGACGAGGCGGAACCCTGCGATGATGCGAAGGCGTCCTCCACCACGGCAAGATCGCCCACGGACCCGTCCTTGTAGCCGATACAGCGCCAGGTCGTGCCGCCGCCGTCCCTGAGCATCACGAGGGTTCCGGCTTCGGAAAATTCCGAGCTCAGGACTTCTCCGCCCGCGGCACCCGCGCCGCCAACGGTTCTCACCTGGTCGATACAGCCATCGATGGCTTCCTGTTCACCGGGCATTTTCTGCGCGAGAGCGGAAGTTGCGGAAAGGGCAGGTGCGAGCAAAAATCCAAATACAAAGTGTTTCATGATCGATTACTCCTAAACGGCGCGATTGAACCATGAGTTCAGTTGAACTTGAAGAAGATTGCTGACGCAGCGTCATTCAGGGGGGGTGACCGATCCTTTCGCCGCGGCCCGTCTCGCGACACCCCTGCGGAAGGCACGCCCCTTGGCCAGTCCGCGTGAGGGAAACCGTGAACTCCGGCAAATCCTTGTATACATGGGTAAAACTGCTGATTAAGCTGACCCCGGGCCGGGCACAGGGCGACAGATCGCGCTGCTCGAGGCCATGAATGTTTGGTGGAATACGGGCTCCGGATGCGACGACTGTTTTTAGCGGTGAAGAGACTCTGCATGATCTTCACCGCGATTGTGTTTTTCGGCCAGCTTGCCATGGTGCTGATGCGCTATCTGCTCGGCTTCGGCTTTCTGGAAATCCAGGACGGCGTGAACTACGCCTTTGCCGTTCTGGTCGCTCTTTCCGTCGCCGTTTCCTTCGAGGCCGAAAAGCACGTCCGGGTCGATGTCTTCCGCCAGAACTGGAGCGAGGGGACAAACAAATGGATCGACTGGTTCGGCGACCTGCTGCTTGCGCTGCCGGTGTTCTCGCTGATGCTATGGACCGCGTTTCCCCTAGTGCGCAGTTCCTGGTCCATCCTTGAGGGATCGCCTGAGACGGGCGGACTGCCGGGCCTATTCCTGGTCAAGACCTGTCTCCTGATCCTGCCCTTGCTCGTGGTGCTCTTGATGCTGGCACGGCTGTTCGGTGCCATCCGGCGGGTGGACGCATGAACCCGGATCTCCTGTGGCTTGCGATCATGGTGGCCGCGGTCTTCGCCGCCATTCTGTCCGGCGTTCCGGTTCTCCTTGCCATTTCCGGCGCGCCGACCCTGGTTGCGCTGACGGCGGCCATCTTCGGCGGTTTCGATCTTGTCTTCTTTCAGGCCGTTCCGCAGCGCGTCTACGGCGTCATGACCAATTCGCTGCTGCTGGCGGTGCCGCTATTCGTGCTCATGGGATTGATTCTGGAAAAGTCCGGCCAGGCCGAGCGGATGCTGAAGAACCTTACGCTGGCCCTGGGTGGCAATCAGTCGGCGCTTGCGCTTTCGGTAGTGCTGGTCAGTGCTCTGATTGCCGCGTCCACCGGCATCATCGGCGCGACCATCGTGATGCTCGGCACCATCACGCTGCCGGCGCTCCTGTCGGCGGGTGTCAACAGGCATATGAGCAGCGGGTTGATCTGCGCCAGCGGCACGCTTGGCCAGATCATCCCGCCCTCGATCGTGCTGATCCTGCTCGGGGACCAGGTGTCGAACGCCTATTTCGAAGCCCAGCAGGAGGCCGGCAACTTCGCACCGGATCCTGTCACCGTCGGCGACCTCTTCGCCGGCGCACTGCTGCCGGGTCTGCTGCTTGTCCTCCTCTACGGCGCCTATGTGCTCGTGAAGCTGCGTCGCGCGGCCCCCGCTGCACCCGCAGCCGAACCAAAGGAAACGGTTTCCCCAAGCGCTCTCTTCGGCAATATCGCGCCGACGCTCGGGCTGATCGTCGCCGTTCTCGGCAGCATCCTGATCGGCGTGGCAACCCCGACTGAGGCGGCCGGTGTCGGCGTCGCCGGCGCCATTCTCATTGCCACTGCGGGGCAGGGGGGGAACGCCGCCCGGGCTGCGATCCTTTGCGCAGTCCTGGCCGTCCTGCTGCTGGGGCTGCGGCAGGCCGGGCTGTTCGGGCTGGATTTTTCCGGCGGGCGTATCAGCTGGACCACTGCATCCGTGGTGTCCGTCATGCTGACGGTTGCCGCCTTTTCCCTGTTGCTGCTGTCGGCGGCCTCGCTGCTGCGCAAGGACATTCTCTTGCCCGCGCTCGGCGAGACCGTGACGATCACCGGCATGATTTTCGGCATCGTGATGGCCGCCAGCATCCTGTCGCTGGTCTTCCGCGGCTTCGATGGCGACGTTCATGTCGCCGAACTGCTCAACGCCCTGCCGGGCGGAGCCTACGGCATGCTGGTCTTGACGATGCTGGTGATTTTCCTGCTCGGATTCATTCTCGAGTTCGTGGAGATCATCTTCATCGTCGTGCCGATTGTCGGGCCCGTGATACTGCAATCGGACATCTCGCCGGTCTGGTTCGCGGTGCTGATTGCGCTCAACCTGCAAACGTCCTTCTTGACACCGCCCTTCGGGTTTGCGCTCTTCTATTTCCGCTCCGTCGCACCCGCCGACATCAAGACCGTCGATGTCTATGTGTCGGTGATACCGTTTGTTTTGATCCAGTTGCTGGCGCTCGCCATTGTCGCGGTCTTTCCGGCACTCGCAACCTGGCTGCCCACCGTTTTGTTCTGAGAATTCAGGGAGAAAATTCATGAAAAGACGTGACTTTTTGAAGGTCGGGGCCGCAGCTGCCCCCGCCGCCATGCTGGCGGCACCGGCGATTGCTCAAGGAAAGGTCGAATGGAAACTGCCGACCTCCTTTCCCGCCAAAGCGCCGGGCGTCGGCACCAACGTGACCAGTTTCGCCGAGCGGGTCGCCGCCATGTCCGACGGCCAGCTGACGCTCAAGGTCTTCTCGGGCGGCGAGCTGGTCCCCCCCTTCGGCGTCGAGGACGCCGTCGAACAGGGGACGGCCGAGATCGGCCATTCGACACCCTATTACGCGGCCTCCAAGAACTCGGCGCTGCATTTCTTCTCCGCCGTTCCCTTCGGCATGACGGCGGTCGAAACCACCGCATGGCTGCGCTACGGCGGCGGCCAGGACCTGTGGGACGGCCTTTATGCGGAGCGCGGCCTGAAGCCCTTCTATTCGGGCAACTCGGGCGTTCAGGCCGCCGGCTGGTTCAAGAAGCCGGTGACAGGCCTCAACGACCTTGCAGGGCTCAACATGCGCATTGCCGGTCTCGGCGGTGAAGCCATGCGCAAGCTCGGCGTCAACGCGGTCATGCTGCCGCCTCCGGAAATCTTCCCGTCCTTCCAGTCGGGCGCCATCGACGCCGCCGAGTGGGTCGGCCCGATGCTGGACCAGGCCTTCGGCCTGCAGAAGGTCGCCAAATACTGCTACGTCCCGGCCTTCCACGAACCTTCGGCCGCCCTTGAGATCGTCGTCAACAAGGAGGCCTTCGACAGCCTTCCGGCGCATCTTCAGGCCGTCATCGCCAATGCCGCCGAGGCGGTCTCCGTCGAGACGACGGCGCAGTTCGACTATTACAACGCCGTTGCCATGCAGAAGCTGAAGGAAGACGGCGTCACCTTCGCCACCTTCCCGGACGACGTCCTGACCGCACTCAAGACGTCGGTTGCCGAGGTGATGGACGAAAACGCTGCGGCAAACCCCACGTTCGCCGAAGTCCGCAAGAGCTACGACGCGTTCCTGGAACTTGCCAGGGACTATGCGTCGCTCGTGAAAGTCGCGACCTTCACCCAGCGCATGTAACCGCTTTTGGCTTGCCCGGACGGATTTTCTCCGTCCGGGTTGGGCATCATGAGGCCGTCGTGTCCTAATCCTTCAATTGCCGCTCACGCAGCACGATGAAGATGCCGCTGGCAATGATTATGCCGGCACCAAGGAAGGTGACCGGTCCGGGTATCTCGTTCCAGAACAGCCAGCCGAACAGCGTCGCCCAGAGGAGGGCGCCATAGTCGAAGGGGGCAACCACGGAGGCCGGCGCCATGCGGAAGGCCTGGGTGATCATCGTGACCCCGGCGGTGCCGAAGGCAGCGATGCCGATGAAGAGCTTCATGTCCTCCGCCCGCATAGGCGACCAGTAGAACGGCACGACGAACGCGCTGAGGAGCGCGCCCGCACCCGTCAGATAGAGCATCATGGTCCAGACGCTTTCTCGCGGGTCGACCCAGCGGGAACTGATCATCATGACGGCATAAAAGGCCGCGGTTGTCACCGGCAGCAGCGAGGCGGTCTGGAAGGTGCCGGCCCCGGGCCGGACGATGACCAGCACGCCGAGAAAGCCGACCAGCACAGCGGTCCAGCGCCTCCAGCCGACCTGTTCCTTCAGGATGAGGGCGGAAAGGGCAGTAACGAAGACGGGCGCGGCAAAGACCAGTGCCGTGGCCTCAGCCAGTTCCAGATAGATCATGCTGGAGAAGAAGGTCGTTGCCGCGCCGATCCACAAAGCTCCGCGCAAGAGATGCGCTGCAGGGCGATAGGATCGAAGTGCGCCGCGGCCTCCCAGCCTCAGCGCGATCAGAACCGCGATCGGCAGGGCGATGATATTTCGAAGGAACAGGATCTGGATGGGGGAATAGCCTGCAGTCAGTTCCTTGGCGATGGCGTCGTTGACGCACAGGCAAAAAATGCCCGCGCACATCACCAGAATTCCAGCGGTCGCCTGAGACCGCGTGCCGGCCGCCGCCGTATGCATGGGTTACCTCCAAATCAGACCGGCGAGCTTAAGCGGTGCAACTTCAGGGCGGCAAGCCCAAAGCCGACCGTTTTCGTCGGCCTGGGCACAGTCGTTCGCGAAGGTGGGGCGCCTACTTGTTTCCCGCAGAAGGTCCATCTTGATCAGGCGCGATTGATTTCCAGAGCGAGGAATTCGCCGTCACCTGTCGTCCCTGCGCAGGCAGGGATCCAGAAAACCAAAGGCTTGCGTCTCAAACTCATACTGTGGCTACTGGATCCCGGCCTTCCGCTTCGCTCCAGCCGGGACGACAAGTCGGCGGGAAGCGGCCTTGAGGTCCAACCCTGACAGCGACGACTTTCCCGGCAATTGACCCCTTTGCCTCAGGATGTCTTCCCGCTTGCGATCCCCAAAAAGCCCGATAGTCTGAACCGGCAATCGGAGGGACGGACATGCACCCGGAAATGGTTCCAGATTCGGTCTTTTACACCCGTGTGCGCAACGAAGCGCTTGGCGGGCCCAATCCCTTTGAGTGGAAAACCCTGACCACGGACGACATCTTCAAGGGAAAGAAGGTGATTTTCTTCGCGCTCCCCGGCGCCTTCACGCCGGCCTGCTCGGAAAGCCATCTGCCCGGTTATGAAGCGCATTACGACGACTTCATTGCCGCAGGCGTCGACAGGGTCGTCTGCCTCTCGGTCAACGACGCCTTCGTCATGTTCCAGTGGGCCAAGGCGAATTCGATCGAGAAGGTCTTCATGCTGCCCGACGGCAACGGCGACTTCACCCGCAAGATGGGCATGCTGGTAACCCGCACGGCCACCGGCATGGGCCTTCGAAGCTGGCGCTATTCCATGTTCGTCGACGACGGCGTGATCCGGAAAATGTTCATCGAACCGGGGTTCCGGGACGAGCCGCCGGGCGTACCTGTGGAGCGGTCGGATGCGCAGACGATGCTGGAGTATTTGAAAACGGCGGGTAAGTGAATAGGAGCAGAGCAGGCGTCTCCACCCTGGAGCGAAAGGGGCACGATCATTTGGCAAATGGGAGAATTGCAATGAAGTGGTGGCATGCCTTTTCAGGAAAGGCACTGATACTGAGTTGCGGGTTGCTTGCTGGAACTCAGCTGATAGCTCCACTTGCTGCTGAGCAGGACACCAGCAGTGGTGCCAACGTGAATGACCTTTTGGCAGTTCAGGTCCGCGAACAGGGAAATTCCTGCGACAAGCCAGAGAGTGCAGAACAACTCAAGGAACAGTCGCAACCGGATGTAGAAGTCTGGATCCTGAAATGTGAAAACGCGACTTACCGGGTAAAATTGATCCCGGATATGGCGGCTGAAATTGCGCGGATTGAATGACGGAAACTTGACCCGCAGATAGGTTTGCCGGACGCCCGCTCGGCCACCGGCATGGACCACAGAAGCTGGCTCTATTCCATGTTCGTCGATGACGGGGCGACAAAAAGTGTTCATCAGACCGGGTTTCCGGAATGAGCCGCCGGGAGTTCAGTTCGATCTGCCGAAAGCGCAGACCAGCATGGCCTAATTCGAGGTTGGCGGGGACGTGAGGCAGACCGCAGCGCTGCGGCTGAAGAATATGCAGCTCCGTTGCAGTGGAAATGCGGTGAATTCGGCAGGAACCGGATCGCGCTCGGTGCTGTTGCAAGCGGCGCAACGACCGACGGCACAGAGGGTCTGTCAGGATCGTCATTTGCGACCCGCGGATATCCGATCATGAGCGGCCGGAAGCGAGCAAGATACTGAAATGAATTAAATTTCCTCGGGCTTAAATTGATAGGAGTCAATGCAGGCAGCATCCCGCGTCGACTAGATTGTCATTATGTCCCCGCTCGACAAAAAACTCTTGCGGGATCTGAAGCGTCTTTGGGCGCAGGCCCTCGCGATCGGGTTGGTCATGGCTGCAGGCGTTGCCACAGTGCTCCTGGCCATCGGGTCTTATCGCTCTCTCGAAGAAACCCGGATTGCCTATTACGAGCGCCAGCGCTTTGCCGATGTGTTCGCGAGCGTGGAGCGCGCACCGCGCAGCATTTCAGACAGGATTGCCAGGATCCCAGGCATAGCAACGACCGAGACCCGGATCGTCAAGTCTGCGCTTCTCGAGATCGACGGGATGCGAGAACCGGCGACAGCGCAATTTATCTCGGTACCTGACGGTGGAATGCCTGCACTCAACCGGCCCTTGCTGAATCTTGGCCGGATGCCGGCGGCCGGCACCGCAAAAGAAGTGGTCGTCAATCAGGCCTTCGCACGTGCGCATGGCTTTCGTCCGGGGGACACGTTCGAAGCCATTCTCAACGGCCGCAAGTTCCGCTTGCGCATCGTTGGTACCGCTTATTCCCCCGAATTCGTTTATGTTGCCGGACCGGGCGATATCATGCCTGACGACCGCCGCTTCGGCGTCGTCTGGATGAATGAGAGTGCTCTTGAGGCGATCTATGAACTGGACGGCGCATTCACCTCTTTGCTGGCCCGCACGACGCGTAACACCAGCGAAGCCGAAGTGCTGGAGCGCATCGACGCCCTGCTGGCGCGCTACGGCGGTCAGGCGGCATACGGCCGAAGAGATCAGTTTTCACACGCCTTCCT